>NZ_JBXWSO010000005.1:0-143854 GCF_059613465.1 Ruegeria sp. SAZA006
ACCGACGAAATAGGAAATCACGACGGCCTTGCCGTGCCCCGGCCCAAGCGTGTGCAGGACCCCATAAAGAAACGCGATAAGAAGAGCGAACGCTACCGTCGCCAGCGACTTGCCCTGATCCATCGACGTCATTGATGTCGTGAAGAGATTGCTGATCCAGGCCTGGGTTGCCCGGCAAGCGATTTGCTCGGCAAATCTGCCGAAAGGGCAAAGAACGCCGAGATGCTGCTCGTCGAACGGCTGTGCCAGACCATGGAAGTCAGCCCACGAGGGTATCGGGCCTTCCGCAACCGGCCCCTCAGCCAGAGCCAACGCAAGGACAGGCTGCAACCATCACACGGATCGAGGCAGCCGATACTGCCCTCACGAACACCAGAAGCTTCTGCGGCAGCACGGGTTCAAGGTATCGATGAGCCGCACAGGCAATTGCTATGACAACGCGGCGGTCGAAACCTTCTTCAAGACGATGAAGGCTTAATTGCTGTGGCAGCGGCCTTGACCCACCCGCAGGGCGCCCGATCTGGCGAACTTCGGATACATCAACGGATTCTACAATCCTCGCCGAGGGCACTCAGCCTTGGATTGGAAAAGCCCCTTGGCCTTCGAAGCTCAGGATGCGTAAATGAGAACTTGGGGCGGCACGGAAACGTGACAGGTCCATCACGGATTCAGAGACATAGCGCAAAGTTGCACTCGGTTCACGAACCTCGAACAGGAACTTCAGGGGGTCCGAGATCCGGTATTGTACCACCCACTCCAAAAGCGCAGCGTTCAGATCTACCGTGACCATTTCGGCTTCGCGTCGGCCGTCTGACGGACTTGGGAAGGGATCACCTCTGCCCGGCGTGGTGAATCCGAATTCGTGCTTCAGTTGCCGTTTCACGGGCATCAGTGTGGCAACGTCGATGCCAAGCGGGAATTTGAAATGCAGGTCAGGCGGAATCTCAGCAGTGTATCTGCCAAAACGCTGGACAACAGCGACAGAGTCGCTCGGGACAGTGTATCAAGAAAGAGGGCAACAACAGCCACCAAGACTATCGTTCCTACAACCAGTACCCCCTCAGACGAGGCCACCCATCAGGGAGCAGTCCGCCCAGCCGATCGCGGCCGTGACGAAGGCGATCGTCAATCTCGGGCGGTTTGCGTTTCTGTTTGCTTTGCCATGGCCCACGGTCTTCCGGGCCGCCGTTCTGGCCGGGCATATTGTTTCCTCTCTTGCTCGCGCAGACTGGCACCCGGCGCAGACCGTGACGGTCGCGGGGGCATCCGCGCGTCTTATTCCCCCTGTGTCGGCATTCCTTCGTTCTCCGCGGCCTGTATCGCTGAAATTTCCTTTGGCAATTTAGCTGCCGGAGCCGCACCCGGCGCGTCTTTGTCTGTCTGGGTTGCCCGCCCGCCCGAGTAGAGATGCCGAAGCTGCAACTCGGAAACGCCGTCGGCCTCCATCACCAGCCGAACCATCGGGTCTGCAAGCATTTCCTCCAGGAAAATCTCGGCCAGATCTTTTCCGGTCAGCTTGTCCTTTGCCAGGGCGTCATCGAGGTCGGCCAGTGAAACGGTCAAGGTTCTCGCCAGCCCGGGGTGGGATGCCCGAGAATGCAGTCTCACCGCTACAGACGCTTTCCAGGCTTCAGGATGCAGGCAGTCGGGCGGTGAACTCAGTTCCGTTTCAATGTCGTACTCTCCTGCTGGAAGCGTCTCGTCTAAGCCGGGCAAACTGAACGGCCTGGCGAAAACCGCAATGGATTTTCTGACTAACTCGTTCATCGGAGATGTCCTTTCCTCAAAGCGACAAGCGAGCCAAGGCTGCGGCTGCCAGAGCATTGCCCTTGTCGTGGTAGTCCCCGTGGAACACACCATCCACCTTGACCTCCCAGATCCCATTCCGCTCCCTGACACGGACACGATCAGCTTGTGCAGTGGGATAATAGGGGTGTGCCGAAGTTTGTCTCTTTTCCGGTTGGTGCAATGGCTGCTTGAGAACCCTGGAACTCGCCGCCTTTGGCAATTGCGTTTCTCCAAGGGCCATCACGGCGCGAATGAATTCCTCGGCGTAGTCATCCGCGTTCCGGTGGTCATGCTCGTGCCGCTCCATAGCCATCGGCTCAACAAAACGCTTCTTAAGGTGCTCAAGGAACCGCGGTTCCGTGTGGGACATGTAAGCAATAAGCGACTGTAGAACCCGTTCATGGGCTAGAACGCGTCGTTCAAGATCGGTTGTTTCAGGCAGAGGTGGTGACATGGCGCTGCTCATCCTTGATTGATCGTGTTTTCCGGACGCTCCGGTGACTTGTTTACGTCAAGGGCCGCAAGGCAGGCTTGCGCGAGGTTCCGGTTCGGGGTCTCTGTCCCCGGTACTGTCGCCCAGCCAGCCGCCATGAGGGCCTCTCGCTGCCGGAAGGTAGAGGCTGCCCGGATCGCTGCCATCTTGGCGGCCCGGTCCGGATCGGTTCGGGCCATGTCGAGACAGACGGGCACCAATGCGATGACAACGTGTTCGCGAGCCATCGCGAGGGACATGTCGCTCGAGGTTCGGCTGGTTTCCCAGCCGCCCCAAGAAAATCCAGATACACTAACAAGTACCGCGCCGATGACGGCGCCGTAGAGGCCGGGTTTAAGCCATTCGGGAGTGTTCATTTTAGTTCCTCCAGCGGCAAAGCGCCGCCTCGCTAACTTAAGGTGTCATGCTGAATGCCGCGGCCAAGTGCCGTTTCCAGGTCGGTCCAGGAAATTGGTCGCATTTCTGTTCGACCCAGCGAACGCCCCTTGCCGATTACGGTCAGAAAAATCGCTGTTCTGCGGTAAGCCGGGAAACTCAGCGTCTCGATAAGCTCTTCCTCAACCAATACTTCGTATTCACCGGCAGGCAGCTCGTCCGAATATCCGGATAGGGTAAACGGGCGCGGGAAGGTTACGGTGGATCTGATTGAACGCAGCGCCATCTCCGGTCTCCGCGATGTATACGTGCCTTCCGCGCTGCAAGGGCTGCCGTATCCTGACTGCAGAGAGGCAGCCTGCATTTGCGGTCATCATAAATTATCCCAGAACCGGGCGGTGCGCGCTGACCCATGTTAGCGCCGCTGAGACCCAGGCCGTGCAGGCGAACCTTGGAGCTGCCCTGATGCTTGAATTCAGAGGCATGGACACCGGCTGATCTGCGTAAGCGCTTGCTCCAGGCGATGCGGGTATGATCGAAACAATCCGAAACATTTTGATCCTGCCAAAGGAGGCCCCGTTCAGTCGGCACGTTCGCTCCCAAGGTCCGAAAGCATTGAAAAGGAGGAAACGGTGATGCTCGCAGGTGGAATTCTTTACCCGCATAGCCCTGAGTTCGATCGGTTTTTGCAAGCCTTCGTTGGTGAGGACCGGAAAGGCAATGCTATTACGGTACTTTCGGCCCTCGCAAGGCTAGAACTCGAACCTTGGGAAGAGGCAGCCGCGCTCGCCGCTTTGGAGGAAGACGCCGCTAGTTCGCGACTGGAGATGCTGTTGTCGCAATTTCGTGACGTGCCCGAACTCAAACAGGATTACAGTTCGGTCGCGCGGGAACTGACCCGTCTTCTTCCCAAACGCCACAGGCGTTTAAGGGCTGTTTCTGGTGGCGTGGAAAACCGGCCGGCAAATTTGTCTGGACTGATTTGGGTGGTACTGGCGATCTTCTTTCTGATTGTGCAATTAATACTCGCAGGCACTCCGGGAACGGGCCAATGACCTTGGGCAAAGCACAGGACGGCGATCGCAGGCAAGGCGGTTTACCCGGTCATGACAATGCGATCCTCTGGGATCTGGAGGCGCGGCACTGGACCAGCGGCGCGGACAGCGCTCGCACGGTGACTGCAACAAATGCAGTGATGATACTTCCATATCCGCCAGGCATCCTCCAGGGCGGACAAATCCTAAAGCATATGAAGAAAAACACGGGCTGGCGAACCGTGGAAATGAAAGACCGTAGCCAAATCAGGCAAGGAGCCGTTGCCGTGCTGGCCTACCGCGTATTCGCCGAAAAGCCGGGTTCACCAATCTATGAGGCGCTCTGCGCGTCCACATATTTTCTGGACAACGGTCGGTGGCTGCGGCTGTCACATCAGCAAACCCCTACCACCTGACTCCCACAGGATGAATCTTCACCTTGGGGCGAAACCTCTAACGAACCTATTGACATGTGACCCGGCCCTTGGGGTCTGGATTCAGAACCAGAACTTGATCACTGCAGCCGATGCCCAAGCGGACAGTCCAACTTTCGAGCGTCCCGGGCTAACCTGCGTCAGTGCAGCGGAGTGGAGAAGATGGGTACATGACTTCGTGCCTGCCGAATCTCCGGCGGCACTTATTTCGAGCATCAGAGGAGCGCGGGAGGGGTATCGTTTAAAAAGTGGATTGCATTTCCCCGCGCTTCTTATTCTCGGAACGTCCAAGAAAGGACAATCTTATGACACCTCAACAAACCAATTCGGCTGAGAAGATGGCCTCGGTCAAAGCAGCCTGTCACAAAGCGCCGGCCGGCCCCAGAAAGGATCGGGCGCTGAAACACTACCAGGCAGCCGAGAAAGCGCACGAGGCGAATCAATACGACGCGATGAACAGGGAACTCGACGCGGCCGCAAAAGCGATTAGCTGACTTCTCTCGTCTCAGAAGAAAACCGGGCCGCCTTAAGTCTATCTTTGGGCGGCCTCATTCATTTCAAAAGTGGGTCGATCTGATCCAGATACGCCGGATCGAAACCCGAAATGGCCACCAACCCGTCATAGTCGTCGAATGTCACGCGGCCGTCCTGAAAGGTCAGCAGACCGTTTTCGCGTAGCTTCCGCAAAACACGGTTCACATGGACCGCGCTTAGGCCGAGTGCATCCGCAAGATGATACTGTGTCAATGGACAGGCGTACCCTTCCTTTCTCCCCATTCCGACCAACTTCAGCCGTGCCCCCAGTTCCAGAAGGAAGTGCGCCATGCGCGCATCCGCGGACCGTCGGCCAACTCCAACGAGATGCTCGACGACCATGGCTTCGTCCCGTGATGCTGCCCAAAGAAAGGCCGCCGCCAGGCGAGGCGTTTTCGTGAATGCATCCAGAAGGTCGTCCGCGAGAACCTCCACCGCCTGAATGTCCGTGACCGGCTCGAAGCTGTGGTCGGAGGTGCGCAGCAGGACGCTGCGCAATCCAAGAAAATCCCCTGGTATCTGGACGTCTACGATCTGTCGGGTACCGTCCGGCTGTAGCTTGTAGGAACACACCCAGCCGGCGGCCAGTATGTAAGCGGCCTGGTCAGATTGCCCCTGATGCACGAGATCACGCCCCGCCGTGAAGGACCGGCGGCGCAGATGCAGACGCTTCAAAACGTCCAATTCATCGTCGGACAAGGCGACGAAGACTTGCAACTTCTTTGTAAGCGGACTTTCTAAGATATCCGTCATCGGAGCCTCGCAAGCCGAAAAATCTTTGGGTGCGTTCGTGCGGAGACTGCTTTCGGTTAGCTCAGCATACCCTGTTTTCTGCGAAGATGCTTGGGATAAGCGAGGCCGCTCGGCCGCGCGTTGTTTTACCGATACCCGGAAGGAAGCCTAAAAATGGGTAGCGCAAAAGATTTCTCGGGCATGGCCGCCCTCTCAATCTGCGAGTCTATGCTGCTGGCGATGAACGATCGCAACCTCTTGTCCGAACGCGAGGTCGTGGGCATCCTGCGCGATGCGGCAAAGACGCATGAAGGCGCAGGTGTTACGGATGGCGAGATAGAGGCGCATCGGGCCGTGGCCGTTCTCATCAACCGGATCATTGCTGGCGGGAACTCCGTCCGGAGACCGCCGGTATGACATACCTAGTAGCAGCGGGGTAGACACCTTCCATGCCGACGTCGTCCAACTCGCACAATGCAAGGGGCCAACGGCCACGTCAGCAGAACATGTCGGTTGGCGCGGGCCGCCAAAACGGTGGCGTCCAATCTGACATTCCAAACGCCCGACCTGCCTTGACCGCGCGACACGCGCGGGTCCAGTCGGATCATTTGTCCATCACGAGCCGGGGCCCCTGCGTGGGGTATCCCTGCGATGCAACCGGTCCGAGGCTGGAAGCGACCCGACTGACCACATCTGACTGGAAACGAACTCTGGTGAAATACCGGCAGCCAATCCCTTCCCGCAGTATTTTCGAACTAACCGTCACGCTAGTGCCTTTCCTGGCAATATGGGCGGTTGCGTGGTGGGTGCTCTCGATCAGCACCGCGTTGGCAATCGCCCTCGCATTTGCCAATGCAGCCTTTCTTTTCCGGTTGTTCGTAATCCAGCACGACTGCGGGCATGGTTCCCTGTTCCGGGACCGGCGTCTGTGTGATTGGATTGGCCGTATCATCGGCGTCATCACGCTGACGCCCTATGACGTCTGGCACAAGACCCACGCGATCCACCATGCCACTATCGGGAACCTCGACCGCCGGGGCGTCGGAGACCTACCGTTGCTTACGATCACAGAATACCGCGAAAAGGATTGGCTGGGCAGGGCGCTTTACCGACTCGTCCGCCATCCGGTTTTCCTGTTTGGCGTGGTGCCATTTTACACGTTCTTCCTGCACAATCGGCTGCCCGTCCAACTGATGCGGTCCGGCGGTCGCTACTGGCTGAGTGCGATGGCGACAAACGCTGCCATTGGCCTCACTCTGACAGTGATTGTCTGGCTGGGCGGCTGGGAGGTACTGCTGTTCGTCTTCCTGCCGACGATGTTTCTGGCAGCGATTGCCGGCATGTGGTTTTTCTACGTGCAGCATCAGTTTGAGGAAACCAGCTGGCGGCACGAGGAAGACTGGAACATCGAGGATGCGTCCCTTCACGGTAGTTCGCACTACGACCTGCCCGGCATCCTGCGCTGGATCACCGGGAACATCGGAGTCCACCATGTACATCACCTGGCCAGCCGCATCCCGTATTATCGTTTACACGACGTAGTCAAGGATCACGATGTCCTGGCACAGACCAGACGCATCACGCTTTGGGAAAGCTTCCGCTGCGCGCGACTGCACCTTTGGGATGAGAAAAGCCGCAGATTGCTGACGTTTGCAGAGGCCCGAGCACTTCCCGCCTGAGCCTTGCGCAATATTGCCACTGGTCAGTGAATTGGAGCGTTGGATTGGAAACTGGGGGCCACCAAAATAGGACACTTGTCGCTGAACGGACGGCTACGTCTCTGCTGGGAGTGTTTCTTTCTGACCCAGTATTGTCGAGACAATTGGGCTGATTTTTCAGTTGGTGCTCTATTTGGAATGGTGGATGCTGCGACCGCCAGTTCCTCAACGGCATAGGTATGAAGGAAAGAGGGCAGACTTATTGATCTCATCGCCGACCTTTAACCCTATCTCGCGCTCGCCGTTGTCGTCCTTCTGTTCGCAGCATTTCTTTCCGAGCGCTTCGAACCGGATGTAACCGCTGCAGGGGCCGCCGCGCTGTTTGTCGTCTTGGGGTTTGTCCCCACGAATGAAGTTCTGGCAGCGTTTTCGAATCCTGCACCCATAACGATCGCCGCGATGTTCGTAATCAGCGGCGCGCTGGTCCGAGCCGGGCTTCTCGACGCACTTGCGAACTAGGTTGTCGCCGCAGGGAGCAAGCGCCCGGTCGCCGGTACAGCGGCGTTTCTCATCGCGACGCTATTCTTCCTATTCTAGGTTTTCCGGTCTGGTTCTGCTGTACCTGTGGCGTTTTTTTTGTGCGCTGCATGAAGTGTCAGCAGGAGCAGCATGAGGATCCCGACCGTTGCGGCAAGGGCTGATCCTGAGAGAATTCCTAGCTTTGCAGCGTTCAGTGTCGCCGGATCAAAAGCCAAGCCCGCTATGAACAGCGACATCGTGAAACCGATACCAGTGAGAAACGAGCCGGCCAGAACCAACGGCCCCGACAAGCCCGGCGCGAGCACTGCCAGGCCTGATCGGACAGCAAGCCAGCTGAATCCGAAGACGCCGATCGGCTTTCCCAACACCAGCCCGACAATTATTGCCAAGGAGACCGGTTGTCCGAAATCGGCACCCTGAATCGTGATGCCGGCATTTGCCAGCGCGAAGATCGGCATGATTGCAAAGCCGACCCAGGGGTGCAGCATCATTTCGAGTCGTTCGACTGGAGAGAGCGCCTCCGTGACTGCTCTGCTGGCTTGACGCAGGTCATGGCGGCTTGCGGTATTTCCCTGCTGCCGATCACCGGCCGGAACGACGCGCAGGCGCCCAAGGATGGCATGCAGCCGGGCATCGCTTACCCATCTGCGCGTCGGTGTCATCATTCCCAGAATGACCCCCGCGATAGTCGCGTGTACGCCGGAGGCGTCGATGCAAAGCCAGACTGCCGCACCGAGAAGAAAATAAACCGGGACACTTCTGATCCCGACGCGCGAGGCGCCGGCGACGATACCAATTCCCAGCAGACCCAAACCGATCCCCGACCAGTTCAACGCTTCCCCGTATCCGAAGGCGACAACGAGAATTGCGCCGACATCGTCAAAAATGGCTAGAGAAAGCAGGAACAGACGCAAGGTGGACGGGATCCGGCTTCCGAAAAGCGCCAGGCACCCAATCACGAACGCCGTATCGGTTGCCATCACAGTTCCCCAGCCGTGCGCCCCGGGCTGCCCGGACATCAGAATAAGATAGAACGCGACCGGCACGACCATGCCACCCAAAGCGCCTGCGAACGGCAGGGCGGCCTGTCGCGGGTTTCGCAATTCGCCCAGAACGATCTCGCGCTTGAGCTCTAGAGAAAGCACAAAAAAGAAGAGTGTCATCAGCCCGTCGTTGATCCAGTGTCGCAGCGAGCGGGTGAAATCGAACGAACCGAATGTCAGGCCAATTGGGGTCTTCCAGAAGCCCAGGAAGCCTTCTTGCCAAGGCGAGTTTGCCAGCGCCAAAGCCAGCAGGACAGCTAGGAACAGGAGCCCACTCGCGGCCGCTTGGATCTCTAGGAAGCGTGCCAAGGGTTTTGTTATTCTATCGGCGGACTCTTGGGGCAAGCTTTGATGATTGTCTATCATGGGACAACTACGCCAATTCGGGTGAAAAGAGACTACGCCATTGAAGCGTGGACGCAATCACCGCGCGGATCAATGTCTTGCTATGCAGGTGCCATTCACGTGACCTGATGGGATGAACTGCCTTCCCGCCAAGACCACCGCAGCTATTGTTGTAGAATTAGCTTAGCGAGAGGAGCATACCGATGGAGATTGCATTTCGCCCCATTAGGTCACAGTCAATACTTGGCTGTAGACGCAGACCGCCCAGATTGTAGGCGTTCTAGGAAGGCAGGTGCGTATGCCGGGCATGTAGAGTTAGCAAGACCCGCCCGACGCGTTGCAATTTCAAGTGACTACTGGGCGCCAGCGGTTGGCTTTCGCGTTGTCCGCGATTTGAGAGTTCGTAGGCCTGAAGATTTGGCGAACGTAGCGAATGTCGGGAAAGCAGGCTGCGACTGCAGCAAATCGGAGCCGTGTCGAGCTCTGCTGTGGGCCGACCGAGGCCATGACGATCAGATTAGCGGAATCCCTCCAAATGCAACACCAAAAAGTCAGTCTTGCTTTTTCGGCCCCACGACCCGCGCCGGCAATTTCCTGTCAGCTGATTGCCCGCGTTTGTGCACCCGAACCCGCACCACCTTACCATTTGCATAGCGTCTTTCATGTTCCGCCACCCAATGTTCTGTTGGTGCGGCGCGGCCTGTTGTCTGTTCTTCCTCAAAACGAAGCCGCGCCTTTTGCTCAGTCATATGCCGCTCAGCGGCCGGTCCAATTCGAATGGTGACGTGAGATTTTAGCGCTTCTGCCATCCAAGTCTTTCCGAATTTACGAGCAGTCTTGGCTTGCGCATTCGAGAGGCTTCGATCTTCTTGCAGCACCAAATCATCTTCACGTGCCGCAAGGGCCGCAAAAAGCATGAAGCCGATCACCATTTCGTAGGTCACGTGACCCCTATGCTCTTCAAAGAATTCTAGTGCCGATGCTTCGTCTCTCAGAAACCCGGCCCGCACAAGTCCGGCTATTACCGTTCTTTTTGGGCTCCATCGTATATTGGTGAAGTCAGGGCGACCATCCTTGTCTTTCGATATTTCCAGCACCAATGGCGCGTCGAGAAAGAAAGTGTCTGTCAAAGCAGAGAAAAGACGCACGGTCAGCATATCGTGCGCTCGATTGTCGAAGAGAAACCCCCGTTGACGCCGGTTGTTTAACTCGTCCTCGGTCTGGGTCGTTATTCGTCGCGCAACACGATCCTCCCATAGTTTGCGGTCGTCGTACTCGACCCAAATCAGATCGCGCGGAAAATCGACGTCACGGACATAGCTTTGAATGTCAGATTCGGGCCGGTCCTCCCATGGCATTCCTTGAACATTCATTCTTAAGGAATCGAGGTAACTCGCGGCATTGTGGTCAAGCAAATAGATTCTAGCCGAAGCGATATCGCCGAGAACGCTTCGCCAATGCTGACGAATATCTTCTGGCAGGACCGGGTGACCATCGAGGCCAACCAAGCTTCCCGGCTGCTCGCGTTCAAAGTTGCGACCGAACTTTAGGGCTATTGTCTTGTAGAGTATCATGGAAGTCGTTCCCCAGCAGTAACACGACGATGCTACCTGCCTGAACAACGTGCAAGCGGTTCTGCAGGCGATTTCACTTGATCAAAAATTAGTACTGTAAGTGACAGGCAGTAACCACGGTTCTCCAAAGCTGATCTTGGCTCTTCCGCGGCGACTTGGCAATTTGTTCTCTGGTCTCGACCTGCCTTCTTCGTCACTTCATGCAGTTGCAGCAAACGGAGGCTTTGGCGGGCCGCATCGCAGCATGTTGACGGCCGTTCTTCGTCCGCTTTGGGCCGATAATTCCAAGTATGTGTGCGTGTGGATGAGCGCGGCAAAGCTCCCTGAAACCGCATCTACCACAAAGATGTGGGCCTGAGACCGTCGGCGCTATGTCCCTCAACCTCGGCAAGCGCCAGCTCCTTCCAGTCGACCCTTAGTCGTTCGCCGGAGACACAGTCTCCAGCCCGAAGGATGTTTACAATGTCCTGCCCGGAAAACAGACGCACTGGATAGCGGTCCGCCTCAATCTCTTTCTGAGTCTGCTCAGAGTACCAAGAGGTCGTGAAGTACAGCCCGAACTGGCCTCGCCCGAGTCGCGCAACTAGACGGGAAACCTGATCCGGCGTAATGGCCGTCTTGTAGCGTTTGGCTTCACCAAGGAACTCGATCTCATAGTCAATTGGATACGGCATTTTGAACATGCCGAAGAAGTCGATACCGTGGTCTCCTGTCCTCCTGGTTCGCGTAACGCGATGCTCAAGGCCAGGAACGATGTCCGGGAGCTTGTCGATCAGTGCCACGGTGAACGCCTCGAATTCGGCGGGCGTGAGCGCAGCAACTTCTTCAAGGATCTTTTCATCATCCGATCCGGCAACCGGAACCTGTTGCTGTTTGCTCCGAACCTTAGAAGACCAGACCTGCCGCCTTTCTATCTTGCCCTTGATTGCCTTCCGCCAGACCTCTGGGGCAAGCTTCCTGTCGACCTCACGAACATCGCCGGCAACGACACGTTGCCGAAGCCACTCTGCAGACACCGTCTCGGTATCTAGGATGGAAAGCAGGATGCGCAGGTTTTTGATCGGCTTCCCTTCGTCCTCAAACCACGCATGTCTGACGTCGGACAGCGCGCAAAGACCAGTGAACGTCAGCCACCCGGATTTCTGCTTCGAGAAATGAAGGATCGGTGGCATCTCGTCGAGACGCCCGGCAAGGCGCAGGTTGTTCGTCGCTTCGATACGCGCGTTGCCGGGGAACTGATTGAATAACTTTTCGCGCGCCGAAAACTTTGCGTCTCCCCAATAGTAGATATTTCCGCTGACCTCATCGACTACGTCGTCCCAGGGATTGTGGTGCTGGGCAGACATGTCCCTAGTGATCAGGACAAAAAATGCAGGGATGGCCCGGTCTGTCTCCGGATCCACCGGTCCTCCCGAGACCGGGTCTTTGAATCTGATACCTCCTGAGTTCGCGATCGAACCGGCGGACGTATTCAGCCAGCGCAGGAGTTCGTCTTCCTCGAACTTCACACCCGCCTTGTCACGATACTGGTGACCTACACGCCAGAACTCTTCGCTCATCACAATCCCTCAGATCAAAAGACGTTGTCGCCCACGCAGGTCGCGGACTTCCCCGAGAAAATCCCCGACACCCATGAGCCATGCACGCTGGTCAGCCTGATATGTGCTGTGCAATGAGGCGGGCAGCACAAGCTGCAGGCCCTGGCTCTGCATTTCGGCCGTCTGAATCCTCGATATTGCCGGCTCAAGCGTAAGCAGATGCTTTGTCCTGATCCGGTCGGCCTCTGCCAGGACCTGCCGCCATCGGTCTTTGCAGCTGGTCTTCACAGCGAGCATAGCAAGCTGGTCATCGGGATATCGGAGGTCCGCGTATTCGTCCTCGCCAGGGAACAGGAAATCTGCAGCGTTTCGTTTCTCCGTCGTGGCTTCGCGCGTGTAGCTCACCCCATGAGCCTGCAAGATGGCTTCAACATGGTGGCCGAAAGCATAGCCTGCCCGCGATTTACGACGGTTCTGAACGCTCAGGGAAAAGCTCAGGAACCCGTCCACGTCCGCCGAACCATCCTCCGTGAAACCTGCCTTCAGCCGGTCCGAGACGATCTCGCGTTCCAGATGCCGGAACAGCGCCTCTTCGTGCTCCATCCAGGCAACAAGCGCACCGTCAGGATCGTCCAGTGGATCGACCTCTGACAATGTTTCACGGGCGAAGACAGACAGTGGAACGGTTCCCGGAAAGGCCCGTCCGAACTTCTCAATAAGCAGGTCAAAGGCGTCTGCTTCGGGCTCTACTGTTTCAATGCCAAGATCCGCCAGAATACTTCGCGCTGCGAAGCCAAGTTCAATAGTGTCGTCGCGATCGAGGCGGCGCGCGACAGATCTTCCCTCGAAAAGATCCAGCCCGAAGAGCCACAAAAGTTGCCGGCCAATGGTCGACCCTTTCGGCGTAAGGAGCACCATCATGCTGCCTTCCTTTGTCCGGGCAATCACTACCTGATCGCCGGCCCGGGCCCGATGGACTACAGGCTCGGATTCCGCGGCATAGTAAAGATGATATTCAGGGCTCCGGCCCGCCTTGCCGCGACGGACATCGCTCCATGTGCAGAAGGACTCCTGTTGGATGGGTTCCGCGTCCTCATCATCTTCCAACCAGTAGAAGATCGCTGGGAACGTCTGCTTTTCGGCGGGCGCACCCAGAAAGGCCCGGAAGCCACTGCCCCCCTGGAACGGTACTGCCAGACGAATGCGAACCGGTCTCCACATGGACAGAATGGCTGTCCCTTAATCGGCGCAGATACCCCGCCACTCGGCAAGTGCGGCGGCCCGGTTCGACTTGAAGTTTGGTCTGGAGGAAAGCGTGCGCTCCGAATTGAACAGGTTATAGATCGAGGCATGGACGGCGACGAATTTCTGCAAACTTCGCATCCGCCGGAAGCGAAGCATCGCCCGCTCTCGTCGTCGGAACGGCAGATGTGAATTCTCAGCGCGATTGTTGAGCCAGCGCCCCGTTTCCTGGCGATGGTTGGCACCGATATCTTTCAGGGCAGCACCGTATGACCGGAGCCGGTCGGTCACGATTACGTCAGGTCGGCCATGCTTCCGCATTGCTTTTCTTAGGAATTTCAATGCCGCTTTCTTATCTCTGGTCTTGGTGACAAAGCTTTCGAGCACCTCGCCCTCGTGATCCACGGCCCGCCACAGATAGTGTCTTTCGCCGTTGATCTTCACGAACATCTCGTCCAGATGCCATCGCCACTGGCTCGACTTCATCCCCTCGACCCGTCGTTTTCTGATCTCGTTGGCAAACATAGGCCCAAACCTGTGCCACCAAAACCGAACGGCTTCATGGTTCACGTCGATGCCGCGCTCATGCAGCAGATCTTCCACATTCCGAAGCAACAGTGGGAACCGAACATACAACATCACCGCCAGACGGATGATTTCTGGACTGGTTTTGAAATAGCGAAACGGCGATCGTTGGGTCATGGTTCGACGCTACAAAACCGCCCTTCCCGCCTCAAGTCAGTTTGCTTTGACAGTGCCCCTATGAATGTTATCCAGCGCAGCGACTCGACGAAACGTTACAGCGGTCAAATCAACAACCGCTGCCGCCCCCGCAGATCATGCACCAACTTGAGGAACCCTCTGACACTCATCAGCCACGCGCGCTGGTCAAATCGATAGGTGCTGTGCAGAGAGGCAGGCAGAACCAGTTGCAGGCCTGCATTCTGCATCTCAGCGGTCTGAATTTGTGAGATTGCTGGTTCGAGGGTGAGCAGATGCTTGGTCTGGATCCGATCCGCTTCCGCAAGAACCTGACGCCACCGGTCTTTGCAGCTTGTTTTCACCGCCAGCATTTTGAGCTGATCATCCGGATACCGCCGGTCCGCATAGTCGTCCTCGCTAGGGAACAGAAAGTCCGCGGCGTTTCGTTTTTCGGTTGTCGCTTCGCGGGTGTAGCTGATCGCGTGTGCCTGCAGGATAGCTTCAACGTGATGGCCAAAAGCGTAGCCAGCGCGTGATTTCCGACGGTTCTGTACGCTTAACGAGAAATGTAGAAAACCGTCGACGTCGGCCTTCTCGCCCCGAGTGAAGCCTGCCTTCAGCCTGTCGGAGACGATCTCCCGTTCCAGATGTCGGAAGAGAGCTTCCTCGTGCTCCATCCAGGCGATGAGTGCACCGTCCGGGTCCTCCAGCGGATCAACACTGGGAAGCGTCTCCCGGGCAAATAGCGACAATGGCACTGTCCCGGGGAATTGCCTCCCGAACCGCTCAATCAAAAGCTCAAAGGCGTCGGGTTCCGGCTCTTCCACCTCAATACCCATGTCTGCCAGAACGTTCCGCGCCGCGAGGCCAAGCTCGACAGCATCATCGGGCTCGAGGCGACGTGCAACGGACTTTCCTTCGGACAGCTCAAGCCCAAACAGCCACAATAGCTGTTGTCCAATGGTTGAACCCTTTGGCGTCACCAGCACCATCAGATCCCCGTTTTTTCTTCGTGCAATCACAACCTGGTCTCCAGCCCGCGCACGATGGACAACCGGCTCTGACTCTGCCGCGTAATAAAGATGATATTCAGGGCTGCGTCCCGCCTTACCTCGCCGGACATCACTCCAGGTGCAGAAGGACTCGAGGCGGACCGGTTCAGCCTCTTCATCGTCCTCAAGCCAGTAGAAGGTTGCCGGGAAGGTCTTTTTTTCTGCTGGCGTCCCCAGAAACGCCCGAAAGCCGCTGACGCCCTGGAACTCATGCTGGTTTGAGCGCTGACGGTTGATCTCGACCTCGGTGAGCACCTTGGCACCAGCGCCCTCGAACAGATCTGCCAGAGCACCGAATTTCACGGGGAAACCTCCATGGCATCACTTTCGGAAAATCCCTCAAACTCAAAATCACCATCAGACGTTCTCAACCAATCTACGGCTTCACCCAGAACCGTGTTGAGAGGTTTGCGCATGCGACCTTTAACGGCGCATTCCCAGATGATCCCGACCCGCCAGCCAGCCTCATGCAACGCATCGATTGCGGACTTATCCCTCCCGACATTGGCCTCGATTTTTTCGCGCCAGAAGTCTTCCCGCGTCTTCGGCCATTTAAACAGATGGCAGTTGTGGCCGTGCCAGAAGCATCCATGAACGAAAAGAACAGCATGATACTTCGGGAAGACGAGGTCAGGGCGCCCGGGCAATTTCCTATCGTGCAGCCGAAAACGGAAACCTCGGGCATGAAGCCCGCGGCGGATCATCAATTCCGGTTTCGTATCAGCCCCCCGTATCGCCGCCATGTTTCGGCTGCGGGTTGCTGTGTCATGAACGTCAGCCAACTCTGATTACCGGGTCCACCTGCTTGCTTGTGATATTCAGAATATGCGGATGCATAATCCGTGCAACCTCTGCAAATACCGGCACGGCGACCGAATTGCCAAATTGCTTATACGCCTGCGTGTCAGAAACCGGGATACGGAAGTCCTCGTCATAGCCCATCAGGCGGGCGCATTCCCGCGGCGTCAGGCGGCGCGGGTTCCGACCCTCACCCCGACTGACAAGGATCTCGGATCCATCCTTGTAGTAGCGGGCGGACAAGGTCCTCGCGATACTATCGCCGTGCACCAACCCAAAACCAAAGCCATTGCCCTTCGCTCGGTGCTTGGCTGCATAGTCCTGCAAGTACTTCCAGAGTTTATCGGTCAGGGTGTATTTGTCGCTCACCACCGCGTTATCGCCGACCGTGTAATGCCGCTCAGGAACTTCGTCTCCATTCTCGGGGTGCAGGATATCGCTCATGACGCGATGCCCGCGCTGCGGCAGCTGCATGTCGTCGAAGGTAAATGGCACATCCTCGCGGAAACCCACAATCACGATGCGTTCGCGATGCTGCGGAACAAAATGCGCCGCATCGATGATACGCGTCTGCAGAGTATAGCCCAGTTCATCCTCAAGCTTGCGGCGGATCACCTCAAAGGTCCGGCCGCGATCATGACTTTTAAGGTTTTTCACATTCTCAAGAAGGAAAGCCGCCGGGCGGTGCGCCATCAGGATACGCAGCACGTCGAAGAAGAGCGTGCCCTGGGTTTCATCATCAAAACCATGCAGTCGGCCCAGCGCGTTCTTCTTTGAAACCCCTGCGATCGAGAATGGCTGGCAGGGAAACCCTGCCACGAGCACATCATGATCGGGGATTGCGGCTGCGTCGACCTCACGGATATCCCCCGCGATCGGCCTGTTGTCAGGAAAATTCGCCAGATAGGTCTGCTGCGCGTATTTATCCCATTCTGAGGTGAACACACAGCGCCCGCCCACGCTCTCCATGGCCTTACGCAGCCCGCCGATACCGGCAAACAGATCGATGAAGGTAAAACCACCACTGCTATCAGGTTTGCGCCGACGATCAACTTCCAGCTCGAGCAGCCGGATTATCCCGTCCCGAGGCTTCTCTTCGCCCCGGATCCAGCGGTAAATATGACCCTCTGAATAATCGAGATGCTCTGCTGCCTGGGGTACCGAATAGCCTGCCTTCCGGAGAAGGATTTCAAAATCCGTCATCTCTGCTCACCACCCTGGGAATTTTTCTGACACTATGGCGGGACGTCGCCCCCTCATCAAGAATATTCTGCGGACATATGGTGTGTTTTTTCCAAACGCCTACCCTATCCAGGGCGCAAAAGAAGACAAAACAAGAACGTTTTTTTGCGACATTTCGGCTATTTGCGAAGGCTAAAAGGGGAGAAATGGTGACATGGCAACGGATACGGGCGCATTCCAACTGATGGCACTGCGGCACCCGGTAGATACTTATCACCCGTACGTGCCGTACATGGCTGTGGGGCGCTTCTCCGTCAGCCAGATGAGGAACTGGGACAGGCTGTCGACCTGATCGTCATGTCTCGCTTTAGGGAACCGGACGACTTCGTGCTGGAAGTCTGCCAGCCACCGCGCTTCCCGCGGGATGCTCACCTGCCCGCCTTCGATTGCCAGCGTTACAGACATCATCCGGGTCTCCTTGTCGAGCTTTGGCTTCATCCCGCGAATGCTGCAGTACATGGTTGGCTTCAGCTCCTGGATCAACTGAATGCCCGAGCCTGCATGTTCAATCAGGATCAGGTCGCACTTCCAATTGTCGGCCTCTCGCTGGACCTGCCGTCGAAGGTCCGGAAACTCCAGTTTCTCGCGATACACATCGAGCAGCCAGGCATTTTGGCGGTTCTTGACCAGCCATGTTGTGCAAACAGAATAGTCGCTCGCTTCATAGGCTGTTGAGGCCGTATCCCAGCTTTGAACAATCAGGTCGCCGGATCGGCGCTCGGGTGGGGTTTCGTGTCGCTTGAACCACGCCCATTTGACAATGCCACCCCCGAGCGGAGCCGGCCTCTGCTGATACTGCGCAGCAAAGACATAACTACCCAGTTCTTCGCGACGGCGCTCGAGCAGATCGCCCGGCAATCTTTCAGCATGCAGAAGGTCACCCTCTTCCCGGTGTTTCTTCGGGCCGCTGCCGATTTCAACGACCATCTCTTCTTCGGCAATCGCAGGGAGATTGAGATGGATCCAGCCACCCCGCCTGAGCAGCATGCCGGCCAGATCGTCTTCGTGCACCCGCTGTTGTATCAGAACAATAGCGTCCCTGGCCGGGTCATTCAGGCGGCTCAGCAGAGTCGAGCGGAACCATTCAATAACCGCGCTGCGCTTTACATCGGAGTTTGCGTCTTCAGGTTTGTGCGGGTCATCGATCAGGATGATGTCCCCTCCCCGGCCCGTCACGGCCCCGCTGACAGAGGTCGAGTATCGCCCGCCACCCAGCGTGGTCTCAAAATCATGTCGCGCCCGCCGGCTCTTCGAGATGCGCGTGCCCGGAAAACACGCGCGGTACCAGGGTGCCTGCATGACCTTCTGGCAGTCCAGCGCGAGCTTTTCTGCGAGGCTTTCCGCATAAGACACGGCGAGGATGCGTTTCTTCGGCTGGCGGCCGAGATACCAGGCAGGGAAAGCCACAGACGCCGATATTGACTTCAGCGACCGCGGCGGCATCGTGATGATCAGCCTGTTAATCTCACCATTTTCAATCCGCTCGAGGTGATGTGCGATGGCCTCAATATGCCAGTTATGTAGGAAAGAGCCGCCGGGGTCGACCGTGCCGAAACTCTTCTCAATAAAAGCCGACAGATCCGTCCGCAACATGGCTTCGAACGCTGCCAGCTCGATATCTTCAATCGTCATCTTGCTCACCCTCCTCAGCCTTATCCGCTGCCTCCGCGAGCCGCTTTTTCTGCATGTAGCGATCCAGCATCTCCTGATCTCTCGTTAAAAGCCGGCGGGTGGCATTCGCACGCTCCTCGTCTTCGACACGATCCGCAAGCGGCACGATCTGAGCAAATGCGCGCATATCGCCGCTCAGCGCCTTTGCAACAAGCCGCCGGAATGCGGCCTCACGGGCGGTAACTTTCGTCCTGCGCCCGCCCGTCGACACGATAAGGCGCTCCTCAAGCACTTTCTTGATTTCCGTGCTGAAGTTTCGCCGTCCCTTCGGACGACCCCTCGGATTGCCGGACTGACCCTTTTGAAACCGCGTGTGCTTTGGCGGTTTGCCATAACCGACTTCATAGCCATCATCGCTCATTGGACCGCCTCCTGCTCGAGATCATGCAGGACACGCCCATCTGCGCAGCGTATGGGCTCATCCCCCGTTTCGTCGCGCCAACGGCGGAGGATGACATCGACATACGCCGGGTCGATTTCCAACCCGTAGGCGCAGCGACCGACGCGTTCCGCGGCGATCACCGTGGCGCCGGCGCCGAGGAAGGGATCGAGAACGATGTCACCGCGTTTTGACAAGTCGAGTATGGCATCCCGGATCATCGTTACGGGCTTCGCAGTCGGATGTGCTACCAGCTCCTTCATCCGGCCCTGGCGGAACGTGTTCACCCCTGGGTAGGACCAGACATTCGTGCGGTTGCGACCAAATTTCCCCAGCCGGACGTTGTTGCGGTGCTGGTGGCGTCCCTTGCGGAATACGAACACCAGTTCATGCTGCGACCTGTAGAGCGAGCCCATACCGCCATTTGTTTTCGCCCAGACGCACAGATTCAGCAGGGCATCAAAAACTTCGGTTCCGGCGCTGTGAATCTCCCCAATGTGACGCCAGTCCATGCAAACAAACCAGACCGCGCCATTCCTGCTGTGCTCTGCGCCGAGCTCAAAGGTTTCTTTCAGAAAGGCTTCGAACTCTGCCGGGGACATTTCTCCGGATGCTTCGTGAAACTCACGGTGCTTTGTCTTTCCTTTGCCGCAGACATGGCCATCAATGACGAGATTGTAGGGCGGGTCGGTGAACGCCATGTCCGCAACCTGACCATCCATGAGCAGCGTGTAGTCATCCGGGTTCCTCGCATCCCCGCAGAGCACCCGGTGTTCGCCGAGCCGCCAGAGGTCCCCGCGCCTTGAGATCGTCTGCAGAGACCGGTCCGGTTCTGCAACAACATCACTTTCCTCGGGTACCGACCGCTCCTCCTGATGTTCGATAATCAGGTCGATCTCGCCCACGTCAAACCCGGTGGCCTCGATCTCGAAATCGAGGGTCATCGAGGAGAGATCAGCGAGTTCTGCAGCAAGAAGGTCGAGGTCCCAATCGGCATTGAGTGCGATCTTGTTATCGGCAAGCATCAGCGCCCGCTTTTTCGCGCCTGACAGACCGACAAGGCGGATGACCGGCACATGCTTCATCTTCAATCGTCTTGCGGCTTCCAGACGCGCATGGCCCGCGATGAGTTCGTTGTGATCATCAACCAGCAGCGGGTTCGTGAAACCAAAGGACTTTATACTCTCAACGAGCTGCCGGATCTGGCCAGCGTCGTGGGTGCGCGCGTTGCGCTTTGAGGGAACGAGGTCGCGCAGAGCGACGTATTCAACAGACAGAGACATTGCGTCTACTCCTGGATGCGTGCGCAGAGAACTGCGCGAAGCGGCATTCATAACAAGCGCCCGTGAGGCGCGGTTTATGAAGTTGATCGCAGTCGCTTCATCCAAAGCTGACTGCACAGTGCTCTTTCCAGAGCGTGCCGCCACGGGCCCATCCAGGCTGTGGACTTTTGCAAGCGTGCGCTACGGCCATCCAGCCAGTCCCATGAACCCACTTGCGAATCCGGGGACACTCACAAAGACAGTGAATCGAAATGATCAATCTGCGTCAATACTTTTCCGGCAGAACGCATGGATGGAAATCCACTTGCAGCCCTAGCCAGAATCGAAGCAACTTGAAGCTGAATCGAAAAATCGTACTCTGGCCCAAAAAACCTCTCAGAAACGCCGCGTGCTGAACCGCGACTTCGAAAAAACAGGCAACAAAAAACGTCCGATAACTGAAAGACGAACTTTGAAGGGCATATGACCAAAACATCTCCACAGATAACCGCTTTTCAGAAACAAATCCGAAGCTTGCTTGCGACATCCAATAGTGTTGAGGATGCTGCTCAGCGCGTCCGACAGGAAATTGAAGACATTATGGGGGCATCTCTTTCTCAGGATCAGATTGATGCGCTGAACGCAGCGAGGAAACTGGTCGAGGAAGGTTTGAAGCCAATCGAAGTGCTGCAGCAGCATTCCATACTGACGCCACATGATCGGTGGTACATAGGTACAGGCGTACACTCTAAGCACTGGCCTGCATTTCGCACATTCATTGCCGAAACAAAGGGCTGGGGCGAGGAAACCGCTGAAAAGATCCACGGGTCCTCTGACGAAGTTGTGTCACTATTTGCCGACCCTCGAAAAACGAAATTCCAGTATCGTGGGCTTGTTGTCGGGTATGTGCAGTCCGGAAAAACCGCAAACATGACTGCCGTAATCGCAAAGGCCATCGATGAGGGCTACAACATGGTTGTTGTGCTCGCCGGTCTGACAAACAAACTCCGCCAGCAGACACAAAGAAGGATGGAAAGCGATCTGGTCGCTCGCTATCCGGATGATTGGTTGAGATGGACGAGCAGCGACGATAACGGGGACTTTCGGATTCCCCCCAATAAATCATTCGCAACACCGACTCCCGGCCTCGTCCAACTGTGCGTTCTCAAGAAGAATGTGTCGCCTCTGAAGCACTTCATCGAGACACTGGAACGCACCCCGGCCTCAACATTGCGGCAGCTAAGGGTCCTGCTGATTGATGATGAATGTGATTCAGCCAGCGTGAACGCGGCATCCAAAGAACTGGACATGACCGCAATTAATGAACGGATACGCACGATCATTAAGAAGCTGCCTGCTGTGACCTATGTGGGATACACGGCAACGCCCTTTGCCAATGTACTTATCAACCCTTATCCGGAAAACCGCGACGAACTCGACGACCTTTATCCGCGAAATTTTATTACTGCTCTGGAACGCCCTGAAGGCTACTTTGGCGCAGAACAGCTTTTTGGGCGAGATCCGATAGATGCTGATGAAATCCAGCCTGATGAAGAGGGCTTGGATATGATACGCGAAGTCGCGGAAGAAGAGCTGCCGTTCCTCCAGCCACCGTCGCGGGCCGAAAAGGATGAGTTTCACCCTACTATGACGCCAAGCCTTGAAGAGGCCGTCTTGTACTTCATTGCATCATGTGCGGCGCGTCTGGAACGAGGGCATGGCGACAAGCATATGACTATGCTCATCCACACATCCGTCTACACCATTCTGCACGATCGGGTTTCGGCGCTGATCAAGGGCTGGATAGAAAAGCACAATGATGATCTACGTGACGCCGGCGGACCGATCGGCGCACGCATGAAAGAGATTTGGGAAGGAGAGGCAAACCGACTTCCCGCCTCAATAACCAATGAAACATCAGTCTGCTTCGAAGATCTGTGCCAACACATAGGGACCGTCCTTGAAAGAATCGAAGCAGCGGTCGAAAACGGTTTCAGCGAAAATCGCATAGACTATGAGAACGGCCCAAGAATCTACATCGTCGTTGGTGGTACGGTTCTCGCGCGCGGTCTCACGCTTGAAGGCCTGATGGTAAGCTACTTTCTGCGAACAACGTCGCAATACGACACTCTGCTTCAGATGGGTCGCTGGTTTGGTTACCGCCATGGCTATGAAGATCTGCCTCGTATCTGGATGACAACAGAGCTACGCCGCTCTTTCCGTATGCTCGCTGGTGTTGAAGCGGAGATCAGGGCCGACATTCAGGAATACGTGAATCGCAAAGTGACACCGATGGCTTTTGCTGTCCGCATTCGCTCCATACCCGGAATGGCGATCACGGCAGCAAGCAAGATGCGGCATGCCCAGGTATGCGACATCAGCTATGCCGGCCAGCATATCCAGACTATTCGGTTTGATCATAAAACTAGCACTGTGATTGACGGCAACTGGTCTGCCGGGGCCGAACTTCTCTCAAGTGCTGAAAGGCTTGGAACTCGGGATGCGAATTCGGAAAAACGTCTCTATCGCGGCGTGCCGACCAGTCTTATCAGCCGTTTTCTGAAGAACTACATTATTCACGAAAGCCACAGGGAATTGTCTTCTTCCCTGCTTCTTAAGTACCTCGACGGACTGGAGGAAACGGTAAACTCCTGGAATGTGGGAGTTTATGAACCAAGAGGCGGGCGCGAAAGCAAAAAGGCCTTTGGCGTTGCTGGCCACGTGCGTCTGACGAACCGTGCGATGATCGATGATAAAAAACAGGACATGGCGGACATCAAAGCCCTTATGTCAAAGCGTGACATATTGTTCGACTGCGACCGTGATCTGCCAAATGGTAGAGCAGATGACTGGTCAGGTCTCAAACAGTGGCGTCAGGAATGCCTTGGTCCAGTTCCCTTACTTCTTCTTTATGCCATTGATCGCAACTCGGAGCCCCAACGGCCATCGAAGTACCGCACTAAGCTTGAAGCGTCAGGCGATCTGCTGGGCTTTGGAATAGTCTTCCCGGGCTCCGAGGGTGGAGCAGGTGGATATGTAAGTGTCCGGCTGGAGGCCCCCTCCGGAGATGAACTCGAGTCGCTTGATGAAGAGGTGAACGAACAGCAGGAGGCTGGATATGTCCTCTGAGTCCGGCACACCCGAAGAGGCGTGGTCACGCCTGCGCAAAGGTCAGCATGAAGCCTATGGAATATCTATCCCAACTGTAGCTTCTGATGTCGAAACAAATAACGGAGCGGTGCGGCATGCACTCGGCACGGAAGGCGAAGCACGCCTTCTGGTTCCGATTGGCATGCATGAAAAATTGAAATCATTCAGCGACAGTCCTTCATTGCGTGTGTCTGAGGCGACGTACCAGCAAAACGGTCAGCCGATCCGGTTCATTGACATGACCTGCATGGCACCCGAACTGGACAGCGTGTTTTCGGAAGTCGGCGAAGAGCTGTTGAAAAGAATTCGGAATGGCGCTCCTGCCCAGAGTGCAGTCCGGTCAACCCTGCAGGATTTTCGCTCACTGCTACTGCCCCCCCCTTCCAGGGAGATAAGTGACAGTGAAATTACTGGCCTTGCGGGTGAGCTCTTGGTTCTTTGCCGGCTACTGCGGCTGAATTCGGAGGCCACCGAAGCGTGGAGAGGTCCGGAAGGTGAACGACATGATTTTCGGCGGAACAATCATTCTCTTGAAGTAAAGACAACCAGCCGGATTGCAGATCACTCAGTAAAGATATCTGCGATCGATCAGTTGGATCCACCAGGCGGAGGACGACTGCATCTGGTCCATATCATTCTGGAACGGGACCCAAGCGGCTCGGTAAGTGTCGCGAAGCTCGTTGAAATTGCGAAGTCTCTAGCCGCCGACCCGGAAAAGATAAGAGAGCGCCTCGCACTGCTCGGATGCTCTGAGCCGGAAGCCGAAAGCTGGAACCGGCTTGCCTTCTCAGAGGAAGTAACAGCCTATTTTGAGGTTCGCGAGGGTTTTCCCAAAATCTCTTCGTCGTCTTTCACTTCCGGAGCTTTGCTCAAAGGTATCAAAGCTCTGGAATATACTATCGATCTGTCACTGGCGGCCGACTTCTGCATCAGCAGCGACGAAATCATGAAAATCGAAAAGACTATTGCCGAATAATGCTACCTGATCTCGTACTCCATTCTGAGAACTATTCAGCCACTGGTGGACTCGCAGCTGAAGGGTTCAAAAAACTACTCGGCACACCGGGCCTCGATCTTCTTCAGACGGTTGTCAGAGAGGCCACCCAAAACTGTTGCGACGCAGCAAAACTCGGACACGGCCCGGAGATTCATTTCAGGCTGAGACGGCTGACAGAAGCCCAGCTTTCAACTCTCCGTCAGCATGTCTTCAAAGACCTCCCTGAGCCAAATAGCTCCGGGGAGCCGCTTCGCGAATTTCTTGAAAAAGAAAACCCCTGGGTTCTCGAAATCTGTGATTTCAACACAATTGGACTTGCCGGACCGACACGAGCCGACCGGATTCCGTCAGGCAATGTAGAGACAGACTTCATCGATTTTCTCAGAAACGTCGGATCACCACGAGATACCGATCAAGGTGGTGGAACATACGGTTACGGCAAAACATCGCTTTATTTGAGTAGCCGCTGTTCAACGATCCTCGTAGACACCCAAACCAGTTTCCTTGACCGGGATGTACGCCGGATGTTGGGTTGTCACCTTGGGTCAGCGCATGAAGTTAAAGCCGCAGATGGCAGCTGTGAACGCCGCACCGGCCGGCACTGGTGGGGCATCCCTTCTGAGGACGGCATAATTGCTGATCCCATCGAAGGTGAAGATGCGAGGACCCTCGCTGACGCATTGGGTTTCTTGCCCCGCTCGCCTGAACGCACCGGAACCACGGTTATGATAATCGATCCGGTTTTTCTCGGTGAAGAAGGTGAAGCTCCCGAGACACTAATGGGAATGATCGGCGAGGCGCTGTTGTGGTACTTCTGGCCGAGAATGCTGGCGGATACCAATCCAAAGAAAAAAATCCGCCTACACCTGGAACTGGACCATCAGCACTACACGCTTCCCAAGCCCGAGGATTTTCCGCCACTCGACAACTTCGCCGCGGCGATCCGTGAACTACGGAACGAAAGTTCACCTGTACAGGAAATCAGCAGCAGCCGGCCCAAAAAACTTCTCGGAAAGCTGGCAATACACAAAGGCGTACATGCGCCGCGGACGCGCCTTACCCCTGAGGAATTATCGATAATACCAGAGACAGCGGCTCATATCGCCGTGATGCGACCTGTCGAGCTTGTTGTCCGTTACTACAAAGACGAGCCTTTGCCTGATCCCCGCGTTGAATGGGCAGGTGTGTTCATCAGCGATGGCGACCCGGAAGTAGAAGCTGCTTTCGCCTCCGCGGAACCTCCAGCACATGATGATTGGCAGCCAAGTATTTTGCCAAAAGGTGCGCGACGCACATTTGTGAATGTTGCGGTTACTAAAATCAAAGAAGCCGCGAAGGAAGTTGCCGCGCCCTCCCTCGGCACACAGAGTAAAGGCGACGCCGGTCCTTCACTCGCTCGCGTATCAGGGCAGTTCGGTCGATTACTCGATTCAGCGATTGGGGGTGGTGCCGGTCCTGAGCGCCGAAAGCCTTCAGCAAAAGCCGCTCGGAAAAACAACCGAATTTCTTCACCGGTTTTCCTGAAGCTTGAAGGTCGCGGAGACCAGCGTATTGCAGTGTTCGAAACCACTGTGCATGACGATGGAAAACATGAGGAGTTAAAAGCTGTAGCGAAACCAATGCTCGTTATGGACGGCGGTGCATCAGCAGATGGCGCGTGGGGCACAACCGCACCGGAAGTGATTTCATGGACCCGACCCGATGGCACGGTTGTCAGTGAGACGGATAGTCTGCTGCTGCGTGGATATTCAGGTGATCTGGAGATACGAGTATCCATTCCAGAAGATAGTGCAGTGATTTTGAAAGCGTCTCTGGAAAAACCTGAAGGAGAAGCAGCATGAGCCGCATTGCTTTTCCGTTCTTAACACTGGGACCCGACGCGATAGGGAGTACGGTCTGGGAATTGGTTTCCGACAATGGAAAATCAGTCCCGCTCCAGAAATACATCGAAGACTGGGACTACCTTCGATCTCTGCGCTTAAGGCGAGTTCTGAAGGTCAATCGCGAAATTGCCGCTGTGCATCTTGGCATTCCGGAAGCGGATCTCAAATTGAGCGCTATACTCCGCGTAGGCACTGGTCCAGGAAGCCTTCCTCGCGCATGGATACGTACAAGGAAAATCGAGCCTAAAAATGCTGAAGAAACCAACGAGGAATTCGAGATCGACGAGTTACTGCCTGGGTCTGAACTGTCCGGCCGGCTCATGCTTGAAATCTCGATACTTTCGTTCAGTGTTACGGACGCTGCGGAAAAGCTCGCACCAGCTATCAGTGGCGCGAAAGTCTGGAATAGTGAATTCAACGTATTGCTGGAAGGAACCGAACCGCGGTTCCCAATGGAGACTGTCAGTTTTGAAAGGCTGTTCCCTGGCCGACCACATGCCTCTTCGCTCTGGTACCTTCATTGGTCGCCAGGCAGCTTTCACAGAGATTTTGGTGGATCCGTTCGCCTCTACATAAATGCCGACCGGGAGGATTTTCTGGACCAGCTTACAGCAAATGACCCCGTTGTACTTCAAACCATAATGGCGGACGTCATGACGCAGCTGATTTCTCGAATTGTTCGTATGGACGAAGCCGAAGAGACGATTGGCCAAGCCGAAGATGGAACAATTGCAGGCTATGTGGGTAGCTGGATAAAGCTCGCTTTCCCCGGAGAGAGTATCGAAGGCGTCCGCAGCAAGCTTGATCGCAGACCAGGGGAATTCCATGCCGCTGTTCTTGCGGCCGCAGAGACAGGAGATCTAGATTGATGACTGTCATCCTCCTCCCGCGCCTGAACCAGATCGATGTTGATGCAGTACTCGATGAAAAAGGGGACGAGCTTGATCTCAAAACTTCCCTTGATTTCGTAAGCCAGCTCCCGGACACCATTAGTTATGCGGCTAGCGGCGGCAGCCCTTTAGAGAAGGGGAAAATACTTGGGATACGCCTGTCACTTCTAGCTTCAGCTGAGAAATATGGATTTCCCAATCGGGCTGCCGCTAAGGAGAGAGCGCTTTTTGACCTCGAAGTGACCAAGTATCTCGGAGAAAATTCTCTCTTCTCTACGCCGGATGCGCTTCGAGACGATGTTTGGGCTTTCATTGCCACCGTGGTCGCTCCGGACATCGTTTCTTGGAGATTCAGTGCTTCGGCGCGCGAGCGATTTCACGGAGGTGTCAGAAATGCCTTTCAGCGACTGTGGTTGCGCGCGTGGTCTTTGGACCGAGGAGAGAATGCCGATGATCGCTGGGGATTAATCAGCGAGCTGACAGAAGATGCTTTTGTTCAAATAGTTGAACGCCCATCTATTGGCGGCGATCGTCGTATCGCGCTGGCACTTGCCGAGGGCTGGGTGCGAATGTCG
Organism: Ruegeria sp. SAZA006; assembly: GCF_059613465.1. NCBI lineage: Bacteria > Pseudomonadati > Pseudomonadota > Alphaproteobacteria > Rhodobacterales > Roseobacteraceae > Ruegeria > Ruegeria sp. SAZA006. Next base: position 27,932 of record NZ_JBXWSO010000005.1, read on the forward strand.
CGACGAGTAGGTCGCGGTGCGATGGAAGCTATAATGAGGCGTGCTGTGATTGCTGTCCGACTGAACAATCAAATCCGGATGCTTTCTGCCCTGGAAGATGCTTCGCTCCATGCCGCTATCGATGCGGCATTCGAGCGAGCAAGGAAAAGTCTGAACATCGACCCTTCAGGGCCTGTTGCGAAAGAAGAGCAACCAGATAGTGAGCCGAAACGTCACGAAACGGTCGCTTCCGACATCCCCTCTGCTGGCAGAGGCTATGAACCGAACGCCGGGTCGAACGCTTTCTCACGAGTCTCATCGTTTTTAAGGCGACGCACACAAAAAAACGAATGAGCTTTACCGCGAATAGCTTCCCTGAAAGCTTGCGGGAAGTCCCTGCTCAAGAAAACTGTTTCCCTGATCGTCAAAAATAAATTCCCTGTTAATGGGTTTAGGGAATTGGCCCTTAACCCTCTGAAATTTCTCTTGGATTTGCAGTCGAGCTAGCGGAAATACCCCGAAAACAAACAAAATTCCCTGTATTTTCCCTGTTTTCAGGGAATTTTCGGTGGAGACAGGCTAGCTCGAGACTGCGTGCACAGCCACTAATTCTCTGAAAATCGTTGGATCAAGAGATTGGGCACTATTCATTTCGAACAGTGTGCCACAGTAATTGGGATCTGTACGGCAAAGCGCAAATCGACCTGCGCAAAAATTCCAAACGTTGAAGAGCCACCTATTTTGGCTCCAAATACTGCATGTTGATCTGGGGTTCGGCGAGCGTTGTTCGCTGCGCAAGTCGCAAATCGACCGCTTTCGGCTCGACATCAACCTATCTAGAGTTTTGAATATAAAAGAGGCTTCAAAGAATTGAAGTGGTGCCGGGGGCGGAATCGAACCACCGACACGAGGATTTTCAATCCAATGTGGTAGAAACGCCCACTTGGAAGCGATAGCCTATTCTTGTTACGCTTCCGATAGTCATCTATCTGTTTTTATATGAGTTTTTAACTTTGTTAAAGGCTGCTTTAAACTCCTGTCCGCGAAATTCTCAACCAGAATCGAGCTTTGTCCACATTTTTTGCAATGGTACAGAAGTGGTACGGGAAGAAACATCCGCATATTCTAACGGTTTCATCATTGGCTCCCGTTTCAGAGATACTTACGCTTCGACCGAAGTCAGGAAGAGGGCAGGAATTTGAGCTTGTTCAAGAGCCACATTGTATTCTGGGGGTCCGCGGTGGCAGTTACGGCCTCTGTAGCTTGGGGATACTACGAAGGTGGCTTCGAGCCCTGGATCGTTGCTTTGCTTGGCATTGTGGGGATCGTAGCAAATTCTGAACTTCTTCCATTTGTCGGACGCAAGATGAGGGTTCTAACTCCAGAGCAAAAGATTGCAGCCCGCGACAAGTGGCGCCCAGAGTTTGAAGGCTATTTTCTAGAAACCGCGAAAAACGGCTATGTAGGTGATACAATCATCCACGATGTCGGCCGCCTTGATACATACCCCAACTCTGGCGATGAAAAAGGTATTTCGTCTTGGTTTCGAGTTGGCCTAATGGGAACCTACTACAAGGGAATTCTTCTAGGGCTGCGATGGACTTACCTTAAAGAAAAGGAAGGGGGCTGGGTCGAAAATTCTACGGGTGAGGAAGATGGTTCAATCAAGGTAATGTTGCTTGGCGAGGTTCCCTATGAGTGCATTGAGTCTGTGAATTTTGACGGTGATGACTTCTACAACAAGCCCCATATCTACTGCCATTTTGACTTTCAGGGTGAGCCATACGAGAGGCTATTTTACGGCGAACAGTTTCAGTTGAACGCTGGTTTACGTTATCACTATCGGGAATTGGCAGAGTATGATCGCAACCCAAGCCGCCGACGAAGTATCCTGAGCCGCCGCTCGAAGAAATAGTCAAATAAATCATATGCTTCCAGCCAACCCTCGGCTTCCCAAGTTGGACGCGGCTCTTGACAGGGGGCAAATGCATTCCGAAACAACTAGAGCTTTCTCGCGACGCGCGGCGCCGCTTGCTTGTAGTTGTATGCCGTTAGGGCACTGATCTTAACCTAGGTGAATCAATTGGACCGCGAGAACGGAGGTGAGATCTTTCCAAATCACGTCTGGCTATGCTCAAATCGTCTTGGCTTGATAGGCAACTTGGACCGCACAGATGCTAGACGAAGTAATTGAAAAATTAGCGATAGCTGAGCAGTTTGCGCATAACGCCCAGTACGCGGGAGTAGCACGACAGGCGGTTGCGGATGGATACTCTTGCGTTGATGCAGTGTTCTCAGCGCTCTTGATTTATGCGGGCCAAGAACCGCCGCGCAACCACAAACAGAAACTCGCTAAGGTTAAGGCCAAGTACCCAAACGCCTTTGAAGATCGGACTGAACACTACCCTACAGGATTCTCTTTTTCCGGCGGAGTAGCTTGGGACAGAATTGAATCCTTTTATGAGGAGTGGCTCGCGAGTCGCTATGAGAAGTTTGAAATGGAAGCAGGCGCAGCTCGTCAAAGAGTGGCAGAAACGCTACGCATAAAAGATTTGGCCATGACGCTGATTTCAGATGCTGAAGGTGACTCAGTTGGTAACATCTCAATCAGAGTTCAGGTGGCAGCCTTCGGGTATCAGTTTTCCGAAGTTCACAAGGCGGTAGGCTTGGCTCATGACCACTTATTTCAGGAGGCTGAAGTCGCCGGTGAAATGAGCGGATCGAAGCTTGGGACAAAAATGGCGGCCGCGACTAATTTCTGTGATGCTGACTTTATTGGTGGCGATGAAATCACAAGAAAAATCATTGAAGAGGACGATGAAATTGCAGGCCACGCTGCTGACGTTTTCTTAGGCTTCGTCAGGCTCGCGGAGGAAATAAGGATGAAACGGCTAGAGCTTCTGTCAAAGAATCCTGGTGAGCCGACACCTGAAGAGGTGAATGACTCTACGAATTTCATGCTTAGTTTGAAGGCCAAATACCACGGAGAGCCTTTGTTCGACACTGCCGCAGGCATAGTCGAAATGCTAAACGGCGTATTGGCTGGGTCTTTATCGAAGAACAAGGACGACCTACACTAGCAACTGTATTTCTCAGGCGGGTTTGGGGCAAGGGAGCGCGGATTTCGAAGGCATCCCGCACTACAGCTTTTCGTGCACAAGTGGCTCCAAGCCCCGATAGTTAACATAAATGGGATCGCCCCGGTGGATTCTGCGGGTGACGTGTACTTCACGGTTGTCAAACTCGTCGTTCGTACTGGTTATCCTGACGCTTGCGAACATCGGCAAGATATTCTTAGATTTAAGTGCCTTTGAAAAACTGTCCACGTCATCGGGTCGTTGTGCTCCCACATTCACCTTTCGTGAAGTTCTCACGACAACGCCGTAAACTCGACCGTTTTTTTCACAGGTGATCGATGGATTGACCCTAGGGTTCGGCTGCCATGATATAACGCTGTAGCCATCGCCTTCAATTTGTGAACGCACAACTTGCAATCCGAAATCATGCACTTCCCAATCCGACATCACGGCTTTGGAATTTGGAATGTAGTCGTCGGGGTTTAACGGTAATGTGTCCGTTCCAATTAGGCCCCAGCCGCTGTATGCCGCCCTCCACTCACCATGCGAATTGATCATTGGAAGTAAGCACGCAATCCCATTTGCCTCGTTTGCCAAACGGTCAAGCGCATCAGGGTTTAGTTCAGGGTGTTGATTTTTCGAAACATCGAAGCACTGAACAAAAAAAATCTGACTTCCCAAGCGAAAGGAGAAATGTTCACAAAATATCGGAGCTTCATTCCGCAACCACCCACCAAATTCTGTATGAACTTCTCGATCCGCTGATTGTTTACGCAACCAAGGCCACATAGAGCTCTGCAAATGACGGCCTGCATGTGTCAACAGATCGGCAAAGTTTTTTGTGATCTCCACGGGAGTCACTGGATAAAGCGATTTCTCTGACCTGCCTTCACCCGCTTTGGCGTCGAGAATTTTCTGAATTTTCTCGTCAATCGAATTTATTGCACGCTTCATTTCAGAATTGCTATGCAGAACTTGCGAAAGCTTGGAACAAATGAACCTGGACTGATCTTGGATCAGAATTTTGTGGAAACCCTCATCTTTTCTCACCTCTTCATAAACAATGTTAAGAATTTCCTCCAAAGCCTCTGGGACTTGATCATCCAGCGGAACGGGAGCGCTTTCTACAAGTCTTTCCAATAGATACTGAGGAATGGAAAGCTCCCCATCAGCCCTTGCCAATTCAACTGGATCAAGTTCAATCTTGTCACTGCACTCAGCAAACAATTGAAGTGCCGCCGCAGCCCCCCGCTCGGAGATCCCAAGTTGGGAAAGTCGCTTCTCCGCTTTGCGAACGACTTTCTTTCTTCGAGAAAGCTCACTGCTTTGCCAGATCTGCGCTCCGAGACTAACTAGGCCTACCAACGGAACTGCAAGCGGAAGAGCGGACGTTGCGGCACCACATAATCCGATTGCCCCTACCGCAAGATCCGTACCCTTTTCGACCAGTTCATGTCTCACACTTGTGTCTTTGCCAAGTATTTTTCCTAGCAACTTCAATACCTCACTGCTCGGTTCGACATAGATAGACTACAACTGATGGACGGCATCAATATGGTTTCAAGAAAATGCAACTCCGCATCGCCCAGTCCAAAACGCATCCCCAAAAGGCGAACTTGCTGGCCCCCTTGCGCAGTGCTGTGGTCAGTTGTTCCAGTGTCAAGCACCGCAAGCCATTCGCTGGCGACAATTGGCGGAGGAACTGCCTCATTCCCGGGTCGCAGCGTTATGTCGGACGAGGACTGGACGTTCCTTTAACGGTTCATCCTACCGATCTGGGCCCCGAATACCCCCAATAACACCCCCAGATTCAATTGCTTCAAATTTCAATTACTTAGCTCAACAGTATGATTCCGCTTTTGGGAATCCAACCAGAGCGCCTGGAAACGAAGCGTCCGAGCAAAGCAGCTCAAATCAGATTAACCCCAACATTGCTGCGGATATGGCGTACGACCAGTTTCGAGCGAAACGGTCGTTCAGGGCGATTTCTTTATTTTGGTTCTGAGCCTTTAACTGCTAACTGAAAAATGCAGTCCGAAGCCCAGCTCGCACAAAGTTGGATTCACCTGTATGCGATACGCATTCGCATACAGGTGTTTTTGCAAATAAGATTAGGATCGATAGACTGGCGCTAGAGTCCTCTTTCCCGGGTCGCGATCAAAGTGGTCGACACTTTCTTTTTGCTCAGGCAGAGCGGGATGAGCTCCGCCGATTGATACAGCGAGTTGAGGGTAAAACGGTTCAATCTCGGGGTATGCTTCTCGCAATAGCTCAGGCATAGCTTCTGCCAGTTCAAGTTTTAACCGTTTACCATCCAGTTCCAGTGGCTTGGAAGTAAGGTCTTTGACGATGGGTAGTTGCGCTCCACCGCCAGTAGGGACCAAGAATGCTCTTCCCGTTCCTTCACTAACGGCAAAAGCTGCACGTACTACCATCTCGTTTATCGCCGAAAATATTTTCTGTACATTTGGATCAGCCAGAAACTGGTCGAGGCTAACATCGACTAGCTCGTCCGTCACGAGATCTACGCTAATCTCACCGGCGTCAAAAAGCCGTTCTTTTTCGGCGCGAATGCTCTTCCGAAGCGCCCGATCACATTGATCATATTCTGAACTACCCTTAGCAAGACTGCTTTGATCCAAAATGTGCTTTCTTAGCGCATTGTCGAGCATATTACCTGCCAAGTTTTTCGCACCACGAGCGCTTTGGATTTCCCAAACACTCACATGATCTTCATCGCGTTTTACGCAAATGCACCCGCCTACGTCGGTCGTACCAGCACCGATATCCAAGATCACATAGTGTTGGCGCCCATTTGGCCGCGCGTCCATCAAAGCGCCTGCGCCTGCGGCAGTTGCCTCCAATACTGGTTCTTCAAGAAGAGCGAACGGTAGGTTTTCGTTGGAAGCTTTCCTGGCTGCAAGGAGCAAAGCGGCTGCTCGGTGTGCATCTAGTTCACTTTCGAAAGCGTTGGCGTAAGCGCGTGCCAAAGCCATAGCTTCGGACACGATCCTTTCCATTGCCTTAGCGTTTTCCGCAGCAACGCGTTTGTCCCAGGCTGGATGCGTATAGCGGGTCAACAGAGAGTTACTAACACCCATCTCATCAAGTGAAAGATCCACCATTCTGATCAAATGGGACAAGTATAAGACAAGAACATCTCTCTCCGAAAACAGTCCCGTTGGGTCCTTCTTGTCAGACAGCATTCGCTTTGAAAGGTTAGCGACCTCTTTGGTTAAGGTCATGTACTGCTTGGGGTTGTCAATTAATCTGTCCTGCTCGGCGGCCAAGTCCTCAAAAAGTTTGCGAGCCGTTCTGCCAAAATGAACTTTTCCTTCGTGAACTAGAAGCTCTGAAGGCATTAGGTACTTTTCGGCTCCCAACGCATCCCGCGAGAGCGCAATGTCGATCAACTCTGGGGTCTCAAGTGGATCATTACCTTTACACGCAAAAGCTTTAGAAAATGACGTCCCAAAATCGATGCAGAGATGAATTTCGTCAGCGATTTCCTGCGCTGGATTCCATTTCACTACAAAATGCTCATCTTCGCCCAGATTTTCGCTATCTTCAGCAATCTCGTTATCTTTCTTTAGCTCTTTAGCAATAGCATCCTTCCCAAGGAGTACGCGTAGTGCATCAAGCTCTACTTCCGAAAGAAATGTAGCCTGTCGATTTACGGACGCTCTTTCCGCAAGACCCTCTAGGACCAAATTGGCAAGTTCTTTGTTCATATGCTGCGTACTCTCGGCTTCAAAAGGATTCGTTCAGGGCGACCCGGTTCTTTCAAACGTGTGCCAGGTCGGGAAACAATAGAATTGCTTCCAATCGCAATTTCCCCAATTGGTTCGTGTTGAGCTGGGTCAAACTCTACTGTGTCGCCGACGCGACCGAATAATTCCAGGTGTCGTCGTTTTGCCATTGACCCAACGATCTGGGAAACTTGCTTAATTCGCTTTCCTATCTCCAAAACACCATCGCCTTGTTCTGGCATAAGGTCTTCGATTTCCCTTGAAAGGCTAGTGATTTCAGAAGAGTCCAATTCGGCCGAAGCCAGATAGATAAGAAGCCTGGAAACGTCTTCGTTTGTGCGCTCAGTTGAAAGAGCGTCCACAACTTCGCTTGAATGCCTGCTCTTGGCCGAACCACCTGTAACCAACCAAGTCCCCATTTCCTCGGACAAGGTGGCATCCAAGTTTACCGTCCTTTCAGCAAGTCGTTGAAAAGCGGAACGCCCGACAGCCTCCATAATCCCCTTGCGCAAAGGTTCGTTCTTGTGACCTTGTCGGGCGAATACTAGTAGAGTTTCTACGCCGGTAGCGGCGAGTTTCGCGCCCAAGCGTTCAACCTCGACTGGAGCCGAGGCGGGGCGCCACCAGTCTTTCATATCACTGACAGCAATGTAAGTACGCGGATCGGATGAAATCGAGAGCGAAAGGCGGGCGACATCAGCCAAGACAGCAAGACTATCCTGCACATACTCTTCTCGTAGGGTCTTTTCTTCCGGCCCGTCGTCAGAGAAGTGTCCAGAAAGCAAAATACGAAGCTGGTTTCCGTAATCTGGCCCGGCTGGCAGCTCAGACAGGATCAGTTCGTCTTTTAGCGCCGGGACAATACGCCGAATCCGACGTGCCAAAGAGTTGGACCTTGATCTTTGAGCACCGAACACATGACTTATTGACGAATTAATTTGCCTTAGTAGGTCTTCGCGGGAACTCGCTGCCGCAAACGCGATCTCGACCCAAGTCTTTCGCGCCTTCTCACCTACGTCTTCGCGGACAATCTCAGTGAAGGCTATGTCGGCAACTCTACTGGGATCTGCAAGCTGCATTGCCTTTGCTAGATACCAACGATCCTCACCGTCATGAAGTGCAACAAAAGGTGGCTTTGATGTCTTGAGGCACTCCACCATGTGCGGGTTGAAGATTTCCTCCATTGGCTTTGAGACGGAAGCTGCTCTGCTGGACACGGAGAGACCAGCGCAAACCGTGTGTGCAATCTGGCTATGAAGAACCTTCGAGATTTCGGATACTACGGCTTGAAACTCATCGGTTTCAGCGAACTCCTTTGTTAACTTTCGGTCTTTGATTAGCGCCCGTAACCGACGCACAGGCAAAGGATCTTCAAGCTGATTCTCCGGATCGTCATTTTTTTTTGCATTTTCGGTCATCTGATCCTGCTCTTTTTTGTCTGAACGGCATCGCCTGTCCAAAAAATTGTTTGGCTGACCTAACTGTCGCCTTAGTTTTTCAACATGTTGATCGATGCGCGGGTTCCGTTCAAGTTGCTTTGGAAGCTGAATCTTCGGCGGTGGCGGCCAAGTTCTTACTATGAAGCGCTCCCAATCATAATTCCCATCGCGCTTTCGCGCTTGAAATTGCCGTCTCTGATCCCTTGTTTCGCTACCTGTGCCCGAAACCCTGCACCACATCGGCATCTGTCCTTCGCAACCCGTGAGGCGCCTCAGATTGAAACGCATTTCTTTGTGTAGAGAAGATCGGTTCTTAGCATTTATATTCAGTTTCTTTTTCAATTTCTTTCTAAGTCCACACACGTAACCCCGCGAGCGTGTTGACCAACCGCATCTGTTCCAACGTTGCACATGGCGTTTCAACCAGTCTTGGGGAGGCAAAGACAAGGCTCAGGCCCTTTGCCCGGCTCACGGCAACATTCAGACGTTCCCTGGAGAGAAGAAAATCTAGTCCGCGCTGTGTTTCCTCGGCGGAAGAGGCGGTCATCGATACAAGCGCAATTGGCGCTTCTTGGCCTTGAAACTTGTCCACTGTGCCGACCCGGACACCGGGCAATGCCTCTGAGAGCGCATTGACCTGTGCGTTGTAGGGCGCAACTACGATGATATCGTGACGCTGGATTTCGCGCGTATTCCCAACCTTGTCAGTCCAACTGCCTTCTAGAAGCCGCTCGACCATAGCGGAGATGGCAGCGACCTCCTCTTCGGCTTCCTGCGCGCGCCCTTCATGTGCGATGGGCACCAGAAATGCTCCTGCATGCGGTAACCCGTCTACGTCGACCTTTTGCCGCGTCGTTTCCTCGTGAGCTTGTAGCGTACCTTCGTAAATTTGCTCCGAGATGTATTTGCAGAGATCTGGATGCATACGTCGCGTTGTATCGAGATAGACCCCACAGTCCGCTGAAACGACAGCCTGGTCCCCGATAATCCAATCGAGGCAAGACAGGTGTGCCGGGGAAGGATGCGACCCTTGGATGACTTGCGGCAATTGTCTGGGGTCTCCCACTAGAACCAGATTGTCTGCTGCTCGCGTCATGGCAAGCGCATTGGCTAAGCTGACCTGTCCCGCCTCGTCCACAAAGAGGTAGTCGAAACTATTTTCCAAGTCCGTGCGTGAGAACAACCAAGCTGTCCCGCCAACGATATTGGCACCTCTATGGCGACTGTCGTCGGCCTTTGAAGACACCTGAATAGCCTCATAGCCTTCAGGAAAAGGGTCATCCCCAGCCTTCCCCTTATAAACAATCTCAACACCATCGCCGTCTAGATTGCTACCTTCCAACGCCTCGACACACCCCATTAAGACGTTCTTGATTGCCTCGTGGCTGTTGGACGCTACACCGATCCGCTTGCCCTTTCGTACCAGGTGCAAGATCGCGCGTGCCGTTACATGGGTTTTGCCTGTGCCAGGTGGCCCTTGCACCGGCAGTACCGTATTATCCATGGCATCAACGGCAGCACAAAGCCGATGCACTGGATCACCTGATGCAACCAGTGGTGAAACCCCACGAAAACGTGGCGTTGAACGGGTTAAAAGATCTGTTGCTGAGTGATTGATCCTATCGCTGCATTGATCATCGATCACAGCGGCAATTGCCTCTTCAATCGCCTTGGTCTGAAGTGCGAAGGCTGGCAACAAGTCCAACTGCTCAGGCAGGTCAAACCCTTGCCTCAAAGACACCTTAACCGTGACTTCACGCCGTTTTTTGTCAATCGCAGTGATTGTAAGGCCAACTACCGTACCATCTCCTCGCGCAGCAGAAACACTGCTTCCCTTGCGCAGTTTCGTGGCCTGATAGGGGTATTTGTAGAGCCGTTCAGTAGACTGTTTGATAATGTGACCTGGCGCTTGAGCCCGTAAACCAGCAAGACACTCCAGATCATCTGCCAGTTCGTCAAAAGTTTTTTTGACGGAATCAAACACCGCCCAGGCAGCAGGTTTTTTCTCCCGTGGATGAAACCGGCCCAAATCAAAGAGAACCTTTTGGCGATCCTCCGGCAGGTCGCTTGCCGCTAACTGCGCTTTAAGGCTTTCCTCTTCCGGGTCGGAAGGGTCTGTCTCTTGTTCCAATTTGGGCGCAGATAGAGAGTTCCATATCGCATCACCCGGCCGTTGCACCAAAAGCCAATCCCGAAGCTCCTGTGTCGAGATGCAATCGATGCGGTTGTAATCCTCAATCTCGTCCAGAATTTTCTGATCATTGCTCTCCCGCCACTCTTCATAAGCTACCACTGACCCGCCGGCCGTGGTTACCTCACCGCTCCGTTCCACGGCGTAAAAAGCCTCCATGTCCTTGATCGAATAGCTTTTCTCCGACGCTACGATCCCGCCGCGTACCACAGCGTATAAGTCCACGAAGCGCCCCTCACGTAGCCATTGATCCAACTGCGCCTCACCCACGCCGTAGCGCGTGCAGAGCTTCCTGAGCGCGGTAATCTCATATGGGGCGTAGTGGTAAATCCGCGCCAGCGGATATGCTGCAAGCCGGTCAGTGAAATAGGAAAACAGGTCTATCAGGGCCTGCCTTTCCTGCGCATGATCATGGGCCCAGAAGGCCGTGAAAACCTGCCCGTCCCAGATGCCGTGCAGATACTCTAGACCGTCAGCCTGTCCCTCGCGATAGAACGGGTCACCTTCGATATCATAGTATAGATCGCCCTCCTGAGCCTCCGGCAACAGGTCAAACCCTTTGCCTTCAACCCGTGGACGCAGTTCTGCTCGCGGCTCACCCAATTTGCGCTCCTCTTGCAATCGCGCCTGCGCCCGCAACGCACCCAGCGTCTCGACAGCGATGTTCGGCACATGTCCATCGCTTTCGGCCAAGCCCCGCATGGTATTGATCCCAGCACTTTCCAGCCTTTTGACCTGCTGTTTTGAGATCCCTGCCACTCGGAACAGACTGTCTTCAGTCTCCCAAACCTCGGCACAATGCTCGCGCCACCGACATAAGCCGCAACTGCTGCACGGCACAGGCCGTGTCGCACCCGGTTCGGCAACAAACCTCTCCAGCCTTCGCCGCGCCGCCCGCGCATAGGCTGCATACTCACTCAACCGAAAACTGAACCGTTCCCCTGTGCCAAGTTCCACATGCGCCCGGTCAGGCGCACGACCCTGCACCGTTGCTATCAAATCGGAATAAAGAACCAGTTGAAGAACATGCCCTGGCGCGGGTTTGCGCTTCAACTTGGTATCCGTCACTTCATAGGAGAATGATCCCAACTCGGATGGCAGGTCGACTCGTTCCAAAAAGTCTGAATACCCACCCCACATCCCGCCTTCCAAGGCACCTTGAAACACAACCTCAGGCCCTTCGGCCAGGGCTGCAAGTGTCGCTTCCACGGCTTGACTGAACGGCACGCCTTCGGTTGCGACCTCAATGATCGACCGGCCTTGAGACCGCAACCGGTCCAGATGCGCGGCCTCATGAGCATCGCCATGAGCTTGCAACAAAGCGGCATCGGCACTGTCTTGAACTGGCTCGGCCCCCCCGCCCTGCAAATACGCCAAATCCAGGGCGCTTGCATGCGCGCAGCCCATGAACCGCATCAGGTCCGAGGCCGACAGCCGTATGTCCGCTCCGTCCCGCTTCAAGCCGCATCGTCCGCCCGGTTGATCGACAATAGATCACCGCCCAATCCGCGGAATGCCCGTTGCCGACAAGAAAACACAATGATCTGCAAATTGCTCGACCGCAGGGTCAATGCGTTGAACATCTGCTCAATGCGGTCGTCATCCGTATAAACTATTGCGTCATCGAGGATGAGTGGCGCTGGCCGACCCTGCTTGGCAAGGATATTAGCAAATGCCAGTCGCACCATTAGAGAGATTTGCTCTCGCGTACCGCCCGAAAGCACCTCAAAGTCCTCTTCCACGCTGCGTCGGGTGATCCGGATTATTGTGCCGCTTTCCGCATCAATCTCGGGTTCTGCGTCCGGCCACAGCATCCTTAACAGCGGTTGCAATTCATCTGTCACCGGTTTGACATGGGCCTCCAACGCCGCTTTACGCGCCGCATCTAACGCCGCCTTGAGGCGCCGGTTCACTTCCACTTCGAACTCAATTTCGGCTAACCGCGCCTCGGCAGTTTCCAACTGGCCCTCGACGAAGGCGAGTTCCTCCTCCGGCGCATCTGAACTGGACAGCCGGATACGTTCACTCAGTCCGGCGAGCTCACGCTCCAATTTCTCGCCAAGGATGCGGCTGTTCTCGATAACACTTCTGGCGCGATCAACGGCAACATTAGCAGCGTCCAGGTCGATTACAGCCTCCCGCAAAGTGGCCAAACCATCCTGCTCCGCGGTCAGCTCTTCGACGAGCTTTTTCAAGACCTCATCTTGACTGGCAACCTCAGCCTCTGGGTCTTTCACACCATCCAGAATCGCTTCTGCCGCCTGCAACAATGCTTCCGCCGATACCGAATCCCTCTGTTCTGCCTCTAGCGTATTCCGAACGGTTTCGAATATTTCTTCCGCAGCGCTCAATTCTAAGGCGGCGTTGTGCAGCGCCTCTTTGGTCTCAGCTTCGGCATTCTCTGCATCCGCACGGACCGGTAAGTCTACGTCTGTTTCTTTGACCTCCGGAAGCTCCACCAGAGCTGCACGCAAACTTTCGACACCTTTCGGCGCAATCGCTTTGAACTCAGCCTCCCTCGCGCGCAGTTGCTCCTCCTTTGACGTTCTGATTTTTGCCGATACGCGCGCCACCTCAACCGTGGTATAACCGGAACTGGCCAATGCTTGATCTAGTGCCTTCTGCGCAGCATCGACACCACCGCCTTCGGTGCTGTCATTGGGCGCTATCGACATACACCCGACCCCCGAAATCTGAAGGTCAGTGACTTCGGTGATGGGATGATCGCGGTCCCCCTCAACGACTTCTCCACGCCACAGAACTTTACCTGCACCTGCCCCGTCGTATGTGATGCGCAAAATCGGCGCCGCAGCTTCTCGCGTCCGTTCTGCCACTGAAAGCGCAGTTGCAAGCCCTTCCAGCTGTTGCAGCCCCGTGGTCGAAATCTCCTGACCAATTTCGGCGTTCAAGGTTTCGATCTCACCGCGCAGCGTCTCGGCATCGGCAATCTGGCGCGTCAGTTCCTCGCGCCGCGCGACAGCCCCGGCTGAAGCCTCGGACTGCATGACCAACTTCAGCTGTTCTGTCGCCGTGTTGTGCGCTGCCTGAGCCTTGCTCTGGGCCTTCTTGGCCTTTTCCCGACGGCCCCGCGCCGTGTCAAATGCCCTCTGCGCTTTCTCTGTTCGCTCGGCGGTTCTTTTGACAGAACTTTGGGCTTTGGCCAATCCTACAACGTCCAACCGCAACTTTTCAACCTTCTCTCGCGCTCGGGTCTCCTTGGCCTCGAGGGTATCGACTCGGCCTTGTGCAAGCTGCACATCCGCATCCTGTTTTTCCGCCTCAGAGAGGCGCTTTTCGGCCTCTTTCAACCGGCCCAATCGTGCTGTTGTCTCTTCTTCGTCCCGAAGCTCCGCCAGCTCCGCTCTCACAGCACGACGGCGTTTTAGTGCCTCCTCCAACGCAGTTACCCGCTCCAGCACAATATCGCGATGGCTGGTAAGGCCGGCGACAGTCTCGGACGCCATTTGCAACGGCCCGCCGGTTTTAGGCTTACCAGTTGCGGTTACATTCGCCTTCAGAACCTCCTCGCAAGCCTTGGCAGCTCTGTCCATTCGCCGCCCGACCGTCATGGACTCCACTTCGCCGGTGACCAGTTTCATGATATCCTGACGGGCGGTGTTTTCTGCACTGTCGCTCGACACTTCAACCACGCCCTGGCGGACCCAAAGCAAGGCTGCCGGACCACCCTCTTTTGGCGCAGCGACCATGCTGGCCAGGGTATCCTCAGCCTGCTCGCCCTGCGCAACCAAGACCCCGTCTTTCGTAAGGCTCGCTTGCTTGCGCTTGCCAGAGGAACTCCACCGCTTGAACAGCGTCCAAGAGGCGCCATCCAGATCGAAACAGATCGTCACCTCCGGATCCCCCCCGACCCTCGGGGTCAGCCCCTTGATCCGTTGGTTTTGCGACCGGTGACTTTCAAAAAATCCGGCCTGTAACGCATCGAAGAACGTCGATTTTCCGCTCTCGTTGGGAGCCGACAACACGTTTAGCCCCGGTCCAATGTTGTCGATGGTCACAGGTTCAACAAAGCGGCGCACATTTCGTAAGGATATGGATGTAATCATCATAACTCAGCCCTCCCGAACCAGTGACCACAGCCGGTTCAGTGCCGCCTGCGCCACGCGCGCATCGTGCTCTGACACTCCCTGACCTTCTGCTTCGACTTGCAATTCCTCGGCCGCAACTCGGAGCGCCCCACCGGTTGCAATAAGGTCCAAGTCACCGGCCTGGTACTCCGTCGCGAGTTCGTCATCGAGCAACACAAATCGCCCGAAATCTGGTGCGGCTTTGGCCGCCGCATCCTCCAGCGCTGCACGCTCTTCCATGTGCAAGTAGCCTTGTGCTTCGATCCGCAATAGTTGGTCGCGCCGCTGTGCCGTTTCGGGATCAAGCAATGCTTCAAAAGCTCCCACGACGTCCATGTTGGGCGTCAGGTTCAATTGTTTGGCACTCCAATAGAACCGTCCTGTTTCCACCCGTTTAATCGACGGTACAGCCCCTGAGCCTGCAATCGTCACGACATGGCATGACCCGCGCCCTTCATGTCGGTACGAGTCTCGTTCCGGTGTGCCGGAAAACTGGGTGCGCGGGTTCACGTCAACAACGCCGTGCCAATCCCCCAACGCCAGGTAATCCAGCTGCGCACTCTCGGCTCGGTTCGGCGGGATTAAAGTGGATGCGTCGTAATCGTCGCCAAAATCAGTGATTCCGCCATGCGCCAATCCAATGCGCAGCGCATTCTCGGGGGTCTCGGCCTCAGGCATCCAAGCAGTCAGGTCTTGGCCAGGAAACTGCCGCGGCCATGGTGAAGGCAGCACCCAAACGCCCGCCTCGACTTCGACGGGTTCGGCCTCACGGAGGACATGAACATTTGGCCCCGCCTCCTCCCCAAAGAGCCGCCAAAGTTCTTCGGCGGCTAACGAGTCATGGTTGCCAGGAATGATCCACCAATGCACATCGCCGTCCGCCGACATCTCTGTCGCCGCCTGACGACGCACCCCATCGCTCGGCCCGGTTGTGTCAAATGTATCCCCAGCGACCAGAATATGCCGCGCTTCATGGTTCCGCGCCGCTTGCACCAAACGCGACAACACCTCGTGACGTGCCTCGATCAGCCGGCCTCGTAATTCTACGGGCATCGTCCCGAAACCGCTTCCCAAGTGCAGATCTGACGTATGAACAAATGTAATACCAACCATCTCTTACCCTCATCGAATCGAATTGACGTGGCCTCTCCCCAAACACCCAACTTATTTGACACCTAGGGGCGTCAAAAGCTGTCATGCCCTCGCGACTGAACCTAAACCAAGAACTTGACGCGCCGAACAAATTAGGAACAAACTTACGGTAGCGCCTCGAAATCAGAACGCCGCGCGACATGGACCAGATCCCGCAACGCCTTTGGTGAGACCACCTCGACCTCATCCCCCCATTGATAGAGATGCCACGCCATTTCGAGCCACCCTCCTGCTCGAAACCGCACTTCGAGCCGACCATCGCCGAGCCGTTTTACGACTTGTTTGGGGTGAAACTGCCAGTTTGCTGCTCGGTCCGCCGCTGCCTTGCTGAAGATCCAAACCACATCAGTAACCTGATCAGGATTGTGATAGGAGCCAAACGCCGCCTCTGCATAACTCGAAAGGTCGAAATCAGGCGCTCGTTCGAACCAATCCTTCGTCACTTCAGCATCTTCGATCCGGTCCAGCCTAAAATGACGTAGATTGTTACCTTTAGCCGGTTGTCGCGCCACGAGATATCGGCGCGCTCCCAAAAGAACGCCGTATGGCTCCACCAACCGCACTTCTCCACCATATACGATACGCATCACGTTGAAGCCCCGGATCGCCTTTGCTATCGCTTCGACAACCTCACGATCTGCATATGCAACAGGCCCCGGCCTGGCAGCCATGCCAAAGGCTTCGAGCGCCGCCTCGGCGTCTGTCTCCGCTATTCTCGCCTTTGCAGATGGCAACGCCGCCAACAACCGATCTCGCAGCGCTTGCAAAGCCTGCCTTTGCCTTACGTCCCCCGGTTCGTCTAACCGCGACAAAGCGACTTCAATCGCCTCTAGTTCCTCGGCCCCATTCAAGTGCAACCCGGCTAAAGCTGATGAAGTTATCTTCCATCGTCGTATTCTGTCGGGATCGGCGTCATTGACCGATACGCTATCGCCAAAAATCTCATGCAGCGCCTGCGTCATTCGCTGCGCCGTTCGCTTTGCGACACCAAATTCTTCTTCAATCTCCCTCAGGCTAACACCCATGTGTCGGGACATTGCCATGTCCGCCAATCGCAAGATATCCCGCGCCTTTTCAAAAGACATTTGCCCTCCTCATGAGTGAAACAGGAGCATTAGTGGAAGCGCGCAGCGCGGTTAAGCGACTGGAATACTAGTTCGGTGTCGGCCAGATTTCAGTCGCCAGATTCGCGAGATACTCACCTCTCGAGCGAATTTCTTCTTCGTCCCAAGACGCTTTCTCCGCCACTTTTCGATTAAGCGTTAAATTGGAGTGCTCTACAAGTTTCAGGGCTTTTTCTTCAAATCCAAGGTTGCCGAGCGATTGGTTCAGTCTGTCCGTTGTGATCGTCAAGTTCCCAAGTGTTTGGATAGCCTCTTCACGCTCAAAATACCCCGGCACATCGCTGTCCAACTCAGCGACGAAATGGCCGTCCAGCGGCCAGTTCGGTTCCCAAGTTTGCGGCATGATGTGTTCGACCCACAACGATTGCGGTCGCATTGTTTCTTCAGTCATTGATGTGCGGCTTGCCAGCTCTAGTGACCAAAGAATATCAGTGAGAATACGAGACGGCACGCGACCGTAAGCGCGTTTCTCAAGAATACTGCTGACTAGTTCCGCGTCACCTGGGAACCTCGTTGTATCCATGGTCATCCCTGCAAAAAATTCTCGCATGACCTCGACTGAGACTCCTTCCCGATGGAACGCGTCAGCTAACCTTGCGAACAGCTGATTGAGGTTCTTGGCCGTCAAGTCGCATAGGATCCGACGAACCAAAAAACTGTCCAACCATTTTGCAACCTGCCAACGTTCGTCTGAATCTAGATCAGAAGCGGCGATCTGAAACGCGATTGGGTATGCTGTCGTGTTTTGCCAAAGACGTAGCCGCTCGCCGAGCCATGCAACGTCTTCAGCTCCTTCACACCGATCTTCCAAAGTTTCATAGGTTGGTACGTGCTTCTGTAGGACGGCCAGTTCTTCTTCAACTCTCTCATACCGGGGTCGTCTATTGGGCGCGGCCCAGGCTCTGTACTCGGCGTAAAGCTCACGGACAGTTATCCTGTTTCCGGTCTCAGCTGTCAGAACCCCTGCGAGGAAGTGGTCAATGCGTGGGCGAGCCGGGCGCGCATTTGGAGCGTTCTCTCGCCACCATCCATCGTCAAATGGCCTCCAAACCTGATCATATAACGCTTCGGCAAGTTCGCGTGCATTATCTTTGCCACGGTTTTGAGCCTCAGCCCGGTGAAAAATGTTGTTCCTAACTAGGTCCATGGCCAGGAGTGGCTGACCTTTAGAGTTCAAGGTTTCGAAGATTACTTGTGCATCGTCCTCTGGACCCAGCGTGATCACAATGAGCTTGAGGTGGAACACGAGCGCCTCCAGGAGCGCATCGAGTCTTCTTTTTTCTTCCTCTGGACCCGCTTCGTCGCCTTCAAAGGCAGCTTCACTCTCGTTCTCTTCATCTATGTCTACTTCGAAATCATCTCCCGCTCCGCTCGCGGCGAACTCTTCAATTTGCGCGATAAAATACTCATAAGCCCGAAGTGCGCGGACGGGAGTATTTTGTGGCACGCTTCCTCGCCAGTAGTACCCGTGATGTTCGTTTCTCACATCCTGGTAGGGCATTTCTAGAATGTCCAAAAAGACCAAACGATCTACTGGAGTTGGTGTCAGCTTGAAACGCGCAAGGGGATCCGTATCCGCTCTACCGGTCTGATTGAAAAGGTACTCTTCAATTTGATCGATGAGCGCGACATATCCTTTATTGCGAGCGACCTCGCGCATTGCAGAGAGCAAAATCAGAAAGGTGGTCAAACGTTGTTGACCGTCCACAACCTGCACGGTCGGCGTGGCTCCAAAAGATCTTGCCGTGGCGTCAGGTGCCAACAGCAACGCGCCCATGTAATGGTCAAACCTCGCATGTCCCTCCAAGACCTCAGTGGCCTTGGCCACTACGTCCAACCAAAATGCGCTGGTTCTACCATCGTAGTTCCTATGGTCGTGCCATTGATATTGCCTTTGATAGAGCGGAACAACAAACCGTTCATTTCGGCTCAACACATCTGTCACTTTAAATTCGCGTGCATCCATCGCTGGCCCACTACCTCTCGTTCACACCAAGGCTACTCGCCTTACTAAAACCTATATTGGGTTCGTTGACTTCCATTGAAGGAATTGAAACCGTCGCTATGTGGCAAACCGGCACTGGATCCAGCTCTTCTTGTTCCAAGGTGAAGGCATCCTCGCTAGCAAGCCACGCGATCAGCTCCCGCGCCGGGGAGTTCTCGGAAACTGAGATTGCCTTGGCGGAGCGGGGTTTTCCATGTTTGCGCGCCAGATCAGGTGACATTTGATGCAGAGAAACAGGAGCTTTTGAACAGCATGCAACTGCATCTGCAATTGCAGCGCCAGCCATGTCGATATCCCCCCAATGAAACACGCCTTGGGTGACATGTTCTGAAAGCTTCGCGATCAGCTGCTTCTCTCCGAATCCCGGCCAGCCGCCCGTATAGAGTACTGCTGTATTAGGGGTGAGGGCTTCTGCGACATAACGATTGAAGCTTGCGTAGTTTTCAATGGTCACGAGCGCGCGTAGTGGGCTGACCTCAAGCGTGTCGATCATTGAAGGGTGAATGCCCAAATGCAGCTTTCTGTCGAAGTGCGACTGCGCAAAGGGAATATCCGCAGTAAACTGAACGAGGTGTGCGAACTTTTCTAAACCCAGATCTGAGTGGATCATTTCGTCTTTGACATCAACGCCGTAGAGATCGATTGCGCGGAGCTCTGCAAGGATTCTCGTCAAATAGCGCTCAATCAGTTTCGAGTCTCCGCATTCCACTCGGGAATATGTTCGTAAGTCTCGACCGTCGGTCACATCTTTCGAGAGCGCCGCCCCATAGGCCTTGAGGTATTCTTTCACGGGTTGAAGGTCATCTTCACTCATACGGTGAGGGCGCTTGTTCAATTCCCATTGCTCCAATAGTCGTTCCATGGCCTCTGACGCATATCCTCGGTGTTTTTCGGGCAATGTTTTCAGAAATCTCTCCAGAGTGCTCCTGGCACCTGCCAGCTTGCCTGCTTTAGGTGTCCGGCCTGTCATATTGTAAAGAACATCCGCGTCAGCCAATACGACGCGCTTCATCAGGTGCGATAGGTCACCCTTGTCCATCTCGACATGGACAGCCCCTATACGCTGAGCATGCTGGATAGCCTCTTGAAACTGCCTCTGCTTGGCGGGGTCCCGGAAGGCCTGGAAAACAAACTCTCCGATCTTGGGACCTAGTCGGCCATCCCGCTCAGCCGCCTCATGACGGTCGAGCAGTTTGGCAAACAGTTCCCCTGCAACCCGGTGTCGCTTCCTGGCGCTCATTCAGCTGCCTCTGTCGCCGCGTTGAGAGTGGGAAGGCGACCGATATGTCCGGACTGCACCTGCTGGCGGAAACCATCGATCCCAAGATGCTCGGGATTGGCTTGTCGAAGTTCCTTCTTGGTCCGGTTTCCAATCTTCTCCACGTCAATGAAGAGTTCCGGAACGCCCGGGGCCTTGGAAATGGTGACGATGGTGTCGGCCACTTCCATGAAGCTGGTCCGCTTTTCTTCGGGTGCTGCAATCAGGATTTGCAGATTTAGGTCACGATAGAGGCGAATAAGTTCCTGTGTGCTGCGGATATCAAGTTTATTGAATGCCTCGTCGAAGCATACGAGACCCATCCCCATGCTCTCGCCCGGACGCGCATTTGGGTAGTAGGCTGCGGCCATGGAGGCAGCGATAGCCACGTAGTAGGGGGTCTGCTTCTGTCCGCCTGAACCCTTGCCGATCCGGTCTGTCAGATTTCCGGTCACGGCAATGTCTGTTTTCAGGCCATCCACACCCTGGTTGTCGATATCAACGTCAGTGACCTCATCCCGGGTCATGACGAGTTCGAACTCGAAATACTGGCGATAGTCCTCGAACTTGGCGGCACCTTCTTCGGATTTGAAAATCTCCCGAATAATGTCGACGGCCTGGTTCAGGATTTCGTCTCCGCCTTCCATCAGTAGGGTTTCCGCTTTGTCAGCCTCTTCCGAGACGCGTTGGGCCATCTGGTAGAGAGGTTTCATGGTGGGGTCGATCTTCCAGTCGAAGACATAGGTCATACCTTCAAACTTGTGGCGCCGGATCCGCTTGTTAAGTTTGCGCATCTCTGAGAGTGCGCCTTTGAGGCTATCATTGAGCTTGGTCATGAAGACCTCACGCACCTCAAGGCGGGTCACCTCCCGGAATTCGCTGATCTGCTTCTGATATTTCAAAAGCTCGTTGTCCTCCATGTAGAGAACATGGGTCACCAACCAGTTCAGAATGTCTGGTTCTGATTTCTTGGCGAGCTCGATATCTTCATCAAAATCCGCCAGGTAGGAGGCAATGCCCCGCATCCGGCGAGCCCGGCGCCCAGCGGCTTCACTGTTGGCATCAAGCTCCTCACGCTTCTCCTTGCGAAGCCTTTCTACATTGTCGATATGCCAGGCTTCGTCTTGCTCCGAGATCCTGTCGAGTCGCGCCTTCAACGAAGAAATTGAGCGTCCCTTCGCAGGGTGATCCATGTGGTAAAGGGCATGTCTCCACCGCATATTCTCTGAGCCCTTGTCGATCTCGGCAATTTCATCGCATTCCGCCTGATGGCGAGCGCGCGTGTCGTCCTCTTCTCTTGCCTTCTCACTGGCTTTGGTTTGCTGTCTGATCAGCTTGTTCTTGCGATCTTCCAGCTCTCCCTCACGATAGACCTTCAGCTTGTTGATGTTCTCGCCATGTGCCTTGATATCTGCGATCAGCTCACGGACGTCATCAGACACTTCTTCATCTCGCCGACGCTCGAGGTCTTGGAGGGTATTCAGACCTTCTTCGATTTCAGCCACACGTGCGCTGGCTTCCTGGGTATCGAGTTGCCCAACAGCCTGAAAGAGTGCCACACCGTTCTGAAGTCTCTTCATGTCGGCTTTACGGCGATCAATCTCTGATGTGAAATCCTGAACTTGGGTCTGAAGCTCGTAGACAAGGCTCTCCTGAGCGACCCGTCCGAGAATAGGAGATCCCATCCGGTTCACACGAACGGAGAACCCCTGGCTTTGTGAGCCATCTTTCATGATTGCGTCAGAGTGTTGCTTCAGCTCGTCAAGGGTGTCGACCATGACCGTGCCGCCGAACTGTGAGTCCAGGAACTTTCTGATCAGATCGTTGTCTGTCTCCAGGATCGACACGATGGCATTTGGTGCTGCATTACGCAGACCCTTTCCACGAGCGAGTTTTTGCGTGTTGATCAGTCGCACTTTCCAGTTGCGATGCTCGCGCTCATAGCCCTGACCTGTTGCCTGCTTTCGGTCTCGAAGCACTCTGTAGGCTTCATCAAAATTTTTCGGATCGACATAGATCGCCTCCTTAAAGGCGCCCAGGCGGGTCTCGAGAGCACGAACCCAATCTTCCATGCCGGGGACGACCTCAACCATCATCGGCAGGGCCTCGGCGACAATACCTTCACTGACCAGGTATTCGATGAAGTCCTGCACCTGTCCGTCCAGGCCTTTGCCACCCCGTTCGCGAGACCGAAGCTGACGAAGCTTTTCTGTCCGCTTCTCCTCAGCCTGCCGCTGCTGATAAACCATGTCTTCATACTGCGTGTTCAGCGAGACAACGACGCCTTCAGTATCTTTGACGGTCGCAATCAACCGTGAAATTTCGGCAGTATCTTCAGGGAATTTTCCGCTACCGGTAAATTCCCGGCGGATCTCCTCCAGGCGTTCGGCGGCAATCTTCATGTTGCCCGTCGACATCGGAAGGAAGCGTTTCAGGTCATCCGTATGGCGCAGAGAGGATCCCAGTTTAAGAATGTCGTTGAGCTTGCCGGCAGAGGTTTTGATAACCAGCTCCTGGCTGCCAATCTTCTCCTGCATGAGGGCTTGCGACTGAGAATAGCCGGAAGCCATCTGCTGTTCTTTCTTGGTCTCTCGCAGGCGTTCTTCACGTTCGATCTGCTGATCTACCCGAGTCCGCTCCTGGGTCAATTCCGCCAAATCAACCTCAGCTTGGCGAGTTTTGTCACTGGCTTCTGCGCTGTGGATGGCAGCAATCTGAGCCTTAGACCAGGCGGTCTGGTAGGCGTTTTCCTGAGCCGTAAAAAGCCATTCGGCATGGCTGGCATAGGCTGCACGAAGGGAGCGCGCATCTCCGATCTTCTTTTTCAGTGTTTCAATGGACGCGGAGATTTCATCCCAAGTTTGAAGATTGGCACGCAGTCGGTCGGTCTGGATGGGATCTTCATCCAGCACGAAGGTTCGAACGAACTCGGTCGGGTCCTTGATTTCCTGGAAGGCGATGGCATTACGAAAGCGGCGGATGTAGTCATCTGCGTTCGGCGTCGCCCCTTTCGGGCGCATCGCTCTGAGGTAGTTTTCGATAAACCCGCGGGCGGAGTTGTTGTGAACCGAATATCCGCGGCCAGATTTCTCCCGTACGCGTTCCAAAATGATTTCCGGGCTGCCGACGACCAGGGTTCCGTCAGGCTCCCGATCTGCGAATTCCTCAAAAGAGAACATAGTGCCTTCCGCGATGAAACGGCAGGTCGTGTGTTCCCGGGGCTCATCCTTGTCGGCATAGATCGTGAGACCAACGGCACATTCGGCATTTAGGGTGTCGTCCCGGTAGCTAAGGACCAGTATGCTGTGACACGCGTCCCGCGTCAGGCCGAGGCGAATGGTGTCTTCGGTCACTCCAAGGCAATATTCTTTTACTGACCGGGTAGATTTGATCGAACTTGCGGCACGGTTCAGACTCAACTTTGAAACCTGGTTGCCCGTTTTGACGGTTTGAATGGCGTCCAGAAGCGTCGATTTTCCGGATCCCATCATCCCGATGATGGCAGTGATCCCATCAATTTCGATATCCTCCAGCTCCAGGAGGTTCCAGTTCATTGCGCTGATGCGTTTCAGTTCAAACATCGGGCAGCTCCTCGGCAACCTTGGAGTTGCTCGTCACGGGGTCTTTGAGGTCTTCTTTTTCAGTCACGTCGGCATGCAGACTGTCAAAGAAATTGGTTTCTTCAGCGTCTTCTTTTCTTGAGGCATCCAGAGCTTGCTGTCGGGCAGCCTCTTCAGCTTCAACACGGTTTTTCTCGATATTGGCGAACACGTCGCTCTCTGGATCTTCGGCATCCAAGAAAGCTTCGATCTCCTTCACGAGATCTGGTGTCACCAGGTGCTTGATTGCCGGCATGATCGTGACGGGAATAATCTCTTCTTCGCGATCTTCCTCGCCAACTCGGACAAACCCCTTAGCCCGCCAGAGATCCAGCATCTCTTTCAAACGGCTTTTGCTCGGTGTATCCCCACCCCCAAGGGCGGTCAGACGATCAAGAAGGGCGTCTGTATCGATCAAAATACGACCTAGGTCGTCCATTTCGCCATCTCGTGAGCTTTCCTCCCACATGATGCGCAGTGTCAAAAGAAGAAGGCTCTCATCCTTTTTCAGTTTCCCGCGGCGCGTGGCGCCATCTATATTGCCGGGCATCACGATGATGTATTCGTAGATTGAATCGATCAGCAGAACATAACCCAAACCGTGCATCAGCCGGTCGAAATAGGGCTCATGTCGGCAGATGAGCCGGTAGACACTTTTCATGCGGTCGTCAGCGTGCAGGACCTGCTTTTCGATGAGTTGACGGGCAGCTTTCTGGAACTGATCAACAATCATGTCGTCATCATCTCGTGAGACACTGTCGCCTTCGTTCTGGCGATATTTGATTTCGCGATCCAAGGCGCGCTCGAAGTCGTCCAACATCATCATTTTGAAATCTCCAGTGTTTCGGCGCGTTTTTTGATTTCGAAGTCGGAACAGCTGATCCATTCGTTCTCAAGAGACGTCGGAAGCCTCGTTATTTCCACATCATTGAGGTCATCAGGGAAGATCGTCTTGATGATCATCAAGCGCTCGAAAATGAAGAACTCATCCAGCGAAACGATTTCGATGTCGGAAGCCCTGATGGAGATCTTCTGACCCATTTTGGTATCCAAAAAGCTTCGAACGCGCTCGGGATTGACCCGTATGCGATCAATGTAATGTCGCTTGGCTGCCTCATAGGCTACCAGTGCGGGGTCTTTAAGGCGCTTTCTGGCGACAACGGGTGGCGGCGCCTTGCGCGGCGGCCGCGATTTGTGGATGGAGCCGCGATCAAAATGTGCATGGACATCCAAAACGTCGTAGTTGACTGGAAATTGACTGTTGCTGGCGAGCTTGGATCTCCCCAGGCGTTTGGCTGCGTCAATATACTGGCCGGTTTGGTCATCTCCCATTCGGCTCAGAAAGCGGTTGATGTTAAGCACGCGCCGCTCGATCCGCGAGTTGGTTGCCTCGATCATATCGATGTGGCTGTCGATACTGCTGAAAACATCTGAAATCGTACTTAGTGAGCTGATGATGTTGTGCTCAGCCTCTTCCAAAGAAGGGGCCCGGCCTTCACGGACAAAAGCTGTGGCTAGCACATTGACTAGAACGGCATCCTCCATCATGGCGCGCACATCCTCTACGAGATCGTGGCGGAATCGGTAGGGGCTGTTTTCGCCACGCAGCTTTCTGTAGTCGGCGATATAGTTGTCGGTAATGTAATTGTGGAAGAATGTGTCCATCATGCCGGCCACACTGGATTGTCCTTTCATGCTTTGTTCGACTTTGCGTAAAGCCCCTACGATGGCCCGCAGGTTTGTCATAAAACGTTCTGCATGGGCCCCGGCCCATGTCAGATTTTCTGATGCGCTTTCAGGGTCGCGACGCACGGCGTCGACCAGGGTTTTCACCTGAAGCACTTCCCCGCCAAAGGAGCGCACCTTTCCGGATTTGATGTCCAGCAACGCTTGGAGCAGCAGTCGCGCTTCACTGTTGAGATCGACAACGGTTCTTAGACCGTCTCTGCTTTCTTCCAGCCATTTGGATTTCACTAGATGGCTATAGACCGCGTAGTGCACAGAGCCGTCACGGAGACCTTCTTCTCCAGTCAGGCTGGCTTGCCATTCCCGAGCGAGGATGAAGTCTTCGATTGCGCGTTGAACCTGCTTCTTCCGCATAGTTTCCGCCGCATAGCGAAATACCTCGGTCGCCAGATGTTCGACCAGGTCGGCATAAAACATCGCGTTCTCGGTACTGAAGAGCCGGAACTGGCTTGGCTCCAAGGAACCGAATAATGAATTAACCATCAATTGGCCTCATCGAATCGAAGTGACGTTGCCTGTTGCCAAGCGCTCGACTTATTTGACATTTCAGGGTGTCAAAAACTGTCACACCCCACTGGCTGAACTTGAACCTAAATCTTGACAATTAGAACAAATTGGGAACGAATTCGCATTGGCGCCGTAAAATCAGAACTCAGGGTGATGTCGACCATGTGATGTCAGCAACTTGTTCCGAAATGGCCTGCCAGTTGAAAAATTCCCGCGGTCAGAGGTATCAAAGCGAGCGCAGATATCAACCTCTGCTAGAAATTCTATTCCATAACAAATCCAGAACGTCAGAGAACGGGTGTTATGTGAACAACCTTATAGTTGAGTGGCTGCTTGCATGCATGACGGCCAACCGCAACCAGACACGCTGTCCCGTCAAATTCTGCGGATGTTAAGGAGTCCTAAACGTTTCAAATCCTGAAGCATGCGATGACCCTCACATCACTATTGAAGGGTACAACATGCCAACTGAAAAATGCGAAATTGATCAACGCATTATAAGAAGAGCCGAAAAAATGGCCGAAGCCGGATATGACGGCGCCTATACATTCAAGGATTACGGCAAGCAGGGATTGCGGTTGCGCGTTAGGGGCCATCGGGCCGTCTGGCTGACCAAGTTCAAGCAGAGCACCAAAACCATTGGGCAACTTTTCCCGCGCCCCACCGAACGGCCGATCACAAGCGTGAAAATCGCCCGGGAGAGAGCGGCGAACGTGCGGTCTGTACTCATGTCTCAGCCAGGCAAATTTGATGAGTACATGACACATCGAGATCAAGGGCACGATCACGAGGCAGCGGTGGCAAAACTCGTAGAGGTTCCGCCAGGATGGACTTTGCGGCAGTGTTTTGAAGCCACTTTAGAAGACAAACAATCTCTAAATGGCAGAAAACAGATCAAGCCCTCAACCGTGAAAGACATCATTTCCATGATGTCACGCCCCACCTGGGGAAACATCTTGGACCAGGAAGTCACTCGTCTCACCCAGGGCGATCTTGAGAAAGTCAGGGATGACACCCGAAGAGCTCACGGTGTTTCCACTTCGCTTAAAGTCGTGACTTATACAAGAGAAGCTCTGACTTGGTGTGCCAGGGAGCACAACGGCGCAAGCGGTCTTGGAGAAGTAAACCGTTGGTGGCCCAACTTGTCATCACCAGTGATCGTGAAACCAAAAACTCGAATGCCGGCATTAGAGAATGCAGTGAAAACACTTTGGATTGCCGAACAATTCCTGGACAAACCGCTGCCAAATCGCCAGTGCAAGAAAAATGGGGTGCACCCGTGGACGTTGGCTGCCCTGTGGTGGAACGTTCTGGCCTGCCAAAGAACGGGTGCGGCCTTCTCACTTTTAAAGAGCGCTCTGGTCAACGATGCCCACGCACCAGAGAAATGGTGGCTGGCGTCCTGGGATGCGGCCCAGATGAAGGGAAACCGACGTGTCATCTTGCCTGTACCGAAACAGGCAATGGAACACTTGAACAGGTTCCTCGGGATGCGCGAGAACTACGAGGAAGCCGCCTTGTTCTTGCCGTCAGCGCAGGATGTGAACAAGAATGTCACCGGGTCCGGGGCATATCAAATCCTGTCCCGCCTGGCCGGCAAGGACCGAAACAAGCCCGAAACAGACAGACGCCTGAGCGCGAAACCAGAACCCTGGCCGGATTTGCTGGCGGAAGAGGAAATCGACTGGTGGTCGCCACATGATATCCGGCGGACACTTGCGAAATTTCTCAGCGACGCAGGATATCCCGGTGGGGCCTCGGCGATCCTGGCACATTCCATCAAAGACCCCACAATTCTCGCGTTCAACCAAAACGACCAGGGGGTTTACGACCGCATGAGACAAAGCCCGGCCGATGTCACCGAGAAATCGTACGGCGCTCTTTCTCCCTACATGACACTCAAACAAGATTCGATGGAGCTTTGGGTCAATGCCGTCCTGGAGGCCTATGAGGAACAGAAGCGCCTTCCATGGAAAGGGAAATCTTTGAAGAAGATGCAGAAGTCCCGAAAGTAAAGGTCACCTGACCTACGCCCCCCCCTCAGTGCTGTCGAATGCGTTGCAAGGTGTCGTCCAGATCCAGTTTCAGCACTGAGCGCCACAAAGGCGTTTTGAAATAATGTCGCTCGGCTTCGCCATTGCGAATGGCGTCTTGCTTGAAGATCAAACCTGACCAGGCCAGAGGACGCAGCACAAACGAGGAAAACTCGGCCAACTCGCGCCAGCCAATGCCCTCGCCATGCGCCTCATCCGCATAAAGGACACTGAATAGATGCCGCTCCGTTGCGCCCTGGTCCATTTCCTGGTTGAGAACATTCAGCCAGATGTCCCAGCTGCCAATGGGCTGTTCATCAAAGCGGCCATAACTGCGGTGATCGATGTTGAGTAAGTAGAATGGCATCAGCATGGTGAAGAGCTGTGCTGGATGTTGCGCCAGCTCCTTGCCAAGCTTGGTCAGTCTGAATTCGTCCTTGTAGTGGCGGCCCAGCTTGAGCTTGATCAGTAGGACGTGCAGCAATTCGAGGGGCGGAAAATCGTACTCGTTGAGAACCTTGTTATATCGACACAACTCCTCCGCGCTCATGCCGGGCCAATCGAAGTGTTCAGCGGCCCATTTGACGTAGGTGCGTTGGAAGGCCTTTGTCCGAGTAAGACCGAGTGGACCGTTATTTTCTGCATACTGCAAAGTGAGTGCTGCGGCCCGCTGAAGATGCGCATACACAAGGTCTGGATGATCATCTGGCAGTTGACGAAATTCGATCATTTGTAAAACATCCGACTTGATCTGACGGACACCTCAGCGATCAGCGCTGAGAGGACAGTCGAATGGCCAATACTCAAGTGGGCTGATATCGTCACCTGGGACATATTTGAGCATTGCATCGCTCTCCACGCGGCTAACCTCTTTGACGGGTTTTTGGGCCTTAAAGGATGGCGGCTTCACTGTTGTCGATCAAGTCACGGAAGCGGAGTTTGCAGATGTTTCCGACGATCTGTTCCAGCTTTTCCTGCACTTCATGTCTTGCGGCAAATACCAAACCCATCTTTCTTCGCGATCTCTTCCCCTGTTCGAGCTTCGACCAATACTCGACCAGGAGAGGAAGGCTCTTATCGTCAAGTTCCCCATATAGACTTACACTATGTGGCGCCTTTGACATTAGGTTCGCGCGTGTGAGGTCTTGATGTGCGAGCTGCTTTGAACTCCAGATCTCCGGCATGTACCTGGCGCAATCGGTCGGCGACAGGAACAACACCCGATGCGCTTCTATGGCTCGGTCAACGCGGCTGCCGCCCTTTTTGAAGTCTCGCCACTCAACGATCCTATCCACGGTTACGTTGGCAGCGATAGGCGACATCAGAAAGACCTCCTTTGGCTCCGTGTTGTGGATCAGCCTGACGCGATCCAAAGCCTGTTCGATCTCGACTTCGCGCACCTGTCGAAGAATACGGTCTCCCCAGGAATCTCGATGGACCATGACATCGATTGCGGCGACGCCATCTTTCATCCTGATGCCGCGGCTTTGCTTGATGTAATCTCCGGAGTGAAACTCTTCGCCCGCCGCCGAGGCATAGGCCCGGGCGATCCGTTCGATGTCCAGGTAGCCAGGCTGCTCGCGACCAATGACGATGGCCTGATCAAAGTGTTCCCATCTGTTCTGGCCACGAAGCTTGCCGAAATGACCAGATTTCTTTGTCCGATCAAAGTCGAGAGAATTGATTACCTCCTTCGAGCCAAAGACAGCGGCCTCAGGATATCGAGCAATGACGTCATTGACGTAACCACGCAGCGCATCATTTTCGGCTCTGATCTTGCCGGTCAGGGTCTGCTTTTCCTGCGTCTTGAGACACAGCCGGCGCTTGGCAAAGTTGCATCCGACAACTTGAGTAGCCAGTGCATTCCTCTCAAGAGGGAAATGATGGGGTTCGAGATCAACACCAAATAGCTGGCGTGAAAGCTCAGCATCGGCGGTGCCATCCAGGTAGAGAAATGGGCGGCCAATGACATTCTTCAGGTCGCGCAAACGGACGGCGGTAAAGCCCGCTTGGTGCTGAGCCGGTCGCGTACTGTCGAGATGTGGAAATACAGCGCTTGAGACCGCCAGTTCATTTTCCATGTCGGTCAACAAACACTCACAGAGTACTTGAAGGCGCTTGGCATGACTGACCTCGTTACCCGAGAGCTTTTTCCCAATAGTCTTGAGTTGGGATTCGCTGATGGCGACCTCCCTACACGTGAATAATGGCTTCAATGCTCGATTTGTGTTGCCCGCTTTGAGATCGTCCAAGTCTTTGATAGCGGCGCTCAAATGCTCGGGGGTTACTCCCAAGTCTTTCAGACGCTTTGAGTAAATCCCACGGCCGTCTCCCGCGATTGCCAGCAATGCCGACTTGACTGGCGAAATGGTTTGATCCTGTAAAACGAGGGCATCCCCGATCTCGACGTCCCTGGATTGCAGGCGTTTTCTGGGAGGCAACAGAAATTCAATCAGCTCAATCAACGAGACATGAACTGCTTCCACCCCAAAATCGCGAGGCCTTTCGTCAAAGATGGTCAAATCCGGTTCAGCCTCGGCCGGCAGCGGCAGGTGGGCATATTCGTGCGGCGCAAAGATCACGAGGCCAGTTTTGGTCTTCAGGTGGGCTTTGATCTCAGCTTCTTGGCGCAGGTAGCCGCAGTCCATTCGAAAGGGGCACTTTTTGCAGAGTGTCGAGCGAATAGAGATGCCAAGTTCAGACAACTTTCTTGCCGTCGTATAGGCTCGGCACATTTTGGAGCCGCCTTCGCCAGCCTGCGGGTCCGGCTGATTTCTGCCTTTGATCGCAATGGCAGGGGACGATGTCGTAGAGGCATTGTTCTGATAGTCGATGAAGGCTTCTTCGACCTTCTCGTGATCAGGCAGGAGCATCACAGACACAAGACCTTCAGTGCCATGCAGAAAGCCCGAGAGACCCTCGCGACCAACGATGGCCGCCGTTTTTCCAACCCCCTGTGCCCCGGAAAGAGAGAACCTGGGAGGGCTCTCGTTTCCTTTGGAAGTCTTCCCTTGCTTATTCTTGGAAAGGAAGGCCAAAGCTTTGCTTCCCCATGTTTCAATAGTCTTGGCATGCATTGCGATAGCTTGCTCGCGTGGCATCGAACATCTGGGGTAAAAGGGAGCTGTCGCAACCGGTCGTGAAGCTACAGCGATAGGTCGTGCGAGCCCATCTCTGAGGCCATTACGAACCGCCTCTTCATACCGGTCGTGGCCAGACTTGCTTGCAGCCTTCAGAAGCCTTTCGGTTGCTTCCCATTCATTGATTTCGCCGGAACTGACAAACCCTCCTATGAGAAGCGCTTCATTGTAAATTGAAGCGTTCCCGTGCCTTCCATTCGCAAGTTTTGCGCATGACTTGGAAAGTTGGGCTTCTCCTTCCTTCGAAGTGATGACCTTCGGAAAGGAAGGCTTGGCTTCCAAAGCCAAGGGTTTAGAAGGTTTCCCTTTCTTAGCCTTCCCTTTGCCTTTATTGGGTATTTCAGGGAAGGGAATAGAAGCCGTATCCAGCCGTTCCTGCTCTTTCCTGATGATCCCAATTCTTGGCAAGCCTCCCAAAGGATCGGGAACCCCATCAAAAACTGGGGCGGCGATATAATTGGGTTGCGCAATCCGGGCAAGGCTCGGGTCGCTGCCGGCGACTTCAAAGAGATACTTTCGCTCATGTGCGAGGAGAGGTCGATCCGTGAGGCAATAAAAGTGAAATTTTGCCAGATGTTCTTTGCCGGCCACCGCGGCACTCGATGAGGCCTGCCAGATGACGGAAACGTCCTTCAATGCAGGTAACTTCCAACAGAGTCTTTGCCACGTCCATTCCGCCAGGGCCTGCGGGTCCCGCCAGCTTAAGTGATCCGGCCGCTCTATGTCGTCGGCATCGAAGTTCAGCCAGGCGCATCCATTATCTTCAAGCGTTGCCGGATCTTTTGAGTTTGAGTTGGAACGTCGGCCGATCTTTTTCCTGAGCCGAAACTCCTCTTTTATTGTCCCGGCCACCACGACTTTTCGGACAGATTTTGAAAGTTCGGCAATCAGGTCACGCAAGTCTTCAAATCTGACAACCATGCGCTCTTCATGGGTGAAGCTTTTTGCGTGGCTCGAATTGTCCACACCATTTTTGTGAAATCTCTTTGTTTGGATCCGACCGGGGCCCGCTTCCAAAACTGTAAACTTGGCGGCCCAGTTTTCTTGGGAATTTATGTCTTTTCTCACTTTTCGCGCTCACCGACCCGAAAGGCGGGAAGCAGTCAAAATGAAGATGTACTGAAAAATAGCTTTCTAACGTCACTGCACTCGATCCGGCTCTAAGGGCTCTTGCTGTTGGCTGACGGAATTGCCAGCGAGGACAGGGTAAGGGAGCTCGATTTTTCTGGGATTAACGTGGGTGAGGTCTGCCGGTTTTCGCCGAAGTGCCTTCATACTTCGAGCGGAAAACCTGTTTTCATGCTGTTCCTGAATTTTAAATGATCAATACCCGATCCTTTTGCTGATCTATAGGGGTACATGCCCCCCTCCGTAAGGAGATTGCGAACGGAGGGGGGTATGTCCCTTTGATGGACCGTTGGTTTCCAAAACAGTTTGGAATGCCCATTCCACGGAGCAAATGGCCGGCATGTTTCGTCAACTCGTCCCACAAGTCGCGCCTTCACAATTCGCGCATGGCTCAAAAAGTTTTTTCGCCAGAGCTTGCCCCTTGCATCTGTTTGCCCATTTGGCGGTTTAGGGGAGCCCAAAATGAGCACCAAGCGCAGCTTCAGACTATACAGAGACATTGTCCTCAGCGAACCCAATCGACCGATTTGGAGCGCAATCGGCAAAATCGACGATCATCGGTTCCTGGTTCTTGGACAGCTGGAGGTTTACTCAGAGACTGATGGCGCGATGTACTTAGAAATCAGCCGGATGGGCAAGCAGATCGGTAAAAGCAATCGCGGGAAACTCGATCTGCTCAAACGCAGAAAGAAGGACATTGGCCCTCATATTTTCGGTTTCCTGAAGATCTGGGATAAGACTTACGCAGCGGCGGCGTGGATGTGTCGTGATGATGAAGACGCAAAATATGTGCATCTGACGCTTCTAGAAACAAAAAAGCCGCCTGTTCAGGAGGCGACGCTTTCACGATATTCTACGTGAGCCGCAACGCTGGCTCAAAATGCCGGCGCTCAGAACAAGGCCCTTTCGGTTATCTGGAACAACAAGAACTGCATGGATAACTTCCCCTTACGCATGCGGAACCAGGTGATACACTTCGCCGATGACCAGCGAAACGTGGATGATGACGGCTGCAATGTGCAGCTGATGATATGCTACTTTGATGAAATGGAACATCTCGTTCCCTCCCTTGCTGGTGGAGATCTTGTACCAGAGCGGTGGAGCGAATTAAACATCTAACTCATTGTTTTAATTAAGTATTATTTTCACACAGCCAGTTTTTGTGTATTTTGAACTCGCAAGCGCGCCCACAAAAAATATGAAATAGCCGTTCCTAAAAATAAGAGGTGGCGGCGCCTCAGGGCCTCCGAAGACTAGCCCGGGAAGCCCTGATTATTTGCGCTTACAGATTGAAGGACCGCCCATTCTTTTCCAGGTAGGCGATCAGCGAAAGCTCGATGGCGCGAACGACCGCCTGTTCCTGGTCTTCACGAATTGCATTCCAGGCAGCATAGAGTTCGGGGTTCACGCTCACGGAGAGCTTTTGAGTCCGAGCTGCCGCTCGGCGCTTGCTTGGGCTCAATTCAGGCTGGAGCGGCAGGCCGGTCTTTTGAGTTGAGCCGCGTGGAAAGCTCATGTCGGATTGCTCAACTTTGTCGACGTCGCCGAGACTGGGCATTTGATTTTGTTTGATGTTGTCCATTGGTGTTTTCCTTATGCTGCTTTAAGAATTTCAGATAGGGTGGTCGAAACTTCGTGCGCCAGCGCGGCAACATTTGCGTATGCTGATTTCGGCGAGGATCCCTGGAACTCTTTTGGCAGTTCGAGGTAGTCGCCGCCAAAACTCACCATGGCTTTAAAAATTGGTCGGTTTGCTAAGCAGGTTGCAAAAACAGGCGCGTTTGCTTGCCGCAAGATCGTCTTGATCTCTCCGGTGATGCGGTGCTCGACTGCGCCTGCCTCCGTTTTTGTCAGCAACACACGCGCTGCGATGTCGCGCTTCAGAACCAGGCTTTTCTGGCGAACCTGTTTAAGCACTTGAACCGCAGCCAGTGCATCCAAGCGGGATGCTTGAGTTGGCACGATGACAAGATCGCTCACCAAGACTGCGTCGATCAGCGAGGCGTCGTCAGAGCCCTCAACATCGATCAACACGTAATCGTACTGTTCGGCGGCTGCGATGGCCGCCTCAGTAAGGGTTCGCTGTTCCACTTGGTGTACTGCGAGGTTTTCGGGCAATGGCTTCGAAGCCGCCCACTTGGACAACCAGCGTTTGGGGTCAGTGTCCAAAATGCCGACGGACATCCCAGACCTGGATGTTTCTAGGCCCGTCAAAATGCAACTTGTAGATTTCCCGCATCCGCCTTTTGGCGAACAAAATGAAAGGGTTGGCAATCCTATTCTCCTTATGAAATTGCTGCAAATAGGTTACCAAAGCAAGGTTTCGGAAAGATTTAAAGAAAATGGATTTGGAAGGTTTGAGAACGGAAGGGATCAGAAGCGAAAAGAAGCCAACCCTTGTTTTGATAAACAGCCAAAAGTCCTAAAGGACGGATTGAGGTGCGGACCAATTACAGTTCAACACGATCCTTCGACCGTTATCCTTTTGTTGCCGACTGGGCCGACAAAGTCGGCAGTACAGGCTGAGTAGTGGTTAGCCGTTTCCCATCGAGTTATCGACTTCAGGCTGCATTTTAGCAAAGGCAGTTTTCAGCTCCCTTTTGACGTGTTCTTAGGTAGGCGCAAGCGCAACCAGCGCCCCAGCCCCAATCGTCGCCGCACCATTTCCCTATAGGCTTCGGGGGAAAGTGGCCGCTTGGCTCGGTGGCGCGTGGTATTACAGAATTTGCATGCGGCAACGATGTTCATTGGCGACTCTGCCCCACCTTCAGCTGATGCCAGTAGATGCTCCGCAGTGCATTGAAACCAACTTGCCTGACGTTTGGAGATTGAATGGGCGATTTGGAGCTTCTTCGACGATCCCACCCACATCGGCTGGCTACAGTAGAAGCAGCGGTAGCCCTGTTCAGCGTATTTCTGATTTCTGAGTTTTTGTAGCTTCTTCGACATTTCGTGCCTCTAGTTCCGACAAAGTCGAGAACTGGGCGCGAAGGTGTTCTACTCTTCACAGGCGCAGCCTTTATCGATCAGCGCCTTAGTTCTTCCCCATGGACATCGCTAAGAGAGCACATCATTCGACTGAATGAAGTTCCACGTGGCCATACCTATCACTGTCGCGGTTTCTGTCAATTGCCGACCAAACCTACCTGTGCTCGCGACTTGGGCTGCGAAGGCGCAGCTTTCAATTCGAGATTTTTCTCTGAAGTATCCAAGCAAATCAGCACATGCACCCAGTACGAATGCGCCTAGTTCCAAAACGTCCTTGTTCTATGCGAACCTCTGTTCACCTCCATTGTGAGCGCGCCATAGCAAGTCGTGCTGCAAGCAAACTGGAGGAACAAAATGGGGAAGGTTAATGCCGACACGCAAACAAAAATGATTGGTTTACGGGTGTCTGAAAACCTGTATGAGCTGCTCAAATGCGGAGCAGGAAGCGCAGACCTCTCACCAACTGCGTATGCCCGACTAACCCTAGCCAGGGCGCTAAACTACGAAGAGACAGTTCCCGAAACCAAACCTCGTCGGGTTCCCAAACCAAAGCCAATCAACAACAACATCAAGGCAGCCATAGAGGTCCTCGGATTGTTGATTGATGTCAGGATGAACCTGTCGTTTCTGTCGCGAAAAATGGCAGAGGCAAATGTCGTAAACCCACTCAGGGCTGAGCAGGTTCTTGATCTAGGCAAACGTATCGAATCCATCCAAAGAGACATGGATGCCATCCGAGACCACCTTCTGGGGAAGCGCTCATGATTATCAAATCGACGCGCATCCCTGCTTCTCACTCTGGGAAGATTGCTGCTTACCTCGCAGAGTCGGCGGAAAACGAAACTGCGACATGGATCCGAGGTTGCCCAGAAGATCTTCTCTTTATGGGAGAAATTTCCAAAGTTGCCGGCAAACAGTACGCGGTACGGCATTTTGTGATTTCGCCGAATGAAGCTATGAGTCGGCAGGATTTCATATGGGTTTTTGCGGAAATCTGCAAAGAATATGGGATATCGAACACGTCGGGAAATCGAGTTTCCATTGTCGAGCATGTGAAACAACGAGCGTCGGGCATTGGAAACGAAACACATTGGCATCTTGCATTTCCCGAATTCGATGTGGAGACGGGCCGTACGATGAGCAGTCGCTTCTACAAACTCAGAAACGAAAAGGTCGCCCGCCTTTGTGAACTGATATTGAAGCACCCTGTGGTGCCGGGACGGTTCAACATGCAAACCTACCGAGCTCTTCAAAGGGAAAGGCCGCGGCTGGACTTGGAGCCCTTCGAGGCATCTTTACGGACCGCGGCTGTTGAGTCGGGGCGGAAAGAAGGCGAATGGCTCGACTTTAAAGCTAAGAAAAAGCCAAGCCAGCGCCAGCCCATACTGGCGCAGTAGACGCGTGGAAAAGATACCTTGCGCCGATGCTTCCGATTTTGCTGCACTGCAACAAAAACCGCGAAACTTAATGTCAAAAACGCCATATAGATTTATCTAAATGGCAAAATTGACGATAAGAGCCTCAGTTTACCCCGTGCAGAATCCTGGCGGCGCGGCGGAACCGGGAAGCTCTGTTTCGGCGGACTCGTTATGCTCTGATAGCAGAGCAGCCAACTCCGTTTTACCAAGTTGCCTATGCTCCATCAGTCCAGCAGCAAGCCGCAATACAAGCGCCCGCTGTTTTGTCAAAACTGACCTGGCCGTTCCCTCTGCTTTCTGGAGGCGATGCTGAACATTCTTCAGCGCGGATGTGTCCTCGAGAACAGTGTCAAACCGCTCCTTGTCAATAGTTCGCCAGACGAGCCCGCTCCCACCGAAACCATATTGTGTTTCCATTTTGGCCGACAGCAGCGTTGCCTTCGCCAAATCGCTTTCAGAACTTCCGCCCGCCCCGGCTGATACCGACTGTAAGAAAAGTTCTTCAGCCACCCGTCCGCCCAGGCAGGTTGCAACCACGGTTTGCAGGTCCTCGGCAGTTGGAAATGGGCTTGACGGGGGGAATTCAACGTAGCCGCCATCCGCGGAGATATTGGCAAGGATGGGAACGCCGCGCCCCAGTACGTGGCCAACTACCGCATGGCCTGCCTCATGGATCGCCGCTCGCTTGAGGTCTGTCTCAGACATTGGCGGGACGAAAAAACTAGCAGCTCGAAGCAGGTCAATATCACCAACTGCCTTGGGCTTTCTCCGCGCCAAACTCTTTGCTTGCCGCGCAACTGCGGCGGCGTCCGCTCCTGAAGAGCCCAACAACTGCGCCGCGGTGCGTTCAAGGGCGGCATCAGAGACCTCCTGCCCGAGATGGTCGCGGAGGATTTCGACGAAATCAGCTTTGTTGGGCAAACGCAGTTCGATCTTGGTGTCGAACCTTCCCGAACGGATCAGGGCGTTGTCCAGTTTGTCAAAGCTGTTGCATGCAGCGACCACCAAAACACCTTCTGACTTCCGAGTGCCATCCAGTTGCTCGAGCAACGCGTTGACGGCAGCTTGGGTGTAATTGGAATTTTCGCCAGTAGCCGTTTCACGGTCACCAAAACTGTCGATTTCATCGATGAACAGTACCGAAGGTGCATTCGCTCGAGCTTCTTCAAATGAGCTGTTCATTGCCTTCATGAAATCGCCCAAATGGCCGTTCTTTTGCCAATCAGCGTAGCTGGTGGAAATGAAGTGCCCTCCAACCTGCTCAGCAAGTTTCGAAGCTGTGAATGTCTTGCCGGTGCCGGGAGGCCCGTACATCAGAATTCCGTTAGGGATATCTGACCAGTTTAGTTGGCCAGAACTCCATGCTTGGACGTCCTCCGAGACCTGCTCAAGGAGTTCGCGAGAGGCTCCCAACCCCTTCACCTTCTTAAGGGCATCGGGATCGGCGACCGATTGCCGAAGGGACCATTTCCCCCAGATTTTTTCGACCGCGTGGCTAAGATCTGGATTTCGAACTGCTTGAATGAGTTGAATAGAACTTAAGTGATTCAGGTCCAACGCTTCCTCGCGAATGGCCGGTGGCGTGTATTTGGCGCTGGGTTGCTCCGAACAACCGTGAATTTTTTGATGCACGCCTAAGACCAAAGGCCAGGTCAAATCGGAGATCCGCACCCAGTTGGTCACGTCTTCCGCAGCGCCTTCAGGAAGCGCATTTCGTTGTTCAACGACCGCTACACAGGGACGACGGCGTTTCATGCAGGTCTCGAACCGGTCCTGAAGATCACTGTCGCGACGAGAGAACCCTCGCCTTGTGGATTTGGTTTCAGTCGAGAGGATCTCAAGTTTGGGCAGGTAATCAAATGCGCTACGAACCGCCGGAACAAGCCCGTCTTCCAATGCTTCGACAATGGGGCCGACCCAGGATGACTCGCGAGCTTCAACTACCGTAAATGCGAAAGGTTGAAAGAACAGCTCGGCCAGTTCAGTTTCGCCCATTGGCAATGTTGCTTCCAGCCTTGCCAGGCCAATCACTGCGTCTGTGTCTCCGAAATCGGCTTGTTGTCGCCAGATTTGAAGAGGCCCCTCTGTTTGGACATCCTCATCGTCCAGCTCAGACCAAGGAGATTTCTTAGCCAGTTTTGCCAGAGCGTTTTGGTAGATTTCGGAAGAAAAAACGGAATTCGGTTGTGCAGCAGGCATTCTGCATCCTTTTCAACATCGACTTAGAGAAAAACAAACGTGCGAGCGCCTTGGCAGGCGCCAAACATCAGCTGTGCGATATCAAGCGATCTGATGTCGCCTTCGCGCTCTCTGTTCTCGATGTGAAAGAATGCATAGGAGGAATTCCTTTCGGGCTTCTGAAGCTAATTTATTGCCCATCACTCGTCAAGGTTGGGGATGACTAAATCCTTAGAAAATTCAACCGTAAACTGAAGGCGAAGCATTTCCATCCGAAATTTTTGTCAGTAACCTAGAGGTCTAAATTTCAAACAATTCGCGAGTTCAATCGCGATATCAGGCGGAATATCGGAGGCTAAAATGAGCGCGTCCCCCCAACCCGGATCTGTTGTCGAAGTGCGCTCAGCAGTTTGGAAAGTTCTTGGGCTGACCAAGCTCAAGGGCGGCGACAGTGAAGTGCATTGTCGGGGGGTGGCTGGCCTTGTGCGGGAAAAAGAAGCGCGCTTTGTTTGGCGTCTGGAAAAGAATGCTCGTGTCCTGGATCCGGCTGCCATAAACCTTGAGCCTGACACTTCCCCGGGCCTAGCGGACACGAAACTCTATCTTGAGGCTGCGTTTCGCCACACCGCAACTACAACACGCCAACCATTGACATTTGGCCAGGCGGCCATTGATGACTTGAAGTTTCAACATTTGCCTGTAGAGCGCGCACTTTCGCAAGATCGGGTGCGCCTGTTGATCGCCGATGACGTAGGGCTCGGCAAAACACTTGAAGCTGGAATGATTACCTCTGAACTGGCGTTGCGGGGACGTGCTGACCGCATACTGGTTGTGACGACACGTGCGATGCTCACACAGTTCCAAAAAGAGTTCTGGACCCGGTTTTCGATCCCGCTGTCGCGACTGGACAGCGCAGCCATTCGGCGGATGCGGAACAAAATCCCGGCTCACTACAATGTTTTTGACCAGTTGGATCGCTCCATTGTGTCCATCGACACACTCAAACGAGACGCACAAATTCGGGCCGCAATCGATGCATCCTACTGGGACCTGATCATCATCGATGAGGCTCACAATGCGGCGCGTCGCAAAAATACTGCGGGAACCAACTCTCAACGGGCTGAGCTTGCGAAACTGCTTTCTCGACGAACAGACTCGCTGCTGCTGCTGACAGCAACGCCGCATGATGGGTCGCATGAAAGCTTTGCAAGCTTGATCGAAATGCTTGATCCAACTCGCGTACCTGATCCTTCCAAGCTCAAACGCGAAGATATTGAAGATCTGG
The DNA here is from genome assembly GCF_059613465.1 of Ruegeria sp. SAZA006. NCBI lineage: Bacteria > Pseudomonadati > Pseudomonadota > Alphaproteobacteria > Rhodobacterales > Roseobacteraceae > Ruegeria > Ruegeria sp. SAZA006. The sequence goes on from NZ_JBXWSO010000005.1 coordinate 68,013, forward strand.
TTGTCAGACGTTTTCGGTCATCTCCCGAGGTCATTGAAGACCTAGGAGAGATTGTGCCTCCGAGAAAACTGATTAGAAGAGATTTCCCTCTCAGCCCCGCAGAAGAGGCAGCATATCAATCGATTGCGGATTTGAATCTGGACCTTGACGAAGACAACAAACGTGGTCGAGCGATTGATCTCTTTCGCACAACCCTGGCAAAGGCGATTTTCTCAAGCCCGGTCGCTTGCCTGGAGACGCTGAACAATCGCATACATGGTATTGATCGCGGGACGGCCCGCGGTACGGAAGAAGATCGAAAGCGGCTGCAAGCGCTCGCTGATCAGGTCGGACGAATTGGTGTCGACGAATTCAGTAAGTACCAAGACTTGCTGAAGGCCTTGAAAGAGGCAAAGTGGACCGGAGGCAAGAAACGTGACCGTCTGGTTATTTTCTCTGAGCGCATCGCTACAGTTTCCTGGCTCGCCGAACGGATGCGAGAAGATCTGGGCCTGAGAGAAGACCAGATTGCTCGAGTAGACGGCGGTAGCGTTGAAGCCGACACCAAAACCCAGAAGGTCATCGAGGATTTCGGACAAGAGAATTCATCAATTCGGGTTTTGATTGCTTCTGATATGGCATCCGAAGGGCTGAACCTGCACTTCCAATGTCACCGACTGATCCACTTTGATCTGCCCTGGTCTCTCCTGCGGTTTCAGCAACGGAACGGGCGGATCGACCGTTACGGGCAGGATCGCGCTCCGCAGATCACGTATTTTGTCGGCGAAAGTACACATCCAAAAGTTCGCCAGATGTGGGTTTTGGACAAGCTCGTTGAGAGAGATGAGAAAGCTCAGGATGGCGTCGGGGATCCTGCTGTTTTCCTTGGTCAAGGGGATGCCGAAGGAGAGGAGGTCGTAGTCGCAGACGCTGTCGCGTCAGGCGTCGGTGAAGACGCCTTTGCACGAGATATGGATGAGCGGGCTTCTCAAGCAAAGGCTCTTGATGATGCTTTTGATGCGATCTTTGGCGACTATGCCAACGAAGTGGATGAGCCAGCGAGTTCCGGTTCAACCAAAGTGGCAAAACCTCCGAGGCTGTATGAAGATACGTTCTCCTATACGGGCAGCATGTTGGAACGGCTCGGCCGGCCTGAAGAGCAGGTGTTTGATGCTCCTCCAAGCGTCGACGAGGCTCAACGCATAATAAAGTTCCAGATACCGGACGATATGAAGGCGCGTGATGGCTTTGGTTATGCAAGAGCCGGGGCGGTTGATGGGCGTTATATGCCTGAAGAGGCAGTGGATCGCTCTGGCAAGGTCGAACTGACAGATCAGGCGGACACAATTACCAGGGCCATTGATGAAGCGAAAATGAGAGAGCGGTCTTGGCCAGACGTTCAGTACCTCTGGGATGGGCATCCAATTCTGGAATGGTTTGCCGACCGCTCAAATACGTTCTTTCCTCAACACTCTGCGCCGATTGCGTCGCTAAAGGGCCGACTTGCTGATGGTGAAATGGCTTTCGTCATGCATGGGGCCGTCCCCAATTCACTGGGTGCGCCCGTGGTTGACCGGTGGGCTGTGGTCGTTCGGACCCCCTCCGGCGAATTGCAAGTTGAAGAAATCGAAGAATTTCTCACACGTACCCAACTCAAGCGAAATACGCCGAGTCAGCCAATTAGCGACCAAGAGGAAGCTCAAAACACCCTGCGTTCGGCTGTAGACTTTTTCCAAACCCATTTACGTCAACTCCGGAACCAAAGAGCCGCAGAGATTGAGACGGAAATGAACGCGGTTCTTGCACGCCTCTCAGAACTGGAACTTCGCCACAAAGCCCAATTGGACTTTGATTTCGGCGACCTCACGGTGACAGGAGGCGCTTTGACCACGGCTCAAAAGCGCTCAATGACCCGCCGGCAGGCTAAAGAGACAAGAATAGATCGCCTGTTTCAGGATTGGACCGAGTGGTTTGAAAGAACACGGAAGGTCATTGATGACCCCAATCCGCACGTTGACGTAAAAGCAGTGTTCGTAGGGTAAGCTCATGGAACTCATTGGAATTGAAAATGAAGCAGAGTTTTTCCCGTCCGGAACGTTGTCAGATGTTTTGAAAGACGAATTGGCCGACATCACTGCCCGTTGGTCTGGATTGGAGAAGAAACAGCATCCCATTGACCGTTTACAGGGTGTCTCCGGCGCGACTTTGGATGCTTACCGACAAATTCGTGCATCCAGTGAAGGATCCAGAAGGTATTCGCTCACAAATGATGCCCGCTTCAAGGTTCTGGAAGCACTGGGCTATGAGTGGAAACGGGAGTCCGTGCCCACAGGTTTGGATGGGCACCCACTGATACCGCTTCTCGGCAGAGTTTCGAGTCCAGATGGAAAAGATGCGCTTTGGATTATTGAAGCCCCGGTCCCAAGCAATGAGGATGAGGCGTCCGATCCGCTGGATGCGAAATTTGCCAAAGACCAGTTTGCAAAAGAAGACCGAGACGCGGCTCTGCTGGACCAGACAATTGGCGAGTGTTTGGCCAAAGGTGTGTTCGAGTTGCCAGATGCGCCTCGAAACGTATTGATCGTCGGCCTCTCTCAGCTTGTTCTTGTCGATAGTCGTAAATGGCCTGCGCGGTCAGTACTTCGCTTCAATCTGCAAGAGATTTTTGCGCGCTCGGAACGTGACACTCTGGTTTTGACGGCCTGCCTGATTGCAAGAGAGGCTCGGGTGCCTGAGCAAGGGGTGCCTATTTCCGACAGACTTGAAGAAGAGGCTCAGCGAAACGCCAATGCGGTGACATCATCGCTCAAGAAAACAGTGCGAGACGCCATCGAGCTGCTGGGGCAAGAAGTTCTCGAAGTCACCGAAGGCAAGTTTCCGTCCAATTATCCTATCAAGTCCAAACGCGGTGTCTGGATCGAAGGCCCAGACCTGTCTCGTGAATGTTTGCGATATATGTATCGCCTGCTGTTCATGTTCTATGCCGAAGCCAATCCGCGGCTCAGCCTGCTTGATTTGAAAAATCCAATCTACAGCTCGGGATACTCTCTGGAAGGCCTGCGCGATCTGGAATCCGTTCCGCTCAGAACCACCGCGGATCGTACGGGCACCTTCCTGTGGGAGAGCCTGCAAACGACTTTGGATTTGCTCTACACGGGACTTGATCTGGAAGATGCCGACAAAGGTACGGGGCTCCAGTTGCCGGCTGTGAAAGTATCCCTGCTTGATCCGCAGAGCACTCCGCTCCTGAACAGCCTCAATCTGCGCAATGAGGCTATTCAGAAGGTCATTCGGCTTCTGTCACTGCGCTCCACCAACAAAAGTACGGGGCGCATTTCCTATGCCAAGCTCGGCATTGGGCAATTGGGCGCCGTCTATGAAACCCTGATTTCCTTCACTGGCGTTGTTGCCAAGAATGATCTAATTGAGCTTCTTCCCAGCAAAGGCAAAAAGGCAGATACGGGTTCAGACGCTCCAGTAAACCGCGAGGACGATGTCGATCCTCTAGAACCCAGTTGGTTTGTAGAGCGACGCCGCCTTTTGAACGGCGAATTTACCTCCGACGAAGTCGTCTTCAAAAGCAGCGAAGCGCTCGTTTATCCAAAGGGCACGTTCATCTACCGCCTCGCGGGTCGGGATCGAGAAAAGTCGGCGTCCTTCTACACCCCTGAACCGCTGGCCCGATTGCTGGTCAAACACGCCCTCATGGAGCGCTGCAAAGACCTCAGCGCCGATGAATTGCTGGAGCTGAAGATCCTCGAGCCCGCGATGGGATCGGCGGCCTTCCTGGTCGAGACCACAAACCAGCTGGCGGACCTCTATCTGGACCGCAAACAACAGGAGTTGGGCAAGACCATTCCGCAAGACCAAATCGTCGTCGAGAAGCAAAAGGTCCGCAGTTTCATCGCCGACCGAAATTGCTTCGGTGTCGACTTGAACCCTATCGCGGTTGAACTCGGCGCGATCTCGCTTTGGCTCAATGGCCTGCACAACAGTACGTTTTCGCCGTGGTTCGGAGACCAGTTGCATGCCGGGAACTCGTTGCTGGGCGCACGAAGGGCGTCCTATGATCCGAAGCTCACGACAGCATCTAGAGCGGTAGATCTATGGCTCAATGCCAAACCGCAGGAGATAGGCTGGCGCAACAAGTTGCCAGAAGGCCAGATCTGGCAGTGGCTACTCCCAGCCAAAGATATGGCCAAATTTGATGGCGACAACACTATCAAACCTTTTGCCGAAGATGAGCAAAAGCGGATCAAAGATTGGCGCCAAGGCGGGTTCTTCAAAAAACTTGAAAAGCACGAAGTCCAATTGGTCCAGAAACTCAGCAAAGTGGCTGAAGCGTTATTCGAACAAGTCGCCGATGATCTGGAGAAGACCCGTATTTCTTCCAACGACGAGATTACCATTTGGCCCGATCATGAAATGGCTGGCAACAAGCGGATGGATTTCCATGCCAAGGCAAAGCTGACCGCGCATTTGGTTGGTGATGATCACGCCACTAATACCCTACCTTACAAGCGGCTCAAAACGGCGATGGACGCGTGGTGCGCTCTGTGGCTTTGGCCGTTAGATCAGGCGGACAAACTGCCATCGCGGCTCGAGTTCCTTAACGGCATGGCCATGATCCTTGAGGGCGGGTTTTCTGCTGACGGATCGCTTGAAGCACCAAGTATGTCAGAGTTCTCGGACCCGGAACTGGATTTCTTTGAGCAACTTGAACCGGATGCCCCCGCGCGTGACCTGTTCAAAGCGGCCGACAAGACACAGGACTTGCTGTTCCGCGAAACCAATGTCGAGGCACTGATCGAGACCTTCGACTGGCTTGGTGTGGCAACCCAAGTGGCGGAGCGAGAACGCTTTGTGCATTTTGATCTGATCTTCGCCGACGTGATGCGCGCCCGTGGTGGGTTTGATATGATTGTAGGGAACCCGCCGTGGGCGCGACCAACTTGGAATGAAGGGTTGGTGCTAGCGGATATCGATCCCTACCACCGTGGATTGTCGGCAACCCAAGCGCGTGATGTGCTAGCAGAAGCCTTGGATAAATCAGGCGGCGAAGCGCGGTTCTCGCAGGAGTATGTCGCGACCAAGGGCGCAATGGCGATCACTGCCTCTGAGGTTATGCAGCCTTTCGCGGGTGGGGGGGCTAACAACCTCTATCGGTGCTTTATTGATCTCTCGTTTCGCCTGACCGCGCCAGAAGGATACGCCGCCCTTATTCACCAAGATGGGCACTTGGGAGATCCGCATTCTGGAGAGTTCAGGTCGCATTGGTATGCAAGAACGGCAAGTCATTTCGAGTTCATCAACCGCATGAAATCCCGAAATTTTGCAGAGGTTGACCACAACGTCCGTTTCAGCTTGAACATTTATCGCGGCGAACCGACATTCGAAGGCTTTGATAAGTTCACATACGCGTTTGCAGCTTCTCAAGTAGAAGACTCTTATGCGGACCAAGATGGTATGGGTGATCTCCCCGGCATCAAGAACGCGGAGGGAAACTGGGATACGCGCGGTCACCGTGATCGGATTATGCGGATTGACCGCGATGCGCTATCAGTCATTCATGCGCTGTCGGAAGAAGCTGACGTGCCAATTGAACAAGCGCGGTTCATCCAGCCGTTTTCAGCCCGCACGCTGGATGTATTCAAGCAGATGGCACAGTTTCCGAAACTGGACGCGGCCATTCCGAAAAAGCGAATGCCAGGCGGCGAAGAAGTTTCGCTTTGGCAGATGGGCCATGATTGGAACGAAACTACCAGCCAAAAAGTCGGTTCCATCAAACGCGCTACGACCTTCCGCGATGCCGAAGAAATGGTGCTGCAAGGACCGCTGTTTCATGTCGGAAATCCGCTTTACAAAACTCCGCGCTCTGTCAGCAGGACCAATGCCGATTACGATGTGATCGATCTTATCTCGGCACCGGATGACTATCTTCCGCGCACGAATTATGGGCCAGGGGTCGAGCTGCCTGAATACCGCCGCCGCATGACCCGTTGCCGTTGGGACCCGACAAAGAGCCACGCAAGTTTTTATCGTTTTGCTGTACGCAAGATGATCAACTTGAACAGTGAAAGAAGTTTGATCGGAGCCATCGTCTCGCCAGGAATGGCTCATGTTAACAGTGTCGACAGCATCGCCTTCATTTCTGAGAAGGAATTGTTGGCCGCAACATGCATGTTCGTCTCGCTGCCCTACGATTTTGGAATAAAAGCCTCCGGCAAAACGAACCTCCATGACCATGACGTCAGAGGAATGGGATGGGTGGATGCAGGCCCAACAGCGCGTCATCGCGCCCTCCGTCTGAATTGTTTAACATCCGCTTATACCGACCTCTGGAACAACAACGCGCCTGAAATGTCTCCGATGCCTTGGTCATCCGATGACCCACGCCTCGCGCTGGAAAGCTCCGATGAAGGTCCCGCATTTTGGGACCGAAACGCAGGCCTGCGTACCGAATTCGCTCGCCGTTTGGCCCTGATCGAGATTGACGTGCTGGTGGCGCAGGCGCTTGGTTTGACGTTGGACCAGTTGATCGAAATCTACCGTATCTACTTTCCCGTTCTCCAAGAAAACGAAGCAGGCACTTGGTACGATCAACAGGGACGGATTGTCTGGACTTGTTCCAAAGGTCTGCCCGGTGTCGGTCATCTGGTGGAAGACAATCGCGGTAACTGGAATAGCCCCGGCCGCAATGCGTGGGAGGCAATCTTGGCCTCCGAGCCCGATGAGTTGGTCAGCCAAGCGATTGATGACACCCAACCTGGCGGCCCCCGCGAAATCACTCGCCGCTTTGTCGGCCCCTTTACCCAATGCGACCGCATCGAAGACTACAAACGCGCCTGGGCACATTTCGAGGCGCTGAAGGCGCAAGGGGGCAGCTGATATGAACCCAATCCTGCTCAACCGCCATGTGCAACAAAGCCTGCGCGAGCTGGTGCATTCAACGCTCAACACCTCAAGCAAGTCGTTTGAGGGGATCGTGGATCGCTTTCTTGAGACGCCCGGTAATTTCATCAAGGGCCCGTGGATTTCGGTCGACATGCCCTTCCGCCAAATTGACGGAGCCGCGGATGGGAAGTGGGATCAGCCGTTTCCCGAGGTGCCCCTGAGGTTCCCGCCCTATCAGCACCAGATGGACGCCTTTGCGCGACTGAGCGGCGACAGGATGCGCTCGACGCTTGTGGCGACAGGCACTGGGTCTGGTAAGACGGAAAGCTACCTCTGGCCGATTTTGGAGCATTGCCGGCAGAACAAGGACGAGCCTGGGATCAAGGCTATCCTGATCTACCCGATGAATGCTTTGGCAAGTGACCAGGCGCGGCGGATCGCGGCGGCGATCAACGATTTACCGGGATTGAATGGCGTTAGAGCAGGCATCTACGCCGATGCCGAACCTAAAAACCCTACGATGGATGTGACGCCGGACAGTGTAATCACCCATCGCGATACCATGCGGAAGAACCCGCCAGATATCCTACTGACCAACTACAAAATGTTGGACTACTTGCTGCTGCGTGGGCGGGATAAACCGCTGTGGGATCAAAACGCGCCAGAAACTTTAAAGTTTCTGGTCGTAGACGAGATGCACACTTTCGATGGCGCGCAAGGGGCTGACTTAGCGCTGTTGATCCGTCGCCTGAAACACCGCCTGAATACTTCAGACGGGCATCTGACCTGCGTTGGCTCATCCGCCACATTGGGCTCGGGCGATGGGGCCAAAAAAGAGCTGCGCGAGTACGCCCAAACGATTTTTGGGGAGACGTTTGACGACGCTGCCGTCGTGACAGAAACACGTCAGTCCTCGTCGGATGTTTTTGATCACCCTGAATACACAGATCGCCCTGAACCGGATGACATTCGGGCGGCTCTGGGTGCTGCTGAAGACATGAGCCAGGCGGATGCGGCGAAACATCTGGCCCTATGCCTGTTTCCAGATGCTTCCGACCCTGACTTGGAGACGCTTTATGCAGGAGACCCGTCATCGCCTGAATGGCGCATACTACTGGGCAATCTGCTGAAGGAGCAACAGCTCGCACAACGTACGTTGATGATCATTGCCGAGCACACGGGGCCTGCATTGCTGGAAGATGTGGCCAAGGGGTTGTCATCAGTCAAAGCTCTGAGAGGCTGGTCCGAAGACGATCACCATGCTTTGGCAGAGATGATTGTTGCCTTGGTGGCATGGGCAAGATCTGAAGGCGGGCGACCCCTATTCAATGTTCGTCTCCAAGTCTGGATTCGTGAAATGGCGCGGATGGTCGCGTCCCTGCCGAGGTTGCAAGTAGGGTTGAAGAAATCTCCAATTGACCTGATCCATGCCATTGACCTTGATACGCAAGCTTTGCGCGGGACGCTGCCCCTGGTGAATTGCAACAGGTGTGGAACGAGCGCGCATCTGGGGCGTCAAAATGCAAACTCCACGTCGTGTTGGGCGCCTCTTGAGCAACTCTATGAAGAGTTCTTTTCTTATAATGATGGTGGCCGATTGCGGCTCTTTTATCATGAGGACCTGGACCGCAATCTTCCTGCGACATCAAGTGGCAACCGGATTGTGCCGGGACTGCTGGATTCTGAAAGTACGGAGTTCAGCCCCTCAAACCATGATGATCTGGAGGTTGGGCCAGCCTCGCCTGTATGGATGTATGATCCATCAGATGACAGCGGGCGAATTGATGCGACATGTCCTGCCTGTGGCCAATCTCGTGGCTTGCTCCTGTTTGGCATGCGGGCAGCGCGGCTCACGACCGGCATTACAGGAACCATGTACTCCTCTGAACAGAATGAAGAGGACGCAGAGGCCAAACCGCGCTTCTTGGTGTTCTCGGACTCTGTCCAGGATGCGGCCCATCGCGCGTCAGTTGCAGAAACCCGAAATACGCTTTCTGTCTGCCAAAAATCCTTGTTTGAGGCTTTGTCCAAAACAACTGACGGCAAACGGTCCCTGGAAGACGTGATCCAGACAGTTCCGCAGGAGCATTTGGCAGATCTCGGCGGCGACAAGTTCACGGCCATGTTCATTCCTAAGGAACAGACCTGGCGCCACCCGTATATTGATCTCTCGGAACACGGTGTATCCATCACTGATCCTGTGTTTCTGGATCATATGGCTATGCGATTGGGGTGGGAGTATTTTGTTGATCTGAGTTACAGGTCCCACTTCAATCACACACTTGAACTCAACGGCGCAGCAGCAGCGGATGTGCCGGCAGAACATCTTCGAGACAGTGCCGATAAGCTCGCGCAGCAGCTGAAAAATGCGTTTAGCGGCGCCCCGGATGTCCCGTCAGAAGATGTAATGCGTTTTCTGATGGGCCTCTTGCAGCGTATGCGCCGCCAGGGATCTGTTGCCCACCCGTATGTGGAACTCGCAGCTGAAGCGTCTAGCGGTTCCTTTGGGATGAACTGGTTTGGGGCAAGCAGCAAACTTGGCCTCGGGCGTACAGGCACTCTTCCTAGACCAAATGCCGCTCGAGGCGCGGCACCTATCCCTGTTACGCTGAGCAGATCGCTAAGTGGTGTCGAAAAAGTCACCCGCAAACACATCACGAATTGGTATCGGGATTGGCTGTTTCGCTGCTTGTCGGAGGCAGATCTCCGCATTGGCACAGATCCCGAAGAAGTCTACAAGCTGGCTTTTGAACGACTGCGCTCAGATGGTCTTGTCAAGAAGATCGACGGGGCAGACGGCTCCAGACATGTTTGGCTTATCGACCCCAAGAAAATCATAGTTTCTCTCAAGGGGACATCTCTGAGCTGTGATACTTGCGGTCGCCGGGAATTGAGTCTGGTGGAAAATCAGGAACTTCTCGTCGGTTCAAACTGCCCCAAAATTGGCTGCAAGGGGCACCTCTATGAGGCAGAACTAGCAGACCGCCCCGCATTGAAGCGCTCGTTGCATTCCGAACGAAATCACCGTGTTGTTGCCCGCGAACATACTGGCCTCCTGGATGCAGACCAGAGGCACTTGGTCGAGACCGGCTACATTAATGAAGAAACCGCTTGGGCGCCAAATCTGATTTCCGCGACGCCGACCCTCGAAATGGGGATCGATATTGGCGATCTCTCCACTTTGCTGCTTGGCTCCGTGCCGCCCGAGGAAGCCAACTATGTGCAACGCATGGGGCGCAGTGGGCGACGGGACGGCAACGCCCTAAACCTTGTTCTCGCAAATGCAAGGCCGCATGACATTCAGTTTTGGGAAGACCCTTCGCCCATGCTGGCCGGTCAGGTTAGTCCACCAGGTGTATTTCTTGCGGCCGAAGAGGTTCTTCTCAGGCAGGTGACCGCCTTCACGCTTGACGCCTATGTCCTAACAGTCGGTGTCAGTAACGATTATGGCAAAGTGCGAGACGTCCTCAAAGCCCGCAAAAGCGGGGCGACAACTGGGTTTCCTATTGATTGGCTCGAAACGGTCAAATCCAGTGGCGGAGATCTTGCCGAGCAGTTTATCGCGCGGCTGCCGGAAGACGTGCAATCGAGGGCTGATTTGTGCGACCGGATAAAGCAGTTCCTGACAGAAACAGATGACCGATCTCTCCCGTGGCGTATCATGTCTGTTTTTGATGGTGCAGAAGAGGACCGCGCCCGCTTGGTTGAAAAACGAGAAGAGGCAACCAAAGAACTTGCAAGCCTGAAGAAGCGTGAAGCGGAGCTCACCAGGGAGGAGTTTGAGCAGCGCAAAAGCGATATTGAGCGGGATCGAAAAGAAATCAACGCAATGATCCGCCAAGGTATCGATGATGTTCAGGTGATCAAATACCTCACAGACAAAGGTGTTTTACCGAACTACGCCTTCCCTGAAGAGGGTGTGAAGCTCACCTCGATATTGTTTCGCCAGGACAAGAAGTCTGGACGACCCGATGAACCCCATCAATTCGAATACTCACGGCCAGCAAGTTCGGCTCTGTCTGAGTTCGCGCCCGGTCAGTATTTTTACGCCAACGGCCGACAAGTCCAAATTGAGCGTATCGAGATCGGCACGGAGGATCTGTCAGTTTGGACGTTCTGCCAATCCTGTTCATATGTTGCGCCGCGCCTGGAGGCCGGAAGCACTTCCGGAAACTGCCCCAAATGCGGGGACAATATGTGGATTGACAGTGGGTCTGACCACAATGTCGTAAAATTGAAATCCGTTATCGCCGCGAGCAGTGAGGAAAAAGCCGCTATCCGAGACGGGGACCAGCGAGATCAACAACTTTTTGACCGAGAACTGACACCCTTCCATGCCGAGGCGGATATTTTATCCTCCTGGTTCACGGACAAGGATGCAGGAGCGCCATTTGGGTTCGAATTCATACCGGATTGCACATTCAGAGATTTCAATTATGGATCGAAATCTTCTGCGCCAGTCGGCCCAACTATTGCCGGATCAAAGCGTGAATCCCTTCCGTTTCGGATTTGCAAGCACTGCGGGACGATACAAAAACCACCTCGCGATGACGATGACCAAGGTGTGCATCCTCCCAGCTGCCAGGCATTGCGAGACGGCATAGGGCGCTCAGATTGGGAAACCGAAGTTTTCTTGATGAGAAGCTTCGAAACCGAAGCGATGCGGATCATCATTCCGGTGGCTGGGGATGCCGATCACAACGATCTAAAGAGCTTTGTTGCAGCCATTAATCTCGGCATGCGACGCCATTTTGCGGGCAAGGTGGATCACATCCGGTCGACTGTCTATGAAGCGCGGCTTGATAGCCAGGTTTCCGTTCGCAGCTTGTATCTTTATGACGCGGTGCCCGGTGGTTCAGGTTATCTTCGTCAAATAGCTGAGCACCCTGATACGATGAAGTCGATTGTATCAAACGCAATCGAGGCTTTGAGAGACTGCGACTGTAATCATGCTGTGCCGGAAAAAGATGGATGTTTCCGCTGTGTGAAACCCTATCGCAGTCAATTTGGGCCGGGGGAGCCAAGCAGGGACCGTGCCCGTGCAATGATGGAGGCTACTCTTAGAAAATGGGATAGCCTGACCCAAACAGCACGAAACATTGACGAATCCATCATGGGGGCATTGGTGGATAGCAAGTTGGAGGCTCGCTTCCTCAATGCTCTTATAAGGATCTACGGCGACGCCGCTCTGAAACCTCAAGTTTTGGACGGGGGACGTCGCGGATACATTCTGCGAGCAGGCACTGCGGGCCAGTCCAAACTTTGGACAATTGAGCCTCAGGTTCAATTGGAGACCCGTTTTAAGGGGGTTCCTAAAAAGCGCGTCGACTTCCTGATGACATCAGTGACAGATGCCGCCCGTTTACCCGTTGTCATTGAAATGGACGGCTACGAGTATCACGCCGATACCGTTCATCAGGATCTTTTGGATCGCATTGACATGGTTCGCTCTGGTGAAGTTAGGGTCTGGACGCTTGGCTGGAAAGATCTCGACGAAACCGTGGAGTTGCCGGTAAACCCTTTCGCTGAAAGCACGTATTCGGCGCGCCAGGTAGGGACGCTGGGCAGGGTTTTCGCAGTTCCAGGTTTTGATCGGTACGCAGACCCCATCAAAAAACTTCAGTCCCATTCCAGCTTGGAGGGACTCGTCAGCTTCTTGAACTGTCAAGTAGAACCGGATCCGAGTGCCTTTTCAGTTCTGCTGCGCTGCTTCGTGAGATCCGAAAACCGAATACTCAGCGATCTTCCAAATATCGCCAACCTTAGCGATGAGAGCAGGGTGTTCCTACAAGATGTGAGTGCTGCTTCACACTTCGGCCATCGGCAACTTGAGCTATTCGTGTCCTGCGATGACCGACAGCCTCCAGAATGGGGTGTCGAGTTTGGCGATCTGCGCTGTGTGTTGAAAGCCGACCTTCCTGAAAAACCCAGCTCGACCACCTCTAAGCAAACCCTGGAAAACGTGTGGAGAGGTCTGTGGCGAGCAATGAATTTCTTACAGTCCGTGCCAGGTTTGCACATCGACGTTGCAGGCCTCGATACGCTTCTACCGCCAAGTCTGACAGACGGTACGGAATTGACAGGGGCTGCGGATGAGGCGTGGCTGGAAGCGCGTACGCTGTGCGACGAAGTCTTCCATCCTTTGATTGATGCTCTTGTCGCGGCGGGCGTTCGTCCCCCTGATGCAATTGGTGACGATCTGATGGTTTCAGGTCGTGTTGTTGGCGCTTTGGAAATCGGTTGGTCCAGCAAATTGTTTGCGGTCACTGAAGAAGCGCATGAGGGCACTGGCTGGGACCTTTTGGTTTTTGACCCTGAGGGTGGAAACATAGGATCAGCAATAACCAACATTATAAGAAAATTGGAGGAAGCAGGTAAATGAACCAGGCAATTGCAAAACGGGTTTCCTACGACATTGGCTGCATGAAGAGCCTCCGTAGGCTACCTGACAAAGTCTCGTTGCGCTTTATGGACATGATGACGCGATACATGTCAGCGCCCGATAGCAATGGGCTGAACCTCGAAACAGTCGAAGGGTCAAAGGACAACTCCATTAAGTCATTGCGGGTGGATCAAGGGTATCGGGCAATAGCATTCGAGTTGGGTCGAGACATCATGTTTGTACATGTCAACGAGCATGACAAAGCCTACCGGTGGGCTTCCGGGCGCCGCGTGGTACTCGATCCCGGCACTAATCGTGTACGGATCATTCAAGAGATTGACGCCGAAGTTTCCACTAAGAAACCTACGATACACTCGGGTTTGTTCGACAGTTATGCCGACAAAAAATTGAAGGCGCTTGGAGTCTCGGACGAAGAGATGCCAGCTATTCGGAAGATAGGCACACTCGACCAGCTCGAAGACAATGAAGAGCATTTTGATGTTTTGAGCTATCAGGTGCTTTACGCGCTTGCAGCCGGGTATTCTGAAGAAGAAGTCTACGCCATGACCGGGGTTTCTACTGGCTCCACAAATGCTGAAGCAACGAGTGATATCGAACCTTCATTTGAAGACCTCATTGAGACGAACGAAAGCCGACAAACTATCTTCATCCCAGAGGACGAGGCCGAACTTCGTCGCGTTTTTGAAGAAGGCCTCGAAGGATGGCGCGTCTTTCTTCATCCTGAGCAACGCAAATGGGCATATCGCGACTACAATGGGCCCGCCATGGTCCGCGGCGGCGCAGGTACAGGTAAAACAGTTGTCGCAATGCACCGGGCGAAACACATCGCAGATCAAATTAAGGACGATCCAAACCGTGCGGGTCAAAAGGTTTTATTCACGACATTTACTACCAGCTTGGTGCAAGACATAATCTCCAACTTGCGAACTCTCTGCCCCGAGCATCTTGATGCAAATCCAGCCAGAATCGAAGTTGTCAACTTGGACCGATGGGTGTCCCAATTCTTGCGGCGGAAAGATTTCGGTCGCCAGGTTGCTTATTTTGGAGAAGCACGAGATCAACTCGACGAAATCTGGAGCGAGGTATTTGATGATCATGAGCTGCCTGAAGGTCTTTCAGAGGAGTTCATCAAAGCTGAATGGGCTCAGATCATTCAGGCTAAAGGGCTAGTCGATAAACGAAGCTATCTGAAAGTTTCGAGAGCGGGCCGAGGTACTCCATTGGACCGCCGAAAGCGAACCGCGCTATGGGGTGTGTTTTCCGATTATCGGGCGCGCATGATCAGTGCCGGGCTGGCAGAGCCTGACGACGCGTATCGCGAAGCCACCGAATTGCTTATTTCAGAAGCGCCCAACTTACCTTACGCGGCTGTCGTTGTGGACGAGGCGCAGGATATGGGGGAGCAAGCGTTTAAGTTGATCCGGGCAATTGTTCCGGAGAAACCAGATGGTGACAAAAATTCTCTCTTCATAGTCGGGGATGCTCATCAAAGAATTTATGCGCGCCGAGCAAGTATGGCTTCTTGCGGTATCAATGTGCGTGGGCGCTCTAGAAGACTGCGGCTCAACTACCGTACAACCCACGAGATCCGAGCGTGGGCTGTATCGGTTCTTGAAGGGATCAATGTCGACGACCTGGATGATGGTATGGATACGTTGCAAGGATATGTGAGCCTCCTGAAAGGTCCTGATCCGCACTTAGCTTCCTATGCGTCTGAAATAGAAGAACTCCAAGGTTTGGCGCAATGGGTCGAAAAACAGATCGCCAGTGGAACTGCTCCTGAAGAAATTGGGATACTGTGTTGTCGCAGAAAAGATATAGCTCGAGTCGAAGACGCCCTGAGAACAGTGGGGTTTTGCGCAGTAGAACTAAAATCCGGTGGGGCAGACAATCGCGAAAAAAAAGGGATACGCATCGCAACAATGCATCGAGCAAAAGGCCTTGAGTACTTTGCTGTCGCAATTCCATTCCTGTCAGAGACAGCTTTCCCGCCTCGAGCGGCTTTAGAGACAGCTGTGGATGACGCTGACCGTAGTGACATCCTTGATCAGTATCGTTCACTGCTGCACGTGGCCGCGACGCGAGCCAAGCGGGAGTTAACGGTTTCCTGGTCTGGTCAACCTTCAAGCCTAGTGGCTCCTGTGTTGCCTCTTGGTGAATGACACTGGAGTATTTCCTTTCCGTTCTAAACAGAATGTAAGAAGTCATTGCCTTAACCAAGGGACAATTTAGCAGCTACAGATCTGTGGAATGGAATTCTACGATGAACACATTTCGTTCATCGATAATGAAATCCAAGGACAGCACTTCGTTGCGGCGCCTGAGCAGAGTTGGTGCGGGGTGGTCTTCCCACCCCGCACCAGACGCAACAAGGCAACATCATTGATCCGCACTCCTTACTTGCGCTCCAAAAGAGCGGAAGTATCTGATCAAGTCGCATGGTTTTCAACCTATGCGTCTTCGATCTGATCGCCAAAGTGCTCTTCGATCTCGTAGGTTTCGAGATATCTCTGAGCCCATTCAAACGCCTCGTCATCAGTCAAAGGATTAATGCCACTTCCCCCGCAATACCCCTGTCCCCGCCCCAAAGACTCTGCGTATTTGCTGGAAGGCCCGCCCCGACCCGCGACAAAAAACCGTTTGGATCTCGGCGTCCGAAAAAGAGCTTCCTCATAGGAGTGAAAATCACCGTCGTACCCCTCACTGTGATAGCCTATTTGATCAGCTTTTTCAGTATCATAACGCTTTCCGTCGATGATTTTACACATGTCATATGGTAAGTAGGGCATACTATTCCTTTCTGTTTCGATGCCTGTTTCTTCTTGCCCACCCAGCTTTGAAGACAGAGCGGGGCCGTGCGATAAACAGAAGTTCGTCGCGCATTCTTGTTTGATCACGTTGGGTTGCGGTTTATTTACAGATACTTACTTCGGTTAGACGCGCCGGATTTCGCTATGAACTTGACGCTTCTCAAAGCAGTGCAGTCGTGTTTGCCCACGTTTATTCTACTTCAATTGCCACAAGGCTCTTGGGAAGGTCGAAAGCAATCGCAACGTTCTGTATGGTAGCTTGGAATTTGGCGCCACTACGGGTGAGGTTAGCCACTTCGTTCAAGGACAATCGCTCAAGCCAGGCTGTCTTTCCAGACCCAAAAGTGCCTGAACCTAATGACTTTAAACAGTCGAAGCTGTTAGCTGGAACGCTGTCATCTCTCCTGAGTTGTTCGGGAGTATTGCCTGATAGTTCTACCATCTAGCCTCCATTCGTATTCCTCCTTACGACTAAACCCATTTCTGTTTCAAAGGCAGCCGTCGCATTCTCGTTTTAGTTGGCTCGAAATAACCATACCTAGTTAGCGACATCTGGCGCAAAGCCAAACTCATGAAGGCCTAAAGAAAATCAGAATATTTTCCCACCAAATTGGAAATAATTGTATTCCTTATGGAATACACAGGAAAAATATAGAATATTTTCCCAATTCTCGCCCATCGGGGCTACGAGGTGATGCCTCAGGCATCACTTTTCTCAGTTGATGATACCCGACTTAGAAAATGGTTCTTTGGATCAAAAAGAGACCCGCCACCGGCAATGTTGCACTTTCGCAACACAATCGAGTTCTGGTTCTCGACAGTTGGAGAAACACACTTGAGTGGCACCCCCTGAACTCAAATCTAAGCCTCAATTCACATGGTTGTTGTTGGCTCCCTGAGCCAAACGCGCACCTGTCGTTCATTGACCTGGAAACGACGGACAATCGCACAAATGAAACTCGCCCGGATCGAGGAGTGGGTCACATCTCTTTGAGCCGTACTTAAGATCCGATAGTGGTCATAGTTGTTGGCTCTTTCGGTTCCGTTTATCCACAAGTCCGGTGACAGAACACGGGTAGATCAAAGTCACGGTGTAAGTTTACGGAAGTTGCCCGCCTGAAACGACCCTACCGTCGCGGTGGGAAGCACATCAAAGAGCCTTACGCTTGTGAATTGCACAAACAGTCAAAGTCGCTGCGATAGAGCAGTTCTCCTAAGTCTGGAAAAATCTGGCTCCGCTCAGAAAATACCATATCCACTTTAACCGGCGCGAAACTCTTCTGAATCTGATCATAAATGGTACTGGAATGGTACGAGCGAAGAATTCGAGGGGTGTGGCAACCACCAAGGCACCTAAAAACATTTTGTTTTCAACTTGTTAAGTGGTGCCCGGGGGCGGAATCGAACCACCGACACGAGGATTTTCAATCCACTGCTCTACCCCTGAGCTACCCGGGCACGGGAACGGCGTTTGCCGTTGGGTGCAGGCCTTCTATGACTTGCCAAACGTGGTGTCCAGAGGCTTTTTCAGATTTTTTCAGTGCGGGCGATCCTTGATTTCGACAGCATCCTGAATCTCATCGTCCAGGTCATCCTCGCGCTGCGACGGAACCGAATAGGAGCCGTTCAGCCACTTGGCCAGATCGATATCGGCGCAGCGTTTCGAGCAAAACGGACGAAACTGTTTGACCGTATCTTCTCCGCAGATCGGACAGCTCATTTCAGGACCTCCGACAAAGGGATGCGGCCGCGTTTTCGCTGCAATTCGAAATGCCCCAGCGGCGTCCAGCCGGCAAGGATCGTTTCTTCGCTGTCAGCCCTGAAGGCAGCGCGGAGTGCGGATTCGAACCCGCGCCGGTCCTTTTTGGGCATTGGCGCAAGGTCCAGCGTGATCTGCCCGCCCAGCCCGCGCACGCGCAGGGCGCGCGGCAGTTCCTTGGCGCAGGCGAAATTGGCCTTTGTCCCCGCAGCCAGCGAGCCATCCGAACCGGTATTCACATCCACGGCCACCAAAGCCCGGGTTAGTTCGACATACATATGCGCCCCACCCGCCAAAGGATGGGATGCGCCACTTGCGGCGTCCAGCGCCTCGAGCACGCCATGGTCCGCGAAACCGCCCGCCTGGGTCGAGACCTCGGCCGGCTCCACCCATTCGCGCCAGGCGAGGACATGCGGTCCGTCGCCCTCGGACAGCGTTTCCAGCGCGTTTCCGGTGTCGTTCACGACCTGCTCGGCCAGCGCTCGCATGGCGGCGATGTCTTCGGCGATCTCATCGGCATCCGCGCCCTGGCAACCGGAGCGCAGGATCAGACCGAAGGGGCTGCCGTCCATCTGCTCATGCGCGATCACCAGCAGCCGGTCGCGCTCCTCATCATCGCGGATCGAGCGGGAGATGTTCAGCCCGGGCGCGTCCGGCGTGACGATGGCATAGCGGCTTTTGAACAGGATGCGGTTCGTCACCGGCAGGGCTTTGCCCGGTTCGGCATAGCCCGTGACCTGCACCAACAGCATCTCACCCGGCGCCAGTCCCTTGACCTGCCGAAGGAAAGCCGGACCATCCGGCGTTGTCAGGAACATCCCGCCCTGCCCTTTGATCGCCCGCTCGGCCCGGGCACGGTAGATCGTACCAGGGGCAGGCGCATCGGCGGCGATCAGGAAATCATCCAGTTTGCCATCCACCATCAGGGCTGCGGCTTCGCGGCCTTGAATGTGATCCAGAATGATCGTTCGACCTTTCATAGTGCCTCGCGATACAGGGGGTAACCGATGCCTTGCAACAGTCCTGCGGTTTCGGACAAAGGCAGCCCGACGATACCGGTGAACGAGCCCGAGATCCACGGAATGAAGGCGCCCGCGGGCCCTTGGATGGCATAGGCACCGGCTTTGCCCTGCCAATCGCCGGTGGCGAGATAGGCGTTGATTTCCACGTCCGAAAGACGCTTGACCTTGACCTGGCTAACGACGTCACGCTGCAACACCCGATCGCCGCGACGCACCGCGACCGAGGTGATCACACGGTGGCGACGGCCCGACAGGGCGTGCAGAAATTCGGCTGCCTGTCCCGCATCCTCGGGCTTGCCCAATATGCGTCGACCCAGCGCAACCGTCGTGTCGGCGCACAGGACGATATCATCGGGCGCCGCAGTCACGGCATGCACCTTTTCACGGGCAATGCGCGCGCAATACGGCAGCGGAAGCTCGCCCATTTGGGGGTCTTCGTCGATGTCGGGGGCTGAAATGGCGTCGGGCTGCACGCCAAGCTGAGCCAGCAGGTCCAGCCGCCTGGGGCTGCCCGATCCTAGAATGAACGCCATTGCGGCAGGCGTTACTTGAAGCGGTAGTTGATCCGACCCTTGGTCAGATCATAGGGGGTCATCTCGACCTGAACCTTGTCGCCGGCCAGAACACGGATGCGGTTTTTGCGCATCTTGCCTGCCGTATGTGCGATGATCTCATGGCCGTTTTCCAGCTCGACCCGAAACGTCGCATTAGGCAGGAGTTCCTTCACGACACCGGGAAATTCGAGCGTATCTTCCTTGGCCATGTTGTCTCCATCTTTGCGTTGCCCTGCAGAATCCGCAGGTGGCGCTTAAATGAGCCTATTTCGGCCTTATTTCAAGGGTGGAATCACTTAAAGGCGCGACATTGTGACCGATTCGACTCGGGGCGTCTGCTCGGTCCAGTGGGATCGGTTCAGGACATGGCCATCCGCCCGAACCTCGGCGATCACCGACGGATCGACGTCTGCGTAGGTCCAGCCTGGCTGGTTGAGCACGCCTTCTGCCAACACGCCGGTTTGTGGAAAGCCCTTGTCCGGCGGGCCGAAAACGCCTCCGGTCCCAGTGTTGGTGTCTACGGACTGAGACCAATCGTTGTTGCCCACCAGCGACGCCATGACCGCAACGCATTGATTCTCCAACGCACGCGCCATCGCTCCGATGCGCACCCGCCAATAGCCCGACAGGGCCTCGGTGCACGAAGGCACAAGGATCACGTCGGCCTCTGACAGGGCGCGGCCCAGCAGGGGAAACTCGCTGTCATAGCAGATCAGAACGCCGATCCGGCCCAGCGCCGTCTCGAAGATCTTCAACGGGCCGCCCGGCGCGATGTCCCAGTCTTCGCGCTCGAACCGGGTCATGATCTGCTTATCCTGATGATCCTGCGCGCCCGAAGGGACGTAGAATTCGGCCCGGTTCACCGGGCGGCCTGAGCCGGCCTGAACCGGGGCGGATGCGCCCAGAATATAGACGTTGTATTCGCTGGCCAGTCGGCGGTGCACGGCCCGCGCCTGATCCATCCGTTCGGACACCGCCCGAATGGAATTCTCTAGATCCTCCGCGACCTCGGCCCCGGCCAACGTCGAAAGCTCCATCGCGCCGTACTCGGGAAACACCAACAGTTCAGCCCCCTGCCCCGCGGCCTGCGAAACCCAAGCGTCCAGCTTGTCTTCGTACTGCGCCCAGCTGTCGAGCCAGTCGAGATTGTAGGCGGCGGTGGCGATTTTCATGGTGCGGGTTCCAATGCTGATCTTGCGAAGAAGTAAATAGCCGTTGTTGCCCGGTGTACAGGCCAATCGGGCTGTGCGCTGCAACAGAAAATTTTGGTTCGATGCTTAGCCTTTCAAAGCAAGGGTCCGGGCCGGTAAAGCGCCGGGCCCACACCCAATCTGGACATTGCCGATCGGCCATGCGCAGTGTGACCCATGTCGTTGATCGATGACCTGGAGCTCATTCTGGAGACTGTCCTGCCAAACGATCCCAGCTTTCAGCGGATCGAAAGGGCGGCGATAGACAGCTGTGTCAGTGACATTCGGCGATACGCACTTGAGAGCTCGGTCGAGGCATTTCTGCTGTCCGCGATGCGCCTTCTGGCACTTCCCAGCAACGGGCACACAAGGCTGATCCCGAATGATGCAATCTCGGTGTTGCCTCTGCGGTTCGTGAGCGTGGGGCGTTCCGTCCAAGTCCTTGGGTCGGCATCGGGGGTGATCGCTCCACAAGGCGCGCTGCTGGCAGTCAATGGCGCTGCTGTAGGCGAAATCGAGGCCGCGGCGGACAAATTTCTGGCGGGAACGCGCCAAAGGAAGCGGGTCATCGGTCCGATTATTCTGGCTTGGCCGCAGGCGTTGGAACGGCTGGGATTTTCGTCCAACGACGGTATGACCGAGTATCATGTACAGGACGAGAACGGGCAGACAACCAACCTGAAAGTAGCAAATGGAAACACCGTTCCTGCGTCGATGCTCTACCCGAGAAACGAGCACGGCAAAGCCGATCCAGCATGGGAGCCCGAGAGCCTTGTGGAGATTGAGGATTGGCAGGCATATGGACTTTCAATACAACTGCTGAGCTTCTTTGACCCGGGCAAAGATGCGCTGCGCAAAGCCATATCCGAGGCAGCGGATCGCGTGCGCACTTGCTCTGACAAAACGCTTTTGATTGACGTTCGCGGAAACACCGGCGGTGATTTTCTTCTGACGATGCCTTTGATCGACGCAATCGCGCAAAGCGCAAGTCAGCGGGCCGTCGTGCTTGTCGATAAATTCACGTTTTCCGCCGCGATCGTGTTTGTCGCCATCCTCAAGCATCGCTTGGGTGACAGGCTCAAACTCATCGGCGAAGAAATGGGAGACGGATTGACGTTCTTTGCCGAGGGTGGGTTGCTTGACTTGCCGGCGAGCGGCGCGGTCGTTCGATACTCCTCCGCATTTCACGATTGGAAGATGGGAACGTCTGATGAAACGACACCGCCCGAAATCGCGCGGCAAATCGTGCCCGTGGGAGAATTGAACCTGGATCGGGAATGTGTCGCAGGACCCGTGGGCGCTGGAGCACGAGGAGCGTTCTATCGACGGATCCTCGAAGATTTTCGCGGCTAGACGAACGGCTATCGGTTCGCGCGCCCGCGGGCACAAACAACGCGATAGGGCGGGTTCACAAATCCCTGATCCAGAACTGCAACGGTTTGAGGGTTTCCGAGTCCTCACCCAGATCCTTCCACGAGAACTGGGCGATTACGCCGGGCAAGGGCGCATAGCCCCGCGCGCGCCAGAAGGGGTCGAGCGGCCGGTAGCCGGCTGGCCGCATCGGGTGGTCCGCCGGACGCTGCACCCCGCAGAAGGCGCATTTGGCAAAGCCCAAGGCACGTGCATGGTCTTCGCGCAGGTCAAAGAACGCATGTCCAACGCCCTGCCCCCGATAGTCGGGCAGCAGCACGGATTCGGCACAGTAGAAGATCTGCGACAACTCCAGCTGGGTGCCGTCGAAAGCGGCTGCGAAATCCTCGGCATGGTCGGCCAGCGGCGCGCCGGTCGCGGCCCCTACCAGCCGCTCTCCGTCAAAGGCGCCGACCACGATCGCCCGGTCGCTGTCGCGATAGGATTGCAGGTATCCGCGCTCGTAATCCAGATCGCCGTCATAGAGATAGGGCCAGTCACGGAACACCGCGATGCGCAGGCGCGCCACGTCGTCCAGTGCGGCGACCAGGGCAGCACCGGTCAGGGCGCGGACGGCGGTGACCTCAGCCACCCGACACCTGTTTCACCCAGTCGGCCAGGTTGTAATAGGTGGTCACGCGGGTGATCTTGCCGTCCTTGAGGTCAAAGAACGACCCGGCCGGCAAACGGTAGGTCTGACCCGAGGCCGCAGGCAGGCCGGCATCGGTTTCCAAATAGGTGCCGTTGACTATGTATTCGGCGGCGGCGCGGGTGCCGCCCTCGGCCTCGAAGATCACCATGTCGGTCAAGGTCTCGCGATAGCAGCAGTTCATATGCGCGCAGAATTCGGCGAATTTCTCTTTGCCGACGCGGATCTGGCCTTCGTTCACGTGATGGGCCACGTCGTCGGACAGGCAGGCCAGCATGCCGGCCACATCCCCGGCGTTGAAGGCATCGAAATAGGCTTGGACGGTCTTGGTCATGCGATCTCCGTAGGTTTCCCCCAGCGATCCTTCAGGTGTTTGATGATCTGATCGCGGGTCTGACGGTAGTGGTGTAGCTTTTCCTCGCGCGTCTCGCCCAGCCCGGTAGGGTCCATTATTGGCCAATAATCGACATCGAGGTGAAAAACCCGCGTCAGCTCCAGCGCCTTGCGCTGGCTGGCAGGCGACAGGGCCACAATCAGGTCGAATGACCCCAGGTCATCTCCCCATTCCTGCATCTCGTCGAACGACCGCGACCGGTGGCGCGACAGCTCCACGTCGATCTCCTGGCAGACGGCGATGCTGAACCCGTCGATTTCCAGGTCGTTGTGCACCCCGGCCGACTGCACATATGTGCCCGTGCCGTAGAATTTCTTCATGATGCCTTCGGCCATGGGCGAGCGCACCGCGTTGTGGTCGCAGCAGAACAGGACCGAATGCGGCAGAGGCTTCACCCGTCAGCCTCCGAAATGCAGCACGCAGATCAGCGTGAACAGGCGGCGGGCGGTATCGGTGTCGATCTCGGCCTTGCCCTCCAACCGTTCCTGCAGGACTCGGCTGCCTTCATTGTGGATGCCGCGCCGGGCCATATCGATGGTTTCGATCTGGCTGGGCGGCAGGGTCTTGACCGCATCGAAATAGCTTTCGCAGATCTGGAAGTAGTCCTTGACCACCTGCCGGAACGGACCCAGCGACAGGTGGAACTCGGCCGCTTTCTGGCTGTCTTCGGTGGTGACGTCGAACACCAGCCGCTTGTCGCGGATCGACAGCTGCACGTGATAGGGGCCGTCGGGCACCAGCCGGTCGTCGCGGTTGGGCAGGGCAAACGAGTTTTCCTCGAGCAGGTCATAGATCGCAACCTTGCGCTCCTGCTCGATCTCGGGCGTGGGCGGCGGCAGGTTTCGATCGTCCAGTTCGATATGCGAAATGCGGGTCATTGTCATCGACTTCCGTTCAGGTCAGGCCAGACCTAGCGCACCTATGCCCGCGGGACAACGCGGGAAACGGGCTGGACGCAAGGTCAGATGGGGTGCTCGTTGGGGTCGATCCCGTGCTTTCGCAGCAAGGTGTCAACAAGCGAACCGGGATTGATATCGCGATCTTTGAAGATCCTGCGAAACCACGAGCCGTAGAAATGGATCGAGGTTTTGTCACGCCAGTTCAAGAAATCCAGCTTTGAAAGGTCAGGGTCGTTCCAAAGCGCACGATGTCGCGGCGGTATGGCGTAGACTTCGGTGCGCTCGACGGCCATTTGCCGTTCCGTCCCTTTGTAGACGAAATGATACAACATCGGCGGGCCCAGACTGAACAGTGGCAGGCTCCAATAGGTCGATCTGCCGTAGATTTTAAGATAGGCGCGCTGCTGCTCTTCGGGCCACCAGGGTGGAACCAGATCACTGTTAAATGCAAAGTCGCACATTTCGGCCAAGGCGGGGCTGTCGCTGGGAAAGGCCAGCACTCCATTCATCATGCGCCGGGTCTTCCGGTTTCCGAGCGGAAACAGGTACCCTTGTTCAGTTTGAAACGGCCGCAGGGCATAGGCATCCGCATCCACCCATATCTGATCGGTCTGCTGCAGCAGTTTCAAGCGGAACAGGTCCGCATGTACTGCGACCGACCGCGTGATCGGATCGCGATAGATTTCGGACGCGTCGAATACCTCTCGCGCATCGCGGGCCTCAACATAGCCCGGAATGTCCTGCAGATCGCCATAGTGGTAGACGATCGGCTTTTGGTCCAAGTCCGCAAAGGATTTCAGGCACAGATGCTCCAGAAAGCTGAAGCGCTCTCCGATCCAGAGGGTTGCGACACGTTCCAAATTCGGCTCCGGGTTTGTCCTAAGACGTCACCGGTTAAAACGCACGGGTCAGACGACCACCGCAAGTGGTTTTGCACGCGCCGCGGCAGTCGCAAGCCGGATGTGACCCCGCCGCCATGATGCCAAGGTCAACCGTTCAGCCGCTTGAGCCGCGCGCCCACGGATAGCCCGTGCGCCTCCAGGCTTTCCGACCGGGCCAATTGCTCGGCCGCCGGGCCGATGGCGCGCAGGGCCTCGGGCGTCATGTGGCTGAGCGTGGTGCGTTTGAGGAAATCCATCACGCTGAGCCCCGACGAAAACCGGGCCGAGCGTGCGGTGGGCAGCACGTGGTTCGGGCCACCGACATAGTCGCCGATGGCCTCGGGCGTGTACTGGCCCAGGAAAATGGCGCCGGCATGGATCGTCTTTTGGCTGAGCGCCACCGGATCGGCCACGCACAGTTCAAGGTGTTCGGGTGCGATGCGGTTCGACAGCGCGGCGGCTTCGTCCAGGTCGCGCACGGTTATAACCGCACCATAGTCGCGCCAGCTCGCCCCGGCGATCGCGCGTCGTTCGAGCGTCTCCAGCCGTTTTTCCACCGCCTCGGCCACCGCGCGGCCGAAACCGGCGTCGTCGGTGATCAGGATCGACTGGGCGCTTTCGTCGTGCTCGGCTTGGCTGAGCAGATCCAGCGCGATCCAGTCGGGGTCGTTGTCCTTGTCCGCGATCACCAGAATTTCGGAGGGGCCGGCGATCATGTCGATGCCCACCTTGCCGAACACCCGCCGTTTGGCCGCCGCGACAAAGGCGTTGCCCGGTCCGGTGATCTTGTCCACCGGCGCGATCGTGTCGGTGCCATAGGCCAGAGCGGCAATCGCCTGCGCGCCGCCAATGCGATAGATTTCGTCGACCCCCGACAGACGCGCGGCTAGCAGGACCAGCGGGTTGACCTGTCCGTGGGGTGTGGGCACCACGATGGCCAGCCGTTCGACCCCGGCCACCTTGGCCGGAATGGCATTCATCAACACCGAGGACGGGTAGGAGGCCAGCCCGCCGGGAACGTAAAGCCCCGCGGCAGAAACCGCCGACCAGCGCCAGCCCAGCGTGGCGCCCGACTCGTCGGTCCATTCCTGATCCTGCGGCATCTGCCGTTCGTGATAGGCGCGGATGCGCGCGGCGGCCAGTTCCAACGCCGTCCGGTCATCGTCGCTGACGGTTGCGATGGCCTGCGTCACCTCGTCGGCGCTAAAGGCCAGCGTGTCCGGCGTCAGCTGCAACCGGTCGAATTTCGCCGTAAGCTCGATCACCGCGGCATCGCCACGCGACCGCACATCGGCGATGATCTGCGCCACGACGGCGTCGACATCGGGGCTGTCTTCGCGTTTGGCGGACAGAAGAGCTTGGAAACCGGTTTCGAAATCGGCGGATGTCGTGTCGAGGAAAACGGGCATTTGCGTACTCCGGGGCGTTTGAACGGGTCTTATCGCCCGCCGGGGCGGGCCTCAACCCTCAGCCCGAGGGGTGCAACGATTTGCGCAGGGGGAATTGGGGAATGCCGTTCCACTCCGCGGGCTGCCCCGCCGTGACCCAACCGTTCCGGCGATAGAAGCCCAGCGCGGTCTTGGTTGACATCAAATGAACAGTCGTGGCCCCGGACAGGGCCAGTTCGGCCTCGAGCCGGGACAGCAACGCCGCACCGACCCGCTGCCCCGCGTGGCCCGGATCGACATAAAGCAGCGAAATCTCGGCCGGTGCGCGCAGCCCGCCGACGGCGACCACATGCCCGCTCCGCTCGGCCAGCCAGATCTGAGCGCCCGACGCGATCCAGTTGCGAACGGACTGCGGGTCCTTGTTGGCAGTCCACGCTGCGATCTTGTCTGGTTGATTTCCGTGGTCAGCTTCACACAGCCGGGTGATGGAGCGGACCAGAACCCGGCTCAACCCGAACACGTCGAACACGGTGGCCCGGCGCAGCGACACGCCGGCCTGCCCCGGAGACAGCGCCTGCGAAATACCACGCTTGTTCTGCATATCAGTCCGGGTGTCGAGGGGCCTTGCCCGAAGGCGCACGGTAGGGGCGGGTCACATCTTTGAGCGTTGCCTCAACCGCTTCCACCGTCAGTCGGATCGCGCCATCCCCGGCCAGAACAAGCAGCACCTCGCCCGTGCCGTCATCCGAAGGTTGGAACTCGATATCAAGAACCGACAGGATCAGGTCCTTGTCGGATCGATCAACCCCTTGGCTGGACACCGACAGGACCGAGTCGAATACCAGCAGCGACTGCACCCGCTCGAATTCCCGACCACGGCGCTCGGCCGCCTCCTTGTCCTCCCACCGGAACCGGTTGAGCAGCAAGGCAAAGCGGCGGCGGGCTGGTTGCCAGGTCATTTCGCTGACCGGAAAAACCGCATCCTGCGTCAGCGTTGCGATCACCTTGAGGTCCTCGACATCCAATGCGCCAAGGTTCAGCGGCGCCTCGCGCCCATCTTCGAATGTTGCGTCTGCCATCAGCCCTTGATCCGTTCGATTTTCGCGCCCACGCCTTCCAGCTTGCGGACCACATGCTCATATCCGCGGTCCAGATGATAGACCCGGCTGACGGTTGTTTCGCCCTCGGCCGCCAACCCGGCCAGGATCAGCGAGACCGAGGCCCGCAGATCGGTGGCCATCACCGGCGCGCCTTTCAGGCGCTCGACCCCGGTCACCGTCGCGGTGCCGCCATGCACCTCGATCTGCGCGCCCATGCGCACCAGTTCGGGGGCGTGCATGAAGCGGTTCTCGAAAATCCGCTCCTCCAACACCGAGGTTCCCTCGGCCGTGCACATCAGCGCCATCATCTGCGCCTGCAGGTCAGTGGGAAAGCCGGGGAATGGCTCGGTCACCACGTCCACGGCGCGCACCCGGCCATTCTTGCGAGAGACTTTCAGGCCCTGTTTCGTCTCGGCGACGTCCACCCCGGCGGCCGTCAGCTTCTCGACGAAGGATTCGACCAGTGACAAGCGGCCGCCCAGCAGTTCGACCTCACCGCCGCATATGGCGGGGGCCAGCATGTAGGTGCCCAGTTCGATCCGGTCGGTGACCACCTGGTGCGTAGCCCCGTGCAGGCGGTCGACACCCTGGATCTCGATCGTCGAGGTGCCCTCGCCCTCAATCTGCGCGCCCATGCTGCGCAGGCATTGAACCAGGTCCACGATCTCGGGCTCGCGTGCGGCGTTTTTCAGAACCGTGGTGCCCTTGGCCAGAGTCGCGGCCATGACGATGTTCTCGGTGGCACCCACCGAGGCAAAGCGCATTTCATGCACCGCCCCCTTCAATCCACCTGGCGCCTTGGCGTGCAGGTAGCCGTCCTTCAACTCGATTTCGGCACCCAGTGCTTCCAGCCCCTCGACATGCAGGTCCATCGGCCGCGCCCCGATCGCACAGCCGCCCGGCAGCGACACCACGGCCTGCCCGAAACGCGCCAAGAGCGGCCCCAGAACGAGGTTCGAGGCACGCATCTTGCGCACGATCTCGTAATCGGCGGTGTGGCTGGTCAGGTCATGGCTGGACATCGCCAGAACCTGGCCGTCCTGCAGGGCCGACACCTCGGCCCCCAGCGACTGCAGCAGCGCGGTCATGGTCTTTATGTCGCTCAGACGCGGCGCGTTGGTCAGCGTCAGCGGATCTTCGCTGAGCAACGTGGCCGGCATCAGCGTCAGACAGGCATTTTTGGCCCCCGCGATCGGAATTTGGCCGTGAAGCGGCCCATTGCCCGTTACCAGAATCGAATCCATCTGCTCTTAGTCCTTGTGTTGTCCCGGCCGGTCATCCTGTGCGCTGCGCGCCTTGGCCTGCGCCTTGCGCCGCGCCAGGTTTGCCTTGAGGGCAGCCTTGAGCCGATCTTCGCGCGCGGATCCGGATTGTCCGTGTTTTTTGGGTGATTTTTTCTCTGCCATGATCTTTCTCTACAGGAGGCGAAAAAAACCGTCCAGAGACCCTTGCGCCCCGTTTCGTTTGAGTCTAATCACCCGCCCACAGCGCTGCTGTAGCTCAGAGGTAGAGCACTCCCTTGGTAAGGGAGAGGTCGAGAGTTCAATTCTCTCCAGCAGCACCATCTTCCAATTATTTCCGGATTCCGTTGCACGACGCCCCACTATCTTGATCTTGGCAGCAACGACTTACCCAACGTCAACCAGACTTGGCCGGAAATCACACACATCTGCCACCTTCCCGCAATACTAATGCCAATATTGCAATACATAGCGGATCAATCCTGCCGATCCGTTTGATGGTGTTTTTTTAACGAGGGGGTACTTCGGTAGGATCAGGGGTGAGGCCGAAGCGCTGAATTCAAGACCGGGGCTTCCGGTCCTCCCCCGCCGATTTCACGAGGCTACCCGCCCCGCAACCTCTGCATCAGATAGACTTCGGCACCGTCGGGAATAGGTTCGGACAGACCCGCTGCAATGATACGGCCATTGACGGCAATGGACACGCCCGCGTCGATCGGCGCCTGCAATTGCGGATGAAGGCGCACCAGTTCGCGCAGCAGCTCGCCGGTTGTCTCGGCCTGAACCTCGACCACTTCCCGCCCCCCAGTCAGAGACCGGAGGCCAGACCAGAGATGGACCTCAACCATTGCCCTTGAGCGCGGCCAGAATGCGCGGCGGCGACATCGGCAGTTGCCGCATCCGCACGCCCGCCGCGTTCGAAACCGCATTCGCGATGGCCGCCAGCGGTGGCACGATGCCGGTTTCACCCACGCCACGCACGCCGAACGGATGGCCCGGATTGGGCACTTCGACGATCACCGTGTCGATCATCGGCAGGTCGCTGGCCACCGGAATACGGTAGTCGAGGAACACCGGATTCTGCAGCCGGCCATTCTCGCCATAGATGTACTCCTCGTTCAGCGCCCAGCCGATGCCCTGCGCCGCGCCGCCCTGGAACTGGCCCTCGACATAGGCGGGGTGGATCGCCTTGCCCGCGTCCTGGATGACCGTGTAGCGGGTGATCGAGGTCTTGCCGGTTTCGGGATCGACCTCGGCATCGACGATATGGGTGCCGAAGGACACGCCTGCGCCTTCGGGGGTCGCCTCGAAATGGCCTGAGATCGGGCCGCCGGTGCGCCCCATGTCGGCGGTGATCTCGGCCAGCGGCAGCGGGTCGAAATCGCCTGCGTTGGGGCCGGATGGCACCGCGCAGCCGTTTTCCCATTTCACCGCGTCCACCGGGATGCCCCATTTGGCCGCCGCGCGTTCGCACAGTTTCTCGACCGCGTGCTGCGCCGCCTTGATCGTGGCCAGACCGCTGGCATAGGTCACGCGCGAGCCGTGGCTGACGTCGTTGTAACCCAGCGTGGCGGTGTCGGCGATGGTCACGCGGATGTTCTCGTACGGAATGCCTAGCACCTCGGCCGCCATCAGCGCCATCGACGCGCGTGAGCCGCCGATATCGGGCGTGCCGACCATCAGCTGCGCCGAGCCGTCCTCGGACAGGGCCAGCGACACCGACGTCTCGCCCCCGTGGTTGAACCAGAACCCGCAGGCGATGCCCCGTCCCTGCCCCTGCTTCAGCGGCGCGGAATAATGCGGGTGGGCTTTGGCGGCTTCGAGCGTCTCGACCAGGCCGATCCGGTCATAGGTGGGGCCATAGCTGGCCTTGGTGCCCTCGTGCGCGGCGTTCTTCAGGCGCACATCGACCGGGTCGAGGCCCAGTTTCTTGCACAGCTCGTCGATGACGGACTCCACCGCAAACGCCCCCATCGGAGCGCCGGGCGCGCGATAGGCGGCCTGTTTCGGGCGGTTGGACATGACGTCATAGCCCACCTGCCGCACATTGGTCAGGTTGTAGGGCGCAAAGGCGCACATCGCGGTCATGTCGCCCGGCGCACCCGGAAAGGCACCGCCTTGCAAGCGGAAGACGCCTTGGGCGGCGGTGATGGTGCCGTCTTTCTTCATGCCGATCTTGACGTCCATCGAGGCCGAGGCCGTCGGCCCCGTAGCCCGCAGAACCTCGGACCGGGACATCACGATCTTGACCGGACGGTTGGCCTTGCGCGACAGCGCCAGCGCCACTGGTTCGATGAACACGGTGGTCTTGCCGCCGAACCCGCCGCCGATTTCCGATGCGGTCACGCGCAGCTGCGCGGTTTCGATCCCCAGCAGCGCGGCGCAGGTCTTCTGCACGATCCAGTGGCCCTGGGTGCAGCACCACAGCTCGCCCTTGCCGTCAGCGCCCAGCGAGGCAAGGCAGGCGTGCGGTTCGATATAGCCTTGGTGCGTGGCCTCGGTGACGAAGTGATCCTCGATCACCAGATCGGCCTCGGCAAAGCCCGCCTCGACATCGCCGTGGCCGCTTTCGTGATAGCGCACCACGTTGGGGTGCATGCCCTCGGGCACCGAATAATCGGCCGCGCCCTCGCGGATCACCGGTGCGTCGGGCGCCATCGCCTTGTCCACGTCGGTGACATGGGGCAGCACCTCGTATTCGACCTCGATCAGCTTGAGCGCATCCCGCGCCGCCAGCGCCGAACTGGCCGCAACCGCCGCCACCGCATGCCCGTCATAGAGCGCCTTTTCCCCGGCCATGACGTTTTCCAGAACGTTCCAGAACTCGCCCTCGAGCCCCGGCTTGAACGGGACATCGGCGAAATCGGCGCGGGTGACCACGGCTTTCACGTCCCGATGCGCCTCGGCCTTCGAGGTGTCGATCCGGACGATCCGCGCATGGGCGTGGGGCGAGCGCAGGATGGCGCCGAACAGCATGCCCGGCGCGGTCACGTCGGCTCCGAACCGGGCGCGGCCGGTGACTTTGTCCAAACCGTCGGGACGATTCGGGCGGGTACCCACGAAGGTGAAATGCGACTTGCGATCGTCGAGTGCCATTACGAAGCCTCCCGCAGCTCGGCGGCCGTCTCCAGAACGGCGCGGATGATCTTGTCATAGCCTGTGCAGCGGCACAGGTTGCCGGCCAGCCAATAGCGGGCCTCTTCCTCAGTCGGGTCGGGGTTCTTTTCCAGCAGCGCCTTGGCGGCGACCAGAACGCCCGGAGTGCAGACCCCGCATTGCAGCGCGGCATGTTCGATGAACTTGCGCTGCAGCGGGTGCAGGGTTTCGCCTTGGGCCATGCCTTCGATGGTTTCGATGTGCTTGCCCTCGGCCTCGACCCCCAGCACCAGGCAGGAACAGACCAACCGCCCGTCCAGC
Organism: Ruegeria sp. SAZA006; assembly: GCF_059613465.1. NCBI lineage: Bacteria > Pseudomonadati > Pseudomonadota > Alphaproteobacteria > Rhodobacterales > Roseobacteraceae > Ruegeria > Ruegeria sp. SAZA006. The sequence goes on from NZ_JBXWSO010000005.1 coordinate 100,003, forward strand.
GTGACCGAGCAGGCCCCGCAATCGCCGGTGCCGCAGCCCTCCTTGGCGCCGGTCAGGTTCAACTTGTCGCGCAGACAGTCCAGTAGGGTTTCGCGCGCGTCGCACAGGTATTCGACCGTGTCGCCGTTGACGGTGGTGGTGACGTGATGCTTGGTCATGCGGTCTCTCCCTTGGCGCGGGCATAGGCGATTTTCGCGGCGCGTTTTGCCAGAACGCCGGCCACTTCGGTGCGGAATTCGATCGTGCCGCGTTTGTCGTCGATGGGTTTGCAGGCGGCCGAGGCGGCGGCGACCAGTGCCGCCAACGCGGCATCGTCCAGCGTGGTGCCGATCAGCGCCCGGGCGCAGTCTTCGACCAGCAGGACGGTGGGCGCCACGGCCCCCAGCGCAACGCGGGCCTCGGTGATCGTGTCACCATCGACGCGCAGGTTTACGCCCACGCCGACCACGGCGATGTCCATCTCGGTGCGCGGAATGAAGCGCAGATACGCGTCGCCGCCATTCGCGCCCCGCGCCGGGATGTGCAGAGCCGAGATCAGCTCGCCCTGTGCCAGAGAGGTCTTGCCGGGGCCGGTCGGGATGTCCTCGACCGCCACGACCCGATCACCGTTCGGGCCGGTCACCGTCGCCGTAACCCCTGCGGCCACCATGGCCGGAACCGAGTCGGCTGCGGGCGAGCCGTTGCACAAGTTGCCCGTCAGCGTGGCACGGCCCTGAACCTGAGTCGAGCCGATCAGGTCCATAGCCTCGACCACACCGGGCCACTCGCGGCCCAGATCGGGGTGTTCGCTCATCTCGGCGCCGGTGACGGCCACGCCCAGCGTCCAGCTGCCGTCGGCGTGGCGGGTGATGTCGCGCACCCCATCGATCGCCTTGATGTCGATCAGGGTGTCGGGGGTCACGATCTCGGACCGCAGCTGCACCAGAACGTCGGTGCCGCCGGCCAGAAACCGCGTGATGCCCGTTGCATGGGCAGCCAGATCCGAAGCTTCGGCAAAGCTGGCGGGGCGGTGATATTGCATGATTGTACCTCGCGCCTGTTGGTCAGGGTTCACTGGGTTTGGGGCGACGTTAGAGCAGCCTCGCGGCGGCGTCCATGGCCCGCGCGACCTATTTTTTCACCTGAAAATGTCGCTTTCCAACCGAGGTCAGAGGTCGATCTCGACCACCCCGCCCGGCTCGGCCGCACGGCTCTGGCAAAGAATCAGCGCCGATTCCCGCTGCTTGCGCGACAGGACGAAATCGCGATGCTCGACCTCGCCCGCGATCAGCCCGCATTTGCACACGCCGCAGATGCCGTCGGCGCATTTCACGTCGACATGGATGCCGCCCTCGTTCAGCACCTGCGCCGCGTCCTTGTCGGCGGGCACCTCAAGGTCACGCCCCGAGCGCGCCAGCCGCAGGGTGAACGGGTGGTTTTCATAGTCGGGCTGCTCGGGTACCGAGAAATACTCCAGATGCCGGGCCTCCTCTGGCCAACCCTGACGTTCGGCGGCCTGCATCACCGCCTCCATGTATCGGTCCGGGCCGCAAGTATAGACATGCCAGCCGTCGCTATAACCCGCCAGGATTGTGTCCAGATCGGCGCGGGTGCCCTCGTCCGAGACATGCAGATGCACGCGGTCCGCCCAGGGCGCGGCGGCCAGATCGGCCAGATACCCGGCCTTTTCCCGTGAGGGGACGGAATAATGCAGGTCGAAATCGCGCCCCAGCGCGTGCAGGCGATGGGCGAAGGCGATCATCGGGGTGATGCCAATACCACCGCCCATCAGCAGGGTGCGGGTGGCGGTCTCGTCCAGTTCGAAATGGTTGATCGGCTTTGACACGAACACCTTGCGGCCCGGCGTGAAGATCCGGTGCAGCAGGGCCGAACCGCCGCGGCCCTGATCCTCGCGCAGTACCCCGATCTGATAAGTCATGCGTTCGGCTGGGTCACCGGACATCGAGTATTGCCGCAGGAATTCCGGCGCCACCAGCACATCCAGATGCGCGCCCGCCGTCCAATCCGGCAACGGTGCACCGTCCGGGGTGGAAAACTCGTACTTGGTGACATCCGCCGTCATCTTCTCGACCTTCGACAGCACCAGCTGCATCACCGGCGCATCGCCCGAGATCGTGTAGCGGTGGATGACCGACACATCGCCCGCGGCCAGACGGGCCTTGTATTCGTCGGCGGTGACCATCGCCTGGTAGGCGGCGATCCCCGCCTCGCGGTCCATTGCAAAGGGATAGGGCCAAGGGTGCGGGGCCAGTGGAGCCGGATAGACGGCCAGCGTCTGATCCTCGTATTTCAAGTCCAGATCCTTTTGCAGGCCGCGCCGGTTCAGCGGGTGCGTGGTCGGCCGATAGGCGCCGTCGGGCTGCAGCTCCAGATCCCACCACCATTTCTTGGTGTCGTTCAGCCCGCCATTGCCCACCGCATCGTCCAGCCGTGCCAGCGCGGGTGCAGCGGCGGGGATGGTCATCGCGGCCCAGCGGAAGGGGCGTTCGGCGAAGATGCCTTCGAGGTTCCACGGGCAGGTCTTCATGCAGCGCCCGCACATCGCGCCGCCGGGCGTGGTGATCCGGTAGGTGGCGCATTTCTGGCTGTCGGATTTCCAGATCTCGTAGCCGTTGAACATCAGCTTGGGCCCGGCGGTGATCGCTCCCGAGGGGCATTCGCGGGCGCATTTGTTGCAGCTCTCGCAGAACCGCTGCAGGCCAAAGTCGATGGGCTTGTCATGCGCCATCGGCATGTCGGTGGTCACCACGCCCGATTTCAGGCGCGGGCCGAGGAACGGGTTCAGAATGACCTCGCCGATGCGGCTGACCTCGCCCAGCCCCGACAAGAGCAGAAGCGGCGGCTGCAGCACCTCGCCATCCATCACCGTGTGCGCCTTGGCCTTGTAGCCCAGATTGCGGATCTGCCGGGCCAGCACCCCGCCCAGCAGCGAGAACCGCAGATAGGCGCGCATCGACTGGGCGACGCTGATCCAGTCATCGCCGGAAGCGCCCTCCATCGTTTCATAACCTTGGTCGATGATCATGCTGATCGCCTGATCGTGGGGCGGCACGATTTCCTCGCCGGTGGCGTCGTGGGAATACCACGCCCATTCGGGGCAGCGGCTGAGGCCCACGGCATCAACGCCCAGGAAATAGCTGGCCGCCTTCAGGTTGGCGGCGTTGCGATCTGCGTCCTTGGGTTTGGGGCCATGGGCGCTGTCGCCGTCCTGCAGCAGGACGAACGCCCCCAGCGCGCGCCGTTGCGCAAAGCTGGGCGCCGATTTTCGGACGTAGTGCCCGCCCTTGGCCGCGTCCTGCAGCGGTTTGCCCATGTCGCCGAACTGCGCCCGCGCGAACATGTCGGCGCGTTTGGGCACGCGGGCCACGTTCGTCTCGTCGATATAGGTGGTCGGGCTGTCCACGCGTTTGAGCGTCTCGAAAGGGTGCGCGCCATCGACATAGCGGCGGCGGGCGAAAGGGTCGCGGTTCAGCGCGCTTTTGGCAAAGCCCGCGCCCAGCCACCACGCGGGGCCTTGGGTTCGGAACCACGGCTGCCGGTCGCGCGGGGCCAGTGGGCGATCATGGGCGATTTCCATCTCGGTGGTCACGGCGGCCAAGCCGAACCGACGCCCCAGCCAAGGGGCCACGGCGGTGCCATCCTCGGCCCAGACCAACCCGGCCGCGGCGGCAAGGCGCGGCAGGTCCACGTCCGAGGACATCACCGAATGCGCCCGCGCGTCATACCCCAAAAGACGGATGTAGTTGGCGATCACCACCGCGTTTTCGGTGGCCAGCAGACAGGCGCGGTGGTCCTGCGCATCCAGGATCCACTCAGCGCCCGGCTCGGACGGATCGGGGTCGCGGTGATGTTCGTACAGGAACACGATGGCATGGCGGTGGGCGGTGATCGGCCCCGGTTGGGCTGCCACGCTGTCGCGCAGATCGGCCATGATCACGTCGATCCCCGAGGCCAGGGTCTTCGTCTGCCGGGTCTGCAGCGCATGGGCCAGACGGTCGATATCGGGGTTGCGCCGGGGCTGGTCCAGCAGCGCCTGCGGCGGCAGAGGCCCGCAGCCCATCATCGAGGCATCGTTGAAATAGCCGAACGCCTTCAGGTGATTGGCGCGCTCAACCGGATCGCGGGGCATCTCGGCCCGGGCCGGATTGACGAAGCCATCGCGGATGGTATCCAGCATCGCCTGAAACTCGCCCATCGCGTTGACGATGCTGTGGGGCTGCTCGGGACGGTCGAAACTCAGCACCGGCATCGTGTCCAGCGCAGACAGATCGGGCAGCACATCCTGCCGCCGCAGCCGTTCCAACGGACAAGGCCCCATGTGAACGGGTCGGTTCTTGTCCGAGAAAAAGCGGATCCCCATTGCGTGCCTCCTGTTGCCAAGCTTCCCCTAGCGCGGCATGAACAGCAATGCCATTCATGGCGGGTCATAGACGGTATGAAGAAAATCGATTTCACGGATCTGGACGGCAAGGTCCTGCGCACCTTCCTGACGATCCTCGAGGAAAACTCGGTGTCCAAGGCCGCCGACAGGCTGGGTGTCACGCAATCGGCCATCAGCCACACGTTGGCCAAGCTGCGGCAGGTGCTGGGCGATCCGCTGTTCGTGCGGTCCGGCCAGGGGCTGCGCGCAACAGAGCGGGCGCTGGCGCTGAAAGACCCGGTTCAGAGGGTGCTGGACGGGATGCGCGCCCTGACCGACGAGCGGCCCTTTGACCCGCTGTCCGAAGAGATCACCGTCCAGATCGCCACCAACGACATGCCGCGCGAGCTGATCTTTCCGCAGTTGCTGCGCGCAGCACGGGCCGATGGGGTGCGGCTGCGGCTGGGGTTCATGCCCTCGGGTGTGCCCGACCCTGAACTGCTGCGCAGCGACCGGTGCCAGCTGATGCTGACCCCGCTGCCGCCGGACGGTCCCGACATCTTTCAAAAGCTGCTGGTGAGCAGCCCCCTGATGGTGTTCTACGACGCCGAACGGCGCGACCCGCCCGCCGACTGGGCCGCCTATTGCGCCTCGGACCATGTCGAGGTGCGGTTTCCCGATGGGCGCAACGCGCGGGCGGTGATGCGCGGCGTGGATCAAAGCCAGATCCGCCCGCCCACCGTGACCCTGCCGCATTTCAACGCGATCCCGGCCTTCGTGAAGGGCAGCGACCTGATCTCGACCGACACGGCGCTGATGAAACAAGGGCCTTTGGCGGCGCTGGACTGCGCGCCCCTGCCCTTCGACTGTCAGCCGGTGTCGATCTACATGGTCTGGCACCAGCGGTTCGCCAACGATCCCGCCCATCGCTGGCTGCGGGGCCAAATCGCGGCGATTGCCGCCACGCTTCAGGACTGAGCCCGCAGCCACTCGCACATCAGCACCACCAGATCCGGCTGCCGCGGTTTGCGCGGGGTGACGATATGGAACCCCAGATCGTCCAGCAGCACCTGCGCCAGCGGTTGCACCAACCGTCCCGCCGTCAGCTCGGCCGCGACCAGTGGCGCATTGGCCAGCGCAAAGCCCTGCCCGGCTACGGCGGCGTCGATGGCCAGGCTGGTCTGGCTGAAATTCATCATCCTCGGGCGCCCCTGAACGCCGGCGCGTTCCAGAAACAGGGGCCACAGGCCGTGTGAGTCGCTGAGCAGTACATGCGCCAGCAGGTCTTGCGCCGATGTCAGCTGCGCGGCCAGGTCGGGGCTGCCGACCACGACGAATTCGGTGGGGAACAGCGGCTCGGCCACCAGACCGTCGCCAAACGGCGCGCGGCCCTGCCGCACCGCGATATCCACCCCGTCCGTTTGGAAATCAGCCAGCCGCTCGCGCGCATCGACCTGCACCGAGACATCCGGGTGGCGCGCGGTGAAATCGCCCAGCCGCGGCACCAGCCATTTCGAGGCAAAGCTGGGCGTGACCGACAAGGTGATCTGACGCTGGTCGGACAGGTCTTCGACCGCCTCTTCGATCAGTCGGAAAGCGCGGCGAAGGGGCGCGTGGAATCGCCGTCCGGCCTCGGTCAGCCGCAGGCCGCGCGGCAGGCGGTCGAACAACGGGGTGCCCAGCCGCGCCTCGAGGCCCCGAACCTGCTGGGCAACCGCCCCTTGGGTGACACCCAGTTCCTGCGCCGCCAGCCTGAAGTTCAGGTGACGGGCTGACGCCTCGAAGGCGCGCAGTGCGTTCAGCGGGGGAAGGGCAGCCATAGAGTCCACACAGTAGATTTTCTACACTCTTAAGGCAGAAGAACTGATTGGTCAAACGGCCTGCCACACTTCATCTTGGCGACAGATTGAAACGGAGAACAAAAAGATGACGGAAAAAGTGGCTCTGATCACCGCCGGCGGCAGCGGCATGGGTGCGGATGCGGCGCGGCGGCTGGCGGCGGACGGGTTCAAGGTGGGCATCCTGTCCTCGTCCGGCAAGGGCGAGGCGCTGGCAGCCGAGCTGGGCGGCGTGGGCGTGACCGGCTCGAACCAGTCGACTGACGACCTGCAGAGGCTGGTGGATGCGGCGATGGCCCATTGGGGGCGGATCGACGTGCTGGTGAACTCGGCCGGGCATGGCCCGCGCGCGCCGGTGCTGGAGCTGACCGACGAAGACTGGCATCAGGGGATGGACGTCTATTTCCTGAACGCGGTGCGCCCCACAAGGCTGGTGACGCCGATCATGCAGGCGCAGGGCGGCGGGGCGATCATCAACATCTCGACCTTCGCGGCGTTTGAGCCGGACCCGGTATTTCCGACCTCGGGCGTGTTCCGGGCCGGGCTGGCGGCGTTCACCAAGCTGTTCGCCGACAAATATGCCGCCGAGAATATCCGCATGAACAACGTCCTGCCCGGCTTCATCGACAGCCTGCCTGAGAAAGAAGAGTTCAAGGCCAAGATCCCCATGGGCCGCTATGGGCGCAGCTATGACGAGATCGCCTCAGTCATATCGCTGCTGGCCTCCGAGGGCGGCGGTTACATCACCGGGCAGAACATCCGGGTGGATGGCGGGATCACCCGCTCGGTCTGACCGGTCAGACCCTTGCCTTGACCAGATGCGTCAGCGCCGCGCCGGTTTCAAAGAAGGCGCGGCGCAAGCCTGTCCAGCTTTCGTGATGGGCGGTCACCGGTTGCAATGGCAGGCGGGCGGGGTCGCCCGTCAGCAGGCTGTCGGCCATCATGCGGCCGAAGACAGTGCCCGGCCCGATGCCGCGCCCGGAATAGCCATGCGTCGACAAGGCGTTCGGCCCGATCTGAACCAGTTTCGGGATGTGGTCCGAGGTCATGGCAATGCGCCCGTGCCAGCCGTCTTTCAGCGGCCGTTCGGCCAGCGGGGGAAAGATCTGCGCCAGTTTCCGCGTGATCCAGCCGCGATGGGCAAAGCTGCCCACGTGTCCCAGATCACCCATCGCCCCGATCACCAGCCGCCCGGCCTGATCCATGCGGAACGAGGTCATGATCAGCCCGGTATCCCAGCACCCCTCGCCCCCCGGCAGCAGGGTGGCGCGGATGTCCTCGGGCAGTGGGTCGGTGGCGTATTGGAAGTAGTAGACCGGCACATAATCCTGACGGGTGTCGGGCAGTCCTGCATGATAGGCGTTGGTGGCCTGGATCAGTGCCTTGGCCCGCACCAAGCCTTGCGGCGTCTCCAGATGCCATAGCTCGCCATCGTGGCGCAGGGTCTGCACCGGGCTGTTGGCGTGGATCGCCGCCCCGGCCTGCCGCGCTGCGCGGGCGAGGCCTTGCACATAGGCCAGCGGCTGGATCGTCCCGGCGCGCGGGTCGAAAATAGCGCCGTGAAAGGCCTCGCTGCCAGTGCGGCGGGCGGCTTCCTGCGCGGACAGCAGCTCGACCGGCGCGCCGTCGGATGACAGTTGTTGGTGGCGGGCCTGCAGGTCGCGCAGACCTTTTGGCGAATGGGCTAGGTGCAGGGTTCCGGCCTGCACCGGCTCGCAGTCGATGGCGTGGTCACGGATCAGGCGGAACACCTCGGCCGGGGCCTGCGCCAGCAGGGCGATCAACCGATCGCCCGCCTCGCGGCCCAGATGGGCGCGGATCTCGGCCGGGGGCAGCCACAGCCCGGCATTGGCCAGCCCGACATTGCGGCCCGACCCGCCATGGCCGATCTGGTGCGCCTCGAGCAGACAGACCGAGGCCCCCGCCTGCGCCGCGTGCAGTGCCGCCGAGCAACCCGTGTAGCCGCCGCCGATCACCGCAAGGTCCACCGTGACGGACCCGGTCAGGGGCGGGGCGTCCACCCGCTCGCGGCTGGTTCTGGTCCACAGGCTGATTTCCGGGTCGGTGGTCATGGGCGGGATGTCCTTGAATGCGCGCGCAGATTTCCCGAGGGCTCAGCCGATGGCAAGAGGTCTTTGATCCTCGCGCCCCAGCGCGATCAGGAACGGGTTCTGGGCTTGCAGGGCCTGAAAGCTCTCCTTGTCGGACATGCCGCGCCAGTTGGCCAGCACCAGCGACTGCGCCACCGCGCCGCCCAGCGTCGCGCCGGGGCCGGTGACGAAGAACAGGTCGGGTGCGAATTCGCGGGCCGCTGTCTGCACCGCGCGGGTGAAATCGTAGGGCTCGGTCACCTGATGGCCCAGCGTGTAATCCCACAGCGCGCCCGTGTCGGTTGCCCCCGGCCACCAGATCTTGCCGCGCCCGTCGATCATCGGCAGGTCGGGTTGGGTGAACAGCGTGGCGGGCAGTTGGCGGCGGCCCTCCTGCGCCACGGGGGCCTGCAGGCGCGTGTGAAAGGCCGCATGATTGGCCAGTCGCATCGGGAACCGCTCTTGCACCACGGGCTGCGCGGCTTCGAAGGCCCTCAGCCCGGCCTCGTTGCCCGCCAGCACCAACATCCCGCCCAGATCGATCGACAGGGCGAGGTCATGCTCCGGCAGGGCATTGATGCGCGCCACCTCGGCCAAAAGCTCGGCCTTTCGGGCCGAGTCGTCGCGCCAGTCGTCGCCGGTGAAGGGATAGACCAGCTGCCCGCCGATCAGGTGGGTCTGCATCAGCGTGCCCATGATGTTTACCACCCGGAACCCGTTTTCGGGCGACAGCGCCCCCGCGGCGGCCAGCGCGATATACCAGCCCATCGAATTGCCGGTGACAGCCACCACCTCGATATCCTCGGCCAGCGCCTGCGCATCAGCCAGCGATGCGGCGTAGATCAGGGGCGAGGCCACGTCGCCACGGGAATACTTGCTGACCGAGAATCGCGACGCGCCGTCCAGCGCGGTCACCGTCTCTTGGTCCGTTTCGGCGCGGATCGCGTCGAACTCGCGGAACAGCTCCATACGGCCCGCGTGGTGGCGGTGCAGGTAGCCCAACTCGGACTTGTTGTAGGTGCCCCGGCCGGGGCAAATCACGACGGCGGTGCGGCTCATTTCTTGGCTCCGGTCAGGGTAAGGGCGGCGGTCACGATCCCCTCGCGCGAGGGCAACGGCGCGGCATAGGCGGGGCCGGTGGCGATAAAGCAATCCTCGGCCACCACGCGGGCGGTGGGCAGGTCGGTTTGCTCGGCAAAGAGCGTCATCAGCGCCTCGGACTGGCTGCCGGTGCGGCGGCATTCATCGACGATCAGGACGTGCTTGCAGCCCCTGGTGGCCTCCAACAGGGCCTGTTCCGGCAGCGGCGCCAGCCAGCGCATGTCAATGATGCGGGTGTTGAGCCCGGCACCCTGCAGCTCGGGCAGGGCCTGTTTCGACAGGTAGTGCCCGTTGCCGTAGGTCACGATCGCCAGATCGGTGCCGTCTCCATGCACGCCCACCTCGCCCAGCGCGATGCGTTCGCCGGGCGCGGGATAGCGGGTCATCCACGCGCCGTCCTGCCCGTCGTGCAGGTCGCGCATCGGATAGAGCGCGATGGGTTCGAGGAACACCACCACCCGCTGCTCCTCGCGCGCAAGGCGCACGCATTCGCGTAGCATCCGCGCCGCATCCGCCCCGGTCGAGGGGCAGGCGATGATGACGCCCGGAATGTCGCGCAGCACGGCCAACGAGTTGTCGTTGTGGAAATGCCCGCCAAAGCCCTTTTGGTATCCCAGCCCGGCGATCCGCACGACCATCGGGTTTGTGAATTGTCCGTTCGAGAAGAAGGGAAGCGTGGCGGCCTCGCCCCGGATCTGGTCCTCGGCATTGTGCAGATAGGCGAGGAACTGGATCTCGGGGATCGGGACGAAGCCGTTGTGGGCCATGCCGATGGCAAGCCCAAGAATGGACTGTTCGTCAAGCAGCGTGTCGATCACCCGGTCGGGGCCGAAGCGCTGTTGCAGCTTCTGGGTCACGCCATAGACGCCACCCTTGCGGCCCACATCCTCGCCCATGCAGACGATCTCGCCATGTTCCAGCATCAGGTCGGTCAGGGCCCAGTTGATCAGCCGGGCCATCGGCTGCGGGTCGTCCATCGCGCGCAGGTCGCTGCCGAAAGCTGCGGCGCGGGCCTCGGCGCTGGGGCCGTTGGTGGGCTTGCAGGGGCGCTTGGGCGGGATCAGGCTGGCCGCGACCTCGGCGGCGGTGGTCAGATGCGGACGGGTGGCGGCCTGCGCCGCGATGCGGTCGGTGCGGGCGCAGGTCTGTTCATAGATCTTCATCGCCTGACCGGGCGACAGCGCCCCGGCCTGATCCAGCAGGCGCACCGAATGCAGCAGCGGATCATTGGCCTCGTCGGCCTCGACCTCGGCGCGGCTGAGATAGGTGGTCGGCACATCCGCCCCGGCATGACCATACAGGCGCACGGTTTTCAGGTGCAGGAAGGCCGGTTTGCGCCGGGTGCGGACATAGTCGGCCGCCTGCTGCGCCACCGCGAAGGTCTCGAAGATGTCCAGCCCGTTGGCCTGAAAATACTTGATGCCCGGTCGATGCTCCATCGAGGCCTGAATCCAGCCCTTGGGCGTCTTGACCGAGATGCCGATGCCGTTGTCCTCGCACACGAACAAGAGCGGCAGCGGGATCGACTGCACGCTGGTCCAGCCTGCGGTGTTGATCGCCCCCTGCGCGGTAGAGTGGTTGGCCGAGGCATCCCCGAATGAACACATGGCGATGCCGTCCTCGGGCAATTGCCGGTGTTCGGGGTCATGCCGCCGCGCCGCGCCCAGGCTGTAGGCCGCGCCCACCGCCTTGGGCAGGTGGCTGGCGATGGTCGAGGTCTGCGGCGGGATCATCAGCGCCTTGGACCCCAGCACCTTGTGCCGCCCGCCCGAGGTCGAGTCCTCTTTGGAACACGCGAAACTCAGCAGCATGTCCCAGGCGATCTGCTGACCGGGCACCTGCTCGGCGCGTGCGATCTGAAAGGCGGCGTCGCGATAGTGCAGAAAGGCGATGTCGGTCGGCCGCAGGGCATGGGCCACGGCGGCCATCCCCTCGTGCCCCGAGGATCCGATGGTGTAGAACCCCTGCCCCGCCTTCTGCATCGCCCGGCTGGTGCGATCCAGCGCGCGGCTGAGCACCTGCGAGCGGAACAGCGACGCCGCCTCGGGCGCAGTCAGGCCCGGGCGCGGCGGCGCGCCCTTGGGCAGGTCGCGATTGGCGACGCGGGTCAGGAAGTTTTCGTGAACGATCTGGGCGCGATCCATCTGGGTTCCCCGGTCAGGTCAAAGTTTGGCCGTAGCGTCGGTAATCCGGCGCAGGCCTTGGGTCAGGCTATCGGTGTCATAGGCAAAGGAAAGCCGAAAATGCCCCGGCATGCCAAAGGCCCGCCCCGGCACCACCGCGACGCCCGCGTGATCCAGCAGGTGGCGGCAGAACTCGGGGTCCGAGGGCATCGCAGCAGGCGTCCGCGGGAAGACGTAAAAGGCCCCGTCGGGCACCGCGCAGTCCAATCCGGCGGCATTCAGGCTTGCCACCACCAGATCGCGGCGCGCGCGCATGGCCTCGCGGCGTTCGGTCAGCAGGTCCTGCGGGCCGGTCAGCGCGGCCAGCGCCGCCGCCTGCGCGATGGAGCAGGCGCCTGAGGTGATCTGCCCCTGCACCGCCACCATCGCCTTGATCAGCGGCGCGGGGCCGATCCCCCAGCCGATGCGCCAGCCGGTCATCGAATAGGCCTTGGACACGCCGTTCACCGTCAGCGTGCGGTCTGCCAGCGCCGGAACCGCCTGAACGAAGGGTGTGAAAGGCACATAGGCAAGGTGCTGATAGATCTCGTCCGAGATCACCCAGACCTGCGGGTGCTGCTCCAGCACGTCGCCCAACGCTCGCAATTCGCTTTCGGTGTAAACCGCCCCGGTCGGGTTCGAGGGCGTGTTCAGCAGCAGCCAGCGGGTGCGCGGGCTGATCGCGGCATCGAGCTGTTCGGGGGTCAGCTTGAAACCCTGTTCACGCGGGCAGTCCAGCACCACCGGAGTGCCGCCCGCCAGTTTCACCATGTCGGCATAGCTGGTCCAGAAGGGCGCGGTGGTGATGACCTCATCGCCCGAATCGAGCGTCGCGAGGCACGCGCCGGCCAGCACCTGCTTAGCCCCGGTCGAGACGATGACCTGCGCGGACTCGACCCCGGCCTGTTCCGCGATGGCGGCACGCAAGGCCGGGGTTCCGGCGGTGGCGGGGTATCGGGTCTGGCCGTCCAGCGCCGCCCTGTGCGCGGCCTCGACCACATTCGGCGGGGTCGGAAAGTCGGGCTCGCCGGTGCTGAGCGCGATCACGTCCACGCCCTGCGCCCGCAGCTGCGCGGCCCGTTCCGAGATCTGGACGATCTCGGACAATTCGATCCCGTCGAGACGGCCCGCCCTCCGAAATCCGCTCAAACTGTTCTGAATGGTCATAATCGCCCCGCTGCACTTTTCTACGGCTGCGCCTTTTTGCTATTGGATTGGAGGATCCACCAGTGATATTCCCTCCACAAGCCATGAGGAAAAATCATATGCTGGCGCCGCGTCGATTTCTGCCGTCTATTTCTTCCCTGTTGGCGCTCGAAGCCGTCGACCGCCTAGGCAGCGCTTCAGCAGCTGCCGATGAACTCTCGCTGACCCAAAGCGCGGTCAGTCGCCAGTTGAAGGCCGTCGAAGAACAGCTGGGCGTCGCGCTGATCCAGCGCGACCAAATGCGCCTGCAACTCACACCCGCTGGCAAGGAATACGTGGAAACCGCCCGAACAGCGCTGCAGCAACTGGCGCAGGCCTCACTGAAGCTGAAGGCCAACCCCTCTGGCGGTTCTTTGCAACTGTCGATCCTGCCCGCGTTCGGCATGCACTGGCTGGCGCCGCGCCTGCAGGATTTCGCGCAGCGCCACCCCGAAGTGACGATGAACCTGAGCACACGGCTCAAGCCTTTCGACTTCGGCACCGAACCCTTCGACGCAGCCATCCATTTCGGCCAGCGAGACTGGACCGGGGTGAACTATCTGCCGATCATGCGCGAAGAGGTTCTGCCGGTCTGCGCGCCAGCCCTGCTGCCAGCCAAAACCCCGAAGGTTGAATGGCTGGTCGACGCACCACTGCTGCATCTGGATACCAGACCTGATGCGTGGGAACGCTGGTTCGCCGCGCAAGGCACCCCAATCGAGGGCGTCCGAGGCATGCTGTTCGACCAGTTCTCGACCATGATCCAGGCCACGATCCATGGGCTGGGCGTTGCACTGCTGCCCAGCTATCTCATCTCAGCCGAGCTCGAGGCCGGCCGGTTGGTTCCGGCCTGCGCAGCTCCGCCGGTCAGTCTGGGCGACTACTATCTTGTATGGCCGCAAAATCGCACGGAACCGGCTCCGCTTGTCTCGTTTCGCGCATGGCTGCAGAGGCAGCTGACTTAGCTGATCCGGCACCGCCGCGTCCGAGCATAGCTCAGGTGCGGCCGGGCCCAACCGGAGGAGGCGGCCCGCAAGGGCCGTTGACGATGGGCGGGAGCGACCGGTCAGACGTCGATCGAGCGGGCGATGAGTTCCTTCATTACCTCGTTGGTGCCGCCATAGATCATCTGCACCCGCGCATCCGCATAAAGTCGCGCGATCGGGTATTCCATCATGAAGCCATAGCCGCCGAACAGCTGCAGGCATTCGTGCATGATCTCGTTCTGCACCTCGGAGCCCCAGTATTTCACCATCGAGGCGGTGGCCGCATCCAGCTGCCCGGCCTCCAGCTTGGCGATGCAGTCATTGACGAAGCTGCGCAGCACTTCGGCCTTGGTCTTGCATTCCGCCAGCTTGAAGCGGGTGTTCTGGAAGTCCATCACCCGTTGGCCGAACGCCTTGCGCTCTTGAGTGTATTTGACCGTTTCAGCGATGGCGAAGTCGATCGCGCCCAGCGCCATGATGCCGATGGTCAGACGTTCCCACGGCAGTTGCTTCATCAGCTGATAGAAGCCCTGCCCCTCCTCGGAGCCTAGCAGGTTGGTCATCGGCACCTTGACGTCCTCGAAGAACAGCTCGGCCGTGTCATTGGCCTTCATGCCCAACTTCTTGAGGTTGCGCCCCCGGCGGAAGCCCTCGGCCCCCTCGGTCTCGACCGCGATCAGCGACACGCCCTTGGAACCCAGCGACTTGTCGGTCTTGGCGGCCACGATGATCAGGTCGGCGGTCTGGCCGTTGGTGATGAAGATCTTGGACCCGTTCATCCGGTACGAATTGCCATCCTTCTCGGCGGTGGTGCGGATCGCCTGAACGTCCGAGCCTGTGCCCGGTTCGGTCATGGCCAGCGCGCCGACCATCTCGCCCGAGGCCAGCTTGGGCAGCCATTTCTTCTTTTGGTCCTCGCTGCCATAGGCGGTGATGTAATGGATTACGATCGACTGGATGCCATAGCCCCAGCCCGCATCCCCCCGCGAGGTCTGCTCATAGATCGTGACCGCATCAAAACCCATACCGCCGCCGACACCGCCGAATTCCTCGGGGATGGCCCCGGCCATCAGCCCGGTTTCCCCGGCCTTCCGCCAGAAGTCGCGATCGACGACGCCCTGCTCGGCCCAGGCTTCGATGTTGGGCACAAGTTCATCATCCATGAACCGCCCGGCCATTTCGGCAAACATGCGGTGTTCGTCAGTGACCCAGGAAGCGGTCGAGGTAAAAAGCGACATGATTGGTTCTCCGGAATTCTGTTGGCGAAAAAGGTAGCTTTCGCCGCCGATTCCGCCAATCCGGGTGACGCCGCGTCGGTTTGCGCTGCTACGCAACGTCCTTTGGCGTCAATGCCCTACGCGGTGCCGGGCGCCGGGCGGCGGCGGCGTTTCCAGGGCGCCTGCGAAACACTGGGCGATGGCCATCCACTCCCGCGCGACCGGCCCTTGCGCCGACAGGCCGGTGTCCGCCACGTTTCGGGTCTGGGTCACCACGCGCGCGAAATCGACGGCCAGTCCTTCGATCAGGTCGGCACCGGGCGCGCCGAATTCCCACAGCTCCCCCGAGGGCGCGGTCAGGCGCAGATGAGGTGCCACCGGTGGCACCGGGCGGCCATGTACCGTGAAGGTCCAGCCAAAGGTGTTCACCCCCAGCACGACGATGTTGCGGATCCGGTCGGTCTCGGGCCGGATCAGGCCAAGAATGTCGAATACCTCCTGTCCATGCGCCCAGGTCTCCATCTGCCGGGCGGTCATCGAGGACCGCACCGACATGTCCGGCCCCACCCATTTGACCCGCGCCTTGGGGTCCAGCCCCAACCAGTCGCGACCCATTCGGCTGCATAGATCAGACCATACGGCGCGCAGTTCATGTCCACGCTCGGTGATTGCAGCGTTTTCCGTCGTACGGAACCCGTCGGCCTGAATACGCGGCATCACCTGCTGCACCCTTGCGTCGAACGCATCCGGGTCACGCCGTGACAGGTCGGCCATCTGGTTCCAGAAATGCAGGTGCACCAACACATCGTCGATCGTCCAGTCTTTGAACTGGGTCACGATTTGCCAATCCGCGGCACCCAGCCCCTTCAGAGCGTCATCAAGAACCTGACATTCTTCCAGAAAATCCGAAGCCTGCTGCATACGCCCCCCCCTTTTTCCTGTTTCGGGGACTAAAGCGGGTTTTCATGGGTCAAGCCAGCGCGTTTTGCAGCAAGACGGCAGCCGCCTCTTTGGCGTCGCGCGCGGGATCGCTGTTGCGGAGCAGCACGGCGGTGACGATCGCGCCCTCTTTCAACAGCAGCAGCTGGCAGGCCAGCTTGTCCGGGTCCCGCGCGCCGGCCTTGCGACACAGGTCGGTGAAATACTCCAGCAGCAGGCGCTTGTGCTCGCCTGCCTGCACATGGATCGGGTGGTCGGGGTCTTGGTACTCGGCCCCGGCCTTGATGAACATGCAGCCGCGAAAGTTATCCTCGCGGAACCATTCGCCCAGCGCATCGAACGCGGCCAGCAGTTGATCGGCGGGGGTGTCGGCCAGTTCCTCGATCCGGCGCACGAACCAGTTGCGGAAATTCTCGTCCCGCAGGCGCAGCACCGCCAGGATCAGCTCTTCCTTGGTGCGGAAATGCTTGTACATCGAGGTCTTGGAGACGCCGGTTTCGACCACCAGCCGGTCCATTCCGGTGGCGTGAAACCCGTCGCGGTAAAACACCTGCAGCGCCTTGCGGACCAGCTCATCCCGTTTGTTCGGACGCATGATTCGGCTCCTTTGCGTACAGATCAGTACATAATTCCTTTTCCGTTCAGGTGCAATTCACACCGCTGAAGCCGCTGTTATTAGGTCTTTTTCTCTATACCACCGGCCATATCGAAAAACTTTTTTTGACCCAAGGGTTGAAAGTGGTGACCGATCTGTACACCTTATCAGCGCAGTTTACTGATCTGTACACCCAAAGGATTTGACCGATGCGACGCCGCGCCAGCCCATTTCCCGCAAGCTATGTTCCCTTCCTTCTGACCGTGGCCCTTCTGGCCGCCACCCTCGCCTGAAAGCCCCCCATCATGCCGCGCCCTCCTCTGCCCCCGTTCACGACGCAGACCGCCATCGAAAAGGTCCGCAAGGCCGAAGACGCCTGGAACAGCCGCGACCCCGACATCGTGACCCCGGCCTATACCGAGGACAGCCAGTGGCGGAACCGGTCCGAGTTCCTGACCGGCCACGCCGAGATCCACGCCTTTCTGACCCGCAAATGGCGCACCGAGATGGACTATCGCCTGATCAAGGAGCTGTGGGCCTGTGACGGGAACCGCATCGCGGTGCGCTATGCCTATGAATGGCACGACGACAGCGGGCAGTGGTTCCGCTCCTACGGCAACGAGAACTGGGAGTTCGCCGCCGATGGCCGGATGGCCCAGCGACATACGTCCTTGAACGATCTGCCGATCACCGACGCCCAGCGCCTGTTTCACTGGCCCCTGGGGCCGCGGCCCGCCGACCATCCCGGCCTGTCCGATCTGAACCTGTGAAAGGAGGCACCCCATGCCACGCGCCTTTTCCGAACTGACCTTCACCCCCGCTGTCCGCGCGCATCAAGAGCGGATGGGGTCCGCCGCCTCCTACGCCAAGATCATCGACGGCGGCCCGCAGCAGGGCCACCTGATCGGCCCCGCCGAGCAGGCCTTCATCGAGAGGCGCGACGGGTTCTATCAATCCACCGTGTCCGAGACCGGCTGGCCCTATGTGCAGTATCGCGGCGGCCCGGCCGGGTTTCTGAAGGTGCTGGACGACCGGACCATCGGCTATGCCGATTTCCCGGGCAACAAGCAGTATATCTCGCGCGGGAACCTGGACGGTAATGACCGGATCGCGCTGATCCTGATGGACTATGCCAACCAGCGCAGGCTCAAGATCCTGGGCCGTGTGGACTTTCGCGAAGGCGCCGAGGCCGCGCGCGATCTGTTTCCCGATGGGGCCGAGGCGGAACGCGCGGCGATCATCCATGTCGCGGCGCTGGACTGGAACTGCCCGCGCCACATCACTCCGCGCTTCACCGAGGCCGAGCTGCGCCCCCATCTGAACGAGCTTGGCCGCCAACTGGCCCAGCTGCAGGCCGAGAACGACCAACTGAAGCAGGCTCTGGCCCGAAAGGCCTGAGGCAACCCCAAGACCCCGAAACCGTCAGCAATAGGAGTATCAATGCCATGCTACGCGCGATTACCAACACACTTGCAACCCTGACCGCCGGATCGGTCTTTGCCGTCTCGGTCGTGACCGTCGGCTTCTACCTCTCGCCCGAGGCCGTGCGCGCCGCCGAGCCTGACCCATTCCAGACCCAGTTCCGCGCGCAGGCCATCGAAGCGATGCAGAGCGCTTATCGCGAATTTACCGCCTACGCAGAATCCAAGGCGCAACCAAAGCCCGAGTCGTTACCCAAGCTGTCGACAAACTGACAATTGAGGGCCGAGATTTTGAAACCCTGCGCGTCTCGGGAACCCCCGCGCCATCGACTGAGCCGGGTCAGGGCCGTGCGCGAGTCGACTGTACCATTGCCTCGATCCCCGCGGCACAGAACTCGACCAGTTGGTCGATCCCGGAGAGATCGCCCCCCTGTGACAGCGCCTGCACCCGCCAGGCGCTGTTGAGATGCGCCAGCATCGCCGAAACCGAATAGATCTGGCCCGTGGCCAACAGCGCCGGATCGGCCTGCGGATACAGCGCGGCGATTTCGCCGATGAATAGCTGAGCGGTTGGGTCGAAACACTCGGCCGCGATATGGCGCCAGCGCGGATCGACCGACACATGCGCCACCAGCCGCCCATAGGCCATCCAGCCCGGGCCGCCGGTTTCGGCAAGGCTGACATAGGGGCGGATGAAACAGTCCAGAATGCCCCGCAGGGTCAGCGAGCCATGCGCGCGCCGTTCCTCCAGCGCCTGCATCCGGATCCGAGCAAGTTCGTCAGCGCGGCGCGCGACGGTCTGGAAGAACAGCTCTTCCTTGCCGCCGCCATGGTGGTGAACCAGCCCCACCTGCACCCCGGCGCGCGTGGCGATGTCGCGGATCGAGGCGCCCTCGAATCCCCGCTCGGCAAACAGCGCCTCGGCCGCGTCCAGAATCCGCGCCTTGGTTTCCAGCGACCGGGCCGACGGCGCCCTTTGCCTTTGTTTTTCAATGTATTTCGCGCTCATGTTTTTCACCTTGCCTTATTTTGGACGATCGTTCAAGTTAAGCATCACGAGCAGGGGAGGATTCATGACACAAGCGCGCAAGGCATATGCCTTGATCGGCGCAGGTCCGATGGGGCTGGCGGCGGCCAAGGTGCTGAAGGAACAGGGCATCCCGTTTAAGGGGTTCGAACTGCATTCCGATGTGGGCGGGCTGTGGGATATCGATGCGCCGCGGTCGACCATGTACGAATCCGCGCATCTGATCTCGTCCAAGTCGATGACCGAATTTGCCGATTTTCCGATGGGCGACGACGTAGCTGAATACCCGTCGCACCGGCAGATGCGCAACTATTTCCGGGCTTTTGCCGATCATTTCGGACTGCGCGATCACTACAGGTTCAACACCGAGGTGATAGACGCATCGCCACTGGGCGCGCCGGGCGATGGCTGGCGGCTGACCTGGCGGGACGACCAGGGAACGCATAGCGATGAGTTTGCCGGGGTTCTGATCGCGAACGGTACCCTGTCGGAGCCCAACATGCCCGATTTTCCCGGCAAGTTCGACGGCGAGTTGATCCACGCCTCGCAGTACCGCTATCCCAGCCAGTTCGACGGGAAGCGGGTGCTGGTCGTGGGCGCCGGCAATTCCGGGTGTGACATTGCGGTGGATGCCATCCATCACGCCGCGCAGTGCGACCTGTCGATGCGGCGGGGATACTATTTCGTGCCGAAATACGTCTTTGGCAAACCCGCCGACACGCTGGGCGGGATGATCCGCCTGCCCATGTGGCTGAAGCGCCGGATCGACGGCATGATCCTGCGCTGGTTCGTGGGCGACCCGCAGAAATACGGCTTTCCCAAGCCTGACTACAAGCTTTACGAAAGCCACCCGGTGGTGAATTCGCTGGTCCTGTACCACGCAGGCCACGGCGACCTGCGCATTCGCCCCGATATCGACCGGATCGAGGGCCGTACCGTTCACTTCAAGGACGGCAGCGCCAGCGACTATGACATGATCCTGTCCGCGACTGGGTACAAGCTGCATTACCCGTTCATCGACCCGAAGCTGCTCAACTGGCAGGGCGATGCGCCGCATCTGTACCTGAACGCCATGCATCCCGAACGCGACGATCTGTTCGTTCTGGGCATGATCGAAGCCACCGGGCTGGGCTGGCAAGGACGCCACGAGCAGGCCGAAATGGTGGCGCGCTATATCAAGGGTCTTCAGTCCGGTTGCCCCGTGGCCGCGACGCTGAAGGCGGAAAAACAAAAAGACTATCAGCGCGCCACCGGAGGCATGCAGTACCTGAACCTGCCCCGCATGGCCTATTACGTAGACAAAGCGACCTATCGCAAGGCGGTGACGGACTGGATCGCGCGGTTCCGGAAAGCCCGCGCATGACCGGAATCGACGAGATCACGCTGAATTTCAGCCCCGGCTCGCTGACCCTGCTGAACGCGATTCTGGCGATCGTGATGTTCTCGATCGCCATCGACCTGTCACCACGCGACTTCGACCGACTGCGGCGCGCGCCCAAGCCGGTTGTGGTGGGGCTGGCCTCGCAATTCCTGGTGCTGCCGGCGCTGACTTTCCTGCTGGTCTGGCTGACCGAGCCGCGCCCCTCGATCGCATTGGGGCTGATCCTGGTGGCGGCCTGCCCGGGAGGCAACATCTCGAATTTCATCACCCATCGTGCGGGCGGAAACGCGGCGCTGTCGGTGTCGATGACCGCCTTCGCCACCATCGGGGCCATCGTGATGACCCCGTTCAACATCGCGCTGTGGGGCGGGCTATACCCGCCGACCCGCGCCATTCTGCAGCAGACCCAGATCGACCCGGTGCAGATCGCCATCATCGTCGGGCTGATGCTGATCCTGCCGCTGGTTCTGGGCGTGACGCTGAACCAGAAGCGCCCCGCCCTGACGGCGCGGCTGCGCGGGCCGCTGCAGATCCTGTCCATGGCCATTTTCGTGACCTTCATCGTACTCGCCCTAGCGGCCAACTGGAGTTTCTTCCTGGGCTACGCCGGGGCGGTCGCCGGGCTTGTGATCGCTCACAACGCACTGGCACTGGGGGGCGGTTGGGTTGTGGCCACTCTGACCCGGCTGTCCCCCTTTGACCGGCGAGCAATCACGATCGAGACCGGCATCCAGAATTCGGGCCTTGGGCTGGTGCTGATCTTCGCCTTTTTCAACGGGCTGGGCGGGATGGCAGTGGTGGCCGCGTTCTGGGGGATCTGGCATGCCATCTCGGGGCTGGCGCTGGCGCAGCTGATGGCCCGGACCGAGGCCGCCCGATGACCCGAATCCTGATCACCGGCGCTGCGGGCCTGGTCGGCCGCGCCCTGCTGGACGAGCTGAGCGACCATGAGGTGTTTGCCACCGATCTGCGCCGCCCGGACACGCTGCCGGACGAGGTTCCGTTTCTGCGCATGGACGTCACAACGGGCGACCCGGCCCGGGTGGTCGCCAAGGTGAGGCCGGAAGTGATCGTGCATCTGGCCTCGATCGTCACGCCGCCGCCGGGGATGTCGCGGACCGAAGCCCATGCGGTGGATGTGGGCGGCACGCGCAAGGTGGTCGATGCCGCGCTGGCCCATGGCGTGCGGCGGCTGGTCGTCACCTCGTCGGGTGCGGCCTATGGCTATCACGCGGACAACCCAGTGCCGTTTCGCGAAACCGATCCGGTGCGCGGCAACCCCGAGTTTCCCTATTCCGACCACAAGCGGCAGGTCGAGGAATTGCTGGCCGAGGCCCGAACCGCCGCACCGCAGTTGGAGCAGGTGGTGCTGCGGGTGGGCACGGTGCTGGGCGACGGCACCGACAACCAGATCACCGCCCTGTTCCGCAAACCCCGCCTGCTGGCGGTGGCGGGCAGCGACAGCCCCTTCGTGTTCATCTGGACCCACGATCTGGCCCGAATCCTGAAACGCGCGGCCACCGATGGGCCGCCGGGGGTGTACAACGTCGCCGGGGACGGCGCGCTGAGCGTCGACGATCTGGCCCGCGCGCTGGACAAATCTGTGCTGCGCCTGCCGGCCTGGGCGCTGAAGGCGGCGCTGGCCGTGGCCCGCCCCCTGCGCCTGTCGCGATACGGGCCCGAACAGGTGCGGTTCCTGCAATACCGACCGGTTCTGGACAATACGGCGCTGAAAACCGTGTTCGGCTATGTCCCGCAGAAGACCAGCGCCGAGGTGTTCGAACTTTGGAAACGGAGTGTGGGCCTGTGAAAACCGCAGTGATCTCGGGCGGAGCCGGCGGGCTGGGTCAGGCGCTCTCAGTCGCGCTGCAAGAGCGTGGATGGCGCGTGGTCCTGCTGGATCTGAAGGTGGATGGGGTGCAGGACACCGCCACGCAGATGGCGATTGCCTGTGATCTGACTGATCCGGAACAACTCGCGCGCTCCGTGAATGAAACGCTTGCGCATTGCGACAGCATCGATCTGGTCGTCTACAACGCCGGGATTACCCAGATCTGCGGGTTCGATCAGTCCGACGACGCCAGCCACCGCAGGGTGTTCGAGATCAACTATTTCGCGGCCGTCTCGATGGCCCGCGCCTTTCTGCCCGCGCTGCGCCAGTCGCGCGGGGCGCATCTGGCGATCTCGTCGGTGGCGGGGTTTGCGCCTCTGTACCACCGCACGGCCTATGCGGCCTCGAAACACGCGCTGGAAGGTTTCTTCAAATCGCTGCGGTCCGAAGAACGGCCCCATGGCGTGCGGGTGCATATCGCGGCGCCCTCATTCGTGGCGACCAACCCGGGCCGGGCCGAGCAGCAGCCCGATGGCACCGCGCGCCCCGGATCGGCCAGCGACGGCATGGACGAGATGACCCCCGAGGCGGCCGCCCGCGTGATCCTGCAAGGGCTGGATCGCGGGCGGCCCGTCATCCCGGTGGGCCGGGTGGCGCGGCTGGCGTGGTGGCTGAACCGGCTGGTCCCACGCCTGTACCAGCGCCTGATGGAGCGCAATATCAGCGGCGCGTGACGCGCGATAACTATTTGCGGCCTGTTTCCCGGTGCGGGGTTGCCCTTTGGGCGCGGCTTTGCTTTGTCTCTGGCAAGCATTCCGGCCGGTAGGCGTTTTCTGCCCCGGACCGGTCACAGGGAGGATCTCGAAAATGGCGAAAGTTGCATTCCTTGGCCTGGGCGTCATGGGCTATCCGATGGCCGGGCATCTGCAGGCGGCCGGGCATGAGGTGACCGTCTACAACCGCACCGCGGCCAAGGCGGAGAAATGGGTGTCGCAGCATGGTGGCCAGATGGCGACCACGCCGCGCGCTGCCGCCGGAGGGGCCGAGTTCGTGATGGCCTGCGTCGGCAACGACGACGATCTGCGCATGGTCTGCACCGGCGAGGACGGCGCCTTCGAAGGCATGGCGGAAGGCTCGATTTTCGTTGACCACACCACCGTTTCGGCCAAGGTCACGCGCGAGCTGTACGCGGGCGCCAAGGCGCGCGGGATCTCTTTTGTTGATGCGCCGATCTCAGGCGGCCAGGCCGGCGCCGAGAACGGGGTTCTGTCGATCATGTGCGGCGGCGATCAGGCCGCTTATGACCGGGCCGAGCCGGTGATGCAGGTCTATGCCAAGATCTGCCGCCGCATCGGGGACAGCGGCGCGGGCCAGATGACCAAGATGTGCAACCAAATCGCCATCGCAGGGCTAGTGCAGGGCCTGAGCGAAGCGCTGCACTTCGCCGAGAAGGCCGGGCTTGACGGGCGCGCGGTGGTCGAGGTGATCAGCCAGGGTGCCGCCGGAAGCTGGCAGATGTCGAACCGGTACGAGACCATGTTGGACGACCATTTCGACCACGGCTTTGCGGTGGACTGGATGCGCAAGGACCTTGGCATCTGCCTGGACACGGCGGACGAGACCGGGGCATCGCTGCCGGTGACCGCGCTGGTCGATCAGTTCTACAAGGATGTGCAGAAGATGGGCGGCGCCCGCTGGGACACCTCGTCACTGATCAAACGCCTGCGGGCATTGGGGTAAACGGGGGGCTGTCTGCCCCCCATCGCGCCGCGGCGCGATTCCTCCCGAGGATATTTTTGGCCAGATGAAAAGGGCTCCGGCGCGCACGGGGCGGAAGTTCGAATGAATGATGTCAGTGAATTTTGGGCGGCCGCGCTGCGGCGGGTCTGGGGGCTGGACGCCCGGCTCTCGCGGCTGGATGGCGAGTATGACCTGAATTTCCTGGTGCAGGCCACCAATGGGCAGGACTACGTTCTGAAGGTCATGCGGGCCGGGTGTGACCCGCAATTGGTGGATCTGCAGATCAAGGCGTTGGAGCATATCGCAGCCGAGGCCCCCGGGCTGCCGTTTCCCAAGGTGATCCCCGGTCTGGACGGTGGTTCGCTGCCGCAGATCGACGACGACGCGGGACGGCCGCGGCTGGCGTGGCTGTTGGAGCGGCTGCCGGGCCGCTGCTATGCCAAGACGGCGCCGAAATCCGAGGACCTGATCCTGAAACTGGGCCGGGCATTGGGGGCGACCGATCGGGCGCTGGAGCGGTTTTCGCATCCCGGCCTGGAGCGGCCGGAGTTCAAATGGGACCTGACCCAGGCCCGCTGGATCGCTGACAAGCTGGATGCGGTTGCCGACCCGGATCGTGCAGCCCTTCTGCGCGAGATTTGCGCGCAGTTCGATGCCGTCTCGGACATGCTGGCCGAGTTACCCCGGCAAGCCATCCACAATGACGTGAATGACTACAACATCCTGGTCGAAGGTGAGCTGTCGGAGCGCCGGCAGGTTTCGGGCCTGATCGATCTGGGTGACATGTGCGCCGCACCGCGGGTGTGTGAACTGGCGATCGCCGGGGCATATGTGGTGCTGGAACACCCGCGCCCTGAACTGGCGCTGGCCGCGCTGGTGCGGGGCTATCACGCCGCAAACCGGCTGCGCCCGCAGGAAGTGGACCTGATCTGGCCCCTGCTGCGGATGCGGCTGGCCGTGTCTGTCGTCAACTCCACGCTGATGGCCGCCGAAAACCCGGACGACCCGTATGTGACGATCAGCCAGGCACCGGCCTGGCGGTTCCTCGAGGATGCTTCGGTTAATGGCGAGCTGATGCCCGCGCGGCTGCGGGCGGCCTGCGGGCTGCCCGTCACCGACGGGGCCGAGCGCATTCACGCGTACCTGTCCGAACATCGTGGTCAATTTGCGCAGCTGTTGGGACAGGATCTGTCGGACGTTCCGATGGGTTCGCTGTCGGTCGAAAACTCGACCTGGCCGCAGAACCCGTTTCACATGCCGCTGGACGAGGCCGCGCGGGTGGGCGCGGAATTCGGCGACGGGTTGTGGCTGGGCTATTACAACGAACCGCGCCTGATCTATGCCGAGCCGACGTTCCGCAAGGGTCCGTGGAGGGCGTCGGACAGGCGCACGGTGCATCTGGCTGTGGATGTATTCGCGCCGGCGGGGACGCCCTTGCTGGCGCCGCTGAGCGGGCGGGTCGAGGCGGTCGAGAACCGGGCGAACCATCTGGACTATGGCGGCGTGGTGATCCTGCATCACGAAACCCCCGAGGGTGACGCGTTCTATACGCTGTACGGGCATCTGGACCCCGAGGTCTGTGCCCGGCTGAAACCCGGCGATCCGGTGGCGCAGGGGGCGGCGTTCGCCCGGCTGGGCGATGCTGGCCAGAACGGCGGCTGGGCGCCGCATGTGCATTTCCAGCTGGCCCTGACCACGACCGGCATGCAGGCCGACTGGCCCGGCGTCGCCGACCCGGACGAGCTGAACCTGTGGCACGCGGTCTGCCCGAACCCGGCGGCCCTGCTGAACCTGCCGGACGAGAAGGTCTTCTATCGCCCGACCGACAAGGCCGAGATCCTGAACAAACGTCGGGCGCATTTCGGCGGCAACCTGAGCCTGACCTATGACGACCCGGTGATGCTGGTGCGCGGCTGGAAGCATCACCTGTTCGACGAATGGGGGCGGCCCTATCTTGACGCCTACAACAACGTGCCGCATGTGGGGCACGCGCATCCGCGCATTCAGGCCGTGGCGGCGGATCAGCTGAAGCGGATGAATTCGAACACCCGCTATCTGCATCCCGCGCAGGTCGAATTTGCCGACAAGCTGCTGTCGAAGCTGCCCGATCACCTGCAGGTGTGCTTCTTCGTCAACTCGGGCACCGAGGCCAACGAGCTGGCCCTACGCCTGGCGCGGGCGCATAGCGGGGCCAAGGGCATGGTGACGCCCGATCACGGCTATCACGGCAACACCAATGCGGCGGTGGCCATTTCGGCCTACAAGTTCAACAAGCCCGGCGGCGTGGGTCAGGCCGATTGGGTCGATCTGGTCGAGGTGGCCGACGATTATCGCGGCCGGTTCAAACGCGACGACCCCGACCGCGCGCGCAAATATGCCGACCTTGTGGACGACGCGATTGCCGCCCTTCAGCGCAAGGGGCACGGGGTGGCCGGCTTCATCGCCGAGACCTTCCCCTCGGTCGGGGGGCAGATCATCCCGCCCAAGGGCTATCTGCCAGCGGTCTATGAAAAGATCCGCGCCGCCGGTGGCGTCTGCATCGCCGACGAGGTGCAGACGGGCCTGGGCCGGCTGGGCGAGTACTACTTCGGATTCGAACACCAGGGCGCGTCGCCCGATATCGTGGTTCTGGGCAAGCCCATCGGCAACGGCCACCCTCTGGGCGTGCTGGTCACAACGCGCGAGATCGCCGACAGTTTCGACAACGGGATCGAGTTCTTCTCGACCTTCGGCGGCTCGACCCTGTCTTGCCGGATCGGCAAAGAGGTGCTGGACATCGTCGATGACGAGGGCCTGCAGGAGAATGCCCGCATGATGGGCGCACGGCTGATGGATGGTCTGCGCGCAATCGAAGCCGAGTTCGCCTGCGTGGGTGATGTGCGGGGCATGGGCCTGTTTCTTGGGGTCGAGCTGATCAACCCCGACGGCTCGGAAGGCACCGAGATCTGCCGATACGTCAAGAACCGGATGCGGGACCACCGCATCCTGATCGGCAGCGAGGGGCCGAAGGATAACATCCTGAAGATCCGCCCGCCTCTGACCATCGAAGCCGAGGATGTGGACATGATCCTGTGGACGCTGCGGTCTGTATTGGCCGAGGTGGGCGACTATGCCCCTGCTCCGGTTTGCGACCACACCCATCACCATGACGGGTGCGGCTGCTGCTGAGATACGCCCCGGCCGGGTTCGGCCAGGGCACTGAACCGCGCCGTCAGTGCAGCACGGCCGAGGGGGTCTGATGGCCGGTGGTCGGAAATGGGATGGCGGTGGTCATACGCCGCAGGGCCAGCCCAAACTCTTCGGACAGCGACGCCAGCGCGGGCGCGAAATCGGGGCGCACGATCAAGGCGGCCAGCATCATCGCATCCTCGCGCGCCCCTTCCGAGGCCGCGGCGATCATCTGCGCGAAACAGCTTTCGTCCGCGCCCAGACAGGCGCAGCCCAACCCGTGTCGGATCAAGGGACGGCGGCCGTGATGGGCGCACAGGCTGCACAGACGATCCAGCGCCAGCATGGCCAGCTGCCCATGATCGGCGCCCAGCGCGATGTCGAAATCATGCGCCGCGTCGGCACGGCCGGCGGCACCGTCGCTCCACATCCGCAGGTACATGACGGCGCCAGCCTCGATCGGGGTCAGATCCGCCAGCCGCCCGACCGGGGCGCCGCCCCGAGTCGATGCGCCGCTCATTTCGTCAGGATCAATTTGCCCGCGCGGGTGATGCGCAGGGTGTACAGCTGGTCGCCCAGTTCGATATGGGCCAGGTTGCCGCCCTGCGTCAGATCCTCGGCCTTGTGGGCCGGCAGCATCGAAACGGCATAGGCTTGGGTCGGATTCGGGTTCTGCGCGTTCATCGGGTCATCTCCGGTTGTGTTCAGGCAAAGCGCCTTTTCCGTTCAACTTTCATGGATCTGGCTGGCCCGGAACCGGGTTGGCTATGTGTTTACACGATTAATCTGATAAAAATACTAAGGTATGTCAAGTGCCGGTTTCCTGCTATTCGCACACCGAACCATTGCGCGCTTGCGGCGGGTCCGCTAGGCCGGGTTTCGACCTTGAGAGACGGGAGCGGAGATGACGTCGGCAATCGTGTTTGATCTGGATGGCACGCTGGTGGACAGCCTGGCCGACATTGCGGCAGCAGCGAACCGAATGCTGGCCGATCAGGGCCATGCGCCCCTGCCCGAGGAAACGATCCGAGGATTCGTCGGCAATGGCTTGCCCAAACTGGTTGAGCGTGTGATCCTCCACTGCGGTCTGAGCATTGAGCGCCATTCCGAACTGGCACAGGTCACGCTCAACCACTACAGCCAGGCATCAAGTGCAATGACCAAGCCTTATCCAAGTGTAAAAGATGCTCTGCGACGACTGCGGGCTGCAGATATCGCGCTAGGGGTCTGCACCAACAAACCGGAAGCGCCCGCGCGGCACATCCTTGAGGTTCTGGATCTGGCGCAGTTCTTCGACGTGGTGATCGGCGGAGATACTTTGAAATCTCGCAAACCCGACCCCGCCCACCTGTCCGCTACGTTCGAGGCACTGGGCACAAACGACGCGCGTGTCTTTGTGGGCGACAGCGAAGTAGACGCAGAAACCGCCCAACGTGCCCAAGTCCCATTTCTTCTGTATTCGGAAGGGTATCGAAAGTCGCCGATCTCGGAACTTCCCCATTTGGCCAGCTTCGACGACTTTGCGCGCCTCCCTGACCTGGCACTGCGCATCACAGGCTTATCTGGCACCGGGCTCTAAGGCTTTGGCTGCCAAGGGATTCAACTGATTTCTGGGGGTTTTTTGAGGGGCCGGCTGAGGGGGTAGGTAGCCAGCCCCTCTTCGGGGAAAGTGGTAGGCCAAGTTTGACCTTGGTTAATCAGACAATAGCCCAGCCCACCTTTGCCCGAAATTGGGGGTTTCCCGTAGAGAGACACTTTTTGCAAAAAATTCGCCGAAAATCCTTTGCTGACATCCAGCGCCTGATCACTCAGGCCCCGAACCATAGGCCGGGAGTGGCGCGGCTGGGCTCGCTTTGTCCAAAAGCGTCTCGTATATGTGCGGATAAACGAAGCGAGCAGCCGCACGGGCGATCACCAGTTCCTCGTTGGTGGGGATGACCATGACCTGAACCCGGGACAACGGTGTTGAGATGATCCGGGCGTGGTCCGTGTTGGCATCGTGGTCCAGCTCAATCCCCAACCACCCCATGTTGACGCAAATCCTTTCGCGCACCAGCGCAGAGTTCTCGCCGATCCCACCAGTGAACACCACTGCATCCAGCCCACCCAGCACAGCCGCAAGCGCACCGAGTTCACGCCGCGCACGGAAATTGAAATAGCTGATGGCCCGGCGCGCGCTGCCGCTGTCGGACTTCTCCAGCGTGCGCATGTCGCTGGACAGACCGGACAGACCCAGCAGACCGGATTTACGATACAGAAGTTCGGTGATCTCATCCACGCTCATGCCCTTCTGGTCCATGAGGTAGAGAACGACACCGGGGTCCAACTGGCCGCATCGGGTTCCCATCGGCAGACCGTCTATGGCCGAAAACCCCATACTGGACCCGACCGAGCGGCCGTGGATCATACCGCACATCGACGCGCCGTTGCCCAGATGCGCCACAATGACCCGGCCGCCATGCAGCAGCGGCGCGGTCTTGGCCAGATGACCCGAGATGTATTCGTAGCTGAGGCCGTGAAACCCATAGCGGCGAACGCCCTTGTCATAATACTCGGTCGGCAAGGCAAACGTATCATTGACCCAGGGGTGACTGCGGTGAAAGGCGGTGTCGAAACAGGCAACCTGCACCGCATCGGGAAACCGCTCGACCGAGGCACGAACGCCGCTGAGGTTGTAGGGCTGGTGCAATGGCGCGAACGGTGAGAGTTCGTCCAGCACTGCAAGGCTTTCCGGCGTCAGCAAGATCGGTTGATCGTGGTCAGGACCACCATGAACGATGCGGTGGCCGACGGCCGCAATATTGGCCGCGGGAAACTGCT
This sequence comes from Ruegeria sp. SAZA006, assembly GCF_059613465.1. Lineage (NCBI taxonomy): Bacteria > Pseudomonadati > Pseudomonadota > Alphaproteobacteria > Rhodobacterales > Roseobacteraceae > Ruegeria > Ruegeria sp. SAZA006. The sequence goes on from NZ_JBXWSO010000005.1 coordinate 129,864, forward strand.
GGATGATGAGGTCCAGAACATGGTTCAGGGCCTCGTGATGATCGGCAATCCCGTCTACGACATCACCGCCCAACGTGCGGCCATCCGAGGTTTTGGCGCGGATGGTCGCGCCAGCGCTGCCGATGCGGTCCACGATTCCGGTGCAGATTGCCACCGGGTCATCGGACGGCAACGAAAACAGCCCGAACTTCAGAGAGGACGAGCCCGCGTTCAGCGTGATGACATGGCTCATGACCGCCCCCCGGCAATGCGGGCGGCGTGCAGGGCAGCCACGGCGCAGGATGCCAAACGCGCCTTGTCGTCGTCGGCGCGGCTATTCAGGATGATCGGCACCTTCGCCCCCAGAACAACCCCTGCCGCTTCGGCGTTGGCGATATATGTCAGCTGTTTGGCCAGCATGTTGCCCGCATCCAGGTTCGGAACCACAAGTATGTCGGCCTGTCCGGCCACTGGCGAGACGATCCCCTTGATCCGTGCTGCGGCCATGCTGACCGCATTGTCCATGGCCAGCGGACCGTCGACCAAGCCCCCTTTGATCTGGCCACGTTCAGCCATCTTGGACAGCAACGCCGCGTCGATCGAGGACCGAATGGCCGGGTTCACCGTCTCGACCGCCGACAGAACGCCGACCTTGGGCGTTTCCATCCCGATCGAGATCGCCAGATCAATCGCGTTCTGGGTAATGTCGATCTTGGTTTGCAGGTCGGGCTCGATGTTGATCGCGGCGTCGGTCACCAGCAGCGGGTGCGGTTGCCCGGGCACGTCCATGACGAAAACATGGGTAATGCGCCGGCCCGCGCGCAATCCCTGATCCTTCCGCAATGCGGCCCTCAGCAGATCATCGGTGTGCAGATGCCCCTTCATCAGCGCCCCGGCCCGGCCTTCGACCACAAGGTCGACGGCGATGCGCGCGGCTTCGCTGTGCTCTTCCGCGGCGACAATCTCGAAACCATCCAGCCTTTCGCCCAGTTCCTGCGCCGCCTGCCCGATCAGGTCCGGGCGACCGACAAGTATCGGCTCGATGATCGTTTCCCGCGCAGCCAGGATCGCGCCGCCCAGCGAGTTCGGGTCCTCCGGCGCAACGACGGCGGTCGGGATGGGATCCAGCGGCCGGGATTTCTCCAGCAACGCGTCGAAGTGACGGTGCCGCTGAACGATCAGGCCGGGAACCTCGATTTCGCGGAACGACAGGGCGCGGTCCGGCGCGATTACCACGGCTTTGCCGCTGACGATGACTGCGTCATCCCAGCATCGGGTGACGGTGGTATCCAAGACCACCTCGCGGTTTGCACGCTTTTCGGTGACGACCACGCGCGCCAAAAGCTCGTCCCCGGCCATGGCACGGCCTACGAAGTCGAACTGTTGCGATTTGTAAAGCGTCCCGGCCCCGGGAAGGATGTTTCCCAGAACAGCCGAGATCAGCGCGCCCACGAACAGCGATGGCGCCACCGCCTCGGGCCGGTCGTCTCCATCCCCGTCCTCATGGGCCAGGTGCAGCGGGTTGTGATTGCCCGAATTCGCGGCAAAGGCATAAAAGTCATCCTCGGTGCACAGACGCTTCAGTTCGGCCGTGTCCCCGATTTTGAGCTGATCATAGGGTTTGTTGTGATACTGCATCTGGTTCAACCTGCGAATGCTGCGCGCCGACCGCGGCAATGGCTGGGCCGAGCGACCGGAGCTGTGTTGCCCGGAACCTGATGGATTACACGCGAAATGTCCAACTCATACCCCGGCACGTCACGTCATATTGGCGTGCACGAAGACCTTTCACGAGCGATGCAACAAGACGTTGACAGCCAGCCGGTTTTTTTGGCGCGCCCGCCATCTGGCTCCGGAAAAGGCGATGGATCTCGGCACAACCAAGCGCCAGAGTTGAACGGGATACCGCTGATTGGTAAATCTGAGCGACCTAGGATGCCGGTACACATACCATGATCGCCCCTCAGCGATTGCCCCCACCAGCGGCGTCCCGAAGAGCACTAGCGAGGCAGAACCGTTCCCTTGACGACCGAGTTGCAGAATACGCTGATCCTGTCCGCGGTCGTGGTGGTCTTGGCCATTCTGGTTTGGCCGCGTGTCGCCAATTCCCGGATGTGGCGAGCCTCGATCACCCCGTTGGCGTCGATCATCGGCAGCGGGTTCCTTGTTCTTGGTCCAATCCTGGACGTCAGCTTTGGCGATCTGGCCCCGCTGGCCATGCTTGGCCTCTGCGCCGCGGCCTGGGGGTTCGGAAGCGCAATTCGATACAACATCCGCGACATGGCGCACAGATCCGACCGCGGCGCCGGTATCGAGCGGGCCGAAAGAGTCGCGTCGGCAAGCCTGGCTTTTGCCTACTTCATATCGGTCGCCTACTACCTGAACCTGTTCGGCTCGTTTGGCGTGAGCCTGACCCAAGTGGACGACGCGTTCCATGCCCGCCTTGTGACCTCTGGTGTACTTGTGCTGATCCTTTTCGTCGGCTGCACCCGGGGGTTTTCCGCGCTGGAACGGTTGGAGCAGATTTCAGTCGGCCTGAAACTGGCAATCATCGCCGGGCTGCTTGTCGGACTTGCCACGTATTTTGCCGAGCAATACAGCCATGATGCACTTGTCTTTGACCCGCCGGCCGAGCGTGGCTCGCACGCGTTCATGTTATTGGCCGGGCTGATCGTCACCGTGCAGGGATTTGAGACCTCGCGCTACCTCGGCCACGCCTATGATGCGGAAACGCGAATTCGCTCCATGCGGTGGGCCCAGTTGATCGCAAGCGCGGTTTACCTGATCTATATCGGCCTGTTGACCTATTCGGTCGAACCGGGCGGCTTGGTTCTGGACGAAACGGCGATCATTGACCTGATGCAGGTCGTCGCCCCGATACTGCCCGTCCTTCTGGTTATTGCGGCCCCGTCAGCCCAGTTCAGCGCCGCCGTCGCGGATACCAGCGGGTCCGGTGGACTGCTGTCCGAGATTTCAGGCGGGCGCGTCTCTGAACGGACCGCCTATACCGTTCTGGTCGGCGTCGGATTGATACTGACCTGGATATCGAATGTCTTTGAAATCATCAGCTATGCGTCGCGCGCCTTTGCAGCTTATTACGCGCTGCAAGCGGGCATCGCAGCACGGTCGGCGTCTCAGCAGAACCTGCGCCTCCGCGCGTTGGTGTTTGCTTTGTTCTGCATTCTTGGCGCAGCAATCGCGGTATTCGGATTGCCCGTCGAATGACGCTCTGACCTTACCCAGCCAATAACTAACCCACAGACTCCGTGTCAGCCGCGTCCCGCGATCAGATCGCTGGCTTTCTCACCGATCATGATGGCGGGCGCATTGGTGTTTCCGCTGACGATTTCCGGCATTATCGAGCAATCCGCAACGCGCAACCCCTCGATCCCCTTCACCTTCAAGTCAGGACCGACAACGGCCGCGTCGGTCGTGCCCATCGCGCAGGTTCCGGTCGGGTGATAGATCGACACCGAATTCGAGCGCGCCCAGTCCAACGTACCTTCATAGTCATCACAGGACAGATCGGCCGTCGGTCGGAACTCCTCGGAGATCTTTGAGGCCAACGGATTATGGCGCGCAATGTTGCGAGCGATGTTGACGCCAGCGACGATCGTTCGGCAATCGGTCTCTGTCGACAGATAATTCGGGATGATTTTGACATAGCTGGCGGGGTCCGGTCCATCCAATCGCAACTCTCCACGACTTTCCGGCCTGAGTTGGCAGACCGACATCGTGAAGGCCGAAAACGGGTGCACGCCTTCGCCCGGGCTGTCCGCCGACCAGGGCTGAACGTGAAATTGGATGTCCGGGGTTTGAACATCGGGGCGGGTCTTCATGAAACCGGTTGCCAGACTGGCCGCCATGGTCATGGGACCGGCCCGGAACAACGCGTATTTCAGCGCAATGCGGGCCTGGTTGAACAGGCTTCGCACCTCATCGTTCAGGGTCGGCTCGTTGCACTTGAATACCAGACGCGCCTGCAGGTGATCCTGCAGCCCCTTGCCGACGTTCGGCAAGGCGTGAACGGGTTCGATTCCGTTTGCCTTCAGATGATCGGGGTCACCAATGCCTGACTGCATCAGGATCTGCGGAGAGTTGATTGCCCCCCCGGACAGGATGACCTCGCGCCGTGCTTTCACCGTTTTGGTTTCGCCCGACCGATCGCGGTAGACAACGCCTGTTGCGCGCTTGCCGTCCATGGCAACCCGCGTCACCAGCGCGCGCGTGACGATCGTCAGATTCTGACGGTTGCGGATGGGCTTGAGATAGGCGACGGCTGCACTGCAACGTCGCCCGTTGCGCGTGGTCAGCTGAAAATACCCGACACCCTCCTGGTTGGGGCCGTTGTAGTCGGGATTGAACGGATAGCCTGCGGCCTGTGCCGCAGCGACCCAAGCATCGCAGATCGGGCGCTGTATGCGCATATTGGAGACGGACAATGGCCCACCTACGCCATGATACTCATCCTCTCCACGCTCTTGATCTTCGCTGCGTTTGAACAGGGGCAAAACATCGTCCCAGCCCCACCCGACGTTTCCCATCTGGCGCCAGCGGTCATAGTCCTCTTTTTGTCCGCGAACGTACAGAAGCCCGTTCAACGACGACGACCCGCCCAACACTTTGCCGCGCGGCCAATCAATGCAACGCCCATTCAATCCCGGGTCAGGCTCGGTCCGATAGCACCAATCGACCGAGGGGTTGTGCATGGTCTTGAAGTACCCGACCGGGATGTGAATCCACGGGTTGGTGTCTGGTCCGCCCGCCTCGATCAATGCAACTTTGGTTTGGGGATCAGCACTAAGCCGATTGGCGATGACACATCCCGCAGAACCGGCACCGACAATCACATAGTCCACTTCCATGATCGGCTCCTCCCGAAGTTGCTAAAAAAATCCTATGCAAGATGCATGAATTAAGCTAGCATTTTTTGATACAAAACGTCTCAATAATTGCGAAACGGGAGGATAGCAATGGAGATCGGACGAAAGTTAAGTGGCATTTCACGGCGGGACTTTTTCCGCGTTGCCGGACGCTATGGCATGAGTTCCACTCTGCTGGCAGCAGGGGGTTTCGGTGGGGCCATGAGCCTTGCCAATCTCGCGCAGGCGGCTGAATCCACGTATGAAAAACGGTTCTCGAAAGAGCCCAAGCATACACTGAAATTCGGTGCGGCAGGTTTCAACACGCGCAACCTTCTCATCGAACGGGCCGGCGCCATCGAGTTCGCCCGCGACCTCGAAGAGCGCACGGACGGTGAGATTCGCATCGAGTTCATCGGCGACAACCAGATCTGCGGTCAGCTGAGCTGTGTCGAGAAAACCCAGCAGGGTATCGTGGACATTTACGCGGCCTCGACCCAGAACTCGGCCGGTGGCGCACCCTATCTGAACGTGTTGGACTATGCCTACATGTTCCCAAGCCGCGCGGCGCAATATCATTTCTTCTACAGCCCCGCCAGCCAGCGGATCCTGCGCGAGCCGCTCGAGAAGCGCCACGGGTTGAAGTTCCTTTTCACCCATTGCGAATTGCGCGGGCTTCAAATGGGGTCGACCTTTGCGGACAAGCCCACCGTCACCAAACTGGAAGAGCTGTTTGGCACCAAGAACCGCGTGACCGGCACTCAGCTGGGTCGAATCGCGATGCAACTGCTGAACCTGAACCCTGTTCCGGTGGCCTGGGAAGAGACGCTGGATGCGCTGAAGACCGGTCTGATCGATGGTGCCGAAACCTGGGCATCGGCGGTGGCCTATGCGAACATGGCGCCGGTCGTTTCCCAGTCGGTCAACCTCAAGTTCTTCTGCGGTACCGAACACACGTCGATGTCGGCCAAGGTCTTCGACAGCCTGGGCGGCGAGTTGCAGGATGCGGTCATGGAATCATCCTACTTCACGCAGGCCCTGATCCAGGGTGCAAACGAAGCCGCGCTGCTGAACACGGTCGGCTTCTCGGATCCGCAGCTGCCCAACACGATCTTTGCCGAGAACGGTGTGCGTGCCGCCTTCCTGCCGGACGACCAAATCAAGCTGGCCGAGGAAATGTGTGCCCCGAACTTCAACCCGGAACCCTGGGCGGAATGGCGCGAGCGCCTGAACAAGTGGGCCGGCGGCATCGACACCTATCAGGAGATCTACGACATCGCGCGCGAGATCCCGGCAGACACCCTGCCGGAAAATGTCGAGCCGCGCCGTTGGTGGATGGGCCAAGCCTGATAAACTGATTTGAACCGGCCCCGCGTGGGCCGGTTCAACCGAAGACCGACTGGGAGGACGGGGTTCATGTCATTTTGGGCAGACATTGGCGCGATATTCAGCGCCTTTCTCAGCCAGGATTCCTTTGAAATTCAATCAGCGTTGGAGTCCGACGCAGCGTGGGTTGTCGGCGCCGTCGTCGCTGCGCTGGGCGGGCTTCTGGTCATGCTGATCTATCGCAAGGTTCCCTTCATCGAGCGCCATCTGGAACGATCCGTGATGGTGTATTCCTATCTGGCCATTGCGCTGATCATCTTCTGGGGCGTGATCGACAGGTTCGTCTTCAATGACCAGGAACCCTGGTCCACAACGATTCCGCCCTTGCTGTTCATGGTGATGGCGTGGTTCGGGGCCTCCTACAATGTGCGCCTCAGAACGCATCTGAGCTTTAGCGAATTCCGGACCGCGATGCCACGCGGCGGGCAGTTGGCCTGCCTGATCCTGGACGCGGTGCTGTGGTTCATCTTCGCGGTCATCGTCATCGTGACCACGTCGCGGCTGGTGGCCTTGTCAGCGTCCAACTTCCAGATCGTTCTGGGCACGGACAACGTCATGCAGTGGTGGTTCCTGCTGGCGGCACCTTTGTCCTTCTTTCTTATGGTCGGCCGAGTATTCCAGAACCTGGCGGACGATCTGCGCAACTTCAAAACAGGCGAGCCGCTGATCAAGCAGGCCGTGATCGGGGCAGACTGATGGCAGACGGAACTTGGGTTACTTTGATTTCGCTCGGCGTGACGTTCCTGTTCATGTTGGGCGTGCCGGTCCTTCTGGTCATAGGCTACTGGGTGATCGGCTGCTCGTTTGTTCTGGGCCTGACGCTCGACAACATGGGCGCTGAGCTTTTGAACGTGTTCAACAAGGGCTTCGCGCTGCTGGCCATGCCCCTGTTCATCCTGACCGGAGACCTGATCAACAAGTCGGGTATCGCCCGAAGGCTCAGCGATTTCGCCTATGCCTGTCTCGGCTGGATACGCGGCGGTCTGGCGATGGCTTCGCTTGGGGCCTGCGGGTTGTTCGCAGCGATCTCGGGGTCGAACTCGGCCACGACAGCCACGATCGGATCGATGCTGCACCCCGAGATGGTCAAGGGCGGGTATGACGAACGCTTCAGCGCCGCGACCGCCGCGGCGGGCGGCACTGTCGGGATCATCATCCCACCATCGATCATCTTCATCGTTTATGGCTTCCTGATGAACCTGCCGATTTCCGAGCTGTTCGTAGCCGGCATCCTGCCCGGCGCGCTGATGGTGATCGGGATGCAGTTTGCCTGCTGGATCATCTGCCGCATGAACGGCTGGGGTCACCTGATCCCGCTGCAGCTGAACCGCGTTCTGAAAACCGCCTTCGGCGCGTGGCTGGGCTTTTTTGCCATCGGGCTTGTGCTGTGGGGCATCTACACCGGCAAGTTCTCTCCGACCGAGGCCGCCGGGGTCACCGTTGGCTTCTGCGTCATCGCCGGGCTGGTGAGTTATCCGATCAACCGGATCATGGGCGCCCGCGACGATGTTTCCCCAACGGACAAGAGCTTTGCCGAAATGCTGGTGGTCGAGGGCTTCACGATCCCCGAGATCCCGTCAATCGTCATCCGTTCGGCACAGATCACCGGGATCCTGGCGCCTCTGATTGCCATCTCGGTGGTGATGCAGCAGATCCTTTCCCTGCTGGGTGCCCAGGAAACAATCGGCAATTTCGTGACCTCGATGGGGGGCTACCATGCTGTTCTGTTCACCTCGATGGTGATCGTGTTTTTCTCGGGCATGGTTCTGGAAAGCCTGCCGGTGACCATCATTCTGGCTCCGATTCTGGCTCCGATCGCAGCTTCGGTCGGGATTGATCCGATCCACTTCTCGGTGATCTTCCTTGTCGGAGCATCCATTGGCTTCATCACGCCGCCATACGGGCTGAACCTGTATGTCGCCTCGGGAGTTACAGGCGTGCCGTATTTCCGGCTTCTGCGGTATACGGTGCCTTATCTGGTGGCGTTGCTCTCGGTCTGGATTCTGGTGTCACTGGTGCCTGATCTGGCCTTGATACTGCTGCCGAAAAACTAGACTGTAGCCGGATGACCGCGACGGACACACAAGACAAGGACACCCAGATTCCAACGAACCTGCGCCTGTTGCTGATCTTGGAAGAGGTCGCGCGGCGCGGGGTCGCGGTCAAACCGGCAGACCTGATCGAAGCGTTGGGTCTGGCAAAGCCGACAGTTCACCGGCTGTTGCAGACGGCCGAGGCCGAAGGGTTCCTTCAACGTGATCTGGACGGCCGGTCCTATGGGCCCGGCCCCCGGTTGCGGCAGATGTCCGTGAATACTGTTTCGTCCGAACATCTGCGCACGGCCCGCTTGGCCATCCTGCGCGGAGTAGCCGACGAAATTGGAGAGACCTGCAACCTCGCCATCCCCGACCGCGAGGGAATGATCTATCTCGACCGGGTCGAGACCAAATGGCCGCTGCGAATCCAGCTGCCGATCGGGACCCAGGTCCCGTTCCACTGCACAGCAAGCGGAAAGATGTACCTGTCGACCCTGCGCCGAAACACCTTGGATGGGTTTCTCTCGGCGCGCGGACTGACCGCAAACACCGAGAAAACCATTACTGACCCCAAGGCCATGCGTGCCGAGATCGCCAAAATCGCCCAAAACGGTTACTCGACCGACGACGAGGAGTTCATGCCCGGCATGGCCGCCGTCGCGGTTCCGGTCTTTGACGAGAATGACCGGCTTGCGGCCACTTTGTCCGTGCACGCACCCACACAACGTCACGATCTGACAAGCCTGAAGCAATTCCTGCCACTGCTGCAGTCCGGGGCGCTCAAACTTTCTGGTCTGCTTGCCTCGTAGGGTGGGCCTGTACGGGACCCAGCCGTGGGGAGGCGAGTAGTGATCTGGCCCCACCGACTTGGGCAGACACAGAATTGACACGCCCACCCCGGCCAATAGTCAGTTGCCTGCCTGATGTTCCGCCTCGGTGCGTTGGCGTTGAATCGCGCGTTCGCCTTCGGGCCAGCTGTTCTTGATGAACGCGAGAATGTCCCAGATATCCTGATCGGACAGGCTGTCGGCAAATCCCGGCATTCCGCTTTTGACCCCCGAGACTCCCATTCGCTTGAGCATCTCCTCGCCGCCCAACTTGGTATAATCGAACAATAGGCCATCGCCATGATGCCAGGTGTGCCCGGTTCGATCATGCGGTGGGGCTGGCAGGACGCCGTCCGCATCAGGCGTTTGCCAATCGGGCTGACCCTCCAGGTTGGCCCCGTGACACGATGCACAGTTCTCGGCATAAAGCGCCGCCCCACGTAGCGGATCGCCGGGTGCTCCGTCAGGCACCCCTTTCGACATCCACCATTGAGCGCTGGCCAAGCCGATGATCACAACGGCCACCGGTGTACCCCATTTCATCATTGGCGAGATCGTTCCGCGCGGCGGCTCCACCTTTTCACCCTCCATCATGGTCATCGAGCAGATAGGTGGCCATGGCGCGGCGGTCTTCGTCCGTAAGGAAGCTGGTGCCGTAGGTCACGACCTCGCCCATTGCGCCGCCGAATACGTCACCGTCGGGCATGATGCCGGTGCGCAGGGCATAGGCCAGGCTGTCGACGGTCCAGCCCCGCATCTGCAGGGTTTCAGAGTCGATGGCCGGCGCCTTGTCGCCGCCCGGCAGTGCATCACTGCCCTTGAAGTGCTCGGTATCCGACTTGCGGGCGCCCAGCAGATTGCGCCCGGTGTGGCAGGCGGCACAGTGGGTGACGCCTTCGACCAGCAGCCGGCCGCGGTTCCACACATCACCTTTGCCGGGGACCGGATCGGTGTGCGGCGGCTCAAGGAACGCCGCGCGCCACAGTTTCAGCCCCCAGCGCTGGTTGAAGGGAAAGGCCATCTCCTGCGCGCGGGACGGCGTGGCCACCGGGGGCACGGTCTGGAACGCCGCCCACAGGTCGGCGATGTCCTGATCGGTGAAATCGGCGTAGAACGGGTACGGGAAGGCCGGGTAATAGGGCTGCCCGTCCGGCGCCACGCCTTGACGCACAGCCTTGGCAAATTCCTCGATCGTCCAGCCGCCAATGCCGTGGTCCGGGTCGGTGGTCAGGTTCGGGGAATACAGCGTGCCAAAGGGCGTCTCGAGCTTGACGCCGCCGGCCAGGGGCGCGCCGCCCTCGGCGAAGTTGGTGTGGCAGGCGATGCAGCCGCCCGCCCGCGCCAGGTAGGCCCCGCGGTCAACCTCGCCCGTCAGGTCGCGCAGGTTTGGCGTCAGACCGATCGGCCACGCGATCACGGCGGCCAGCCCCGCCGCTGCCAGAACGGCAGAGGCAAGGCCCAGACGATAGATGCGTTTCATCGTGGCACCCTATTCCGACCGAAACCGCGTGTGACAGGCCGAGCAGGTCTGGCCCAGCATCATGAACACGCCATCGGCGGGCATCTCGGACAGCTCCTCGCGCCCGGGGGTTCCGCCCATCATGGCCCCGCCCCCCATCATCGAGGCGCCACCCATCATGCCCGACCCGCCCATCATGCCGGACCCTTGCCCGGCACCGGCCATCATCAGTCCGTTGTCGGCCGCAAGGGCCAGCCCCTCGGCATAGGTCTGCAGCTGTTCGGCCAGTTCGGCGAAGGCGTCCCAGTCCTGCCAGATCGCGGGTTTGGCCTCGGAGGGCATGCCGTCGCTGCCCTCGGGGAACAGCCGGGTCATGCTGTCGCCGGCATGGCGGCCGATCGCCTCGGCTGCGCGCCGGACGGTGGCGGCGTCATAGGGCGTCTTGCCCTGCATCATCGGCGTCAGGGTCTTCATGGCGTCCTTCATGGCGGACATGCCGTCCATCCGTTCCTTCACGATCCCGGTGGCGCCACCATGCGCCAGGGCGGTCACGGCAATCATCGACGCCAGCACGGCGCCCGTCGTCAGTTTGAGAAGGGTCATCGTCTTGTCCTGTATGTCTGCTTCAACTCGCCCACCGAAAGGGGCCTTTAATGACTCAGGACACGGCGCGTGGCGGGGGCGGATCGAACAGGGCCACCGGCAGCATCCGGTACCGGCCCGGCGGGATGGCACGACGGCTGATCCTTGATACCAGCGCGGAAAGGACTGGCGCGGCGACGGTCATTGCCACGCCGTTGCAGAAGGCCCCGCCGTGGCAATGGCCCGGGTGGCCCTTTTCGACGTGATCGGGGTCGGGTGCTCCCAGATCGACGACGGCATGTGTGCCCCCATCGCCCCCATGCGCAAAGGCGGGTTCCGAGAACACCAGAGTACCGGCCAGAACCAGGCCCAAGGCCAGAATCCACCGTCCGATCATCCTGTCCGCCCAGCTGTGCAAGGTTCAGTTTATCCCGTTCTCGCGCTGCAGTTCCCTGACATAGGCAACGATGCCCTGCACGTCTGCACGGGTCAAGCCAGCGACCGGCGGCATGTCGCCAAAGCGCCAGTGGTGGGCCTGAACACCATATTGAACCGCCCGCTGAAAGGCCTCGTCCCCGTGGTGGCTGGGCTCGTAGATCTTGTGTACCAACGGCGGCGCCAGCCCTTCCAGCCCCGTGGCATTCGCCCCATGGCAGACAGCGCATTTGACGTCAAAGGCAACCTTGCCCACCTGCGCCGGTTCACTGAACGTCGCCGGCACGCTGACTTGCGCGATCGGATCCCCCTGCGACAGCGACGAGGTGTCGGGCACCTCCATCGAATGGCCCGCAGGCTGCTGGTTGTAGTTGTAGACAAATACGGCAGCGCCCGCGATCAGAACGCCGCCAATCAAAAGCGTCAGTTTGTTCATCGGCTCGTTTCACTCGGTTGTTTTTGGCTTGGCGCAGGCGACACCGAAACGGTCTGACACTGATCAAACCTGCTTGACCGGCTGGTTTTGCCGCCTTGCGCACAGTTTCGGGTGACCGTTTGCCGTATTCCCGCGCTGGAAGGTCAAGAGAAGTTTGCTGCAAGTTCCCCCAAAGCCGACGATGGACTGCAGCGCCGCACCGAAAGGTCATCGCCGAGCTGCGCCGCCCAAGGATTCCAAATGTGAGAACCGGCCGAAACCCGCCTTGCTTTGGTTGAGAGGCTGCCCGGATCCCAGATGCACAGCGCAATTTCCCCGGATCGCGCACGAAGCCATCTGTTGGAACTTGAAGGCTTCTTAGTGGCGCAGGCTGCGACGGGCCTGTCAGTACTTCGCCATAGATCCGAGTATCTTCTTCCGAACATCGGCATCACCCGGAAAAATCCTTTGCACCAGAAATTCGGACGGAAAATCCGGCCACGTGGTGTCCAACTCGTCAACAAGTCTTTGTGCTTCGTCAAAATTGCCCAGCTGATCATGAGCGACGGCCTGGAATAAAAGTGATGGCCCGCTTACGGGCGCTCCAGCAGCCGGTGCGCCCTGAAAGGCTTCGACAACGTTTTCGTAGTTCCCGAGCACAAGCTGCGATACGCCGCAGATATTTCTCGCCCCAAATCGGCCGGATCCGGATCTGACCCGCGTCGGATTACTGACCTCCGCCGCTAGTTCAGGCTCGTTCGCAATCAGGGCGGCAATCCCGACAAAGTCCAGAACATGGCCATCTTCAGGCGCAAGTTCAGTGGACAGCCACGCGTATTTCAAAGCCTCATCCGCATCGCCCGACACCGCCAATCGCCAGCCATTCGAGGCGTTGGCCTATGCACCCGACGGGGACAACTCAAGTGCCGTTCCTGACATCTCGGATGCTTGGCGCAACAGATCATCTCGTGTGTCCTCGTCTTGAGACAGCAGAGCCAGTTTGGCCAAGACCTGAGCCATTCCCGCATAGCCATCCGGCAAGGCCGGGTCGAGCTCGGTGGAATGCTGAAACATTCCCAGGGCGATCTGCTGGCGTTTGACATCGAAGACCGGAAAGAACATCCCCCGCGCCTGATCCGCCAGGTTGGCCGCCTGGAGTCTGGCAAGCGATTGCTGACCAAGCGCAGCCCGTGCGGCCTGCCGGGTGGTGTTGGAGGGTTGCCCGACCTCGTCATTGCCGGGTCTCAGCCACATGCCCAGCATGACGATCATGGTCACAACGCCCAGCCCGACCAACAGAAGTCCACGCAGGTGCCTGGGTCCGCCGGTCGGGCCGTGGCTTGCCAAGTCCGACTTCGGATCATCCAGGGAAGCTTGGTGTGAAAACCGCGGCTTGTATCCGCCAGGATCGACGAAGATCCGAACGCCCTTGCCGTCCCTATGGTCTTCGTAAAACTCACGCAGCAAACGCCGTAGTCGCCTGGCCTCTACCCGAACCAGATTTCGACCGCCGCTACCATCAATGCTGCGCCCGTACACTTCGACGGCAATGGCCTTGCCGCGGATCTGGGAACCGCGACCGGCGAGGGCTTCCTCGACGACATAGGTCAGAAACTGCTGAAGCCGGGGCGAAGTTTGGAACTCGGCGCTGGCAACAACGTCACGCAGCGCCTGCCGGACCAGGTCTGGTGATGGTTGCCCAACATCTTGATATATCGATAAATCATTGGCTTGGTTCACTGCAAACTCACCCCCAACTCACGGTGACTCACTTGGCCGCCCCGGTCAACCGCACGCATCTTGATGCGAGAATAGATAGTGGGAAGCGGGCTTTATCCAGTGACAGACGACCTCAAAGACGAGCTACCCGAGCTTTCGAACGCGCTTTCCAGCCAGTTCGAACCGGACGCGTTTCTGAGCGAGGCCATCGAGGACTGATCAGCCCCACCCGAGTGGTCCAGTTCGAGTGTTAGTGCATCGCCGGCCTTTGGTCCATCTGGACGATGGTTT
>NZ_JBXWSO010000006.1:0-276730 GCF_059613465.1 Ruegeria sp. SAZA006
TGGCTCCGGCGGTAGGGATCGAACCTACGACCAATTGATTAACAGTCAACTGCTCTACCGCTGAGCTACGCCGGAACTGAGGCGCGTATAGCAATCCGGTTTTTCGGCGTCCAGAGGGGAAAAGCACCCAGGGTAAATTTTTTGCGCGTTCAGGCGATGCGGTGAAAACTGCTCTGCACCGACAGGGCGCCTTGGGGGGCGACGCGGTCTTTTCCGGTCAGGTCCACCAGATGGGCAAAAACGTTGCGCTCGGCCGCTGGAAGCAGGGCAGGCGGTGTTTCGACATAGATCCGCTGGGCCAGATCCCGGGCTGTGCCCGGGCGCTCGGCCAGCGCGTCGAGGATTTGTGCCTCGCGTTCCAGCCGATGGCGGATCAACCAGTCAAGCCTTCCCGAGGGGTCTGTGATCGGCGCGCCGTGTCCGGCATGGAAGATGGACCAGTCGCGGGCGCGTAGCCGGTGGCAGGCCTTCATGAAGTCTGTCAGATCACCATCCGGAGGCGAAACCAGCGAACTGGCCCAGCCCATTACGTGATCGGCGGTGAAGCACACGTCTCCCCAAGCCAGCGCGATGTGATTGCCCAGATGGCCCGGTGTGTGAATGACCTCAAGGCCCCATCCGTCCTCCTCGAGCCGGTCGCCGTCCGCCAACTCGATGTCCGGGCGGAATTCCGTGTCGATTCCCTCGCCGCCGCCGGCGAGGCCTTGCTCGGCCATTTGGGACATGACCGCGCTGCGCCCTGCCTGTGGCCCGCCAAAGGCGTAGATCGGGGCACCTGTCCGCTCTGACAGCGGGGCAGCCAGCGGCGAATGGTCCAAGTGGCTGTGGGTGACCACGATATGGCTGATCTTTTGCCCGGGCTGCAGCGCATCCAGAATGGCTTGAATGTGACTGTCGCTCAACGGTCCGGGGTCGATTACGGCAAGGTCGCTGGTGCCCAGGAGGTATGTATTTGTCCCCAGATAGGTCATCGGCGACGGGTTAGGGGCCAGCAAGAGCCTGAGGCCCGGCTGCAGGGCGACAGGGATCCCCGGTTTCGGGTTGAAATCGTCTGCTGGCAGCATCTTGGCCTCTTTCTCTTGGCGGGGCAGCCCGCTAGGTTTAGCGCATGTCCTCGCGTTGGCTCAAACCCTATTTGCCCCGCAGCTTGTATGCCCGGGCGGCTCTGATTCTGGTGCTGCCGGTGATCGTGGTTCTGTTGGTGGTGTCGGTGGCATTCGTGCGTGAACACCTCGAGGATGTGACCGGTCAGATGACCCGCGCGGCGTCGCGCGAAGTGCGGCTGGTTCTGGAAGATATTCAGGGTGCCGAAACCCAACAGCAGGCGCTGGCCGCGCTGCGCCCGGATCTGAGGGTGCTGGACATGCAGGCCCGCTTCCTGGGGATCAACGAAACGCCTAGGATTGAACCGCGGCGCTGGTATGATTTCATCGCGCCGCAGATCGACGCTGATCTTCAAGAGCTGCTGCCAAACCTCGTGGCGGTATCGTTGCCGGACAGTCAGGTCGCGACTTTGTTCTTGAACACCCATCTGGGTGTGTTGGAGCTTGGCTTCGATCGCCGGCGACTGTCGACGGTCGCCCCGCACCAGTTGATCGTCACGATGCTGTTCTTTGCGGTGATCATGACCTCGATTTCGTTCTTGTACATGCGCAATCAGTTGCGGCCGATCACTCGGCTGGCCGTTGCGGCGCAGGCTTTTGGACGGGGTCGGGTCGTGCCGTTCACCCCCGGAGGGGCCGTCGAGGTGCGGGCCGCCGGTAGCGCGTTTCTTGACATGCGTGCCCGGATCGAGCGGCAGATCGAGCAGCGGACCTTGATGCTGTCGGGTGTCAGCCATGACCTGCGAACGCCTCTGACCCGGCTCAAGCTTGGCCTGTCGATGCTGCCCGAGGACGATGCCAAGCCGCTGCTTCAGGACGTGAACGAGATGCAGTCACTCCTGGATGCCTTCCTTGATTTCTCGCGCGGCGCGTCTGAGGGAGAGCAGGTCGAGATTCGTCCGGATGAGCTTTTGCGCTCGATCGTGGATGATGCGCAACGGGCCGGACAAAGTGTCGATTTGCTGCCGCCCGAAGGGCAGGGCGCAGTGATGCTGCGTCCGACTGCGATCCGCCGCGCCGTGGAAAACCTGATCGGCAACGCGGTGCGCTACGGGTCGCACGCGATGGTCAGCATGACCCTGACCGACAAATCGCTGCGCATTCGGGTTGAGGATGATGGTCCCGGCATCCCGCCCGAGCAGCGGACAGAGGCGGTAAAGCCATTCAGCCGGTTGGACCCGTCGCGGAACCAGAATCAGGGCAGCGGGGTGGGCCTCGGGCTGGCGATCGTTGCAGATATCGCTCGTGTCCACGGCGGTGTTTTGCGCCTGGGCCAAAGCGAACGCTTGGGCGGTTTGTGCGCAGACATCATCATTGGGCGGTGATTTCGGCCGTATTTGGTAGGCCCGGAGGGACTCGAACCCCCAACCAAAGCGTTATGAGCGCTCTGCTCTAACCAATTGAGCTACAGGCCCGCCTGAGCGCTTGGGTACCACGCAGAACAGCCGCGTCAAGCCTGACCGTTGCAACGCGGCGCACAATCGACTAACCCGCGCTGAAAGCATTCATGAGGGAACGGCCATGACAGCGGGCAAGAACGGCATCACCTATGCAGATGCGGGTGTGGACATCGATGCGGGCAATGCCCTGGTTGACCGGATCAAGCCCGCCGCCAAGCGTACGAACCGCCCCGGCGTCATGAGCGGCCTTGGCGGGTTCGGCGCGCTGTTCGACCTGAAAGGGGCAGGGTATTCCGACCCGATCCTGGTGGGCGCAACCGATGGCGTCGGCACCAAGCTGCGGATCGCGATCGACACCGGCGTGGTCGATGGCGTGGGCATTGATCTGGTGGCCATGTGCGTGAACGACCTGATCTGCCAGGGGGCCGAGCCGCTGTTCTTCCTGGACTATTTCGCAACTGGCAAGCTGGACACCGACACCGCAGCGCGGATCATCGAGGGCATCGCCGAGGGCTGTGTCCGCTCGGGATGTGCCTTGATCGGGGGTGAGACCGCCGAAATGCCGGGGATGTACCCGGATGGCGATTTCGACTTGGCAGGCTTTGCCGTCGGCGCGATGGAGCGCGGCAGCGATCTGCCCGCCGGTGTGCAGGCCGGGAGTGTTCTGCTGGGGCTGACCTCGGACGGGGTGCATTCCAACGGCTATTCGCTAGTGCGCAAGTTGGTTCAGATCTCGGGCCTGGGATGGGACGCGGGCTCACCGTTTTGTGACGGGCCTTTGGGAGAGGCGCTGCTGACTCCCACGCGGCTTTACGTCAAACCCGCCCTGGCCGCGATCCGGGCCGGTGGCGTCCATGCGCTGGCGCATATCACCGGCGGCGGGCTGACCGAGAACCTGCCGCGCGTGCTGCCGGACGATCTGGGTGCGCAAATCGACCTGACCGCCTGGGATCTGCCGCCGGTGTTCCGCTGGATGGCGGAAACCGGAGGCATCGCCGAGTCGGAAATGCTCAAGACTTTCAACTGCGGAATCGGCATGATCGTCGTCTGTGCCGCCGACCGCGCCGATGACTTGGCCGCCCTGCTGTCGGATGCCGGCGAGAGCGTCGCGCGCATCGGGTCGGTCACCGAAGGGGCGGGCGTCAGCTACGCAGGCAAGCTGCTGTGAGCCACAAGCGCGTCGCCATCCTGATTTCCGGGGGCGGGTCGAACATGGTGTCGCTGGTCGACAGCATGACCGGTGACCATCCGGCGCTCCCCTGTCTGGTTCTGTCGAACAATGCAGATGCTGGCGGCTTGGCCAAGGCGGCGGATCGCGGGATTGCCACAGCCGTGGTCGATCACCGACCGTTCGGTGGTGACCGCGCCGCATTTGAGGCCGAGCTGTGCAAGCCGCTGCTCGAGGCGCAGCCAGACATCGTCTGCCTGGCGGGGTTCATGCGCGTGCTGACTGGCGATTTCGTGTCCCGCTTTCAGGGGCGGATGCTGAATATCCACCCCTCGCTGCTGCCCAAGTACAAAGGGCTCAACACCCACGCCCGAGCCATCGCCGCCGGGGATGCCGAACACGGCTGCACCGTCCACGAGGTCACCGCGGCGTTGGATGACGGGCCGATCCTGGGGCAAGCCCGAGTTCCGGTCGAACCCGGCGACACCCCGGATTCGCTTGCTCGGAAGGTGCTGGCCTGGGAACACAAGCTGTATCCGGCGGTTCTGGAGCGCTTTGCCCGTGGCGATCGCGCACCGGTGTTACTCCCCTGATCTTGCGCCAGAGATTTACATGAGCGGCCAATTCGGCCTATGGTCTGGCCAAGCGCTCGGGGCAGAAGAAACCAACGGGCAATGACCAGAGCAAGAGCAAGAATAGCAAGCGCATGAAGACCCTCAAAACCACGCGAGAGTTGGCTGACTTCTGCAAGGCTGCCGCCCAACACCCCTATGTGACCGTCGACACCGAATTCCTGCGCGAGCGGACCTACTACTCCAAGCTATGTCTGGTGCAGTTGGCTGTGCCCTCTGAAGACGAGGACAACGCGGTATTGGTCGATCCGCTGGCAGACGGGTTGTCGCTGGAGCCGCTTTACGAATTGTTCCAAAACGAAAACGTCGTCAAAGTGTTCCATGCCGCCCGCCAGGACCTTGAGATTTTCTGGGTAGAAGCCGGCATTTTCCCCAAACCGCTTTTCGATACGCAGGTCGCTGCGATGGTTTGCGGTTTCGGGGAACAGGTTGGCTATGAAACGCTGGTTCGCAAGATCTGCAAACAGGGTCTGGACAAGACCTCGCGGTTTACCGATTGGTCGCGGCGCCCGCTGAGTGAGGCGCAGCAGACCTATGCGCTGGCGGATGTGACGCATCTGCGCAAAATCTATGAACATCTGGCCGCCGAGCTGGAAAAGTCCAAACGCAGCCATTGGGTAGCGGAGGAGTTGCGCGTTCTGACCGATCCCGCAACCTATGACATCCGCCCCGAAGAGGCATGGCGGCGGGTCAAGACCCGGACCAACTCGGCCAAGTTCCTTGCGGTGGTGCGGGAGCTTGCCCGGTTCCGTGAGGAATATGCCCAACAAAACAACGTGCCGCGAAGCCGTGTATTCAAGGATGATGCGCTGGTCGAACTGGCGTCGACCAAACCACGCACGCATGCTGATCTGGGCGGCTCGCGTTTGCTGCTGCGCGAAGCGCGGAAAGGTGCCATCGCCGACGGGATTCTGGCCGCCGTGCAGGCAGGTGTGAATTGCCCGCCAGAGGATCTTCCCAAAGTGGACAACAACCGGGACAAGATCAAGGTGAACCCTGCGCTGGCTGACCTGCTGCGAGTT
Organism: Ruegeria sp. SAZA006; assembly: GCF_059613465.1. Lineage (NCBI taxonomy): Bacteria > Pseudomonadati > Pseudomonadota > Alphaproteobacteria > Rhodobacterales > Roseobacteraceae > Ruegeria > Ruegeria sp. SAZA006. Next base: position 5,326 of record NZ_JBXWSO010000006.1, read on the forward strand.
TTGCTGAAGTCAAAGACGGAAACCGCAGGGGTCGCGGCCAAGCTCATCGCGACCAGCTCGGAGCTGGATCAGATCGCGGCTGGGGACCGTGACGTTGCTGCGATGTCCGGCTGGCGGTTCGAGGTCTTTGGCGAGGACGCGCTCAAACTTTGCAGAGGCGAGATTGCCTTGGCAGCGAAGGGGCAAACTGTTCAGGTCGTCCCCCTGTAAGATTGATTTCAGCGCCGACGCGATTCCAGGGCGTTCTGCTGACCGACCACGCGGATCAGACGAATGCCTTCAAGGTCCTGACGGCTGACATTGACTGCATCGGTCACTTCACGCGTACGTTCGGGCCCCTGTGCAGTGGCATAGGTCGGGTAGTTCACGCGGAAAACGAACTCCATGACGCCGTTCTTCCGGTTTTCCTCGGATTCGACGAAGGTGAGCTTTGCGTCATAGGCGCCCTGGCGGAAGGCGGTGCCTTGCGCGACCACAATGGCACCCGAGGCGTTCGGCTCGATCCGCAGCTCTGTGATGGTGGTGATCGGTACGCTGGTGTCTTCGGGTTCAGGGCGCGCGAACAGTCCCCGGCCCGAGCTTTGCTTCGGTACCAGCGCGTCTGCGTCGCTGGCCGATGTCTCGACCGGGGCAGGGGTGCTGTTCCCGAACCAGTTCGACGGGTTTGCCCGGGAATCGCGCCAGCTGCTGCAGGCGGACAGGGTCAACAGGGCGACAAGAAGGACGGAAACAGTTTTTTGCATGGACCCAAAGCTTTGCAAGGTATTACCCGCACTGGGTAGCCTACTTTCGGTCGTTTGAAAAGCCGCCCATAGGGGTGGACACCGGACATCGGGCGACTTAGGTCAGAACCAGAACCGCAACCAGAGGACCCACGTTCATGGCCACGCCTGCCTTTGAGGAGATTGTCGAGGATTTCGAGTTCCTTGAGGACTGGGAAGACCGGTACCGCCACGTGATCGAGCAGGGCAAGGCGATGGCTCCGCTGGATGACGCCTTGAAGGTGCCGGCAACCAAAGTCCATGGCTGCGCCAGTCAGGTCTGGCTTCATCCGGTGATCGAAAATGGTGTTTTTCGGTTTGACGGCGACAGCGACGCGCTGATCGTGCGTGGTCTGATTGCTGTATTGCGCTCGCTTTACAACGGTTTGCCCGTTGCCGAAGTGGAGAAGGTCGACGCCGCGGCCGAGCTTGCCCGATTGGGGTTGAATGAACATCTGTCGGCCCAGCGGTCGAACGGTGTGCGTGCGATGATCGACCGAATCCGAGACGTAGCGCGCGAAAACGCCTGAGACAGTTTCACCACTCGGGGGCCAATCATGAGGATTTGGGGCGCGCGCCGGCCCAGTCTGTCAGCGTGGTCTGGAGATCGCCATATCCGGTGAAACGGCGTTCGAACTCCAGCCCCATCCGATCCGCGCATTCCTGTGCCCGACGGGTCAGTTCGGGGTCATCTGTCTGCGCCTGGTAGATCAGCTTGGTGTAATTTCCGAAATACATGTCGCGCAATTCCGGGTGCCGATCCAGCCCCAGCGGCTTCCAGACGAACGCATCAAATTGTCTGGCCAGAAAGTCAGTCAGGTAAAAGGCCGTAGTCTCATCGTCGCCGCGTTCGGCGAATTTGTCGTTTCCCTCGAAGAAGGAATAGCAGTGCGGCCCCCGCACCATTTCGACTCCCAGCCGTTTACAAGCCTGCTCCAACAGTCCGCCGGTCCCGCAATCGGCATAGACGACAAAAATCCGGTCATACTGGTCGCGATGCTTGGCGACGGCATCCTCGACGGCCTGAGTGATCCGTTCGGGATAGACATGCAGGATGGCAGGCAGGCACGTCAGTGCAAGGTGGTCCCAGCCGTTGCGTGTCTTCAGGTCCAGAATCTCGCGCGCCAACGCACCGCAGGCGATCAACAGGATGCTTTGCCGTGCATCCATTTCGTCAAACCCCTGTTCCGTCAGGCGTTTGTCGTCAGGTATGTCATGCTGCGGCATGTGTCGCCTCCGCAAGGTTCCAATGTCAAATGACTGCGAAAAAGCCCCGGATGCAAGTTCGCGGCCTTTGGGATCACACACTCGGCACCCGAGTTTCAATCTCGTTGTGTTGCCCTGGCGCGGAAATGAAAAAGCCGCCCGGACAGGCGGCTTTGACAAAACAAGGCGTGCAGGATCAACCCGCCAGTTGGTTGTGCTTGCGCGAGACGAACTCCTTGGCGGTTTCGACCGCAACCGCCGCGTCCCGGCAATAGGCGTCAGCGCCGATTGCCTTGCCGAACTCTTCGTTCAGTGGGGCACCGCCGACCAGCACGATGTAATCGTCACGCTTGCCCTGTTCGACCAACGTGTCGATGACCACTTTCATATACGGCATGGTCGTCGTCAGCAGGGCCGACATGCCCAAGATATCAGGCTGCTCGGTTTCCAGCGCTTCCAGGTAGTTTTCGACCGGATTGTTGATGCCGATATCGACAACCTCGAAGCCGGCGCCTTCCATCATCATCGAGACGAGGTTCTTGCCGATGTCGTGGATGTCGCCCTTGACGGTACCGATCACCATCTTGCCGACGCGCGGAGCGCCGGTTTCCGCCAGCAGAGGCTTGAGGATGGCCATGCCGCCCTTCATCGCGTTCGCGGCCAGCAGAACTTCGGGCACGAACAGGATGCCGTCGCGGAAATCCTGTCCGACGATGGTCATACCGCCGACCAGCGCCTTGGTCAGAATGTCATACGGTGCCCATCCACGTTCCAGCAGGATGTTCACGCCTTCTTCGATCTCTTCCTTCAGGCCATCGTAGAGGTCATCAAACATCTGTTCGACGAGTTCGTCGTCGTTGAGTTCCGACAGGACGATGTCTTCTTCATCGGACATGGGTCATTTCCCTGAGCTGGCGGGCCTTGTGCCCTTGGTGGCTGTTTTTCCCGTTTTGGCCATTTCGCCGCAGTTAGACTGTGACGATTGCGACCTCGGCGGCTCCGAGACCGACCTATAGGTGAAAATCTTGCCGCGCTCGACGCCAAATTTCACATGATCTTTCTGAGCGGTATTCATGGGTTCTGTGCCTGGAACAAGGCGGGCAACTGTGATGGCGGACTTGCCGCGGAAACCCGCAGATGCTAGGAGTATCGAGAACAAAAAGGAAACAAATATGCCGTTGCGCCACACTAATTCCGGGCGAGGTGCCGTATCGAACGACGCTGGTCGGTACGAGGCGTATGCGCACGAAGCGGTCGATGACGGCTGGGAGGATCCCGAGCCTCTGCCTCCCTTGCGAACCACGGTGCGGGACGAGGTCGCGAAGTCTCTGATCACCTACAACAAGTCACCGGATCTGCCATTTGACCGGTCGATCAACCCATATCGCGGGTGCGAACACGGTTGCGTCTACTGCTTTGCCCGACCCACACATGCATATCTCGGTCTATCTGCCGGGTTGGATTTCGAAACGCGTCTGATCGCACGTCCGAACGCGCCGGATGTGCTTGCACGCGAGCTTTCGTCCGCGCGGTACAAGGTGGCGCCGATTGCGCTGGGTACAAATACGGACCCGTATCAGCCGATCGAAAAAACACGTTCGATCACAAGGGCCTGCCTGGATGTTCTGAGAGATTTCAACCACCCGGTTGCGATCGTGACCAAGGGCGCTTTGATCGAACGAGACATCGATATTCTAGCTCCGATGGCCGCCCTTGGGCTGGTCCGGGTCGGCATCTCGCTGACCACGTTGGATGATAGCCTGTCGCGGCGGATGGAACCGCGTGCCCCTGCACCAAGACGCCGGCTGCTCATGATCCGAAAGTTGACCGAGGCCGGGATACCCGTTCGCGTCATGACGTCCCCGATCATACCGGGACTGACCGATCACGAGCTTGAAGCGTTGTTGGAGGCGGGCCGTGACGCGGGCGCGGATGCGGCCAGTTGGATCATGCTACGGTTGCCCCGCGAAGTCTCGCAACTGTGGCAGGAGTGGTTGTCCGAACACGAGCCCGGTCGCGCCGAAAAGGTCATGGCGCGGTTGCGCGAAATGCACGGGGGCAGGGACTACGACCCGCGGTGGGGGCATCGGATGCGCGGCGAGGGGGTCTACGCCGAAATGGTCGCCAAGCGGTTCAAGTCTGCGATTGCGAGGCTTGGCTTGGCGACCACAACTCCCAAACTGCGTTGCGACCTCTTTGCCCGGCCTGCGCGGGCCGGGGATCAATTGTCACTGTTCCAATAAGAAAAGACCCCGCTCGATGGCGGGGCCTGTTGTCTGTCTCAGCGGTTTTCGATGTCGACGTAGTCGCGCAGAGTTTCGCCCAGATACAGCTGGCGCGGGCGGCCAATCTTGTTCTGAGGATCGGCGATCATTTCTTTCCACTGGCTGACCCAGCCAACGGTGCGCGACAGCGCGAAGATCGGGGTGAACATCGAGGTCGGGAAACCCATCGCCTCGAGGATGATGCCCGAGTAGAAATCGACGTTCGGGAACAGCTTCTTGTCGACGAAATACGGATCTTCCAGTGCCTGTTTCTCAAGCGCCTTGGCGACCTGCAGTTTCGGGTTGTTCTCGATGCCCAGCAAGTCCAGAACCTCATCGGCCGACTGCTTCATCACTTTGGCGCGCGGGTCGAAGTTCTTGTACACGCGGTGGCCAAAGCCCATCAGGCGGAACGGATCGTTCTTGTCCTTGGCACGTTCAATGAACTCGGGAATGCGGTCGACGCTGCCGATCTCTTCCAGCATCTCCAGGCAGGCCTGGTTGGCGCCGCCGTGCGCAGGGCCCCAGAGGCAGGCGATACCGGCTGCAACACAAGCGAACGGGTTTGCGCCCGAAGACGAGGCCAGACGCACCGTCGAAGTCGAGGCGTTCTGTTCGTGATCGGCGTGCAGGGTGAAAATCCGGTCCATGGCGCGGCTGAGGATCGGGTTCACCTCGTAATCCTCGGCCGGAACCGCGAAACACATGCGCAGGAAGTTCGACGCATAGTCCAGATCGTTGCGCGGATACACGAAGGGCTGGCCGATATGGTATTTGTAGGCCCAGGCCGCGATGGTGGGCATCTTGGCGATCAGGCGGTGCGACGCGATCTCGCGCTGGCGCGGATCCGAGATGTCGGTCGAGTCATGGTAGAAGGCAGACATCGCGCCCACGACACCCACCATGATCGCCATCGGGTGCGCGTCTCGGCGGAACCCGCGATAGAAATACTGCATTTGCTCATGCAGCATCGTGTGGTGGGTGATGGTGGATTCGAACTGTTCCAGCTCGTCGGCCTTAGGCAGATATCCGTACAGCAGCAGGAAGCAAACTTCGAGGAAGTGCGATTTCTCGGCCAATTGGTCGATCGGATAGCCACGGTGCAACAACTCACCCTTTTCACCGTCGATATAGGTGATGGTGCTGTCGCAGCTTGCGGTCGAAGTGAAACCCGGGTCGTAGGTGAACACGCCGGCCTGACCATAGAGCTTGCGGATGTCGACTACATCGGGTCCTGCCGTTGGCGAATGAACCGGCAACTCATAGGTTTTTCCGTGGACGGTCAGAGTCGCTGTCTTGTTGCTCTCGGTCATGTTTTCCCTTCCTCAATCATACGAATGCCGGCTCGCTGACCGACAAAACGGGCGGTGATCGCGCAAGGCTGCGCGAGTCAGGTCGTAGCGGAGCAGCATTGCCCGAATGTGAAGTCAGGACTATGCCGCTGCATCAGAAATCCGTGCAATGGTCTCATCCCGACCCAGCACGAGCATCATGTCAAAAACCGAAGGTGTGACGGCCCGACCCGCCAACGCAGCCCTGAGGGGGCCAGCCAGCTTGCCGAACTTCAACCCGTTTGCCTCGGCAAACGAATTGAGGGTCTCCTCCAGTTCGTTCCGGGTCCAGCTAGCATTTTGCAGCTGCGGCGTCAATTGATCCAGTATACCGTCGGATACAGAACTCAGCGCCTTTTCTGCTTTCTCATCGCGCCGGATCGGCCGCGAGGTCAGTGCAAAATGCGCCTTTTCAAGGAGTTCTGGAAATGTACGCGCCCGATCCTTGAGGCAATACATCGCACGTTCCAAATCATCCGATTGTGTTCCTGTCAGCGCAGGCAGGCCAGCGGCGTCCAGATATTCTTCGATTTCATGCCGCAATGCAGCATCTTCGGATGTGGCGATGTGCTGTCCGCACAAGTTCTCGAGCTTTTTCAGATCGAACCGCGCCGGGCTTTTCCCGATTCCGTCCAGGTCGAACCATTCCTTGGCCTGTTCATCTGTAAAGAACTCGTCGTCCCCGTGGCTCCAGCCCAGGCGCGCCAGGTAGTTTCGCATACCGGCGGCAGGATAGCCCATGGCCTGATACTCCTGCGCGCCCAACGCGCCGTGCCGCTTGCTGAGTTTCTTGCCGTCAGGGCCGTGGATCAGCGGGATGTGCGCCCAAACCGGAACCTTCCAGCCCATGGCTTCATAGATCATCATCTGCCGCGCCGCGTTGTTCAGGTGGTCGTCGCCGCGAATGACATGGGTCACACCCATGTCGTGGTCATCAACGACCACCGCCAGCATATAGACCGGTGTACCGTCCGAACGCAGGAGGACCATGTCGTCCAGCTGATCGTTTCGGATGGTCACGTCACCCTGGACCTTGTCGCGGATGACAGTTGTGCCATTCTGCGGTGCCTTGATCCGCACAACGAAAGGGCGATCGGGGTGGGTGCTGGGATCGGCGTCGCGCCACGGGCTGCGGAACAAGGTCGACTTGCCTTCGGCCCGGGCCTGTTCACGAAAGGCTGCGATCTCTTCCTGGGTTGCAAAGCACTTGTATGCTTTGCCTTCTGCCAGCAGCTGGTGGGCGACTTCGGCGTGACGAGCTGCGCCCTCGAACTGGCTGATGACATCTCCGTCGTGGTCGAGCCCGAGCCAGCTCATGCCCTTGAGGATTGCCTCGGTCGCTTCGGGCGTTGACCGTTCGCGGTCCGTATCTTCGATCCGCAGTAGGAACTTTCCGCCTCGTCCGCGGGCGTAGAGCCAATTGAACAGCGCAGTACGGGCTCCGCCAATGTGCAGATAGCCGGTGGGCGAGGGTGCAAATCGGGTGACGACCTGATCGGACATTGTAGTGATTAACCTTTTGGTAACCGCGTTGAGCGTAGAGTTGAGCCTGTCTAACGAGCCTCAAGGACGGGGGCAACCATGCGTGTTGTGGCGTGGGTCGAAGGTGCGTTGCTAAACCAGCGAGGGCACCTTTTGCCTTGGTCTCCGGTTTGTCTGGCCATCGGCATAGGCCTGTATTTCGCAATCCGGTTCGAGCCGGATGCGCGGATTTATTCGGGCCTGTCCGGGTTGGTCCTGCTTGCCATTTGGGCCAGCCGCCGGATGTCGTCTGCCTGGGCTCCGTTGGCAATAGGGGGGGCGCTGGTCGCCGTCGGGTTCATCCTGGCGGGTGCTCGCGCTCACATGGTTGCAGAGCCGGTTTTGAAATGGCGCTATTACGGCCCGGTTGAGGGGAGGGTCGTGGCGTTGGATCGCTCTGCTTCGGATGCGCTGCGGGTTACGCTGGACCAGGTGCGGATCGGGGACGTGCCGCCGGACCAAGCCCCGCGGCGCATCCGACTTTCGTTGCATGGCGACCATGTACCGATTGTGCCAGGGCAACGCGTTATGACGACGGCCCATCTGTCACCGCCGCAAGGTCCCGTCGAGCCCGGCGGCTTTGATTTTCGCAGACATGCCTGGTTTCAGCGCTTGGGCGCGGTCGGATACGCGCGCACGCCGGTGGTCACCGCCGCTCCGGCCCGCTTTGAGGCCGGGGTGCGTGTCGCTGCCGTGCGCATGGCCATTTCCGACAGAGTGAGAGAAGTGCTGCCAGGTGATGTCGGCGGCTTTGCCGCCGCTGTTTCGACCGGGGATCGCAGCGGCATCAGCGCCGACGCTTTGGACAAATTGCGTGCGTCGAATCTTGCCCATCTGCTTGCAATCTCAGGCCTGCATATGGGGTTGTTGACGGGGTTCGTCTTTGTGACTTGCCGGATACTGCTTGCGGCCTTGTCTGCATTGGCGTTGCGGTGGCCGGTCCGCAAAGTTGCCGCGGTCTGCGCGCTGATCGCCGCAACGCTCTATCTGTTGCTTTCTGGGGGCAATGTCGCGACCGAGCGCGCCTTCGTGATGGTATCGGTTCTGTTTGGGGCAGTTTTGATCGATCGGCGTGCCATATCCTTGCGGGCCGTCGCGGTTGCCGCGCTGTTGGTGCTGTTTCTTCGCCCTGAATCATTGCTCAGCCCCGGTTTTCAGATGTCCTTTGCCGCCACGACAGCACTGGTCGCGGTTTTCGGTGCCCTTCGCGACGTCGAGGTTCCAAGAGTGCCCAAGTGGTTGCGCCCGGTGGGTGGGCTTCTGTGCTCCTCGGCGGTCGCTGGTTTGGCGACGGCCCCAATTGGTGCGGCGCATTTCAACATGGTTTCGCACTACGGCTTGCTGGCCAACACCCTGTCCGTGCCGGTTATGGGTTCCATCGTGGTTCCCTCGGCGGTTCTGGCAGCGATCCTCGCGCCTTTCGGGATCGAGACCGTGGCGATCCATGTGATGGGTTTCGGGCTGGCGTGGATCCTGGCCGTCTCGGACTGGGTGTCCGGCCTGGATGGTGCGCGGAGCTTTGTTGCCAGCTCGCCCGGTTTTGTCCTGCCGCTGTTTTCCTTGGGTGCGCTGTGGGTCGTTTTGTGGCAGGGACGCAGCCGCTGGGTCGGAGTTTTTCCGATGGCGTTCGCCGCCGTATTCTGGGGACAAGGCCAGCGGCCCGAGGTGCTGATCGCCGATTCAGGTGGTTTGGTTGGGGTGATGACCGAGCAGGGCCGCGCGTTGAGCAAGGAAAAAGGCGCTGGGTTCGTCGCTTCGGTCTGGCTTGAAAACGATGGAGACGGAGCAACCCAGCCGGAGGCTGCAGGCCGGTGGCCATCGGCCCCAGATCTTGTTCAGCGATACCCTTTCGAGAAATTCCAGCTGGTCCATATCACGGGCAAGCGCGCGGCGCAGCAGGTCACCGTTTGCCACCCGGGCGAACTCGTGGTCTCTGCTGTGCCGATCAAGCTGACTGGTGACTGCGCCGTTTTTGATCCAGACCGACTGCGAAAGACCGGAAGCCTTGCGATCCGCCAAGGAAAGCTGTTCAGCAGCGCTGATGCGACGGGGCCGCGCCTTTGGTCATCGGCTCGGCCCGACGGCTTCAGTAAGTCCGAATAAGTCCGACCAGACGCCCTTGGACCTTGACCTTGTCCTCGGGCAATACCCGCGTTTCGTAGGCGGGGTTGGCAGCCTCGAGCGCGATCGCCTGGCCGCGCCGGAAGAACCTTTTGAGGGTTGCTTCCTGGTCTTCGACCAAGGCCACGACAATGTCGCCATTGTCTGCCGAAGATGTTTCGCGGATCACGACCACGTCCCCGTCATTGATACCGGCGTCGATCATGGAATCTCCGCGCACCTCAAGGGCATAGTGTTCGCCACGGCCCGATACCATCGTGCCCGGTACCGCAACATGATGGGAAACGTGGCTGATCGCCTCGATCGGAACACCGGCGGCAATTCTGCCCATCACCGGAAGTTCGAGAGCGTCCACCGACACAGGCTCGACATTGGCGGGGCGGGGCACGCTGGGCTTGTCACCTTCGATCACGCGGGGCGTGAAGCCGGCGGTCGGCTCGCCTCCCAGGCTTTCAGGCAGTTTCACGATCTCGATCGCGCGCGCCCTGTGGGCGAGACGCCGAATGAACCCACGCTCTTCCAGCGCGGTGATCAACCGATGGATGCCGGATTTGGATCTCAGGTCCAACGCCGTTTTCATTTCGTCAAAGCTGGGTGGAACACCGTCCGCCTGAACGCGTTTGTGGATGAATTCCAGCAAATCCAATTGCTTCTTGGTCAGCATCGCTCACACCTCGTTGCCCATGCGTTTTCTTTTGTTCTACGCATGTTCACGTTTTGTGTCAATGGATTTGCCGGCTGAACCTAAATCGGCAGGTAGGACACCGTTTCCCCCGCAGCCCGCGCGGGATCGTTTGGAGGGCGCATCAGCAAGGCGTTCGACCGCGCCAGAACGCTGAGCAGCGAACTGTCCTGATCCTCGAAGGCGCGTATCCCATCGCTTTCCAATCGAGCGCGCATATAGTGCTCGCGCGGGCCGTTTGGTGTCAGGGCCTTCGACAGGATGGCCTGATGGAGTATCGGATCAACAGTCTGGATGCCCAGCATTTTTTTGACCAAGGGAACCAGGAAGAGATATCCGCAAACCATCGCGCTGACTGGGTTGCCGGGCAACCCGATCATCGCCGCATCACCCAGCCGCCCGGCCATCAGCGGCTTGCCGGGGCGCATCAGGACCTTGTAGAAGGATTGTTCGAGCCCCAGCCGTTGCGATGCTTCGGCCACAAGGTCGTAGTCACCCACCGACGCTCCACCAATTGTCACGACCAGATCGGCGCCTTCGGCCAAGCCAAACGCGGTTTCCAGCGATGACAGTGTGTCTTGTGCCACTGGCAACATGCGAACATGTGCGCCAGCCTTCTCGAGCAACGCTTTGATGCCAAACGAGTTCGAGGCAATGATCTGGTCAGGTCCCGGAGCTTCGCCCGGCATGACCAGCTCGTTTCCCGTGGCGATCAGCGCGATCTGGGGTTTGGTGGCCACGGAGACGAATGGAACATTCATCGCCGCCAGCAATGCAAGATCTTCGGGCGAGAGAACTCGCGGTGCACTAAGCGTATCGCCGATGGTAAAATCCACGCCTGCCGGTCGGATGTTGGTTTTTTGGCCGGGATCTTCCGTGATCGTCAACAGATCGCCGCGCAGGTCGGTGTCTTCCTGGATGACGACGAAATCTGCCCCCTCGGGGACAGGCGCCCCGGTGAAGATCCGAACCGCCTGACCCGGGCCAACCGTACCCGTGAAACGCTGACCAGCGGCGGCCTCACCGATGACCTTGAACATCGCGTGGCGTTCAACCTCGGCCGACTTCAGCGCATATCCATCCATTGAAGAGGCGGCAAACGGGGGTTGGTCCCGCTCGGCTTTGACATCCCGCATCAGCACTCGGCCGGCCGCGTCAGCAAGCGCAACCTGCTCTTCGGGCATGGTGGCGACCAGGCCGAACAGCAGCTGTCGGGCTTCTTCAACCGTTATCATTTCGCCTCGTAACGACCTGACTTACCGCCATCTTTCAGCAGAACGCGGATCCCCCCGATTTCCATTGCCTTGTCGACGGCTTTGGCCATGTCATAGACGGTCAGCGCCGCGGTAGACACGGCTGTCAGGGCCTCCATCTCGACACCAGTCTGACCGGTGGTCTTGACCGTCGCTTCGATCTGCACGCCGGGCAGGTCCGGGTCCAATGTCAGGTCGACCGACACCTTGGTGACAGGCAGGGGATGGCACAACGGTATCAGGTCCGGTGTCTTCTTTGCTCCCATGATCCCGGCCAACCGGGCAACCCCCAGAACGTCGCCCTTCTTCGCGCGGCCTTCGGAAATGATTTCAAAGGTTTGTTGAGCCATTTTCACGTGGCCCGCGGCAACGGCGACCCGGTTTGTCGTGTCCTTGTCCGATACATCGACCATATGGGCCTGGCCGTCGCTGTCAAAATGCGTCAGGGGCATCACATGACCCCCGGCACCAGCGGGTTCGATAGGATGTGACGGGTTGCGGCGGCGACGTCCTGCTGCCGCATGAGGCTTTCTCCGATCAGGAAACACCGGGCACCATAGCGGGCGATATCCGCAAGGTCTTCCGGGGTGTTCAGCCCGCTTTCGCACACGATCATGCGGTCAGCGGGAACCAGCTTGGACAAGCGTCGAGTGGTATCAAGCGAGGTCTCGAATGTCTTGAGATTGCGGTTGTTTATCCCGATGAGAGGGCTTTTGAGATCGGCCGCGCGCTCAAGCTCGGCCTCGTCATGTACCTCGATCAGGACATCCATGTCCCAGTCAAACGCGGTCTGTTCCAGTTCGGCGGCTTGCTGGTCGTCCACCGATGCCATGATGATCAGGATACAGTCGGCGCCCAGTGCACGCGCTTCGACCACTTGATAGGGATCATACATGAAGTCCTTGCGCAGTGCCGGAAGCGAGCATGCAGCCCGGGCCGCGGTCAGGAATTCCTTGGAACCTTGAAAGCTGGGTGTGTCGGTCAAAACCGAAAGGCAGGCGGCGCCGCCTTCTTCATAGGCTTTTGCCAGCGCGGGCGGATCGAAATCCTCACGGATCAACCCCTTGGACGGGCTTGCCTTCTTGATTTCGGCGATCAGACCATACCCGCGGCGACTGGCCGTGCGCAGTGCCTCCACAAAGCCGCGCGTCTCAGACGCCTCACGGGCTTGTTGCTCGACCTCGTCCAGGGAAACTTTGGCTTTGTCGGCGGCGACTTCTTCTAGCTTGTAGGCCTTGATCTTATCCAGAACGGTTTCGGTCATGCGGCTTCCTGTGTGAGTTGTGCCAGAGCAGCAATCTTGTCTTTCGCCTTGCCGCTGTCGATGCTTTCGGCGGCCATTTCGACGCCTTCTTTCAGGTCTGGAGCAGCTTCGGCGACCACAAGGGCCGCAGCCGCGTTCAGCAGGACCGCATCCCGATAGGCCGACGGCGCGCCATCCAGCAATGCGCGGAAGGCGACGGCGTTTTCCTCGGGTGTGCCGCCCAGAATATCTTCAAAGGGATGAACCGGCAGGCCAGCATCTTCGGGATGCAGTTCAACCTCTTTCACCCGTCCGTCCTCAAGCGACGCGACCCAGCTGATGCCAGTAATCGTCAACTCGTCGGTTCCGTCGGAGCCATGTACCAGCCAGGCGTGCTCGGCCCCGAGCAGACCAAGGGTTTCCGCCATCGGTCGGATCAGATCACGGCTGAAGGCTCCGGTCAGCTGCCGCTTGACACCGGCGGGGTTGGTCAGGGGGCCAAGGATGTTGAAGATGGTTCGGGTGCCAAGCTCTTGCCGGGTGGGCATGACATGGGCGATGGCCGGGTGATGCATGGGCGCCATCATGAACCCGATGCCGACGGACTGCAAAGCCTTTTCAACGACTTGCGGCCCGACCATCACGTTGATTCCCATCTGTCCCAATGCATCGGCGGCCCCGGATTTCGAGCTGAGGTTCCGGTTTCCGTGCTTGGCCACGGTCACGCCCGCGCCAGCCACGACAAAGGCCGTTGCGGTCGAGATATTGAGCGTGCCTTTCCCGTCACCGCCGGTTCCCACGATGTCGATCGCGCCCGCTGGTGCTTTGACCGCGTTGCATTTGGCGCGCATCACGGCGGCGGCGGCGGCATATTCCTCGACCGTTTCGCCGCGCGTCCGCATGGCCATCAACAGACCGCCGATCTGGCTGGGCGTCGCGCGACCCTCAAACAGGATCTCAAAGGCCTGTTCGGCTTCGGCACGGGTCAGGGCGCGATCGGCCGCAGCTCCGATCAGCGGTTTCAGCGCGTCACTCATGCGGGGACTTTCATTTCGTTCAGGAAATTCTTCAGCAGCGCGTGGCCGTGTTCCGAGGCGATCGATTCCGGGTGGAATTGAACACCGTGGATCGGCAGCTCTTTGTGTTGCAGGCCCATGATGGTGCCGTCTTCCAACTCTGCCGTGATTTCGAGGCAATCGGGCAGGGTATCCCGATCGACGACCAGTGAATGATAGCGGGTCGCCTCAAACGGTGACGGCAGGCCGGCGAACAGGCCTTTGCCAGTGTGATGCATGGTTCCCATTTTGCCGTGCACGATTTCGTGGCACCGCACGACCTTGCCGCCAAAGGCCTGACCAATGGTCTGGTGACCCAGACATACACCCATCAAAGGCGTGCGCGTTTCCGCAGCTGCCTCGGTCAGCGCGAGGCAGATCCCGGCCTGGTCCGGATCACAAGGGCCGGGGCTCAGCAAGATGCCGGCAGGGTTCATGGCCATTGCTTCCTGCACATCCAGCGCATCATTGCGGCGCACGACCATTTCCGCGCCCAATTCGCCCAAATAGTGGACAAGGTTGTAGGTAAACGAGTCGTAGTTGTCGATCAGCAGCAGCATTTGGCACTTGTCTTGTGTTTGGGCAATTCGGACTGGCGATACAGCCCCGCGCCACGGTATAGTGTTGGGACATACATGCTCAGGCTTGTGCGGCAGCGTCAAGGGGACAACCCCAACAAGGCGACCGGACGGGTGAGTGCCGCAGAGACGGTGCACGGGCTGCCGAGGCAGGATGAAAGACGAGAGGCAAGAACAGATGGGCGGATTTATCGGTGGAATGATCGCCGGCGCGGTCGTTGTGTTGGTTCTGGGCGCAGTGCTTTCCCTGAACACGCCACTTGGCAGCAAACCGGATATTCAGACAGCGGCGCCAGCCGCGGCGGAAGCCGATCTGCCCAAGGCGGATACGGAAGTGCAGGGCGCTGGTCCGGATTCCGATCTTGTCGAAATCGCACCACGAGCGCTTGAGGCGCTGGACGATACGTCGGATGGGGCCACTGGGCTGGATGGCATTCAGGCCGAGCCGGATGATCGTCCGCAGGTTGGTGACACCGTAGCAGGCCTGAACCACCCGGGTGCAGGAGATGCCGCGTCGGTCGATGTGACGACCGACGCGCCAGCCGCGCCCCCGGCGCCCGGACCGGTTCCGTCCAGCCCGGACGAAGAGGTCCAGCCTGTCACTGTGGACGCGACGCCGCCGACCGCACCGCAGCCACCGGCGCAAGAGGTCACGGCCGTCGAGCCCGAGACCGCCGAACCAGAGACCACGGCAAATGCGGAACCCGAAGCGCCCCCCGAGCCGGAAACAGCCGCGCTGCCGTCGACGCCTGAGCCGGATCAACCGACCGGAACCGGCGACAGCCCGATCGCGGTCGAGGGGGGCGAAGACACTCAGCCCCGCAAACGGGCCCGGATCGCGGCCTTGCCCCAGATCGGCGGCGAACAGGCAACGGCCTCATCCTCGATTGCTGGCAAACGCGTGATCCCGCTGACCGAACGTGATGATGCCCCGGCCGATCAGCCGGCAGAGGGTGAGGGCATGCCCGGCAAGCCGATCGATGCTTATGCGGCTGCCTTTGACAATCCGGATGCCAAACCGCTGATGTCGATCATCCTGATCGATGACGAAGGTGCGTTCGGGGCCGAGGCGCTGAAGGATTTTCCGTATCCCCTAAGCTTTGCGGTCAGCCCTTCGGATCCGCAAGCGGCGGAGAAGATGAAGCGCTATCGCGAGGCTGGGTTCGAGGTTCTGGCCTTGACCGACCTGCCAAAGGCGGCCAGCGCGCAGGATGCCGAAGTTTCGCTGGCGGTCTGGCTTGAAACCTTGCCTGAAACCGTTGGCCTGCTTGAGGGCGTGAACACCGGGATACAAGGCAACCGAAAGTTGGCCGATCAGGTGGCTGCCATCGCGGCAGGAACTGGCCGTGGGCTGGTCGTGCAGGACAACGGGTTGAACACCGTCCAAAAGTTGGCCGCGCGGAACGGCATTCCATCCAGTGTGGTGTTCCGCGACATCGACGGTGCGCGTCAGGATCCAACGGTTATGCGCCGGTTCCTGGACCAGGCCGCTTTTCGGGCCGGGCAGGAAGGCGCGGTTGTGATGCTGGGCCGATTGCGGCCCGAGACAATTTCGGCGTTGTTGCTCTGGGGCCTTGAGGATCGCGGCAACCGAGTTGCCCTGGCCCCGATCTCGGCGGTGATGAAAAGCCAGATTCAGTAATCAGTGTAGAAAAAGAAGAAAAGGCGGCCAGTTTGGCCGCCTTTTTTATGAATTCCCGGATCCGGTGAACCGCGCCGCATCCGCCGCGGCCCGCCTGATCGCATTCGATTTGTGCACGGTTTCCATATATTCGGCCTCGGGGTCGCTGTCATAGACGACACCACCGCCGGCCTGGATATACAGTTTCTGGTCCTTCACGATGGCTGTACGCAGCGCAATGCACATGTCCATGTCGCCACCGGCGCTGAAATAGCCGACACCGCCTCCGTAGACACCGCGCTTTTCGGGTTCCAACTCGTCGATGATTTGCATCGCCCGGACCTTCGGTGCGCCTGACACCGTGCCCGCAGGCATCCCGGCAAAGAAGGCGTCCAGGGCATCCTTGTCGTCGGCCAACTCGCCCACAACGTTCGACACGATGTGCATCACGTGGCTGTAGCGCTCGATGATGAATTCCTCGGTCGGGCGGACGGTGCCGATCTTGGACACGCGACCTGTGTCATTACGGCCCAGGTCCAGCAGCATGAGGTGCTCGGCCAGTTCCTTTTTGTCGGCCAGCAAATCCAGCTCGTTGGCCTTGTCCTCTTCGGGGGTGGCACCGCGAGGACGTGTTCCGGCGATCGGCCGGATGGTCACCTCGTTGCCGAACACGCGCACAAGTATCTCGGGGCTGGCGCCGATCACCTGAAAGCCACCGAAGTTGAAATAGAACATGAACGGCGACGGATTCGTGCGGCGCAATGAACGATACAGCGCAAAGGGCGGCAGCGGAAAATCTTGTGTCCAGCGTTGTGCCGGAACCACCTGGAAGATGTCACCAGCCCGGATGTACTCCTTGGCCTTTTCTACGGCTTCCATGTAGCCCGACTTGGTGAAGTTGGATACCGGCGGCGCGATCTCGTGCGCCTCGCCAAGATCTCGAGACTCCGAGGGCATTGCGCGTTCCAAATCGCGCACCGCGTCCATCACACGCTCGGCCGCCTGTGCGTAGGCGGCCTTGGCTGACTGCCCGTCGCTGGCCCAGGCCGGAGACACAATGGTGACTTCGCCTTTCACGCCGTCCAGGACCGCAACCACCGACGGGCGCAGCAGTATCGCATCCGGCAGGCCCAAAGGATCGGGGTTCACATCCGGCAGGTGTTCGACAAGGCGCACCATGTCGTATCCCAGATAACCGAACAGGCCGGCCGCAGCCTGGGGCAGGTCATCGGGCAGGTCGATGCCGCTTTCGGCGAGCAGCGCGCGCAGGTTGTCCATCGGGTTGCCATCTTGCGCGTCGAACGCATCCGCATCAAACCGCGCCGAACGGTTCAATTCCGAGGTTTCGCCCCGACAGCGCCAGATCAGATCCGGCTTCATCCCGATGATCGAATACCGCCCGCGAACTTCGCCTCCGGTCACCGATTCAAGGACGAAGGCGTCCTTCTGGGCGCCCGTCAGCTTGAGCATCAGCGAAACCGGTGTGTCCAGATCCGCGGCCAGACGGGTATAAACGACTTGGTTCTGTCCGGCCTCGTAGGCGCGGGCAAAGCTGTCGAAATCGGGTGTCAGAGCCATTTTCGTTCCGGTCAGAAGTTGGCCTGAACCGCGTTCAGCGCGCGCTGGTCCAGGGTCGGCCGCACGCGTGTCTGAGCGTCGCGCACATAGATGTCGAAGATGTTTTGGGCCAGTGCCTGGTTCAGCTGAGCGGCAGCGGCTTCCTGCATCAGGCGCTGTTCGTCGGTTTCCGCAGGCGGAAGAACCTCGTCCAGCCGAACGATGAATGCCGCATCCGGTCCCGCGATCACGCGCAGCTCATTGGGCTCCATCTCAAAGATCTGGGTCATGAAGTCGGCCGGTACGTTATCCAGAAACGCGGTACGGGTCAGCGCGTTTTCGACACGGAATGGCAGACCGGTCGCCGTGAAATCACCGTCGACGGCCAATTGAGTCACGATGCCGTTGGCCTGTTCCTCAAGCGCCTTGGCCGTCTGTTCCTGTACCCATGCGGCGGCGACGCGGTCGCGAGCGGACTCCAGCGGCTCGGGGCGCGGCGGCAGAACCTCATCCAGCCGCAGGGCAAAGATCGAACCATCCTCGAGGAATCCGATTTCCGGGAAATCATCTTCGCGGACGGCCTGAGCGGCCTGGCGGAAGCCGTCATACGCGGCGATGCCGTCGTCGCTTTGGCGGGTCCAGTCAATCTTGCCAAGCTCCATTTCGGTTTCGTTGGCCAACTCTTCCAGCGTGGCGCCGCCGGCCAGCATGTCGTTGATATCTTCGGCCTGGCTTTCGATCAGGCGCCGGGCGCGTTCGCCGGCCAGCTCTGCGCGCAGTTCCGGTTCGGCGTCCTCAAAGCTCACGTTCTGTTCGGCCAGCGATCCGTTGACCCGGAACAGGGCCGGACCAAAGACCGAGGGCAGGGGACCCACGACCTGATCAATCTCTGCGGTAAAAACGGCATCCGCGGCCTCGCCCAGATCTTCGCGGGTCACATCACCCAGATCGACGCTGCTCAGTTCAAGTTCGCGTTCGCGTACCAGCTGCTCAAAATCCGCCCCGCCGACTTCCAGCTGCGCCATCGCCGCAGTCGCCTCTTCTTCCGAGGGGTAGACCAGCCGCTCAACCAGACGACGTTCGGGTTGCTGATACTGGTCCTTGCGCTGCTCATACAGACGCTTGAGCGCGCCTTCGTCGATTTCGACCGTATCCTGCAGCATCTCCGGCGACAGAACGGCGTAGGTGATCTTTTTGGTGCGCGGCAGAGTGAACCGATCGGTATTCGCGCCGTAATACGCTTGAATCTCGGCGTCTGTCGGCTCGGGGATCGGGGTCGTCAGAGCGTCCGGCGACAGAGTTGCGACGGTAAAGCTGCGGCGAGCGAGAACATAGTCGGCCAAGGCTTTGGTCATGATTGCGGGCATTTCAACACCGTCCATCATCGCGCCTTGGACAATTGTCCGTGCTGTTTCCTTTCGCAGGTCTTCCTCGAACTCGGTTTCGGTCATGCCGATCTGTTCCAGCTGGAAGCGGTAGGCTTCGCGGTCAAAAGATCCGTCAGGGCCCTGAAAGGCCTGAATGCCGACGATTTCCTTCTGCAGGTTGGCATCACCGATCGAAACACCCAGCCGTGCGACCTCGTTGTTCAGGGCTGCCAGCGAAACCAGACGCGCCAAGGCCCGCTGATCCAGCCCCAGCTCGCGAGCCTGTGACATCTGCATCGGTTGACCGGTCTGCGCCTCGACCGCGCGGATTTCGCGCTGCAGCTCGCGGACATAGGCATCGACCGAAACGTCCTCATCCCCGACCTGGGCGACTGTGCGGACCGTTCCGCTGAGGTTGACGGCGCCAAAACCGGCAAGACCCAGCATCAGCATGCCCATGAGAATCCAGACGAAGGTTTTGGAGAGTTTATTAATGCCTGCGGCCATAGTGCCCTCTTGGATCTTGCGGCAGGGTTCTGCCGTGACTGTTGCGGCCCTGAATACGACGCGGGATGCCGGGGGGCAAGCTCAGAAGGACAGAGCCTGCAAGCGGTCGAACAATAGCCCGATTCCGGCACGGTCCAGATTGGCAAAAGCAATGCGCACCTGGCGTTTCCCGGCCGGGTCGTGGTCGGGCATGAACATCGTGCCCGGCAACAGCAGAATGCCGGCCTCGGCGACCAATCTGCGCGCCAGAATGTCCGACGGAATATCGAACGGGTGTTCGAGATAGGCGAAGTAGGCCCCGAGACCCAGCAGCCGCCATCCCTTGTCCGTCAGGCGGGGCATGTTCAGCGTGATTGCGGCGCGGCGATCGAGAATCTCGGCGCGTTCCCCGGCCAGCCATTGAGACAGGTTCTGCATCCCCCACAGCGCCGCGAACTGGCCCATTTGTCCGGGGCATATGGCGACGGTGTCGAGGAACTTCTCGACCTCGGCCAGCAGCGGCGCACCGGTGGCGATCGCGCCCACCCGGTGGCCGGTTAGGCGGTAGGCCTTCGAGAAGGAATAGAGATGCACCAGCGTCCGGTCCCAGTCGGACTGCTGGAACAGCGCGTGCGGCGGGCCACTGCGGCTGTCGAAATCACGATAGGTTTCATCGACCAGCAGGCGCAGGCCATGCTGTTGCGCAAGGTCATAGAAGGCACGGACCAGATCCGCCGGGTATTCGACCCCACCCGGATTATTGGGTGTGACCAACGCGATCGCGCGCGTGCGCTCGGTGATCAGCGCGCGCGCCTTTTCCGGATCGGGCAGTAGGTCCGACCCGGTCGGCAGATCAACCGCCCGCACTCCGGCCATGTCCAACCACATTTTATGGTTGAAATACCAGGGTGTTGGCAGGATGACCTCATCCCCTTGATCGGTGATCGCCGAGATGGCCGAGGCAAAGGCCTGATTGCATCCCGAGGTGATGGCTGTCTGCTCCGGCCGAACCTCGGCAGCGTAGTGATCGCCGATCTCACGCGCGAGCTCCGTGCGCAGATCGGGGTTGCCCAATACCGGGCCGTAGAGATGTGCGGCGTCCTGATTGATCGCGAAATCGGCCATCGCCTGCCGCAGCGCCAGAGGCGGCGGATCGACCGGCGCCGCCTGGCTGACATTGATCAGCGGGCGGTCTTCCGAGAACGTGACCCCTTCGAGCCAACGCCGCGCCTCCATCACCGGAGGGGCGAAGGTGGCGGCGGTGCGGGTCAATGTCATCGGGTGTCCGGTCTTGCTGATTTGTGGTGGATAAGTGGGATCAGTCGGTGCCGCGATAGGGCTCAACGTATTGCAGGGCCATATCCCAAGGGAAGAAGATCCAGGTGTCCTGGCTGACCTCGGTGATATAGGTGTCAACCATTGGGCGGCCCTTGGGCTTGGCATAGACCGTGGCGAAATGGGCCTTGGGGTACATCTTGCGCACCAGTTCCAGCGTCTTGCCGCTGTCGACCAGGTCGTCGATGATCAGCACGCCCTCACCATCCCCCATCAGATCGGCATCGGGGGCTTTGAGCACCTCGGCCTCGCCACGTTCCTGATGGTGATAGGATTTGACGCTGATGGTATCTACGGTGCGGATGTCCAGCTCTCGGCTGACGATCATCGCGGGTGCCATGCCGCCGCGCGTGATCGCCACCACGGCGCGCCAAGCACCGTCATCGGGGCCCTGACCGTCCAAACGCCAGGCCAGCGCGCGCGAGTCACGGTGAATCTGGTCCCAGCTGATGTGAAAGCCTTTTTCGTGGGGCAGGCGGTCCTTTGCGCTCATGGTCTTATCCCTTTTCTACGTCCGGCGCGTCGACGGCTTTCATGCCTACGATGTGATAACCCGAGTCAACGTGCAGGTTTTCACCGGTCACGCCGCTGCTGAGGTCGGACAGAAGATAAAGGGCCGATTTGCCCACGTCATCGATGGTCACGTTGCGGCGCAGGGGCGAGTTGTATTCGTTCCACTTCATGATGTAGCGGAAGTCGCCGATGCCGCTGGCGGCGAGGGTTTTGATCGGTCCGGCCGAGATCGCGTTGACGCGGATGTTGTCCTTGCCCAGGTCCTCGGCCAGGTATTTCACCGACGCCTCGAGCGCGGCCTTGGCCACACCCATGACATTGTAGTGCGGCATGACCTGCTCGGCGCCGTAATAGGTCAGGGTGATGGCGCTGCCGCCGTCGGTCATCAGCTTTTCGGCGCGTTGCATCACTGCGGTGAAAGAGTAGACCGACACGTCCATCGTCAGCTTGAAATTCGCGCGCGACGTGTCGATATAGCGGCCACGAAGTTCGTTCTTGTCTGAGAAACCAATGGCGTGGACTACGAAATCCAGCTTGCCCCATTTCTCTTTCAGTGCCGCGAACAACTCGTCGATCGACTCTTCGTTGCTGACGTCACAGGGCAGGACGATCTCGCTACCCAGTTGGGCCGCCAACGGGTCGACCCGTTTTTTCAGTGCATCCCCCTGATAAGAGAAAGCCAGTTCGGCTCCGGCTTCGGACAAGGCGCGGGCGATTCCCCATGCGATTGATTTGTCATTGGCCAGTCCCATGATGAGGCCGCGCTTGCCGGCCATCAACTGATTTGACATGTTCGGTTCTCCGCCTGTCGTCGCGATGTGTTGCGTTGGTTTATGCCATTGATTGCGCTGCATCAAGGCCATGCACTCTTGCCCGGGGCGGGTTCTCGCCGTAGGGTCATGTTCAATTCGTTCCAGGGGATGGACATGAGTGAGCGAAACGGCATCTTTGCCGGTGACGATCCGTTCGTGATCGCGGCCCGTTGGTTGGCCGAAGCCGAAAAGACGGAACCGAACGATCCGAACGCGATTGCCCTGGCAACCGTGGACCCCGATGGTATGCCGAACGCACGGATGGTGTTGCTGAAGGATATCGAGGCGGACTCCTTCGTTTTCTATACCAACTATCACAGTGCCAAGGCCCAAGAGCTGGATGCGGCCGGCAAAGCCGCTTTTGTTATGCACTGGAAATCACTGCGGCGTCAGATCCGGGTTCGTGGTACAATCACCAAAGAAGACGGCCCTTTGGCCGACGAATATTATGCGTCACGCTCGCTGAAAAGCCGGCTGGGTGCCTGGGCTTCGCGACAGTCGGAACCTCTGAGCAGCCGGGCTGCTCTGATGGCCGAAGTTGCAAAGGTGACGGCAAAGCTGGGATCAAACCCGCCGCGGCCCGAATTCTGGGGTGGCTACAGGCTGATGCCGGTTGAAATCGAGTTTTGGGCGGATGGTGCCTTTCGGCTGCACGACAGGTTCCGCTGGCGGCGCGACCCGTCCGAGCAAAAGTGGAGCGTACAGAGGTTGAATCCATGACGTTCGCGTATCGTGAAATGCAACACACGGAAATGTCTGAATTTTTTCAGCTTGAATTTGCCCGACGTTTCCATACACATCAGACCCCTAACGACCCTTTGAATCTCGTGATGGGAACACCGTGCCAGAAGACCTGAACAGCATGTACCGCGTTCGTGGACACGTAAAATGGTTTGACCCCGCAAAGGGGTATGGCTTTGTCGTGTCCGACGATGGCGGCCCTGATATCCTGCTGCACGTGAACGTTCTGAGGAACTTCGGGCAAAGCTCGGTCGCTGATGGCGCGGGCATTGAGATCATGACTCACCGCACCGATCGCGGGGTTCAGGCGGTTGAGGTCGTGAGCATCGATCCGCCCGAGCGCGCCGACTCGGTGATGCTGGCGGATTTCGCCGAAATGGATCCCAATGAGATCGCGCATGCGCCGCTCGAGGCCGCGCGCGTCAAGTGGTTCGACAAGAGCAAGGGTTTCGGCTTTGCCAATGTCTTCGGCCGCAGCGAGGACGTGTTTCTGCATATCGAAGTTCTGCGCCGGTCCGGGTTGGCCGATCTCCAGCCGGGCGAGGCGCTGGCGATGCGGGTCATCGACGGCAAGCGGGGCCGCATGGCCGCACAAGTGCTTGCGTGGGAATCCGCGCTCAATGACTGAGCGCTGCGCGTGATGCGGATTCTGGCCGGTCTTCTTCTGAGTATTTTTCTGTCACAAGGCGCCTTTGCTGAATGCCGGTCTGACCGGGTGGACCTTCGCAATGACAAGGCACAGGTCCGGTTTCTGGTCGAATTGGCCGTTTCTCCGCAGGAGCGGGCAAAGGGTTTGATGTTCCGCGAAAGCATGCCTCAGGGCGAAGGGATGCTGTTCGTGTTCGATCCGCCCCAGCCGGTCGCATTCTGGATGAAGAACACCTTGATCCCGCTGGACATGATCTTTCTGGATCGCACTGGAGTGGTGACCCGTGTTCATTCCGACGCCGTACCGGGGGATCTGACCCCAATCGAGGGCGGCGATTCGGTCTTTGCGGTTCTTGAGGTGAATGCGGGACTGGCCGCCCGTTACTCGATCGCACCGGGTACGGTCATGCGCCACGAAATTTTTTCGCAAGGCTCTGCAATCTGGCCCTGTTAGGGCTTTTCAAATCCGAATGACACCGTTAGGAAGGCGCACGGTCCGGGGCGTGGCGCAGTCTGGTAGCGCACCTGTTTTGGGTACAGGGGGTCGTGAGTTCGAATCTCGCCGCCCCGACCACTTTCCTTACAACGGAGTTCCACCGAAATAACGGTAGAGCCGTGTCAACTCATCATCCAGAACCGAGCTTTCGACAGGAACCTTGATCGTCGCTCCGTCCTTCTGGGGGACCAGGAAAAACAACTCGGCATCTACCCGGTAACCGGCCTGATTGCGGGTCGAAGACATGCGGCGCACCCCTTTGGGCAAGTCCTGCGGGTAACCGTCATAGTTGAGGATCAAGAACGCGGTGGTTTCCGGTGGCAGAGAGGAACGACACTCGAAACTGCTGCGCTCGGGGCGCGTGAACCGTTCCTCCGGACCTTCGCAGCTGATCTCGAACGTGCTGAACAATTGATCGGGGTATTCGGCGAACTGAGCGCTGCGTGAAGACTGTTCCGGCTCGGGCGTCGCGCAAGCGGCCAGCAAGGTAAGGACCGGAAACAAACGGATAATCGAGGTTTTCACGGCGCACTCCGTCTTTTGTGTGTCGTGATGCGTCGCGTTGCGCTGCCACGAAGATTGGTGATTCTCCTCCCAGTATGGGGCACGGGCGGGCAGGTGACCATTTTCTCGTAACCGGGCCGGGAAAAAAGAAAATCCGATTTGACCGATCTGCACGGTTTTGTGGACAGCGTTGTGGAGGAATCGGCGCGTTCTGTCTCGGCCCATCCTGTGGTTTTGCGGTCAACAGAAAAGTTTGGGTTCGGAGCCAAAAAATGCCGTTGACCAACTATGGGTAGATACGCCAGATTGTATGGGCCGAGTGAGTTGCCACTAAATCTGGTAGGAATAGCCAGAGTTGGCACAGGGCGAGGGTCGGAAAGCACTCCAAACTGATGTGCAACCGTGCGAACGGGTTTGCGCTGCCAAAGGCAGCGCCAGGTCCTTTGCGTCCCTGATCGGCGGTCAAGGCGGGCGGCACCCCGCCAGAAAACGGAATTGGTGCCGGACAACCGAATTTGGGCTGATTGATCTAGGGCGGCGGACATGAAGATTGAAAGAACATTTACCAAGGCAGGGCAGGACGCATACGCAGAGTTGGACTTCGTGTCCGTCACGTCCGAGATCCGCAATCCGGATGGAACGATCGTGTTCCGCCTTGATAACATCGAGGTCCCCTCTCGGTGGAGCCAGGTCGCCAGCGACGTGATCGCTCAGAAGTATTTCCGCAAGGCCGGCGTTCCCAGCAAACTGAAAAAAGTCCGTGAGAAGGACGTGCCCGAGTTTTTGTGGCGCTCGGTTCCGGCCGATGATGCCGAATTTGGTGGCGAGACGTCTTCGAAGCAGGTGTTTGACCGCCTGGCGGGTGCGTGGGCCTATTGGGGCTGGAAGGGCGGTTACTTCTCGACCGAGGAAGACGCGCGCGCCTATTTCGACGAGATGCGCTACATGCTGGCGACCCAGCGCGCCGCGCCGAACAGCCCGCAATGGTTCAACACTGGTCTGCACTGGGCCTATGGGATCGACGGTCCGGCCCAAGGTCACCACTATGTGGACTACAAAACCGGTAAGCTGACCAAGTCGAAATCGGCCTATGAACATCCGCAGCCGCACGCGTGCTTCATCCAGTCGGTCGATGACGACCTGGTGAACGAAGGCGGCATCATGGATCTGTGGGTGCGCGAGGCGCGCCTGTTCAAATACGGCTCGGGTACCGGGACCAACTTCAGCCATCTGCGTGCAGAAGGCGAAGCGCTGTCGGGTGGCGGCAAGTCCTCGGGCCTCATGGGCTTTCTCAAGATCGGCGACCGCGCCGCTGGCGCGATCAAATCAGGCGGGACAACCCGTCGAGCAGCAAAGATGGTGATCGTCGATGCAGATCACCCTGACATCGAGCAATTCATTGAATGGAAGGTGATCGAAGAGCAGAAGGTGGCCTCGATCGTTGCTGGATCGAAGATGCACGAGAAGATGCTGAACGGCATTTTCGAGGCCATCCGCGCTTGGGACGGCGCACAGGACGACGCCTATGACCCCAAGAAAAACGACGCGCTGAAAGCGGCGATCCGCGAAGCGAAAAAGGTCGCGATCCCCGAGACTTATATCAAGCGCGTGCTGGATTATGCCAAGCAGGGCCACGACAGCATCGAGTTCCCGACCTATGACACCGACTGGGACTCTGAGGCCTACAGCTCGGTCTCGGGGCAGAACTCGAACAACTCGATCCGTGTGACCAACGCTTTCCTGAAGGCGGTAGAGAAAGATGCCGATTGGGAGCTGATCAACCGTACCGACGGCAAGGTTGCCCGGACGGTCAAGGCACGCGATCTGTGGGAAAAAGTCGGCCACGCGGCCTGGGCCTGCGCCGATCCGGGCATTCAATTCCACGACACGGTCAATGAATGGCACACCTGCCCTGAAGACGGCGAGATTCGTGGCTCGAACCCGTGCTCAGAGTACATGTTCCTGGATGACACGGCCTGCAACCTGGCTTCGATGAACCTGTTGACCTTCCTGAAAGATGGCGAGTTCCAGGCGGCCGACTACATGCACGCGGCCCGTCTCTGGACGCTGACGCTCGAGATCTCGGTAACAATGGCGCAGTTCCCGTCGAAAGAGATCGCGCAGCTGTCTTATGACTTCCGTACGCTGGGTCTGGGTTATGCCAATATCGGCGGACTGCTGATGAACATGGGCTACGGCTACGACTCGGACGAGGGTCGTGCGATCTGTGGCGCACTGACCGCGATCATGACCGGCGTTGCCTATGCCACCTCGGCCGAGATCGCCGGAGAGCTGGGGCCGTTCGCCGGCTACAAGCGCAACGCCGAGCATATGCTGCGGGTCATCTGCAACCACCGTCGCGCTGCGCAGGGTGTGACCGAGGGCTATGAGAAGCTGTCGGTCAAGCCGGTGCCGCTGGATCACGCCAACTGTCCGGACAAACGCCTTGTCGATCTGGCCATGAGTGCCTGGGACGAAGCGTTGAGCTTGGGCGAGAAGAACGGCTATCGCAACGCGCAGGCCACGGTGATTGCGCCGACCGGCACGATCGGTCTGGTGATGGACTGCGACACCACCGGGATCGAGCCCGACTTTGCGCTGGTGAAGTTCAAGAAACTGGCCGGGGGCGGCTACTTCAAGATCATCAACCGCTCGGTGCCGTCGGCGCTGGAAAAGCTGGGCTATTCCTCGGCCCAGATCGAGGAGATCGTGTCCTACGCGGTGGGTCACGGCACCTTGGGCAACGCGCCGGGGATCAACCACACCTCGCTGACCGGTCACGGGTTCGGCCCGAACGAGCTGGCCAAGATCGATGCCGCGCTGGAAAGCGCGTTCGACATCCGGTTCGTCTTCAACCAGTGGACGCTGGGCGAGGATTTCTGCACCGGTGTTCTGGGCATCCCGGCTAGCAAGCTGAACGATCCGACCTTTGACATGCTGCGCCATCTGGGCTTCAGCAAGGCGGATATCGATGCAGCCAACGACCATGTCTGCGGCACCATGACCCTGGAAGGGGCCCCGCATCTGAAGCCCGAGCACTACTCGATCTTCGACTGCGCCAACCCCTGCGGCAAGAAGGGCAAGCGGTTCCTGGGTGTTGACAGCCACATCACCATGATGGCTGCGGCGCAAAGCTTCATCTCGGGCGCGATCAGCAAGACGATCAACATGCCCAATGACGCCACGATCGAAGATTGCCAGAAGGCCTACGAGCTGTCCTGGAGCCTGGGCGTCAAGGCCAACGCGCTGTATCGCGACGGGTCCAAGCTCAGCCAGCCGCTGGCGGCGGCGTTGGTCGAGGATGACGACGAAGCGGCTGAAATCCTCGAAAGCGGCTCGATCCAGGAAAAGGCCGTTACATTGGCCGAGAAGGTCGTCGAGAAGGTGGTGGTCAAAGAGATCATCCGCAGCCACCGCGAAAAGCTGCCGCACCGTCGCAAGGGGTATACCCAAAAGGCGATCGTGGGCGGGCACAAAGTCTATCTGCGCACCGGCGAATTCGAAGATGGGCAACTGGGCGAGATATTCATCGACATGCACAAGGAAGGCGCTGGCTTCCGAGCGATGATGAACAACTTCGCCATCGCCGTCTCGGTCGGTCTGCAATATGGCGTGCCGCTGGAAGAGTTTGTCGACGCCTTCACCTTCACCAAGTTCGAACCCGCCGGGATGGTTCAAGGCAACGACTCGATCAAAAACGCCACGTCGATCCTCGACTACATCTTCCGCGAACTGGCCGTGTCGTACCTCGATCGCACCGACCTGGCGCATGTGAAGCCCGAGGGCGCAACATTCGACGACCTGGGTCGTGGCGAGGAAGAGGGTGTATCGAACGTCTCGGAGATCAGCGACAGCGCGGCTTCGAAATCCCTGGAGGTGCTGAAACAGATCAGCTCGACCGGTTATTTGCGCAAGCGTTTGCCGCAGGACCTGATGATGTTCAACGGTGCTGCCGAAGCGACCGGGCTGTCCGAAGCGGCCGTGACCTTTGAAACCAAGAGCGAAACCACTGTCGTCACCGAAACGGCCACCGGGATGGATGCCCGGACAAAAGCCAAAATGCAGGGATACGAGGGTGACCCTTGTGGCGAATGCGGAAACTACACGCTGGTGCGCAACGGCACCTGCATGAAATGCAACACCTGCGGGGCAACCAGCGGGTGTAGCTAAGGCAAACGCCCCGCCAGGCGGGGTGTAGGGACCTGGATTTCCCCCCGGACTTCCGGTCCCGACGAATTCGGAGCAGGGCAAAACCTGAGACTTACCCTAGGTCGCCCTGGTCCACTCGGCCGGCATGCCCGTGCTGGCCGGGAACAGGGTGGGGCGGAATATCGGTCCTTCCCACTCTCTCACGGGGCGGGTGCGCTCGTCCCATGTGCAGTCCAGGCCGCAGGCAAAAAACACCGGGCGGTCAACGAATTGAGCCTGGAAGGCAAAACTGACAGGGGGCTTCGGCCCCCTTTCTTTTTTGCGACTCGGTCAGGCTGAGCGGCGGATTGCCGGGAACAGGGGTACCGATGAGGGAAGTTGTGCCGATGCGCTGGCGGACGGCTTGGCGCAGCGAAAGCTTGCGAATCCAAATGGCCCAAACGGGCAGGGATTGGCGCGAATTGCGGGAAAATCTCTTCGGCCGATGACAGTGCGGCTGAGCGGGTGTTTGGTGTGCCTGTCCGGACAGACTACCACAAACCCCCTATCAGGAGACTGACAATGAACTCTCAGAAACTGGCCGTTCTGGCCGCAGTTGCCCTCGGGTTCCCTGCGCTTGCATTCGCGCAGAGCTCGGCTGACGCAAATGGCGACGGTGTTCTGACCATCGAAGAGGTTCAGGCCGTTGTGCCCGACATGGATGCCGATGCGTTCTCGCTTTTGGACGCGAATGGTGACGGCGCTTTGGATGAGGCCGAAATCGCAGCCGCGCAAGAAGCCGGTCTGCTGCCGCCCAGCAACGGTTAACAGCTTGAAGCACGAGGCAGCCCAGAGCGATCTGGGCTGCTTTTCAATTGGTTATGCAGGCAAATGAATGTTGAACCTGCTTCTGAGTCCCGCATCCAGCGCCGGATCGAAACGCGCCGGAGACGGAGCGCCAAGGATCTCTTCTTTGCGTGCGGTGGCCTTTTCGACCAGGTCCGGCTTGCCCAGCTCGGCCCATTCCTTGGGCGAGGTCCGGTCGCCAAGCGCCGGATAGACATAGTCAGCCTGCATACGACTGAGTGTTGCGTCGGTACCCAGGTAGTGACCCGGGCCACCGAGACAGACCGACGCGATCTGGTCCAGCGCCAGCGTGTCGTCCGTGACCTCGATCCCACGAACGCATCGCAGGGCCTGACCGATCAGATCGTCACCAAGGATCAGGCTTTCAAAGCAGAAACCCAGCAGCGAAGCGTGCATGCCCGCTGCTTCGTAGACCATGTTCAGGCCGGACAGCCCGGCCATGACGTTGGAACACATCTGCTCCCATCCGGCTTGCATGTCGGGCAGTTTGGAGTCCGAAGCACCTGCTGCAGCGCCGCCGGGCAGGTCATAGAATTTGTGCATCTGGGCGCAGCCTGCCGTCAACAGGGCCTGCTCGCCAGACCCGACGCTCATCGCACCGGTCCTGAGATCAAGGCCAAAGGGCCAAGTGCCAAAAACCGCCGGAGCGCCTGGGCTTACGGCGTTTACATAAACCAGACCGGCCAAGCATTCCGCCGTAGCCTGGACAATCGCACCAGCCACCGTTGACGGGGCCGTGGCGCCCGCCATCCCAGCGGATAGCAACAGGACCGGCATCCCCGCCTTGATACATTCTTCCATCACCTGGCAGCTCTCGGTCGCGAATTTCATCGGTGGCACGACAAAGCAGTTCGAGTTCGAGACGAAGGGCCGCTCACGCCATTTGTCCTCGCCGCCAGCGATCATATGCAGCATTTCCATGGCCGGAGCTACATAGCTGGGGTCTGTGAAGGATGTTCCGATATGCTTGTAAGTTCCAGAACAACAAGCATAAATCGTGTTCAGATCCATTTCGCGGTTGTCGGTGATGTCGCGGCAGACCATGGGGCGCTGCACGAAATGGATATTGTCCAGTTGTTCGCAAATCCGCGCGGCATCGTGCAAGTCCTGCACTGTCGAGTCGCGGTAATTGCGTCCCTGGGCGTCGACCATGCTGACGGCTGCCCCGGCGGTTCCATAATGAACACGTCCGCCGGACAGTTCGAGATCGGTTTTGCCGTCGCGGCTGTACAGCGTGACCGAGCGGTTGGCGCGGGCGATCGTGTCCTCGACCAGCGCACGGGGAAAACGGATGCGTCCGTCATCGCCCAGCGTACAGCCGGCATTGACCAGGTAATCGATCCCGCTGGGTGGTGCGTCGGCCAGACCGATGGTTTCGAGCGCATCGAGCGCGGCAGAGTGAATACGCTCCATGTCCTGTTGGCTGAGCGGTTTGTAGGTGCCGCCCTCAAGCCCCGGGCGGACGGGGCGCAGATGTTCGGGCAGGGCCGCGGCACGGGCGGCCCGACGGGCGGCACGGCCGCCACTGCGGGACGTTGAGCGGGATTGGTCGTTCATGGTGAGGATTCCAAATTGAAAGTCAGGTCAAAGGGGGGAAGCTTCAACCCGTCACGGCCGTCCTCGTGCCGCACGCCCCCGATCGGCACCGATGGTGCGGCTGATCAGGCAAATCTTCCAAATATCGTTTGGCATGTGGTCCTCAACTCCTGCGACGAATGGTGTCAGGGTCCGAGCAAGCAATCTGTCCTGTTTGCGACCGATGTCGCTTTTGGCCTCGAAAATTTGGAACGTCGATGAACGCCGCAGGAAATCCTCACGCAAAGGGCGAAATATGTTATGCTTCCATTACTTATTGTTAAGATTTGCGTGACTTGAATTGATCTGACGGCACCAAAGCACATGTGAAATTGAGGTGCACATCACCGCATCTGTTGCAATCGCAAAGGGTGCTGAACGAAAACCGGAGGTCTGCATGAAACTGATCCGCGCCTTGCTGTCGGCCCTGCTGATTCCAGCGGCGCAGGTGGCGTTGGCCGAGGATTGGACCGGACCTTATGCCGGGTTCACCTTCGGTTATACCGACGCGGACGGCCCCGGCGGCAGTGGAGGCAATTCGGGCAGCATCGGCGCGAATATCGGATACGATCTGGATCTGGGCAGCTTCGTCGTCGGGGGTGAGTTGGAGTATGATCGACTGAATCTCGACCTGGGCGCCTCGGAGGGCAGTTTGGACAGCGTGTCCCGCGTGAAACTGCGCGGCGGGTACGAGTTTGGGCCCGCTTTGGGCTACGTCGTGGTGGGTGCCGCGCGGGCGAATACTTCGGGCGACAGCGACACAGCGGCAGTCTACGGGATCGGCGTAGCCTATCCTCTGGGCGACCGGCTGATCATCAGCGGCGAAGCCTTGCGGCAGAATTTCAACGATGTCACGCGGTCGCGCGGCGATTTGGATACCAACACCTTCAATCTGCGCACGACCTTCCGGTTCTGAACGAAACCCGTCTCGGTCACTCGGCCGCTGTCTGACCCGCAAGCCGGGCGGCGAAACCGCATAGGGTCTGGAGGGCGGCGGCGAACCGGTCATCATCAATGGTCATGGCCACGCGCACATGCCCTGCGGCGGCTTGGCCGAAGCTTTCGCCGGGCATGACCGCGATGGCGTGGGTGTCCAGCAGCGCATTGGCGAAGTCTTCGCCGCTTTGCCCCGTCGCGCGGATGTCCAGAATCAGGTACATCGCGCCTTGTGCGGGGATCAGGCCCACAGTGTTTTGTCGGGCCAGAACCTGCATCGCCCGGGCGCGGCGGCGGCGGAAGGGGGCCGCAACCTCTTCTTCCAGTTCGTCCCCCGCGGTCAGCGCATAACTGGCAGCGTCCTGTATGAATCCCGGAACCCCGTAGGTGGTGTGCGTGGCAAGGTTGATCAGGTGTTCGATGGCCTCTTCGGGGCCAACGATCCAACCGCAGCGCGATCCGGTCATGGCATGGGATTTCGACATCGAGCCCACGACCAGGGTGCGGTCGGCCATACCGGGCAGGGCGCGGGGCGACAGGTGCGCGCCTTCCCAGACCTGCGTGTCATAGACCTCGTCCGAGATCAGCCAGATGTCGCGCTCGCGGCACAGATCAGCAATCTCGGTCAGGGTCTCGCGGGAATAGACGACCCCGGTCGGGTTGTTTGGCGTGTTGATCAGCAGCGAAGCGGCACCCTCGGCCTGTTCCGCGATCGTGGCTGCGTCAGGCTGAAAGGCGTCCTCGGCCCGGGTCTGAACCGCGCGCGCGACAGCGCCCGCTCCGCGGATCGTACCGGGGTAGGTGGCGTAGAACGGATCAAGATAGAGGCCCACATCGCCCGGGTCGCACGCAGCCATATGCGCGGCGAACAGCGCGGCCTGTCCGCCCGGGGTGATCAGCACGTTGTGGCGCGTGGTGGGAACACCCGTGCGGGTCTGCACCCGCGCGGCCACGGTATCGCGCAGCAGATCCGTGCCCGGCACCATGGCGTATCCGGTATGGCCCGCACGCGCCGACCGGTCCATCTCGGCCAGGATCGAGGGGTGGGTGCGGATGTCATGCTCGCCAATGGTCAGCTCGGTCACGGCTTGGCCTTCGGCGATCATGCGGCGCGCACGATAGAACACGTCCCACCCGTCCGAACCGCCTCCGTTTAGGTGCGTGATGCGGTGCGAAAGTTTCATGGCGCGCCTCCGTTACAGCAAGTCCGCCGAATGGGTCAGAGCCGCGGTGATTTGTCAATCAGCTTCCCCGGTAGGCAACAGAAGTCTTGGCGCGCGGGATCGGGCGTGCTATGCGATGGGCCATGAACCGGAAGACCTGCATCATTATCTGCTGCATTCCCTGCTGAACTTTCACGCGGGCCGGTTTCTTTCGTTTTCTTCCCTGAGACAAGTTGCTAAGCCCGCGTCAACGCGCACGCTATTGCTGTATCCAGGAGCCAGACGCATGACGACGATCAAACTGCACAACACGCGGACCCGGACGAAGGAAGATTTCGTTCCGATCGATGCCGACAACGTGCGGATGTATGTCTGCGGACCCACCGTGTATGACCGGGCGCATCTGGGCAACGCGCGGCCCGTGGTGGTGTTTGACGTGCTGTACCGCCTGCTGCGCCATGTCTATGGGCCGGAGCATGTGACCTATGTTCGCAACTTCACCGACGTTGATGACAAGATCAACGCGACGGCCTTGGCGCGCAAGCAGGCCGGGGCCGAAGGAACGCTCGAACAGTTGGTGCAGGAGCGGTCGGACGAGACGATCGGCTGGTACCTGCATGACATGGGCGCGCTGGGGGCGCTGGAGCCCGACCAGATGCCGCGGGCCACGCGGTATATCGACCAGATGATCGCCATGATCGAGGATCTGATCGCCAAGGGTCACGCCTATGAGGCCGAGGGGCATGTTCTGTTCGCGGTGGACAGCTGGCGCGACGAGTATGGCAAGCTGTCGGGCCGGTCGGTCGATGACATGATCGCAGGCGCGCGGGTCGAGGTGGCGCCCTACAAGAAGAACCCGATGGATTTCGTTCTGTGGAAGCCCTCGGACGATGAATTGCCGGGTTGGGAGTCGCCCTGGGGCCGGGGTCGTCCGGGCTGGCATATCGAATGCTCGGCCATGAGCTATGAGTTGCTGGGCGAAAGTTTCGACATCCATGGCGGCGGCAACGACCTGATGTTTCCGCACCACGAAAACGAGATCGCCCAGAGCAAATGCGCCCGCCCCCATGGCGAATTCGCGCGCTATTGGCTGCATAACGAGATGCTGCAGGTCGAAGGCAAGAAGATGTCCAAATCGCTGGGCAATTTCTTCACGGTGCATGACCTGCTGGATCAGGGCGTGCCGGGCGAGGTGATCCGGTTCGTCTTCTTGCAGACCCACTATCGCAAGCCGATGGACTGGACAGAAAAGAAGGCGCGCGAGGCCGAGGCCACGTTGCGCAAGTGGCGGGCGCTTACTGCGGGCATCGAGCCCGCACCCAGCGCGGCGCCTGCGGTTGTTGCTGCGTTGAGTGATGATCTGAATACAGCGGGTGCGATCGCCGAGTTACACCGCCTTGAGCGACAGATCAGCCGTCAACAAAATGCATCAAATGAACCGGTGAATTTGCGTAGAGGCTTGTTGTCTAATTTTTTGGCGTCGGCACAGTTGTTGGGTCTGTTAACTCCAGAAATGGGTGCATGGTGGGATCAAAACCGAGAGCTAGATAAGTCTTTTTTTGCAAAAGAGATTGAGAATTGGGTGCTTCTTCGTTCTCAATTTAAGGCTCAGGCCAGAGAGTGGATGAAGAGCGGAGACAAGGAAAAGGGTGGCTTACTGTTTAAGTGGGCAGACAAGATGAGGGACGAAGACCTACCGTACTTTGGGTTCACGTTAAACGATACTAAGGATGGCTTTGAGTGGGAGCTCCGGCCGACATTGTCGCGAGTGAACGTCATCAGATCTGCTACAGGCGATCTTTCGAATGTGGACGCTGCGAAAGTTCGAAACGATCATTGGGCTGAAACTCTGGAACGCATGAAAAAGAGTCGTGAGGGCTATGAAATTCACTACAAAGAGTTGCTTGCGGAAACCTGAACGAGTTCTCCAAACCGAGCCTCATCCTCCGTTTAAGAGGGCACCTGCCGAATAACCAGAGAGCCAAGAAGATGATTAAGGAACGCCTGTACCTCTATGACACTACGCTGCGCGACGGGCAGCAGACGCAGGGCGTTCAGTTCTCGACCGCCGAAAAGGTCCAGATCGCGCAGGCGCTGGATGCTTTGGGGGTGGACTATATCGAAGGCGGCTGGCCCGGTGCGAACCCCACCGACAGCGCGTTTTTTGACGCCACGCCCAAGACGCGCGCCCGCCTGACCGCCTTTGGCATGACCAAGCGGGCCGGGCGCTCGGCCGAGAATGACGACGTGCTGGCCGCGGTCATGAACGCAGGCACGCGGGCGGTCTGTCTGGTGGGCAAGTCGCATGACTATCACGTGACGGACGCGCTGGGGATCTCGCTGGAGGAGAATGTCGAGAACGTCCGCGCCTCTGTCGCGCACGTCGTGGGGCAGGGGCGCGAGGCGCTGTTCGATGCCGAGCATTTCTTTGACGGCTACAAAGACAACCCCGCCTATGCCATGCAGGTCTGCCAGGCGGCGCTGGAGGCCGGGGCCCGCTGGGTAGTGTTGTGCGACACCAATGGCGGCGCGCTGCCGGCCGAAGTGGGGCGGATCGTGTCCGAGCTGATCGCGGCGGGTTTTCCCGGCGACCGGCTGGGCATCCACACCCACAACGACACCGAAAATGCCGTGGCCTGTTCCCTGGCGGCCGTGGATGCCGGCGCGCGCCAGATCCAAGGCACGTTGAACGGGCTGGGTGAGCGTTGCGGCAACGCCAACCTGACCGCCCTGATCCCGACGCTGCTGTTGAAGGAGCCTTATGCCTCGGCCTTCGAGATCGGGGTCAGCCGCGACGCGCTGACCGGTCTGACCCGCATCAGCCGCATGCTGGACGACGTCCTGAACCGGGTGCCCAGCAAACAGGCGGCCTATGTCGGGGCCTCGGCCTTTGCGCACAAGGCGGGGCTGCACGCCAGCGCGATCCTCAAGGATCCGTCGACTTATGAACATGTCGATCCGGCCACCGTGGGCAATGCGCGGATCATTCCGATGTCGAACCAAGCGGGCCAGTCGAACCTGCGCAAACGCCTGACCGAGGCTGGGTTGCAGGTCGAGTCGGGCGACCCGGCGCTGGGGCGCATCCTGGAACGGATCAAGGCGCGCGAGGCCGAGGGGTATTCCTATGACACTGCGCAGGCCAGTTTCGAGCTGCTGGCCCGCGATGAACTGGGCCAGCTGCCGCAATTCTTCGAGGTCAAGCGCTACAAGGTCACGGTCGAGCGGCGCAAGAACAAGTACAACCAGATGGTCAGCCTGTCCGAGGCGGTCGTCGTGGTGAAGGTGGATGGCGAGAAGAAGCTGTCGGTCAGCGAGTCGATGGACGAAAACGGCAGCGACCGTGGCCCGGTGAACGCGCTGGCCAAAGCTTTGGCCAAGGATCTGGGGCAGTACTCGCCCATCCTGGACGATATGCATCTGGTGGACTTCAAGGTACGCATCACCCAGGGCGGGACCGAGGCCGTGACCCGCGTCATCATCGACAGCGAAGACGGACAGGGGCGGCGCTGGTCCACGGTTGGGGTCAGCGCGAACATCGTTGATGCTTCGTTCGAGGCGTTGCTGGAAGCGATCCAGTGGAAGCTGGTGCGCGATTGCAGCCCGCAATCGGTGGTGGCCGAGTGAGCGTGCCCTTCGACGACGACGTCAAGGCCTGCGCGGCGCTGGTCCACCGGGCCGACCCCGATCGGTTCATGGCCGCGATGGCGGCGCCGGTGCCGGCGCGGGCCGTGCTGTTTCCGATCTATGCGATGAACATCGAGGTCGCCCGCGCGCCGTGGGTCACCCAAGAGCCGATGATCGCGGAAATGCGCCTGCAATGGTGGCGCGACGCGCTGCAGGAGATCGCCGAAGGACCCTCCGTGCGGCGGCACGAGGTGGTCACGCCCCTGTCGCGCGTCCTGTCCCCGCATCTGGCGGCGATTCTGGATGAATTCGTGGCCGTAAGGCGTTGGGATATCTACCGGGATCCGTTCGAGGATGAGGAACACTTCGAGGCCTACCTCACCCACAGCGCAGGGTCGCTCATGGTCGCCTCGGCGCAAGCCCTGGGTGCCGCCGACGAAACGGTCCTGCGCGATTTTGGCTATGCGGTCGGTGTGGCGAACTGGTTCCGCGCCATCCCCGAGCTTGAAGCCCGCGGGCGCATTCCCCTGTTGGACGGGACGCCGGACGGGGTGCGCCAGTTGGCCGAGCGCGCGCTGGACAGGATGGCCGCGGCCCGAGCACGGCGGGCCGATGTTTCGGATCAGGCGCGCCCTGCGCTTTTTGTCGGCTGGCAGGCAGACCGCGTCCTGCGTCATGTGCTGGCTGAGCCCGGTCGGGTCGCTGCTGGTGCGCTGAACGTGGGCGAAATCCGACGACGCGTGTCACTGATCTGGACGGCTTCGACCGGTCGGTGGTGATCAGGAGAGTTTGGCCTCGCGGGGTCTGAGCACCAGCCACAGCAGCGCGCCGCCCGCCAAGGTCAGCAGCGGCACCATCGCCAGGTTGACGGCGGTCCATCCCTCGACCGGGGATCCGCCCGAACAGTTCATCAATCCGCCCGAGGCCAACGACGCAATCGTCACGCCGCCGAACACCAGCAGGTCGTTCAGGCCCTGCACTCGGCCGCGTTCATGCACCTCGTGCTCGGCCGCCAGCATGCTGGTGGCGCCGATGAAGCCGAAGTTCCAGCCGATGCCAAGCAGCACGAGGGCCAGAAAGAAGTTCTCGATCTCAACGCCTTGCAGAGCCACAACGCCCGCACCGCCCAAAACCGCCAAACCGATGGCGACCATCTTCTCGGCCCCGAACCGGGCGATCAGATGGCCGGTGAAGAAACTGGGAACATACATCGCCAGAACGTGGCTGGTGACCACATCCGCCGCATCACCTTCGGAGAAGCCGCAGCCGACGACCGCCAGCGGCGTCGAGGTCATCACCAGGTTCATCAGCGCGTATGAGACCATGGCACAGATGATGGCCACGGCGATGCGCGGAGTTTTCAGCAGTTCGAGCCGCGACCGGCCTTTGGGTGCATCCTGTGACGGACGGTCGGGGGTCGGAATGTCCAGAAACAGGAACAGGACCGAACCGATGACGTTCACCGCGATCACCGCGAAATAGGTGCCCAGGAACGGAATGACATAGGCCTGCGAGGTCAGTTTGACGATCTGCGGCCCGATGATGGCCGCGGCCAGACCGCCGGCCATGACGTACGAGATCGCCTTGGGCCGGAACGCGTCCGACGCGGTATCGGCGGCGGCAAAGCGATAGAAGCCATGTGCGCTCATGTAGATGCCGGTCAGCAGGCTGCCCAACAGGAACACGGGAAACGACCCCAGGTACAGGCCATAGGCGCCCACGGCGCCGCCCACCGCTCCGGCGGTGGCGCCGACGAGGAACCCAGCGCGGCGGCCCCAGCGCTGCATGATGGCCGAGACCGGCGTGGCCGCCAGCATCGAACCCAGAACGATCAACGAAATCGGCAGCGTGGCCAGGCAAGCGTTGCTGGCCAGCGACTGGCCCGCCAATCCACCGACGATGAAGATCATCGGCATCTGCGCGCCCAGAATCGCCTGCGCCGCCACCAGAACGGCAACGTTGCGCTTGGCGCGGGTATCGTCGGGGGCGGTGCTGGTCATCGTCATGCGCAAATGGGTATCGGCGAACCGACAGACATACAAGCGGGTTGCATATGCGACAAAGCAGCCTAACCTGCGCCCCGAACCGCCACCCGGAGCCGCCATGACCGTTGGTCGAATTATCGAGACACCAGAATGCGTTGCGGAAGGGGCCGAGTGGCTGTCTGACGCCTGTCCACGCATGGCGCACGCAATCGAACTGACCAGCCCGTTGCCCTTGCGCCGTCGGCCCGACGGCTTCGCGCAACTGCTCAGCGCCATCGTCAGCCAGCAGGTCAGCGTGGCCTCGGCCAACGCGATCTGGAGGCGGATGCAGCAGGCGGGCCTGACCGGGCCACGCAAGATCAAATGGGCCACCGACGACGATCTGCGCGCAGTGGGGCTGAGCCGTCAGAAAATCCGGTATGCCCGGGCGCTGGCCGAGGCGCGGATCGACTACAAGAGCCTGCGCGAGGCGCCCGATGACGTGGTCATTGCGACCCTGACACAGGTGCCGGGCATCGGGGTTTGGACGGCCGAGATCTATGCCATGTTCTCGCTGGGGCGGGCGGATGTGATCGCGCCGGGTGATCTGGCCCTGCAGGAGGCCGCGCGGATGCTATACGACCTGCCGGATCGGCCGACCGACAAGGCGTTGCGGCAGATGGCCGAGGCGTGGTCGCCGTGGCGGTCGGTTGCAGCCCGGGTTCTGTGGGCCTATTACCGCGTGGCCAAGGATAGGGAAGGGATCAGATGACACGGGTTTTGAACGCGCTCCGCAAAGAGCCGGTTTCGGGCGACACGCGCTCGGTCGTGGTGTTCGTGCATGGCTATGGCGCCAACGGGGCCGATCTGCTGGGCCTTGCGGATGTTCTGGGCGAACACCTGCCCGACACGCTGTTCGTGGCCCCCGACGCGCCCGAGCAGATCCCCGGCATGCCCAACGGCTTCCAGTGGTTTCCGATCCCGTGGATCGACGGCTCGTCCGAGGAGGAGGCCCGGCGCGGCATGGAAATGGCGGTCGAGGATTTCAACGCCTTCCTGGACGCCCTGATGGTGGACGAAGACGTGCTGCCCGAGCAGGTGGTGCTGTTCGGCTTTTCCCAGGGCAGCATGATGAGCCTGCACGTGGCCCCACGTCGCGAAGATCCGGTGGCTGGCGTGATCGCGTTTTCCGGCCGCCTGTTGGAGCCTGACCTGCTGGCCGACGAGGTGGTCAGCCGGATGCCGGTGCTGCTGGTCCATGGCGATGCCGATGACGTGGTGCCGCCGCAATCGCTGCCCGAGGCCGCCGAGGCCCTGCAGCGCGCGGGCTTCAAGGAAGTTTATGCCCACATCATGAAGGGCACTGGCCACGGTATCGCACCCGACGGGCTGGGCGTCGCGTTGGCCTTCATGCGGGACAAGCTGAGCCTGTAATGCGGCTGGGTCACCCCCACAGGTGCCCCTCCGCAAACTCCACCGAATTTCCGGCCGGATCGCGTACATAGAGCGACCGAGCCCCGTTGGGCCAGTCGAATTCGGCCTCGACCGGGACGTTCCAGTCCAGCAGATGCTTGCGCATCGACGCGATCTGGTCGCTGGTCAGGATGAGGCACACATGCCCCGGACCGCGCGCACCATGCGGCGGCACCGGCAGGTCAGGATTGGTCGGAGGCTGTTCCGTCTGGTCCGGGTTGAACAATAGCAACACGGAGGTGCCGACCCGGAAGAACACGTGCCGGCTCTCGACGCGCTGAATGCGTTCCAAGCCCAGAACCCCGCCATAGAACCGTTCGGCGGCGTCCAGATCATCGACATACAGCGCGGCCTCGAGAATGCCCGAAGGCGACGGGATTCCGGCTGTTACTTTCATGACGCTATCATAACGGACATCGCTGAAAAAGTCACCGCCGCGGACGCCGGTCCCGCTTGCGTTGGGGGGCGGTTTCCAGAACGGGCATCGGCAGGCTGTCCCAGCTGCCGGGGGCGAGATCGTCTAAGGTCCAGTCTCCGATCCGGGCGCGGATCAGGCGCAGGGTGGGGTGGCCCACGGCGGCCGTCATGCGGCGCACCTGACGGTTGCGCCCCTCGCGCAGTGTTAGTTCCAGCCAACAATCCGGCACCGACTTGCGTTCGCGGATCGGGGGCGTGCGCGGCCACAGGCCTTGGGGTTCGTCAATCAGCCGCGCCTTGGCTGGGCGGGTCATGCCGTCATTCAACTCGACCCCGTCACGCAGGGCCCGGATGGCCGCCGCATCCGGGATTCCTTCGACCTGAACCCAGTAGGTTTTGGGCATTTTGTGCTTGGGGTCCGAGATCTGGGATTGCAGCCGCCCATTGTCGGTCAGCAGCATCAACCCCTCGCTGTCACGGTCCAGCCGCCCGGCCGGATAGACCCCCGGCAGGTCGATGAAATCCGACAGGGTGCTGCGGGGCGACTCGGCATTTTGCCGGTCGGTGAACTGCGGCAGCACGTCAAAGGGTTTGTTGAAGCGGATGAACCATGACATGAGCTCCGCCTTACTCTCAGTTCCGGACCTGCGCAAGCTGTGGATAACTGTCACGTGATTGTTACGGATTCGGGGTAGTTCGTTACCGAGATGTTGTGGAAAAACAGGACTTGTCAGAGTTTTGACACGATATATAGTTAAGTTAAGACCGGGGCGGGTGCTCCCCGCTCTGGTGTCCCATACAGGCAGCCGAGAGCGAGGAGCGATTCAGCCATGGACGGAGATTTCAGGACCGAATTTGTCAGGGAGCCAGGTGCCCTCAAGCACCATCCGGCATTGGTTTTGAACGCCGATTATCGCCCGCTTTCCTACTATCCGCTGTCGCTGTGGCCCTGGCAGGAGGCGATAAAGGCCGCCTGGCTGGACCGGGTTGATATCGTCGCCGAGTATGACGAAGTGGTCCGCAGCCCGAGTACGGTGATCCGAATACCGTCGGTGGTTGTCCTGAAAGACTATGTGAAACCCAGAAAGCGCGTGGCCTTCACGCGCTTTAATTTATTTCTGAGGGATGAGTTCCGCTGCCAGTACTGCGGCAGCCGGGGCGAACTGACTTTCGACCACGTCGTGCCGCGTGCGGCAGGGGGTGTCACCAGTTGGCAGAACGTGGTGGCCGCCTGCAGTCCGTGCAATCTGCGCAAGGGGTCGAAATCGCTGCGTCAGGCCGGGATGAGCCTGCGCAAGCCACCTCGGCAGCCTGACGCCAGCATGCTGCAGAATATCGGACGGAAGTTTCCGCCGAACCACCTGCACGAAAGCTGGATCGACTTTCTGTATTGGGACGCAGAACTGGACGCCCAGTAGGTTCAACGCGCGCGCCAGGCGGCCAGCCAGACCAGAACCAGCCCAGCGGATAGCAGAGCATTCCATCCGGCCATGGACAACCCGAACATCTCCCACGGGATATCATCGCACCGCACCAACGGGGCCGCCATGATCTGTTCCATCAGCTCCTCGGCAGACAGGCCGCTGATACTGCCCGATGTGCAACTGGACGGACCTTCCCAAAGACCACGCTCGACCCCGGCGTGATAGACGCCGATACCGGACGTGGCGGCGGCAGCGGCTGCGCCGAGGAGAGGCAGCAGGCGCACGCCCGGAAGTGCAAAGGCCAGCGCGCCGAGCAATACAGCCGCACCATGCGGGTAGCGTTGCCAGATGCACAATTTACACGGGGCCATGCCGCCCAGATACTGGAACCCCCAAGCCGCAAGAAGCAAAGCTGCAGACCCACCCGCAGCCAGCAAAATGAGTGTCCGTTTCCGCGTCATATGTATTTCACCACCAGAAATCCGCCGATCAGAAGAATGATGAACAAAGTGAACATCAACCCAAGCCGTTTTTCGATGAAGTCCCGGATAGGCTCGCCAAAGCCCCAAAGCAACCCGGCGACGATGTAGAACCGCAAAGCGCGGGCGAGAATCGAAGTGGCGATGAACGTCCCCAGTGGCATTCCCGTCCAACCGGACATGATCGTGATGACCTTGTACGGGAAAGGCGTGACACCGGCGGTCAGAACGGCCCAGAACCCGAAATCGTTGAACCGCTGGTTGAACTCCTGCATCGCGTGACCCTTGCCCATCGCTTCGAGGATGGGTTGTCCGATGCTGTCGTAGAAGAACGCGCCGATTGCGTATCCCAAAAGGCCGCCCAGAACCGAGAATACAAGCGCAACGGTGGCAATCAGCCATGCCCGCGATGGGCGTGCCAGAATCATCGGGATCATCAGCACGTCGGGTGGAATCGGAAAGACCGAGCTTTCGATGAATGCCACAAATGCCAACACCCACAGTGCGTGTGGGTGGTCAGCCAGTCGGATCGTCCGATCATAAAGCGATTGCAGCATCAGCGCGTGTTCCCAAGCTTTGTCATGACGAGGCAAACCACGCGTCCGACGGGGCGTCAACCGATCTGTCCCGGGCTGATCGTCGATTGACCGATTTTTGCCTCTGGACGTTCGGCAAGATGGGCGGTAATTCAATGCGCGTGGCCCAAGTGGCGGAATGGTAGACGCAGGGGATTCAAAATCCCCCGCCTTCACGGGCGTGAGAGTTCGAGTCTCTCCTTGGGCACCACCACCGCAACCGTTATCGTATAGTCCCCAGGGCGTTTGAGCTGTCAAAGCTCGCGTGCTCGGCTGGCTTCAGCTCGAGCATCCAGCCTCGAATTGAGCGAGGAAACTCTACGCGGAACAGTGGGATCCGGACCGTTGTCTGATGCGGTATCACGAGCAACGGTAGAGTTTCCAAATCGGCAACTATAGCCAACGCAGAGGCTGTCTGTGTCTCCGTTGGACGGTGTCTCTGACAGCGTATCCGCGCGCGACTGGGCGCTGAAGTGGGCACATTCCAGAGTGATATGACCCTTGAAGCTCGTGCAATATGAATGCGGCCGCATTGGGTGAAGGGCTTTCAAATAATTGAAAGAACGCGATTATGGTACAGCGTCACTGGGATAGGCCGTGACGCCATCATTTGGCCATAGAAATTGGTGAAACAATGAGCCGTGACAGGCACTGACGTGATATCGAAGCAGGCTATGACGAGAAGGGTTGGCGGGCACAGCTGTGCAGTTGCCATGCCTTTTGAGCTTTGCAATAACGGACCTCATAGTTCCCCGTCCCGGGTAATGATTATAGTTGGTTGATTTATGTGCAAAATCCTTGTGGTAGATCTGGATGGCACTCTTTTGAAGAGTGACATGCTGTACGAAAGCTTTTGGTCGGCTTTCGGACGGAACTGGCGTAGCCCGTTTCACTCAGCTGCGGCTCTGTTGGGGGGACGCGCTTCATTGAAACGTTACCTGGCCGCAGAGGCCGAAATTGACGTCACCTCGTTGCCCTATGATCCCAAGGTGTTGGAATACATCGAGAAGTGGCGCGCAGATGGCGGCAAGACCGCCCTTGTGACGGCCTCGGATGAGGGTATCGCCCAAAGCATCGGAGCCCATTTGGGTATTTTTGACGAGGTTCATGGTTCCGACGGGTCGCTGAACCTGAAAGGTGAAAACAAGGCCGAGTTTCTGGACGAACGCTTTGGTCCGGGCGGATACGCCTATATGGGCGATTCCCACGCCGACCTTGCGGTGTGGCGAAGGGCCAATCTGGCGGTTTCCGTGAACGCGGGGCCGGGACTGGCGAAACAAGCGGAAGCGGTTGCACCCAAGGTCGAGCATCTGCACACACACGAAGTGACCGCCAAGTCCTACCTCAAGGCGCTGCGTCCGCATCAATGGATGAAGAACCTTCTGGTCTTTTTGCCGATGCTGGCGGCCCATCAACTAACGGGGCAGGTGTTTTGGTTGTCGTTGCTGGCTTTCATATCGTTCAGCCTGATCGCATCCAGTGTCTATGTCCTGAATGACTTGCTGGACCTTGCAGCAGATCGGGCGCATCCGCGCAAACGCGCGCGGCCGTTTGCTTCGGGCAACATTCCGATTTCGTCTGGAACGTGGATGGCTGCCGGTCTGCTGATTTCAGGCTCGGTCATTGCGGCCATGGTCGGGCTGGAGTTTTTCCTGGTGATGGTGGCGTATTATGCACTGACGACCGGGTACTCATTGTATCTTAAGCGCCAGTTGGTCATCGACATCTGTGTCTTGGCCGGCCTTTACACGACCCGGATCGTGGCGGGTGGAGCGGCAACAGGGTTGGAGCTTTCAGTCTGGCTCCTGGCATTTTCGATGTTTCTGTTCCTGTCGCTTGCGGCGGTCAAAAGGCAGGCCGAGTTGGTGGACTATGCGGCACGCGGTAAATTGTCGGCAACCGGGCGCGGCTATCACGTGGATGACCTTCCGATTATCTCCATGATCGCCGTCAGCGCGGGTTATGTCGCAGTTCTGGTTATGGCACTCTATGTCAGCTCGCCGGTGGTGGTGCAGCTCTACTCCTACCCGCAGGCCCTGTGGGGCGTGTGTGCTGTTCTGCTGTTCTGGATCACCCGGACCGTCATGATTACGCATCGTGGCAACATGCACGATGATCCCGTGATCTATGCGGCCAAGGACCCGGTCAGCCTGCTTTGCTTTGCCATAATTCTGCTGTTCGTTGTCGCGGGGTCAATGCTGTGACGGTTCAGGGATTGATTCTGCGCTATTCCGC
Organism: Ruegeria sp. SAZA006; assembly: GCF_059613465.1. Taxonomy (NCBI): domain Bacteria; kingdom Pseudomonadati; phylum Pseudomonadota; class Alphaproteobacteria; order Rhodobacterales; family Roseobacteraceae; genus Ruegeria; species Ruegeria sp. SAZA006. The sequence goes on from NZ_JBXWSO010000006.1 coordinate 50,281, forward strand.
CTTTGCCATCGTGGCGATGGCCTTGAACCTGACCGCGCAGCGCGCAGTCCTGTCGCTTGGCGAGGGTGGCTGGTACTTCGCGGCTGCAGTGTTTGCGGGTACTCTGGTCGGCCTTGTGGTCAAGTATACCCTCGACAAGCACTGGATTTTCTATGACCGGCAGACGGGGCTGAAGGCCCATGGTCAGAAATTTTCGCTGTATACGGCGATGGGTGTGGTCACCACTGCAATTTTTTGGGGCACCGAGACGGCCTTTTGGGTGGTTTGGAAAACCGATCTCATGCGCGAGGTTGGCGCGGTTATCGGGCTGACAGTGGGTTACGTGATCAAGTACCATCTGGATAAGCGCTTCGTATTCAACGCCGGCTCGGCGGAGGCGCGGGCATGAGGCTTTCCGGCTGGGGCAGGTACCCCGTTCTAGAGACCAGCGTGATCGCGCCGCGCAGCGTCGAAAGCCTTCGATCGGTCGTGCGGGAAGGACCAGATGTGATCGCGCGCGGCAATGGGCGCGCCTATGGAGACAGCGCAATTGGGCGCACGACAACCGTACACACCCGGCATCTGAACAGGATGGTGTCCTTCGACAACCAGACCGGAGTGTTGGTTGCCGAGGCGGGGGTTCTGCTGGGCGACGTGATCGCAGCGTTTCTGCCCCGGGGTTGGTTTCCGATCGTTACACCGGGCACCAAATTCGTCACGATCGGCGGTGCCATCGCCGCAGATGTTCATGGCAAGAACCACCACCGTGTCGGTAGTTTCCGCCATTGCGTCGAATGGGTTGAGGTCATGGGCGATGATGGGGAAATCACCCGATGCAGCCGCGCCTCGAACAGCGCATTGTTCGACCACACCTTGGGCGGCATGGGCCTTACCGGGATCATCGTACGGGCCGCGGTTCGGCTGCAGCCGGTCGAGACAGGTTGGATCAAGCAAAAGACCATAGCCGCACCCAGCCTTCAGGATGCGATGAATGCATTCGAGGCCGCACAGGATGCAACATACTCGGTCGCGTGGATCGACTGCTTGTCCACTGGCCGAAACCTGGGGCGGTCTCTGGTGATGCTGGGAGAACACGCTGCGGTCTCGGACCTGCCGGGGCGGTATGCCAGGCAACCCCTGATCTGCCCGACCAAGCGCAAAAAATCCGTGCCGATGGATCTGCCGTCGTTTGCCTTGAACCGCCATACGGTTCGGGCATTCAACGCCGGTTACTATTGGATGGGGGTTCGAAACGGCGACACCAAGCTGGTGAACTGGGATACGTTCTTTTATCCGCTGGACGCCATATTGGGATGGAACCGTATCTACGGTCGCAGCGGGTTTGCCCAGTTTCAATGCGCGTTGCCTATTCATCGTTCACGTGCCGGTCTGACCGAGCTTTTGCAAGCTATCGCCGGCAAGGGCATGGGTTCGTTTTTGTCCGTGCTGAAACGGTTCGGACCGCAAGACAGTCCGTTTTCCTTCCCCATGGAGGGATACACGCTGGCGCTTGATTTCCCGATTTCCGACAAAACGCTCATTCTCATGGACAAGCTGGATCGGATCACCCTGGAACATGGTGGACGGTTCTACCTGGCCAAAGACAGCAGGATGTCGGCCAATACTTTGAACAGATCAGACGATCGCGTGACCCGATTCCGCGAGGCGCGCAACGTCAATGGGTGGCGGGACCGGTTCCGCTCGGCCCAGTCAGAAAGGCTTGAAATATGACAATGGAACACGTTCTCGTTCTTGGTGCCCGGTCGGATATCGGCAAGGCCATCGCTCATGAGTTTGCCGAGCGGGGCCACCCGGTCCAGCTGGCCGCCCGGAATGCTGAGACGCTCGAGGCCGACAAGGCCGATATCGAACTGCGCTATGGTGTAGGGGCAACGTTGCACGAGTTCGACGTTCTGGAAGCCAACAGCTTCGATGGGTTCATCGATGCGTTGCCTGAATTGCCGGGTATCGTTGTATGCGTTGTCGGGTACATGGGCGAGCAGACCGAGAACGAAAAGGACGCCGCCGCAGCTTCTCTGGTGATGCGTAGCAACTTCGAAGGGCCGGCTCAGATCCTCGGAGCCTTTGCCAACCGGTTCGAAGAGCGCGGATCGGGCACGATCGTGGGTGTCAGTTCCGTGGCAGGTGATCGGGGCCGGGCGACCAATTATGTTTACGGATCAGCCAAGGCCGGCCTGACCGCATTTCTGTCCGGGTTGCGCAACCGGCTCGCCAAGAAAGGCGTGCATGTCGTGACGGTTCTTCCAGGATTCGTCGACACACAGATGACCGAAGGAATGGACTTGCCCGAGCGTCTGACCGCGCAACCGTCCGAGGTTGCCGCCGCAACGGCCCGGGCGGTCGAGCGCGGTCGGAACGTGATCTACGTTAAGCCGATTTGGCAACTGATCATGGCGATCATCCGAAACATCCCCGAGCCGGTGTTCAAGAAGCTCAGCATCTGACCTCGCGTTGCCGGGTGGCCTCGTCACTCATTGCCGTCTCTGGACGTAGCAGCGCGCGAGTTGTCGCTGGCTGCGAGGGCCTGAATGCAGCCCACGACAAAAAACGGCATGAAGTACATGACCAGCCGACCGATATTGAACTGTACGTTCAACATGGCGATGAGCGAGAAAAACGCCAGCAGCGCCAAAACGTCCGTCCGCCGCAGGACCTGATGTTCAGCTTGACCAGTCACGGCAATCCACCAGCAGGCGGTCAGAACCAACAACGGCCAGACGTTCAGATACAGTCCTTTGACACTTGTGCTGCCTTTTAGAGTGGACAGCGCGCTGGAGATGAATTGCCCAATCTCTCTCTGATTGTCGTTCACGCCCGGAAACGGAAATGCGGTAATGACAACCAGAAATCCAACGAACAGGCAAAACAGGGCGGCCGTGACCTTGGCCTCGTCGCTGCGCAAGGACATTATTGCCAATGCGCGCAGACCAAAGATCAGCAGCGTCACGATGATGATCTTTTCATTGATGAACGCGCCAAGAAACACGGTAAGAAGAAACCACTTCCATTTCTTCTCGGCAGCCAACAGAAGGGCCACTGTCAATGGAAAGACCGAGATGCCGTCATTGCCTTCCAGCGCCAGAAACTGCCCCAGAAACAGAACTGACGCGGCGCCGATGAATGCCCACTGCGCATTGGTTCCAACACGCCGCAGCAAATAGGCGTAAACCATAAGCGCCGTCAGGACCAGGTAGAAGACGTTGGCGGCACACATCGCGGCCAATGCCTTGGCATCAGCAACGCTGTCAGGAAGAAAGACTTCTCCTGACCCGGTGGACAGCGAGACGAACGGCAGATTGTAGAACGGCAGCGCAAGTATAACCGAGCCTATGCGGTAAACATGCGGCGAAGGGGGAACCCGGCCACGCTCTTCATCCAGAAGATACAGCAGGTAGTGGGAATAGTCGTCGAAAGAGACCGCGCCGAAGTAAACGACGCGATATGTGTCGAAAAACATCTCACCGGCGGCGACCGTGAAGACCAGCGCCAGAAACAAATGCCAGCGGAACTCGCTGATTGATGACGATTTGCTTTGCAATGAAGAATAACCAATCACGCTGTGAACTCACACGAACAGGAAAAAAACAAATAACCGATTGTCAGAAAACAAGAAATCTTCGAACTCAGCGACCTGAGAGATCATACTTGACGCGCCACAGACCGGTCAACACGGTGCGACACCCCTTGTTGCGGGGTCAAGCCGGGGAAATTTTTGGGTTCCACGTCATATGTGCGTCCCGACGCCGGGGTCGGGCGCTTAACGCTTGACAACAGAGGTACTGGCAACAAACCATCGTGACTGTTGGGAGAATTCGGGAAAATTTGAGCTCATCCGTTGCCTGCTCATGCGGATTGTCATAATGGCTCGTCCCCCGGACAAGGGGCCTTTGGCCTGTCTTCCGTCCACAATAAGAATCTTGGGAGTTCCTAAATGATCAAGAAAAGCAAGCTCAGCCTCGGCGCGGTCGTGACCGCTGCCCTCATGGCTCCGGCGGCTTATGCCGAAGAATTCATCACCATCGGCACCGGCGGTGTGACCGGCGTGTACTATCCCACCGGTGGCGCGATCTGCCGCCTGGTGAACAAGGGCCGCAAAGAACATGGCGTGCGTTGCTCGGTCGAATCGACGGGTGGATCGGTCTACAACATCAACACCATTCGCGAAGGCGAACTGGAATTCGGTGTGGCCCAGTCCGACTGGCAGTACCATGCCTACAACGGCACCTCGAAATTCGAGGAAAACGGCCCGTTCGAAGAGCTGCGCGCCGTATTTTCTGTTCACCCCGAGCCGTTTACCGTGGTGGCCCGTGCCGATTCCGGTATCAAGAACTTCGAAGACCTGAAGGGCAAGCGCGTCAATATCGGCAACCCCGGTTCCGGTCAGCGCGGCACCATGGAAGTTCTGATGGAAGCCCTGGGCTGGACCACGGATGACTTCGAACTGGCAACCGAGCTGAAGGCCGCAGAACAGTCGGCCGCGCTGTGTGACAACCAGATCGATGCGATGGTCTACACCGTCGGCCACCCGTCCGGTTCGATCCAGGAAGCCACCACTGCGTGCGACTCGGTTCTGGTGAACGTCAGCGGTGAAGCCGTTGACAAGCTGGTTGCCGACAACTCGTTCTACCGTACGGCCACCATCCCCGGCGGCATGTATCGCGGTTCGGACGCTGACACTCAGACCTTCGGTGTGGGCGCGACCTTCGTGACTTCGGCAAACGTGTCTGACGATGCGGTGTACGCGGTTGTCAGCTCGGTTTTCGAGAACTTCGACGACTTCAAAAAGCTGCACCCGGCCTTTGCCAACCTCAAGCCTGAGGAAATGATCAAGGACGGTCTGTCGGCCCCGCTGCATCCGGGCGCCGAGAAGTACTACAAGGAAAAAGGCTGGATCCAGTAATCCACCTTCAAGTCCAGAAACGAGGCGCTGTTCGCGCCTCGTTTTCAACCGGTGAGACGCCGGAAAGACCAAAGCTGCGCCGGAAACCGGCCGTTGGACGGGGAGACATTTGATGAGCGCTGATCAACAGGGCAATCGTCCGTTATCCGAAGAAGAACTACAGGAACTGGTCGCATCCTCGGATGCGGGTGCCCGGGACCCGGCTGGAAATGTCGGCTTGTTCCTGGCGATCGTGGCCGCGATCTGGTCGATCTTTCAAGTCGTTCTGGCGTCACCGATTGCCAACTACGTCCTGCCCGGCAGCGTTGTGAACAACGCGCGTCAGTTTCATTTGGCCTTCGCGTTGTTCCTGGCCTTCGCGGCTTATCCAGCGCTGAAATCCAGTCCGCGAAACTACATTCCGATCCAGGATTGGATCATGGGTGTACTGGGGGCCGGTGTCGCCCTTTACGGCTATTTCTTCTATGACAAGATCGTCAATGCGGGCGGTCTGGCGGATGATGTCGACAAATGGATCGCCCTCGGCGGCTTGATCCTGCTGTTCGAAGCCGCGCGTCGCGCGCTTGGCCCCGCCATGGCGATCATCGCGACGATCTTCCTGGCCTATGTGTTCTTCGGCTCGTCCGAGTGGGTGCCCGAAGTGATCCGGTGGAAGGGCGCCAGCCTGAAAAAGGCCATGAGCCACATGTGGATCACGTCTGAGGGTGTGTTCGGCATCGCTCTGGGCGTTTCGACCAAATTCGTGTTCCTATTCGTTCTGTTCGGCGCTTTGCTGGATAAGGCCGGGGCAGGGAATTACTTCATCAAGATGGCCTTCGGCGCGCTGGGTCACCTGCGCGGCGGTCCGGCAAAGGCCGCCGTCGTCGGTTCGGCCGCGACCGGCCTGATTTCGGGTTCGTCCATCGCCAACGTCGTGACGACCGGCACCTTCACCATCCCGCTGATGAAGCGCGTTGGCTTTACCAGCGAGCAGGCAGGCTCGGTCGAGGTTGCCAGCTCGGTGAACGGCCAGATCATGCCGCCCGTGATGGGCGCCGCCGCCTTCCTGATGGTGGAATATGTGGGCATCTCGTATGTCGAGGTCATCACCCACGCCTTCCTGCCGGCGGCGATTTCCTATATCGCGCTGGTCTACATCGTGCATCTCGAGGCCGTGAAGCGGAACATGCCCACCCTGGGCGACCGCGACGTGCATCTGGCGCGCACGGTCGTGGGAATGCTGATGTTCTTCCTGGTGTTTGCGGGGCTCTGCTATGGTTCGCAGTTCCCGGTGGATGCTGTAACAAGCTGGGCGCCGTCCAGCGCTGGTCTGATCCTGAGCCTGGCGGTGTGCGCCATCTATGTTGCTCTGCTGTACCTGGCCGCTCAGGTTCCGGACCTTGAGCCCGATGACCCGAACGCGACCGAAGTTAAGCTGCCGGTGATCTCCGAGATCTACAAGGCCGGCCTGCATTACCTGCTGCCGATCATCGTTCTGGTCTACTTCCTGATGATCGAACAGAAGTCGCCGGGTCTGTCGGCCTTCTGGGCGACCGCGCTGCTGTTCGTGATCCTGTTGACGCAGAAACCGCTCAAGGCGATCTTCCGGGGGCAGAGCGATCTGGCAAACTCCTTTGTCGATGGGGTTGCCGATCTGTGGCAGGGCCTGATCGACGGCGCGCGCAACATGATCGGCATTGCTCTGGCCACGGCCACGGCAGGCGTGATCGTCGGTACCGTAACCCTGACCGGCGTGGGGCAGGTGATGGCCGATCTGGTCGAGTTCCTGTCCGGCGGCAACCTGATCCTGATGCTGGTGATGGTCGGGCTGCTCAGCCTGATCCTCGGCATGGGGCTGCCGACCACGGCAAACTATATCGTCGTCAGCTCGCTGATGGCGGGCGTTGTGGTCGAACTGGGCGCGCAAAGCGGCCTGATCGTGCCGCTGATCGCGGTGCATCTGTTCGTGTTCTACTTCGGCATCATGGCCGACGTGACGCCTCCTGTGGGTCTGGCCAGCTTTGCTGCGGCCGCCGTATCGGGGGGTGACGCGATCAAGACCGGCTTCACCGCGTTCTTCTACAGTCTGCGTACCGTGGCGTTGCCTTTCGTGTTCATCTTCAACACCGACCTGCTGCTGATCGATGTCACCTGGGTTGAGGGGATCATAGTGGCCATATTCGCTACGATTGCGATCCTCGTGTTCACGGCCGGCACGATGGGCTACTTCCTGACCCACAGCCGCATCTACGAAAGCGTTGCGCTGATTGCGATCGCCTTCGCGCTGTTCCGGCCGGACTATTTCATGGATCGCATCTCGCCCTCGCACCTCGAGGTCGAGCCGGCCGGATTCGTTCAGGCCATTGGTGAGGCTGAACCCGGCACCGACGTGCGGGTGGTGGTCAGTGGTCCGGATTTCGACACCGGCAACATGACCGAGACTACGGTCGTCGTCACGGTGGGGTCCGAACCCGATGGTGCGGCGCGTGTTGATGCCATGGGCTTTTTGCTGATCGAGGAAGATGGCCTGGTGAAGATGGACGAACCGATGTTAGGCTCGCCAATCGCCGATGATCTGGCCAATTTCGACTATTACGCGGACGAGCCGGTGCGTATCGCATCCGCCGATCTGCCGGTCAGCCAGCCGCCCAAACAGTTGATCTATATCCCGGCCATGCTGCTGCTGGGGTTGATCGCCTTCCTGCAACGCGGCCGATCCGCCAGACAAGAGGTGCCCGCATGACAAAGTCCGTCCTGTGCGCCGTTGATATCAGCAACGGCAATATCGATGCTCCTGTCCTGAAAATTGCCGCGAAACTTGCCGACCTCGACGGGGCGCAGCTGGACGTGGTGACCGTACTGCCGGATTTCGGTGAAAGCTGGGTGTCCGGCTTTTTCCGGCCCGACTTCCACGACAAGGCGCAGCACGAAGCGCATGACAAGCTGGTTGAGCTGTGTGTCGATGCGGTCGGGTCGGAGCGCAACGCCACGATCCGCCATGTCGTTGCAACCGGCACGGCCTATCAGGAGATCCTGAAGACCGCCGAAAGTGCCGGCAGCGATCTGATCGTGATTGGCGCACACAAGCCGGATTTCAAGGATTACCTGTTGGGGCCGAACGCGGCGCGAGTGGTGCGCCACTCGAACGTTTCGGTCTACGTGGTCCGCTAAGTCGCGCTAATACCCGGTCATCTCAAGGTAGCCGCGCCCCTTGTGGCTGCCTGACACAGTGACCGGGCCCTCCCAGTATTGAAAGCGCGTTTCCATCCAGGCTTGGGTGTTCTTAGCCTGAACGCGTATGTCAAGATCCTCGTCCGGGATGGACACACGCCAATCCGTCGGAACATCGCGGTCCGCGACCCGGCTGGTTTCCAGTGGCGTGAAGATAACCGACCCGTCCGGCAGGCTATGGCTGGAACCATCCGCGTTGATCCAGGTGGCCGAGGTATAGTCCCCACGTCCGCCGCGCAGGCGAAACGCCATCAACTTGTCGCCGTCCTCGAAACTCAGTGAGAACCAGTCCCACCCTGATTGATCGGCGGACAGAGGCTGCGAAGACCACTCGCGGTCCAGCCATCCGTTCCCGGTGACCGCCACATCGCCGTCGGGCAGATGCAGCGTGCCCTGAACGGCGTAGCCCGGCTGTGAATAGTAGTAGCTGGCCTGCCCATCAGCGGATTTCACGGAAAACCCATTCTCTCCATGAAAAACCAGCGGCCCCGAAGCAGACAGGTTCAGGTCGTACCCGAAATCGGCTCCGTTTGCAGTCAGGGTCAGGGTCTGGAGCGTTGGTCCTGCCATGCGCCATTCGTCGATCCATGCTTCGAACGGGTCGGCTGTGACACCGGCCTGTCCAATCCCGCCACGAGACAGGCGCTCGGCAAAGAAGTGGTGTTCCGGAGTTGTCAGCGCGGCATGGCCCATCCAGATCTGTGGGCTTTGCCAGCCGGCGGTTTCAAATGGCTTCAAGGCAGAGCGAAACAGGGTCCACTGTATGCCGTAGTCCCGACCGTCCTCTCCGGTCAGGTTGGCCGTCAGGTACCACCATTCGATCCGATAGGACGGATGCGGGCCGTGGTCGGCGGGGAATTCGAACTGGTACTCTGGCTGTGGTACGTCAAACCCGTCGGCAGAACCGCCCAAACCGGCAAACCCCTGCGCCATTGCCGCAAGTGGCCAGAACAGTGCACACACAAGTAGTTTAGCGTTCATTGGCAAAGACCCTCAGCAAATCGGCCGGCGGCACCCGCCGAAGCCGCCAGGCAGGCAGCGCCGCGGCAAGGGCGGCGGCCACAAGTGTCCACAGCATGAGCTGCACCCATGACAACGGGAAAAGGTGCATGGGTAGCCGCCATCCGAACGCCTCGACATTGATGACAGCCAGCAGAATCCAAGCCAGCGCCAGGCCCAGCGGCAAGGCGAGGCAGGCGGTAAGGAAAGCCAGAACCATGCTGCGCGCCAGTTCCAGTTTGGACAAATGCGACAGCGTCAGCCCCATTGCCCAGACCGGAGCGATCTGAGGCAGCCGCTGGGTCCAGAGGGTCAGCAAGCTGGTCAGAATGGCGAAGCCGGCCACGCCAAGCGTCAGGATGTTCAGCGCGGATGTCACGACAAATGTCTTTTCGAAGATCGCCATGGACTGCGCCTTCAGCGCGGCCTGCCGGATGATCGCGCCGGGGTCCAGATCAAACCTGTTCTGCAGATCCTCCGCCAGCTCATCTACGCGCTCCGGAGCGATGCGAATACCAAACCGTCGGTTTTCGGCATTTGGCGCGATCCTGCTGAACAGGTCCATTGAGACGATCGCTTGCCCGGTCGGATTTCCGTAGTCGGAATAGACGCCAGCGATTGCCAGAGTGTGATCGGCGGTGAGCGCAATCGAATCCCCGGGCCACAGATCAGCACGGCGGGCCAGCTGTTCATTGATCAGTATGGCGCCGTCGGACAGGACCTTGGTCCATACGTCCGGGGCAGCGGCGACAAGGGGCCAGTTGTCCCGGTAGGTCGCGTGATCGACCACTCCGTACAGAAACAGCGGGCCTGTGGAATGATCCAGCTCCACATTCCGTATCGGCAGGACTGCGTCAACGCTCGGGGTCAGCCATGTCTCGATCTCGTGACCTTGATCCGAGTCCTTTGCCGTGATGTACAGCTCGGCCATCAGGCGCTGGTCCAGCCAGCCGACGAAGGTAAGCCGGAAGCTGGACACCATGGTTCCGACACCGATATTGGCGGCCAGGGCCAGCAGCAGAGCCATCAGCGCAAGCGACAGGCCCGGCAGCTGGGCCTGCATGTCGGCCAGCACCCACTGCCGCACCGGGTCACGGACGCGCCCTGCACACAGGTGCAATATGCTGGACAAAACCAAAGGTAGCAAAAGGGCGCTGCCGGTCAGAATGCCTGCCATCAGAGCGAAACCAGCGACCAATCCGTCAAAGAGCAGAAAGATCACGACCCCGCCAAGAGCGAGCCCCACACCCGCCAGTCCGTTCACGACGGCTCGTGTGCTGCGTCCACGCCATGCCTGCAGGCCGGGGCCGGACAATATCGGCATTCGGCTCAGACGCCACAGGGCGTATCCGCTGGCCGCCAGGGTCCCTGCGATGGACATACCCAGCCCGGCCAGCACCCAACCGCCCCTCAGTTGCAACTGGCCATCCACCGGAGCCCCATAGAGCCCGCGCAGGGTCGCGGCGACATCGGGCAACAACGCTCCGGCCAGGAAAAAACCCAGCAGAAGGCCCATGGATCCACCGATCAAAGCCAGACCTACAAGTTCGGCCAGAATGATGCGGGAAAGCGTCCCCATCGGGACACCCATCGCACGCAGACTGCGCACCATTCCGCGGCGCTGCGCAAAGGCCAGCCCAACCGTTCCATGTACAATGAACAGCCCGACGGCGAAGGACAGCAGGCCGAACGCGGAAAGGTTCAGGTGGAAGCTGTCGGTCAGGCGGGCGGTGTCGACGCTGTTTCCGGGGGGCTGGCGGTTCAGCTCTGGCGCAACCTGGGACAGGGGCGCAATGCCGCGAGCCTGATCGGGCAGGATGGCAAGTCGCGAAATCTCACCCGGTTTGTTCAGCAACGTCTCAGCTACGCCGATATCGGTCAGAACCACATTGGGGGGAAGCGCAGTGCTGGCGATCGCCGGTGGAAGATCGGGCCGATCCTCCAGCATCGGCACCAAGTCTGGTGGCGCCAGCAGTCGGCCGGGCGCGGTCAGCATGGCCGCCGGGTCGGGTTGGGCTTCTTCCTGTTCCAGTTGCGTTACCGCCGGAAGCGGGGGATAGGCGACAAGGTCCACGCCGGTCAAAAGAACCGAGCGGTCCCCAACCCTGTACCGACCTTCCAGAACGGCCGCGACCTGCCATCCGGCGCGACGCAGATTTACGTATGTTTCCAAAGGAATGTGGCCGGATGGATGCCGCAGCATCTCCATCTGCCCAAGCGCCAATTGTTGGTTGGCACGCGCATAGCTGGCCCGGGCTTCGGCGTTGATGGCCTGGACCGCCGACCAAAGGCCTGTCGCAAGCGCGATTCCGATCAGCAGCGTGGCCAGTTGGATGCGGTGCCAACGCCAATGCGACCAGAGGGCCTGGATCACGGTGCGAGTCATGCGATCCGACCGTTTGCCAGATGCGCCGTTCGATCAAGCCGAGCCGCGATCACGGGCGAATGCGTGACCAGCAGCAGGGCTGCCCCGGTATCCGCGACCAAGGACAGCATAAGGTCCAGAACCGCCGCGCTTGCAGTCTCGTCCAGGTTTCCCGTCGGCTCGTCCGCCAGCAGCAGCTTGGGCCGGACGGCAAGGGCCCGGCCAATCGCGACCCGCTGTTGCTGGCCGCCCGACAGATGTTCGGGATAGCGTTGGGTCAAAACGGCGAGACCGAGCGTCGCGGTCAGATGCGCGAGCCACTCGGGGTCAACTCGATTTGCCAGCCGGGCATGAAATGACAGGTTCTGCGCAACCGTCAGTGACGGGATCAGATTGAATTGCTGGAACACCAGGGACACGTCTTCGCGCCGTAGCAATGCGCGGCCGCGATCGTCCAGTCGCGACAACGCCGTGCCATCCAGAACGATCTCACCGCTGTCAAAACTGTCCAGCGCGCCGGCAAGGTTCAGCAACGTGCTTTTTCCGCTTCCACTTTCGCCGGCGATGGCAAGCGTTTGACCGCGTTCCAGCGACAACGATACGTCGTTCAGGACAGGCCGCCCGCGCGGGTAGGTTTTGTGGATATTCTGTATTTCCAACAACATGATCAGTCTCACCTGGTGCGCTCTACAATGTGCGGCGCGCCGATCCGCTGTCCAGCCTTCAAAAAGTTTCGGTTCTTTTCGTCGCACGACCGCCCGCTGTCCGGCCTTGTGCCTTGAGAGCAGAGCCGCCATTGTGCAGTTTCAGTTTCCGGGCCGATGCAGGGTATTACCATGACATTGTCGCAGCAGATCCTTTGGGGCAGCTTCTATCTGGGGCTGTGTTTCCTGATCGAGATCGGGCTGCTCACATGGTGCACCATCCTGGTGCGCAAGGTGATCGACAGGTGGGAAGGGCAGGGGACCTTTCTGCCCACGGCGGGCCCGATCGCCTTGGCGCTGGCCGTCATCGTGGCGACGCATACGATTCAGGTGTGGATCTGGGCGATTGTCTGGGTGATGGGAGATGTCCTCCCGGACTGGAACTCGGCCTTGTATTTCTCGCTCGTGACCTTCACGACGCTGGGCTATGGCGACATTGTATTGGGAGAGGGGCTGCGGATATTCGGGGCCTTCGCCTCGGTCACCGGATTGTTGGCCTTTGGTCTTTCCACGGCATTCATGGTCGCGTTGATGACGCGCGTGTTCCAGGAACGGTTCCTGACCTAGAGGATCGGCGAGAACAACCGCGCCAAAGGCGCGCCATAGCGGATATGCGGAGGTTGCTGGGCTAGGCTTCTGGTCATTTCGTAGCTGGCTTCGAAATCGGTCTTCAGCATGTTCTCGGTGGCAGCGGCTGCCCGGCTGTCGAAAAACAGCGCCATCGCTTCGAAATTCAGACGGAACGAGCGGTTGTCCAGGTTGGTGGTGCCAACTGCGGCCAACGTGTCGTCCACCAGAATGACCTTTTGGTGCATGAATCCGTCGGTATAGCGGAATACGCGCACGCCGGAATCCCGGATTTCATCGAAATAGGCAAAGGCCGCCAACCAGGGCAGGCGGTGGTCAATCATGTCCGGCACCAGAATGCGGACGTCCACTCCGCGCAGCGCGGCATGCTCCAGTGCCGTCATCACGTCGATATCCGGCACGAAATAGGGTGATGCGATCCACAACCGCTCCTGTGCCGCAGCGATCGCGGAAAAGAACATCAACGACCCAGTTTCAGTTGCGTCGCCCGGTCCAGTAGCAACCAGCAGCGCGTTCATGTCCTGATCGGATTCCGACCCCGCCCAGTCCAGAACGTCAATCAGGTCTTCTCCGCGGGCCCAGTGCCAGTCCTCGGTGAAAATCAGCTGCAACTGGCGAACGATATGGCCGGTCATCTTGATGTGGGTGTCCCGCCAGCGGCCAAAATACGGATCCTGCCCCAGGTATTCGACGCCCACATTGTGCCCGCCGATGAACCCGGTTTCGCCGTCGATGATCACGGTCTTGCGGTGGTTGCGGTAATTCAGCTGAAACCGGAACTTCGGCCCGCGCTGGTCGCGTGGATCAGCGACATCCACACCGGCCGAGCGCAGCTCCTCCAGGTATGAGGACGGTAGGCCATAGCTGCCCACCGCGTCAGTCATGAACCGGACGCTGACTCCGCGTTTGGCCGCATTGATCAGCCTGTCTTGTAGTTCCAGTCCCAGCGCGTCATCGCGCACGATGTAGAACTGAATGAGGACGTAATTCTTGGCCGCATCGATCGCACGGAAGATGGATTGAAACGTCGCCTCGCCGTCGATCAGCAGTTCAGCCCCGTTACCGCGGGACAGGGGCAAGTGGGCCAATGCCTCGAACGGGCGCGGATTGACGGTCAGTGTTGCTGGATCGGGTTTCGAGTGATCGGCAAAGCTGCGGATCCCTTCCACCACGCGCTCGCTTTCCTTGCGGGCGATACGATACCCTTTGAACCGGTGATGTCCCAGAAACAGATATAGCGGCACCGCCAGAAACGGTGCCGAAAGCAGAAACACCACCCATCCCACGGCGCCCTGCGGGGTGCGCGCCGTCTGAGCGGCCCGTACTGCGAAAAACACCGCGACACAGTAGATGGCAAAGACGGACAGCGAGGCGATGAATGTCCACATTTGTGTGCCGACCTTTCCGCGCTTTAGTTCGAGCCGGTGAAAACCCGAGACCAGTCCTTGGCCATATCCACGATAACCCAGCCCATTTCAGGGCCTTTGTCCAGCCCGTCGACAAGCCGCCCGATGTGGCTGTCGCGATCATAGGCCCATTCCCGTTCGGCATCTGTGTGGTGGATCAGAACGCCCATCCGCAGCCCGTCGCCGGCGGTGGTCCATTCCAGCATGGCAAAATCACCGTCCGAGTTCCCGACCGCCAGGATCGGGCGTTTCCCGATCGTACGCTCGATGTTGATTGGCTTGCCCTCCTTGTCGTCGATGAACGCCAGCGCGGGCGCCTTCATGATCGTGGGCGTGCCGTCGACAAGTTCGTAGGTGCTGTCCGCATAGGTACCCAAGATCTGGTTGGGCGGTATCCCATAGGCGTCCTCGGCGAACACGCGCATGAAATGCAGGCCTCCACCCGAGACTATGTAGGTCGTGAACCCCTCGTCGCGCAGATACCTGAGCAGTTCGACCATGGGCTGATACGTCATCTGGTCATAGGCCAGCCCCGTATCGGGATGGCGTTCCGTCTGGAGCCATTCGGCGACGGAAGCCTGGAAGGCATCGACGCTGAGCCCCGAATGCGTGGCGCTGACGACTTCGATCAGGGCATCTTCACCGCCCTTCAGCACGGATTCGGCGTCGCCCTTGGCCGCTGCCTCCAAGGTCGGCGTGGTCAGGATCGAGGGATCGTCCTGCGCCATCTCGGCCAACTCATCCATCGCATAGATGAACTGGAAATAGACCGGCTGCTCGGCCCAGAGCGTTCCGTCATTGTCAAACACCGCTACCCTGTCTGTAGGGGTGACATAGCCGTCTGAGTTCGGCGTCGTCACCGTATCGACAAAGGCGATGATCCGATCCTTGGCCGGACTGTCGGTCCAACTGGGCAGAGGGTCCGCCGCAAGGCCCGCAGGCAACGCGAAAACGGCGGCTGAGAAGATCAGGCGGAACATGAAATATCCTTTCGCAACAAAGAAATGAGGGTCGCCGATCAAGCCGGCGACCCTCGAGAGTAGAACCGACCTTTATCAGTTGTTGGTCGGCGTCAGCATCTTTTCCATCACCTGATCCAAGCTGAAGCTCGCCGCCTTCTGGCGCGGCGGGAATTCTTGGAAGGTTGCGAGGAAATTCGCTACGTATTGCTGCGCGGGCACCAGGAAATACACGCGGTCGATCATCCAGTCATAGTAGGTGTTGGACGTGCGATATCCGCGTTCATATGGATCGCGGCGCAGGTTCACGATGATCGGAACGCGCAATTCGGTCCACGGCTCCATCCAGGCGCGCAGGGTGGCCCAGGCCTTCTGCTCCAGGAAGATCAGCTTCCAGTCTCCGAAGCGCAGCGCCGTCATGTCGCCGTCATCTGAGAAATAGAAGATCTCCTTGCGCGGGCTTTCTGTGGTTTCACCCGTCAAGAGCGGCAGGATGTTGTAGCCGTCCAGATGCACCTTGTAGTCGCGACCCATCCCCGAGGACGAATAGCCTGCTTTAAGCTTGTCCTTGATCTCGGGATCTCCGGCCGCTGCCAGATAGGTCGGAAGCCAGTCCATGTGATGCACGATCTCGTTTGTGACCGAGCCGGGTTCGATCTTGCCGGGCCAACGCACCATCGAGGGCACGCGCCAACCGCCTTCCCAGTTGGTGTTCTTTTCGCCCCAGAACGGTGTGGACGCAGCATCAGGCCATGTATTGTAGTGCGGTCCGTTGTCTGTCGAGTAATGGACGATCGTGTTGTCGGCGATGCCCAACTCGTCCAGCAGATCGAGCAACTGGCCCACATGCATGTCATGTTCGATCATGCCGGCCGAGTATTCGTCCATCACTCGACCGGTCATGTCATTGGCCTGCTGGCGCATCTCGTCTTTGACGTGAGTGCGGAAGTGCATGCGCGTTCCGTTCCACCAGACATAGAAGGGCTGGCCTTGCTCGTGGGCCCGCTTGATAAAGTCGATCGCCGCAGCCACCGTTTCCTCATCCACGGTTTCCATCCGCTTCTTGGTCAGCGGTCCGGTATCTTCGATGGTTCCGTCGGCCTTGGACTTGATGACGCCACGGGGACCGAAGGCTTCGCGGAAAGTCCGGCCATCGGGCAGAACGGTGTCACCCGGATAGTCCTCGTTCTCAGGTTCTTCTTCCGCATTCAGGTGGTAGAGGTTTCCGAAAAACTCGTCAAACCCGTGGTTTGTCGGAAGGTGTTCATCTTTGTCGCCCAAGTGGTTCTTGCCGAATTGACCGGTGGCATATCCGTGGTCCTTCAACAAACCAGCAATGGTCGGATCTTCGACCTGCATACCAAGATCGGCACCTGGCAGGCCGACCTTCGACAGCCCTGTGCGGAACACCGACTGACCCATGATGTAAGACGACCGCCCCGCGGTACAGGACTGCTCACCATAGTAGTCGGTGAAGATCATGCCTTCATTCGCGACCCGGTCGATATTGGGTGTACGGTATCCCATCATGCCTTTGGTGTAGGCCGAGATGTTCGACTGACCGATGTCGTCGCCCCAGATGACCAGAATGTTGGGCTTCTGATCTTGCGCCCAGGCCGGCGCGGCCAGTGCGACAGAAACCGTAGCAACAGCCAATCGTCGCAATCCTCTGCGCCATAGATGTGTTAAATTTCCCTGTGATGACATCTTTTTCTCCTTATGTGGTCAGGCAAAAACGGCCTTGCAGGAAAGTCAAAAGGGGAAAATGCGTCCCCCGATCCGTCAATCATTCAACACGCCCTTCCCAAGTCAGGCGTTTCGGCAAAAAGGGGGAATCAAGACAAGCCCCTCTAGGCAATTGATAACTATCACAAAGACCAATCTAAAAATACTTATGTTTGAAGACAGCGCCCTAAGATGCACCTCCGTTTAAGGTGACGTACGGTAAGGGAGTGGTGGTCGCGTCAGGGATTGAGCTGAGGCAAGGCGGATTGAGAGTGACGCCGCGGGCGGGCGATACGGTCAAGGCAATCCCGAGCCTTGCTCCAGTTTTCCGCTTGCTGATCAGCGCTGCCATATCTGGACGCGCCGATTTCTGCCAGCGAAGCCTCGAATTCAGCAGTGTCTGGCGGGTCGGGCAGCCGCCGTTTCCAGCCTTCCAACGTTTGATAAACACGGGCCAAGTCTTGTTGGCGTACAGCTTGCTTAAGCTCCGAAAACGCATGCGCAGCCGAGGCCATCCTGTGTTGCCTGGCCGCTGCCCAGCGTGCTTTAATAACCGGATGTACCCTACGAAACACAAGCCATAATATCGCGATCCCAATGATGAAATAGCCTGCCAGCCGCAGGACGGTTTCTCGGTCGGGAGGCCGCCAAGGCGGCGGCGCAAGAACGAGGTCGACAGGATCGGCGCGCGCAGTTTCGACCTTGTTGGTCTTGAGATTGAACCAATCGATCTCGATAGCCGGCAATTGAGTTTGTCCGCCGTCCTGGGCCACATAGGTCACCCGGTCGGTTCGTTGGCCGGACAGAACGCCCCGGTCTTCGGTTTCCGACAATCGGGGTTCATTGGGATAGGCTCGCAACAACGGGCCCTCGATCTCGGGTAACAAAGGCGGGATCATGATCGGGGTCGTTCCAGTGATCTTTGCCGTCAGGGTGCGGGTCAGCGCGTCGCCGGTTTGAAGGCTGGTATCGCCCTCAATCTCCTGGGTCAGCTCGAACCCGTCAGCGATTATCAGGGGATCCAATCCTCGGGCTGCGTCAGGAACCTCGACTGTCAGGCGAACGGCGGGCAAGGGAACCGGGACCTGAACGGGATCGTTGGTTTCCGGATCCGCAAATGTCACCTGCACCTCGGCAGCGGCGAAATCATACGTGCCGGGGGCCAGCGGATACAGCCGATAGCTGCGCTGAACCCCTGACCATGTTTCGCCCTCAACGCTCTCGCTGACCGGCCCAGAAGCGCGATCGGGCAAGCGCACCAGAAGATTTTCCTGTTCAAGCGATGGAAAGACCGGCGGATTTGGCATGTAGGTCGGCACCAGCACCTTCAGGCGAACGATGGCGGGCTGGCCGACGATTGTCGGATCCTCAGGCACTTCGATCGTGACGCGGGGCTGGATGTCCTTTGCTTGCCCCAAAACCTGGGCGGGGCTCAGAAGCAGCATCAGGAGCACAAGGTACCTCATTGGGACCGCTCCTGATTTTCAAGAACGAACCGGCTGCGCAGGAAGTCCTGCATATCGGTGTCGATGGCGCTGATCCACTGGTCGGCTGACAGGGGCGCGGCGTCCCCGGTCTCGGCCTGTTGCGTGGTGTCCGCGCCCAGACCGGCTTCGTTGTCGAACACCACGTCATCAGCCCCGATGCCCGCTTCCTCGCCGGTATCGGATTGCTCGCGGGTGGATTCGACTTCGGCCAGAATGGCTTTGGCGACGGCCAGGTTGTACGCGGCCTCCGGCCAATCCGGGCGGCGCTCCAGCGCGGTTTCAAAGGCTGCGATGGCCGGACGATACTCTCGATTTCGGATGCGGGCCATGCCTTCGGCAAACGCCGCTTCGGGCGTTGAAAGCTGAGCAAAGGTCTCGGAGGCTTCCGCATATTGCCCGGCTTTTAGCTGCGCATACCCTCGGTGATACGGATCCTGAAACAGGGTGCTGGCGGCGGCGTAGTCCTTTTGGTTCATGGCGATCTGGCCCTGCTGGTCCGGGGTCAGGAACCAGTCCCGCCAACCGTCTGCACGCGCGCCGGTCGGCGGCAAAAACAGCAATGCCACCAATCCCCAGCGAATGACCCAGCCACGTCGGAACCACAGAAGCGCGATCAAGGCGACGGGCCAGGCCAAAATCCAGGCGCGGTCCTGCCAGTCGACGCGATCATCCTCGCCCAGGGCTGCGGAAAAACTGCGGGTGATCCCGCGGTTCAGCCGGGCGATGTCGCGGTCGTCGCCCGAGAAGGGAACGATCGTGGCGCTGCGCAGGCCGTCCAGTTGGGGAATCTGGCGGCCATTCGGAAGCATTGTCAGAAAAAACAACGGGGTATCAGATTGTCCCAACGCGGCAACCTGTTGCGGATCGATATCGTCGAGTACGAAGAGAACCGCGCCTGTGCCCATCTGATCGCCCAGAATGTCCTGCGCCAGCGTCAGCGCGTCACCGGCGGCATCGCCCGCAACCGGCATGACCGCCGGGGTTAACCCTTCCAGCAAGGGGCGCAGAATGTTGGCGTCTTCGGTCAGCGGCGCGACGCGGTGTGCGGATCCGGCATAGGCGATCAGTGCGGTGGGAGCACCTGCGCGGGTGTTGATCAGATCGGTGATTTTCAACTTGGCACGGTCCAACCGTGACGGCGCAAGGTCTGCCTCCTCCATGCTGTCGGTGACCTTCAGCGCGATCACCAGCGGCGCGGTGTCCGCGATCAGAGGGTTCGGCGCCCGTGACCATGTCGGCCCTGCCACCGCAAGAGTCAGAAGGCCGCCGGCGAGCGCGGCGAGGTCCAACGGACCGACCCGCCTTTGATTTTCGGCCCCCAGACGCAGTGCCTGCGCCAGGTGGGGCGCGATGCCCGCAGGCAGGTCCGAGCTGCCCGATCTGCGCGGCCGGGTAAGCCACCAGGCGGTGGCAATCGGCAGCAAAAGCAGCAACCAGTAGGGGCGCAGGAAATGGAACTGGGCCAGAGCGTCGATCATGCCGCGCGCCTCCGACCCTGTGAAAGGTAAAAGCCCAGGGTACTGGCGAGGATGAGCAGCAGCGCCGCCGCCAGCGGATAATGCGCAAGGCTGACCCTCGGGCGATAACTTTGGGTTTCCACCACGCGGGGGTTCTGGGCGTCGATCTGTTGGTAGACCTCGGTCAGAGCGGCCTCATCATCGGCAAAGAAATACTGGCCTTGGGTTTTGTTGGCGATGTCCTTCAGCGCGTCCAGATCGACCCGGTCTTCGCCCGTGGCATCCGGGTCGCCGACGCCGATCGTGTAGATCACGACACCCTTGTCCGCGGCAATCGATGCGGCATTGACCGGCGTCATGCGGCTTGAGGTGTCGGCACCGTCCGACAGCACGATCATCAGGCGTTGGTCCACCTCGCTCGACTCGAAGGTTCGGATGCCCAGCCCGATCGCATCGCCCAGCGCCGTGTTCGGACCGGCCATGCCGACGGCGGTCTGGTCCAGAAAGCCGGTGAGGCTTTGCAAATCCTCGGTGAACGGGGCCTGAACGAAAGCGCGGGTGCCAAAGATGATCAGCGCCATCCGGTCGCCGTCGCGCGCGGCGATGAAGGCGCGCAGAACGTCCTTGACGGCCTCCAGCCGCTGCTTGGGCGTGCCATCTGCGGCCTTGAAATCGCGCTGGTCCATCGAACCCGAGATGTCCACGGCCAGCACCACGTCGCGGGCGGATTTTTCGATGACGATCGGGTCGCCCAACCGCTCGGGCCGGGCCATTGCCAGAACCAGAAGCACCCAGATCAGGATCGCCAGACCGGTTTGCATCCGCGTCCGTCTCAGGGTTACCGAGCCGGATTGCGGCTCGGCCCCGGCCGCCCGGGCGACGTGGCGAAAGAACGGGATGCGAATGGCATCGACCCGTTGCCGGTGTGGCGGAGCAAAGAAATAGACCAGTGCCGGCAGCGGCAGCAGAAGAAACACCCAAGGCGCGGCGAAACTGAACATCAGACCGCCCCCTTGGACCGATGCGACTTGATCCAGTGCCGCGCCAGTTCGGTGGCATCCGGATCGGTGACCCCCTTGCGGTAGGGGGCGGCCGCCAGATTGCCGAGGGCAGAGGCGGAAAACCCTGACAGATCAGCGGTTTGGCCCAGAAAATTCGTCCAGTCGTCACCGGTCAAACTGGCCACCTGAGACCGGTGAAAGGCGGCAAGGGCGGCACGGCGCACGATCTCGGCGGCTTTGGCCGGGTCATTCTGGCACCGGTCCAATTCCTTCAGGGCAAACCGCCAATAGGCATTTGCTTGCCGGTGCCGCCAGATCGTCACGAGGATCAGACCAAGCACGAGCAACAGCGCCGCCGCCAGAACAACCCAGCCCCAGGTCTGCGGCACCATGGAAATCGGAGCCGGCTCGGGCGCGGGTTCCAGCATGTCCAGAAGCTCGACCAGCGATTTGCCTTCGGTGTCCGGGGTCATAACCGCCCCCCTTGATGGCCGAACAGCCTCAGGATCTGGGCCAATGCGGGCTCGGCGGTGGTCAGCGGGACGATGGGAAACCCGTATCGGCGCGACCAGGATTGCAGCTGCGCCAGTCTTTGCTCCATCGCTTGGGTCACGCGGTCCGACATTTGGCGGTCTGAGGCATCCAGTTCGATCTGCTGGTCGCCGTCCGAGACCGTCAGCCGCAGCTCGGGCGGCATATGGCGCGAGATTGGGTCGGAGATGTCGAACAGGATCAGGTCATTGGAATGGGCCAGGCGGCGCAGCAGCCGTTCGGACCCGTCGGTCAGGCCGTCAAAATCCGAGAATACACAGACCAAGGCATTGGTATGTGCGATGCGAGCAGCCTGTTGCAGCACCTGGTTCAGCGAGACCGTGGTTTGCGGGCGCAACCCAGCATGCAAGCTGCAATTGAGCGCGCCGAGCGAGGACAGAAACCGCCGCAAGGCCGCCGGGCGGCGCTGTGGTCGATGTTCGGCCAGGTCGGTATCGCCGAACACGATACCGCCGACGCGGTCGCCCTGTGCCAAGACCCGATGGGCGGCGATGGCCGCGGCCTCGGCCGCCACCACCGATTTCATGTAGACTTGTGTGCCGAAGAACATCGAAACCCGCTGATCCACCAGCAGCAGCGCCGGGCGGTCACGCTCTTCGGTATAGACGCGCACATGCGGCTCGCCCGTTCGGGCCGTCACTTTCCAGTCGATCGTGCGGATGTCGTCGCCGGGCAGATAGGTGCGCAGTTCCTCGAAATTCAGGCCGCGCCCGCGCAGGCGCGAGGCATGGCGGCCGTTCAGCACCGAACGGGCAGGCTGTCGCGGCAAAAGGCTGAGTGCGCCGCTGCGTCCGCCGAGGCTCAGCAGGTGGCGGGCATCGACGTGGATGCGTGGGTCGCGGGATGTCGCTGCGGTCGGGGACACGCGGCTCTCCTTTGTTGCGATCAGGGCAGGGCGACGAGCTTCAGGATCTCGTCGATCACGTCATCGGCGGTCTTGGCGTCCCCCTGCGCTTCGAAACTCAGCGTGACGCGGTGGCGGAACACGTCATGGGCAATGGCACGGATGTCGGCCGGGTCGACATAGTCGCGCCCGTTCATCCAGGCATGGGCCCGGCCGCATTTGTCCAGCGCCAGCGACGCCCGCGGACTGGCGCCGATCTCGATCCACGCGGCGAGGTCATCGCTGAGCGCGGACGGCGTCCGGGTGGCCTGAACCAGATCGGCCATGTACCGATCCATCGCATCCGAAACATGGATCTGCCCGATCTGCTGCCGGGCGGCAAAAACGGCGTCCTGCGGGATCGGTGAGGGTTTCTCGGCGGTGGTTCCGGAATTGGCGGCGGTGTCCTCGCCTCGGACCAGACGGATCACCAGCACCTCGTCCTCTACCGGGGGGTAGGTGATCTGCACATGCATCAGGAACCGGTCCATCTGCGCCTCGGGCAGCGGATACGTACCTTCCTGCTCGATCGGGTTCTGAGTGGCCATCACGATGAACAGCGGCTCCATCTTGTGGGTGGTGCCGGATACGGTGACCTGCCGTTCTTCCATCGCTTCAAGCAGCGCGGCCTGAACCTTGGCCGGCGCGCGGTTGATCTCGTCCGCCAGGACGATGTTGGCGAAGATCGGGCCGGGCTCGAACCGAAAGGTGCCGCCCGCGTCGGTCTGGGTATAGACCTCGGTCCCGGTCACGTCGGAAGGTAGCAGGTCGGGCGTGAACTGGATGCGGCTGAATTTTGCATCAAGATTGCGCGCCATCGCCTTGACAGCACGGGTTTTTGCCAGGCCGGGCAAACCTTCGATCAGCAGGTTCCCGTTGGCCAGCAGCCCGATCAGAAGGCGGTCGATGACCTGTGTCTGTCCAATGATCGATTGGGCCATCCGGGCTTTGAGATCGTTGATTTGGTCAAGCGGTGTCATGGCGGTCCAATCATCAGAAATGGTCAATCATGCGTTTGCGCCGGACCCGCTGGATCTTTTCGGTCAATCCATTGCAATATTTGAAAGTTAGCAGCGCACCTCGGGCCGATCCACCCCCGATTTCAGGGCGTTCAGCCCCGATCAGGACCGTGCGACTTGACGTCGTCGGCCAGACGTCCATCCAGCGACATGAGGACGGCGATAGGGCGCAGGGCCGGAATGTGGCTGAAGATGATCAGAATGCACACGGTCAACGGAACACTGAGAAACGCGCCGATCAGGCCCCAGACCGTCGTCCAGAACGTCAGTGCGAGGATGACAAGAAAGGTCGACATGTTCAGCGAGCGGCCCAGCAGGGCCGGATCAAGGAAGTTGCCGATCAGGAATTGGATGGTACCGCACCCGAAGACGATGATCAGGAACGGGCCGATCGTCTCGAACTGAACAAGGGCGATCATCGCGGGAAAGATCACGGCGATGATCGACCCGATTGATGGGATGAAGTTCAGGGCAAACGTCAGAACGGCCCAGGTTTCCGCGTATTCCAGACCCAATACGCGAAAAACCGAATAGCTGATTCCAGCGGTAACGAGGCTGATGAAGGTCTTGACCCCGACATAGCGCTGCAAGCTGAAGGTAATCGCATCCAGTACCGAGGAAAGCTCGGCTCCGGTGACGGGGTTGCCGGCCGCAATCCGCAGCTTTTTGCGGAAGGCCAGCCGTTCGGCCATAAGGAAGGCCACATAAAGGCTGATCAGGAAAAACTGGTTCAGCATCGAGGTGGCGCTGCCCAGCAAAATCCGCGCGACCGAGGTCATGTCGATGCTGATCAGGTTGTCCCGGACAAAAGAGGTGACATCATTCCCGACCAGACCGGTGACGCGGTTGATCACGCCGTCGAACTGGCTTTCATACGTGCCCGCGGTCCGCGCGAACTGCGTGGCCTGACTGCCCAGGATGTAGGTGATCATGAACAGGCCTGCCAGAACCACTGTGACGGCGGCCAAGTTGGCAAGCCAGACCGGAGCACGGGTCAGCGCGATAACCCGATCGCTGAGTGCGATGATCAGCACGTTGATCAGCAAGGCCATGGTCAGCGGAATCAGAAAGCTGGCGCCGGCGTAAAGCCCCAGAACCACAAGCGTCAGCACGATGGTGACGTCGCGTACGACACTCAACCTCAGCGGTGTGCGGGTGGGGGGCTCTGATGGCGTCATGCGGGGCCTCGGCTATACCGGCGCAAGCCGGCAGCGATTGGAGTTTTGTGGGGCAATCCTGCACAGGCGGCGGGCTTTATGCAATCGGGCCAGACAGTTATTCGGAAGAATCTCGTGCAATTGGCACATTGGCTGGTTCTTCCAACGCGGATTGCAGGCTAGAGTTTCCCAATGACACGTCTTTCGATTCCCGTTTTTGGCCGGTTTGGCCGGGCGCTGTGGCTGGCGGTCCAACGCTTTGGCGACAAAAACGGTTTCGTCATGAGCAGCCATGTGGCGATGTCGCTGATGCTGGCGCTGTTTCCGTTTGTTCTGTTCACCGTCGCTTTGGCCGGATCGTTGTCGCAGGGGTATGTGACGGACGAACTGATCGAGTTGATTTTCGGTGCGTGGCCACAGGACGTGGCCCAGCCCATCGTGGCAGAACTGCGCGCGGTTCTGGACGGGTCGGGTTCGGGTGTGATCACGCTGGGCGGTCTGCTGGCCGTCTACTTTGCCTCGAACGGAGTGGCGGCGGTACGTGCCGCCATGAACCAGGCTTATCATGACAATGACAGCTGGCCATTCTGGAAGACGCGCCTGCTGTGCCTCGGGTTGGTCATTTTGGGCGGAACCGCGATCCTGCTGATCGCGGCGGTTGAACTGGTGCTGCCGGTCTACACACGTCTGGTGTCCGAGAATACTGCCGTGGACGTGGGCGAATGGCTGTCGGTTGACCGTTTGCGGTGGACCTTCACGGTGGCGGTGCCGGCGGGAACGGTTCTGCTGGCCCATTTGATCCTGCCGACCAAGCGTCACCGCATCATGCAAATCCTGCCCGGCGTGGCGCTGACCCTTCTGTTGTGGGCGGCCGGAGGGTGGGGGTTCTCGGTCTATATCGCGCAGTTCGCGACGTACAGCGCCACCTATGCTGGCCTGGCCGGGGCCATGGCCGCGTTGATTTTCATGTATCTGTGCGCCGCCATTCTTATTTTCGGCGCAGAGTTCAACGGCGCGCTGATGGACATCGACAACCAGGGCGAGGTCGGACCTTCATGAGAAATTGGCACCGCATCGCCTGGATCATTGCGTTTTCCGGATGCGCCCTCTTGCAAAACAGCGGTTGGGCGTGGGCGCAGGACTATGTCGGCTCGGACGCTTGTCGCGATTGTCATGACGAACAGGTGCAAGCCTGGGCGGGATCCCACCACGCCTTGGCTTGGACAGAACCCACGCCAGACACCGTTGTGGCCGATTTTGATGAAACGACCTTTTCTCATGACGGCATGTCCGTCACGTTTCGGCAGGAGGGGTCGGACTATCTTGCCGACGTGACCGAGAAGGACGGCCAAAGCCGGCAATACAGGGTTCATTCCGTCGCGGGGATTGAGCCGTTGCAGCAATATCTGTTTGAAACCGAGCCCGGCCGATTGCAGAGCTTTGATGTGGTCTGGGACACGCAGGCCGAGCGCTGGTACCACCTGTATCCGGATCAGGACTTGCCGCCAGACGATGGGTTGCACTGGACCGGCCCCTACAAGAATTGGAACGGCCGCTGCGCGGAGTGCCACGCGACAGGGTTCGAAAAGAACTTTCAGCCGCAGACCCAGTCCTTTGCTTCCGACCAGGTCGAGATTGGCGTGGGCTGTGAGGCCTGCCACGGCCCCGGCTCGGCCCATCTGGATTGGACAAAAGGTCAGCCCGCGCCTGCCGGGCTGAACGAGTTTGGATTTCCGATCATCTGGGGTACGGGCGACACCGAGGTCGAGATTCAGCAATGCGCCGGCTGTCATTCCCGCCGTGAAGCGCTGGAGGACGGAAACCCGCTGCCGGGCACGCCATTCCACGATGCCTACAATCTGGCGCTTCTGCGTCCGGGTCTGTACCACCCCGACGGCCAGATACTGGACGAGGTCTATGTCTATGGATCGTTTCTGCAGTCCAAAATGTATGCGCAAGGCGTCGGCTGTCTGAATTGCCATGAGGCGCACAGCGCAACCTTGAAAGCCGAGGGCAATGCGGTCTGTACTCAGTGCCATTCCCCGGCCGGCAATCCCGATTTTCCATCACTACGAAAGGCGCAATACGACGATCCCTCACACCACCACCACCCGGAGGGAGGCGAGGGGGCGCAGTGCAAAAGCTGCCACATGATCGAACGCCTCTATATGGGCGTGGATGGTCGGCGCGATCACAGTTTCCGTGTGCCGCGCCCTGATCTGGGCTTGGGAGAGGATGCCTGCACTGATTGCCACACGGATCAGGATCAGCCATGGGCCGCCGCCGCCATCAATGACTGGTTCCCGGACTCGGATCACCGTACGCCCCATTTCGGGACTGCATTCGCCCCCGCATTCGCCGGAGAGGTCGAGGACCCGGCCGCGTTGCTGGCAGTTGCTCAGGACGGCGCGCAGCCCGGCATCGTGCGGGCGACGGCCGCCTATCTGCTGCAACCCTTTGCGACCCCCGAAATGGCCGAGCAAACAGCAGCGATGCTGACCGATGAAGACCCATTGGTCCGCGCCAACGCGGCAGTGTTGCAGCGGGCGGCAGGGCTGGACGACAGGGTGGCCCGGCTGTCTCCGCTGTTGTCCGACCCAGTGCGAAGCGTACGCCTTGCCGCTGCCAAAGAGTTCCTGCCCATTCCCGCCGCGGCTTTGACGCCCCTGCAGCGCAACAACGCGCGTGAGAACATGGCGGATTGGCAGCGCTCCTTGTCAAACCGTCTGGATTTCCCGGAAACTCATCTGGTCCTTGGGGGGATGGCGCTGACGCTGAGAAATCCTGTCGCCGCCGAACAGGCCTTTCGTCAGGTGGTATCCATGGATCCCCAGCGCGAAGATGCTTGGCCAATGCTGATCCAACTGGCCCAAATCAACCGCGGCGCGGATGCAGCCCACCAGGTATTGGAGGAGGGTCTTCGGACTCTGCCGGACAGCCCAGCGCTTCAGGATCTTGCGCGGCAGCTAGGCCGGTAGGCCGGCATCGAAGCGACGCAGTTGCGCCATTTTGCAGTCCCATTTACGGGTCAACATCCATGGTCAAGGCATTGACCAGTTCAGGATGTGGTAATCCATGTTGTATTTGAAACGCCCGTCGACCAAGCTCGACCAACCTGTGGCCACGCGCCGGGTCTCGCTGGATCAGCGGATCGACGAGTTGCGCAACAAGCCGGCCACGTATCTCAACCATGGCGAGGCGTTGCTGCTGCAGGGGATGGCGGCGGCGTCGTTGCGGCCGCAGCGGATTGTAGCCGACAAGATCGCGTTGGACGACGACTGATCAGCCCCGAAAACCGGTTGCCACCACGAATTTTTCCGAACTGTCCGACCGTGAAGCTGGCGGTTTGACGTTTGCCACTTTGTCGAACTTCTGCTTCAGCAGTTTCTGCAGATCACCCTCGGCGCCACCGGCCAGAACTTTTGCGACAAAGGTTCCTCCGACCTCCAGCACGTCAAAGGCGAAGTAGGCAGCGGTTTCGCACAGCGCCATGATCCGCAGATGGTCGGTCTGCTTGTGCCCGGAGGACGCGGCGGCCATGTCCGACATGACAACATCAGCCTTGCCGCCCAACCACTGTTTTACCTTCTCGTCGGCATCGTCTTCCATGAAGTCCAGAACGTGGGTTTCGGCACCCGCCACGGGCTCGACCTCTTGCAGGTCGACACCCAGAACCGTCCCGATCCGCTTGCCCGATTTCTCGCCCAGCGCATTCACGCGTTTGACCGCGACCTGGCACCAGCCACCGGGCGCGCAGCCTAGGTCGACCACGCGTGCGCCGGGAACCAAAAAGCGGAACTTGTCGTCCAACTCCAGAATCTTGTAGGCCGCGCGACCCCGATACCCCTCGGCCTGCGCTCGCTTGACATACGGGTCATTCAGCTGCCGCTCGAGCCAGCGGGTCGAGCTGAGCTTGCGTCCGCGCGCGGTCTTGACCTTGACCTTCAGGTCACGCTGCCCGCGTCCCGAAGTGTTTTTGCCGCTGGGTTTCTTGGCCATAAAAAAGGTCTCCTGAAGACTGCGAGGCCTTTACCCGCTTGTTCATGTGGCATCAAGCCGATGATATCGACCGCTCCATCAATAGCAGATCGGGCCAAGGCGTAGAAACACCAAATGCCACCCATCCAAGACCGTTCAAGACCTTCCCGCCGAGGGTGCCAGATGTCGCCGGTGGGCTCGAAAAACTGTGCAGCAGTTCTAGCGCCTCTGCCGAGTCGACCACCGGCACGGCGATCCCCATGCCGCCAATCGCCAAAGCATAGTGCGGAACGGTGTTGGCGACGTGAAAACCCGGGCTGAATACCTTGAACCCGGCAGCCTCAAGCGTACAGATCGTGGTTGCAGCCGTCGAAACCCGGTAGGCGATCGCTATGGTCGCAAGCGGCATGCAGCGCAGAGCTTTCTCAAAACGGCCCGTCTTCCAGGACGCCATCGGCGCTCATCTGTGCATAAAGCAAACCCTCGCGCAGCCCGCGATCCGCCACCGAGAGGCGGTCGGTCGGCCAGCAGCGCAACAGCGCCTGCAAGATGGCAGATCCGGACATGATCAGGGCCTGCCGGTCCTCGCCGATGCGCGGATCGCGACGGCGGCCTTGAGGGCCAAGCTCCAGATAGCCGCGAATGACCTTGTCGATCTGATCGCTGGTCATGCGCAGGCCGTCCACCTTGGTCCGGTCATAGCGTTTCAGGCCCAGATGCGAGGCAGCGACTGTTGTGACGGTGCCGCTGGTGCCAACGATCTGAAACCCCTCGCGGGCCTGTTCGTCCTTATACGGCGCAAAATCGGCGAGGTTTTCTTCAAAAAACCAACTCATCAGGGCAAAGCGGGCAGCATCGTCTTCGACATCGTGGAACTGATCGCGCAGTGTGGCGACGCCCAGTGGAACGCTGATCCAGTCCACCACCTTGGCGGCGGGAAAGGGACTGTCGACGGTGTGAAACCCGTTATGCAGCCGCATGATCGCCGTTGAACGGTCGCGTCGCGGAACCGAGGACAGGTCAATCCAGACCAGCTCGGTCGAGCCGCCGCCGATATCGACGACCAACAACTGCTCGGTCTTGGTGCTGACCAGCGGAGCACAGGAAATGACCGCCAGACGGGCTTCTTCCTCGGGTTGGATGATTTCAAGGGTCAGGCCAGTCTCACGCTTCACCTGACGTATGAAGTCGCGTGAGTTTCGGGCGCGGCGGCAGGCCTCGGTCGCCACCAGCCGCATGCGCTTGACCTTGTTGCGCTTCAGCTTCTGCTGGCAAATGCGCAAGGCTTGAATGGTGCGCGCCATGGAGGACCGCGACAGCCGTCCGGTCCTTTCAAGCCCCGAGCCCAGTTGCACGGACTTCGAGAAGCTGTCCACCACATGGAACCCGCTGCCCTTGGGCTGGGCGATCAACATGCGGCAGCTATTTGTTCCCAGATCCAGCGCAGCATACAGGGCGTCTGGATCGGGTCTTGCCGGCGCGGGGCTTTCGACCACCTTCGGGAACGCGCCCGCACCTTTGGGACGCTTGGGCGCCATCGTCACGCCCTCCGATTTTCGAGTTACCCCGACCTTAGGTCGCGGGCGCGCGTCGTGCAAGACGCTCATTAAAGTCATGAGGATTTTGATGGACCCCGACACTGGAGAAACCGGTGCAGGGCCTGTATCCCGAATTGCAAAACGTCGCTGGAAAAGCCCCGGGTGTCGAAATCCGACCGACCCGGCCCCACATAGCCGTTTAGAACCGGACCATCTGGTTAGGAGGAATCAAGACCAATGCCTGACGTCACCATCGTTTACTGGCGCGACATCCCCGCTCAGGTCATCGTGGGCAAGGGCCGCCGTGGCGCAAAACGACAGTTGGATGTGCGGTTCGAGCAAGCCATCGACCGCGCCGCCATGAAGGTGAACGCCAAGGACAGTGATGCCTATCTGGCCGAGTGGCGCAAAGCCGAGCCGTTCGAGGTTGAGGGCGACCCGACCGAGATCGCCGAGGCTGAAGCGTTGCGCCTAGAAACGGAATACGATCAGGACCGCATCAAGGCCCTGATCGCAAATGACGGTTGGGCATGAGCCCCAGATCTTTATGGGAGGCCGCAATGGCTTTGCTGAACTTCAAGAAACGTGATGCGGCCGATAAGGCCCCGGTGAACCCGACCGTCGAAGCCTTCTTGCAGGGTTATTCGATCGAAGTCATGCCGCGTACTGCCGAGAAGGTCGAGGATTTCCGCGACCTGCTGCCCGAAGGCACGCGTGTCTACATCGCCCATATCGAAGGCACGCCCATCGAGGACATGGTGCGCACGGCCAAGCGGATCGCGGCCGAGGGCTATCCGGTCATGCCGCATTTCCCGGCCCGCATCATCAAGGACGCGGCGACGCTGGGGAACTGGATCAACATGTACCAGGGCGAGGCGGGCGTCGATCAGGCGTTGCTGCTGGCCGGAGGCGTTGCCAAGCCCCATGGCGAGTTCGAGAGCTCGATGCAGTTGCTGGAAACGGGCCTGTTCGACAAGGCGGGCTTCAAGCGCCTGCACGTCGCAGGTCACCCCGAGGGCAACAAGGACATCGACCCGGACGGTTCCACCAAAAACGTGGACGAGGCGTTGCGCTGGAAGCAGAAATTCAGCGAAACCACCGACGCCGAAATGGCGCTGGCCACCCAGTTCGCCTTTGACGCCAAGCCGATCATCGAATGGGCCGACGGCCTGAAGGCGGCAGGGATCGACCTGCCGATCCACATCGGCATCGCCGGTCCGGCCAAGCTGCAGACGCTGATCAAATTCGCGATCGCCTGCGGCGTGGGCCCGTCGCTGAAGGTGCTGCAGAAGCGCGCCATGGACGTGTCCAAGCTGCTGCTGCCCTACGAGCCGACCGACGTGATTACCGAATTGGCCCAACACAAGGCGGCCAACCCCGACTTCAACATCACCAACGTACACTTCTTCCCGCTTGGCGGCATCAAGACCAATGCCAACTGGGCCATCGAAAACGGCGGCGCCTCGGCGAAGCCTGTAAACGCTTAAGGACCGGACATGACCCGTACAGTCGTAGAATCAAAGACCAAAACCGCGATCATCGGCTTCGATCAGCCGTTCTGCGTGATTGGCGAGCGGATCAACCCCACCGGCCGCAAGAAGCTGGCCGCCGAGCTGGAAGCGGGCGATTTCTCGACCGTCGAACAGGACGCGCTGGCGCAGGTCGCGGCCGGGGCGACCGTGCTCGATATCAACGCAGGCGTGGTTTACAACTCGAACCCCAACCCGAACGAGACCGAACCGCCGCTGATGCGACAGATCGTCGAGCTGGTGCAGGGTCTGGTCGACGTGCCGCTGTGCATCGACAGCTCGGTTCCGGGTGCGTTGGAGGCCGGGCTGGAGGCCGCCGAAGGCCGCCCGCTGCTGAACTCGGTCACCGGTGAGGAGGACCGCCTGGAACTGGTTCTGCCGCTGGTCAAGAAATACAACGTGCCGGTCGTGGCGATCTCGAACGACGACACGGGCATTTCCGAAGACCCCGACGTGCGCTTTGAGGTTGCCAAGAAGATCGTTCAGCGCGCGGCCGACTATGGCATTCCGGCCCACGACATCGTGGTGGACCCGCTGGTGATGCCGATCGGCGCGATGGCTACTGCCGGCCAGCAGGTCTTTGCCCTGGTACGCCGCCTGCGCGAAGAGCTGGGCGTGAACACCACCTGTGGCGCGTCCAACATCTCGTTCGGTCTGCCGAACCGTCACGGCATCAACAACGCCTTCCTGCCGATGGCGATGGGCGCGGGCATGACCTCGGCCATCATGAACCCGGTGGCGCTGCCGGTGACGCAGAAGAAGATTGCCGAGAAAAAGGCCGAGGTTGCGGCGGCGGGCATCATCCTGCCCGACGGCATGGACGACGAAACCTTCGTTCAGATGTTCGGTCTGGGTTCGACCAAGCCGCGCGCCGGCAAGGAAATGGAGGCCATCCGCGCCGCCAACCTGCTGACCAACAATGACCCGCATGGCGGCGAGTGGATCAAGTTCAACAAACCGGCCGATGCTGCAGGCGCCGAAGGCGAGAGTGCACGCGGCCGCCGGGGCGGTGCTCGACGTCGCCGGGCCTGAGCAGGCTGCTTTGTCAACGGGCCGGGCAATCTGCCCGGCCTTTTTGTTTGCCGCGCTGGTCGAAGCATCTTGAATTCGGCGAAGGACGGGTGATATTCAGCACCGAGCGGCGGGTATGATGTAATGGTAGCCTGTCAGCTTCCCAAGCTGAACGCGCGGGTTCGATTCCCGCTACCCGCTCCAAAACACTTTGATATTGGCCCGCTTGAAGCTCAAAGGCTGAGGTGAAATCGGACCATTTCGCGCCAAAATCCCGCCACAAAAAAGCCAAAATGAACGAATTCTCGCGTTAAACGGGAAATCCTTTTCGTTTGTGGGGAGGTTTGCCGGATGCGGGCTCGATACGATTTGAACTGACGGGGGAACCCTCGTTCCTGTGCGAAATTCGCACATTAATGAGTACAAACTGGAGTTCAAATCATGTCGAAGGCAATTCGTAGTCTTTTCATTCGTCTGCGCCGTGACGAGCGTGGCGCCACTCTTGTCGAATACGGTATCGCACTGTTCATTGCGATCGCTGTTGGCGGGACCCTGCTGACCGGTCTGGGCGGCACAACCAACACCAACTTCAATGACGCCAACACGGCTGCGACACGGCCGTAATCCTGCTGTTTTAGCCTGAAAAGCAACTGGTTTTCCGCCGCGAGGACGGCGGGAAGCCAGAAACAACCCAGTCTCGGCATTCGGCGTCCCGCGTGACTCAGTTTCGGCCGAGGCTTGGCCCCACGTTTTCAAAATGACCGCCCCGGCTATTTGGAGGGATCTATGCGATTGAAATCCTTGATGATGACTATTCTTGGCGTGGGTCTGGCGGGTGGCGCCGTGATGATTGCGCAGGAGCAGCTGAGACGCAGCCAGGCCGCCGCTGATCCGACAATCGTTCGCGTGGTCGCCGCAGCAGAAGAGATCCCGTTCGGATCTCCGATTGAAGGTCACAAGTTGACAGCCATCGACTGGCCGGCGGATTCTGTGCCGGCAGGTGTGTTTACAAGTTTCGAAGATGTTCTGCCCACAGCAGGTGTCGACCCGCGACGCGCCAAGCGCGCGTTGGCGCAGGGAGAAATCCTGTTGGCGTCAAAGGTTTCTGACTTCGGTGAGAAGGTCACCATCGTTCAGACCTTGGGCGAGAACAATCGTGCAATGGCCATCAATGTGGATGCGCAGACCGGTGTTGGCGGGTTCGTCACACCAGGTGACTTTGTTGATATCGTGCTGACGCAGGGCAAGAACGAGTCGCTGCGGGCGGTGACGATCCTGCAAAACATCCGTGTCATTGGGGTTGATCAGACGGCAGATGAAGATGTCGACCAGCCCGGGATTGCCCGAACGGTGACTGTCGAAGTCACGCCGGACCAGGGACAGCGGTTGGCATTGGCTCAGAAGGCTGGGCAACTCAGCCTGTCGCTTCGGTCGCTGCATATCCAGGAAGACAAGCCGTTGGAGGCCATCCGCCTCAGCGACATTCTGCTTGAAAAGTCGCCGGTTGCAGAGGGCGCGCCCAAGCCGATCGTGAAGGTGCGTCGGGGCACCACGGACGTCCAGGAAGTTCCTGTTGCCGGCAACCCCTCGAATGCAACCGTGTCCAACTGATCGCTCGCGAGGTTTGTTCATGCCCACGTTGCGCAACATAAAGGACGACGAACAGGGGACCATTCTGGTTTTCGTCGGTATTTGCATGACCGTGATCGTTGGCATGGCGGCGCTGACCTTTGATCTTGGGCGACTGGCTTCCACGCAGACCGACCTGCAGGCTTATACCGATCACGTGGCTCTGGCCGCCGCCGGAGAACTGGATGGCGGTAGTGATGCGATCACACGCGCCACGGCTGCTGCAGCCGGAATGATCGAAGACTCCCAGTTCTTTGCCGAGGGCAGCCAAGATCTGGGGACGGCCGCAGATTATTCGCTGCGGTTTCTGTCGGGACTGCCCGATCCTGCCGCCGATCCGGATGACAATGACCCAGTGGATGGGTTTGTGACGACCGATCCCGCTCTGGCCGTTCTGGTTGAGGTGACCGCGACCCCTAGAACCGTTTTCCTTCCGTTCGGTCGGGCGCTCGCTGACTTGTTGGGCGTCACGCGTCCGGATGAGGATGTCGAGGCTGTCGCGATTGCGGGTTACACCCAATATGCCTGTGATGTGACGCCGTTGATGTTCTGCATCCCTCCCGGTTGGACCGCGAATGCAAACAAAGGGTCAACCATCAAGTTGCGCACTGGAGGTAACGGTGCCGCTTGGGGGCCGGGGAATTTTGGTTTCCTCGACCCGACGGACATCGGCATAAACCCCAACGGTCCTTGCGCGGGGCAGACCGGATCAAAACTCTATATCTGCCTGATCGCGGCGCATGGGAACCTGACGCAATGCGTGTCTCAGCGCGGTGTAGATACCGAGCCCGGTCAGCGCAATGGCATTGGCAGCGCAATCTACAATTCACGGTTCGATATTTTCCACTCGACGATGAGCAAACTCAAGAATGATGAAGATTATGCGCCCGGACCGCAGGTCATCGCGGGCTGGGAAAACTCTGGCGGAAGCTGTCTGAAGAACAATCCCGAGGTTTCGACCGACTCGATGCCGTTTCCGCCCGACGATTGCTTCGCCGCCGGCACCTGCGCGCATGGCGGCCGTTTTGGAAACGGTGTCTGGACCTCCGGCAAAGCGGCTTATCTGGACATGAACTATGGCGACGGCCCCGCCAACGATCTGACGCCACACCCGCTGGGCAACCCGACTGGAAACACGCGATACGAAATGTATCTCGACGAGATCGCCAGGGCTGGTACGGGTGATGTGCTGTTCGGGCGCAGCGAGTCCGGCCGCCCTCAATGCGCGAGCACAACGCTGGACGATCCTGACCGCCGCACATTTATCGCAGCCGCCATAAACTGTGGTGCCAATCCGGTCGCGGGACGCGCGGAGAACGTTCCGGTCCAGGAATTTGTCAAGGTTTTCCTGATCCAGCCGCTCGAAGAATCTTCGGGGACTGATTTTGACATCTATGTCGAGGTGGTCGAGCAGGTCGGCGGTGGAGTCGGTGGCAGCAGCGATGATGGAATCTTTCGCGATGTCGTGAGGTTGTATCGATGACTCGGCTCGTTCGGCATATCCGACGGTTGCGGTCGTGCGAGGCCGGCGCCCCGATGGTCGAGTTCGGGATCGTACTTCCGTTGATCCTGCTGTTCTTTGCAGTAATCATCGAAGGTGGGCGTATCACTTGGATTCATCAGGCAACGTCGGCCGGTGTGCGTGACGCCTCGCGTATGATCGCGCGGATCGCGCCGTTGGACTTGTGCGCAGCGGGCGGGGTCGGCAGCTATGACGCTCTGGCCACGGACATCGTCCAAAACCAGTTGGGCGGTTCGTCGATCATGCCGCATGGCACAACCGTCATCGACGTCACGCCGCGCTGTATCTCGAGGGCTGGCGTGTACCGGATCAATCCGACTTCGGTGGTCGAGGTCACGGCTCAGATCCGGATCGAGTACCTGTTTGGAAATGTTTTCAGCCTTTTCGGGGCAGGGCTGGGGCCTCTCGACACCGAGATCTCGGACCAGAGCCGGGTGTTTGGGGTATGACGGGTAACCTGCATATGCTGCGCGCTTTCTGGCGCCGTGAACATGGATCGGCACTGGTCGAGCTGGGCATGGTCGTTCCGTTGTTCCTGGTGCTCGTGTTTGGAATTCTCGAGTACGGACGGCTCTACTGGTCCACGACGATGGCGCAGAAAGCGATGCAAAAAGCCTCACGGCTTGCCACGGTCGGGCCGCCCCTGTGTGGCGCGATGCCGGCCACGCACACGCTGGCCGGTGGCGCCCCCGCAACAACCAAGTTCGGCGCGCTGTGCCGCAGTGGCAGCATCTGCGCCACTCCGAACCTGCCGGCGCCGTGTCAGCTTGACGCATCAACCGCCTATGGCAGCCGGATCTGGGACGAGATCGAAATGCTGCTGCCGCCCGGAGCCACCGCGGCAAATGTGCAAATCACCTATTCGCACGATCCTCGTCTTGGTTTTCTTGGTGGACCCTATACGCCGGTAGTTACAGCCGAACTGGTAAACCTGGACTACGATTTCGCGCTGCCAATTGGGCCGCTGGTCGCCCTTGCTGCTGGCAACCCTGCCATATCCGCCAGTAGCCCCAACACCATTTCAATCCCAACGATGAGCACATCCGTCCCGGCCGAGGATCTTGCCATCGGTGCCGTTGAGTAAGGAGAAGAGTCATGAGTGCCAAGCAGATTTCAGTGCTGTTGATTTCACCGGACGAAGAGATTTTCGCGGCAATCGAAACCTCGTTGGAGGGGCTGAGCAATTGCCGCTTTACGGGCCGCAAGGACACTGTCGCGCGGGTCAACGGGACGGCGGTTGCCTTGTCAGCGCGTCATGACGTGGTTCTGTTTGATGTGGATGACAGTTCGCCCGAGCTGTTGCAGACCGCACAGCAAATTTGTGACGCGCGCATGCCCAATGCGATCATTATCGCGCTGGCGTCCGAAGATCTGCCGCTGGAGAAAGCCCGACAGCTCAAAAAGCTTGGAGTTGATGACGTGCTGCCGCGCAATGCTATCCATGAGGAGATCATTCCACAAGTGGATGCGATCCGTGCCCGGCGGCAGGCGCAGCTTCCCGCCGTTTGGGGTGGACAAGCCACACTTGGCAAGTTGATCGCGGTTGGCAAATCTCGTGGTGGCGTCGGATCGTCCTTGGTTGCGGCCAATATGGCGAACGAGCTTCAATCCAAGGCCGGATTCCTGAAAAAGACGGCGTCGAACTCGGTTGCGCTGGTGGATCTGGACTTTCAGTTCGGCTCGATTGCGGCCCTGATGGATGTCGCCGAAAGCGACGCGATGTGGCGTATGGCCATGGAAGGCAGCATTCCCGACAGTGCCTTTTTGGAACAGGCAATGGTCAAGTCGCCCTGCGGGGTCGATATCCTCGCGGCTCCGTCGCGCTATGGTCCGTTGACTGCAATCAAGGAAGAGCAGATTTCGGCCATTCTGGATTCCCTGAAACGTACCCATGACTACGTCGTGGTAGATTTGCCGCGGGCGCTGGTGGAATGGATTACGCCCGTCCTGACGCAAGCGGACCGCCTATATTTGGTGACGGACGTTGCCGTTCCGTCCGTTCGCTCGGCCCGCAAGCTGATGGATTTCTACCAAGCGGAAAACCCAGCGCTGGAAATTCAACTGGTCGCCAACCTTGAAAAGAAACCCATCATTCCGGCGGCGCACCACAGAGCGGCGGCAAAACTCCTTGAAAAGGACTTTGCATTTTGGGTGCCGCGCGACGAGCGCACGGTACGCGAGTCGGTCGATCGGGGCGTGCCGTTGGAAGATGTTTCATCCCGTGCACCCATGACACGCGCAATCCGAAAGCTGGCGCACGAGACATGCCTGTCATTGCCGCCTCGGGTCGGCCAGCACTGAGGCAGACTGTTTCGGAATAGTTAAATATTTGCAGAAGGTTAAGTAGATGTTTCGAGAATTCGACCGACCAGGCCAGGAAAAACCAGACGCTTCGAAAGTTGTGCCGTTGGACACCAAGCAGTTTGCTCAGATCGGCAAGCCGGTTCATGGCTCCGGGGATGACCTCGTATTGATGCATGACATCCAGAACGATCGGATAGATCTGAAGGCGCGGCTGCATAACTCGTTGCTGGACAAGCTGAACCTCGCCGTTATCGAAAAGGTCGAGGAAGAAACGCTGCGAGGCGAAATTGGGCGACATGTCACCGAACTGCTGCGCGCCGAAGGCCGTGCGATGCGCAGCGAGGAGGTCAAGCAGCTTGTCGAAGAGCTGATGCACGAAGTGCTTGGACTGGGTCCGCTGGAACCGTTGTTGGCCGACCCCACGATCAACGATATCCTCGTGAACGGCCACACGCAGATTTTTGTCGAGCGCTCCGGCATCCTCGAAAAGACATCGGCACGCTTCCGGGACGAACGTCATCTGCTGCGGATCATCGACAAGATCGTCAGCCGGATTGGTCGCCGTATTGATGAACGGCAACCGTGGGTGGATGCGCGGTTGGAAGATGGCAGCCGCGTCAACGCGATCATTCGGCCCTGCGCACTGGACGGGCCGGCGCTGTCCATTCGAAAATTCTCGCGGGTTCCGCTGACGATGGAACGACTGATCAAGAATGAGGCCTTGAACGAAAGCGCGGCCAAGCTGCTGCGGGGATTGGTTGAAGCCAAGATGAACGTGCTGATCTCGGGCGGAACCGGATCGGGCAAGACCACGATGCTGAATGCATTGTCGTCGTATATCAGCCCTCGGGAGCGGATCGTCACGATTGAAGACGCGGCAGAACTTCAGCTTCAGCAGGAACATGTCTTGCGCATGGAAACACGGCCTGCTGGCCTCGACGGTACTGGCGCCGTTGTCCAACGAGACCTTGTGCGAAACGCGCTGCGGATGCGTCCTGATCGGATCATCATCGGCGAGGTGCGCGGCTCTGAAGCATTCGACATGTTGCAGGCGATGAATACCGGCCATGACGGGTCGATGACGACGGTACACGCCAACAGCCCGCGCGATGCGCTTTCGCGGGTCGAGCAGATGGTGCAGATGGGCGGGCTAGAGCTGCCGCATGCAGCCATCCGCGCGACCATCGCTTCGGCAATTCACTTCGTTCTGCAATTGAACCGCCTGTCTGATGGTACGCGCCGTGTCACCTCGATTGCCGAGATCACCGGCATGGAGGGCGATATCGTGACCATGCAGGACATCTTCGTCTTCAAACGTGAAGGCAAGGACGAGGCCGGCAACATCCTTGGGCGCTTCATGCCGACCGGTATCCGACCGAAATCCAGCGATGCGCTGGCGGCGGCGGGTGTCGACCTTTCATCGATCAAGTTCAACTGAGGGACCCAGCCATGTTGGAAGATCTCAGATCCTTCTTTTCGACGCACAGCATAGACTCGTTGATCGGACCAGAGATGGAAGTGGGCGGATACGATGTCCGCTTTGTCCTATCACTCTTGATATTCCTCGGCGCACTGATTGCCTTCGAAGGGGGCCGTCAGCTTTTGAAGCGCGGAGAAAACCGGGAAGAGGCGATAAACCGGCGCATCCAGATGCTGAACCAGGGAAAGACTGGCGAGGACGTTCTGGAATTGCTCAAGCCGCGGGAGAGCAAACCACTCATGAAGTCGTTTCCGCTGGTCGGCGACTTGCCGGGTGCCCTGGCGGCATCGGGCCTGAACATGGTGCCGGAAATGTTCCTGTTGGGTTGTGGGGGTGCTTTTCTGGTTTCGGCGACAGGAGGCTCATTGGTGGCCAACCCACTGACGGTAATACCCGTGAGCGCTGTGTGCTTCCTGTTGGCTCCGTTGGTCTACCTTGGCGCCAACCTCAGACGGCGCAAGGCTGCGCTGATCAAGCAGTTGCCGGATGCGTTGGACCTGATGTCGCGTGGGTTGAAGGTCGGACATCCGTTGAACACGACCTTGCAGAGCGTGGCAAATGAAATGCCCGATCCGATCGGAACTGAATTCGGTCTGGTCGTGGACCAAGTCGCTTACGGGGAAGAGTTAACGACCGCCATTCGCAACATGGCAGACCGAGTAGATGAAGAGGATATCCAGTACCTCTCGGTCGCGCTGACGATGCAGCACGGCACAGGCGGCGATCTGGCCGGCATTCTGCGGACATTGGCGCGCGTCATCCGTGCCCGCATGTCCTTACGGCGCAAAATCAAGGCCATTTCTGCCGAGGGTCGGATGACCGCCTATATCCTGTCGTTCATTCCCGTCGGGATTGCCCTCGTGATGACGGTCATGACGCCGGACTATTACGGAAGCGTGGTGCAATACCCGATTTTCTGGCCCGTCATGAGCGTCATTTCTGCGGCCATCGTTCTGAATGCCATCGTTTTGTTCAAGCTTGTCAATTTCCGGATCTGAGGGAGGGTTGTCGAAATGGAAATCGTGATTTCGGTACTCGACACTGGTCT
This sequence comes from Ruegeria sp. SAZA006, assembly GCF_059613465.1. NCBI lineage: Bacteria > Pseudomonadati > Pseudomonadota > Alphaproteobacteria > Rhodobacterales > Roseobacteraceae > Ruegeria > Ruegeria sp. SAZA006. The sequence goes on from NZ_JBXWSO010000006.1 coordinate 90,732, forward strand.
TTTTTCCCAACTCATGATCTTGGGCTTTGTTGCCGCCGGCGCGATCGTTGCGTTCTTTGGGATATCATCGTCGCTCGGCGATCGGTCTACAGCGGCCGAACGGATGCTTCCCAAACGAACAAGGGGCCAGAGCCTTGCACGTCTTGTGCCGGAAAAGGTGGAGGGCGATACACCGACCGGGCTGAGCGCCGCACTTATACCCAGTGATGCAAGTGTCAGGTTCGAAGTTGGCCAAGTGCTTGCGCGCTCGGGGTTTCGCGGCCGGAATGCAATCGCCAATTTCTATCTGATCCGTTTGGGCTTGGCGACGTTTCTGCCGCTTGTCTTTCTCGTCCTCATGTCGTGGCAGCCTTCGTCCAATATCGGCGCCACGATCAACGATTATGTGTCTGGTCTGAATTCATTTCAGATATTGCGGAACCTTGGCATCCTCTGCGGCATCGGGTTCTTCATCCCCCAACTTTGGATGAGCGCCCGGATCAAGGAGCGTAAACGTCGGATGGAAAACGCGTTCCCGAACATGCTGGACTTGCTCCAGATTGGGATCGAGGCGGGAATGGGCTTTGACCAGGCGCTTCTCAAAGTTGCAGTGGAAATGCAGACTGTATCGCCCGAAATGTCCGAGGAAATTCTAATTGCCCTGAGCGAGATTCAGGCCGGGCGCGACCGTGAAGTCGCGTTGATGAGAATGGCGCGCCGGACGGGCATCGACGAAATGAGTTCGTTCGTGAGCGTCGTCCTCCAGTCGTCCCGGTTCGGTGTCCCGTTGTCGGCTGCCTTGACTACGTATTCCGAAGAAATGCGCGAACTGAGAGAGCTTCGCGCGCAGGAAAAAGCCAACAAGCTGCCGGTGCAGATGTCCGCCGTCATGGCGAGCCTGATGTTGCCCTCGATCGCTGGGCTGATCCTTGCACCGATCATCATTCGATACGTCGAAACCTTCGTGAAATGACGCTGTTTTTGTAGGTGCGGCGCTCCCGGGTCTGCACGAGGTCAACTGTGCGGACCCGGTTGGGTCACGCATTTTCAGGCGCCGTAATGCAGCATCGACCAGCCAGCCAGGATCAGGCCTGAAAGGCCTATGGCAATCCCAAGAGGAAACTCGCGTCCGCTGAGCGTCGCTGCAAGCCTTCCTGTCGGTTGTCGGACGAACAGGCGCAGCAAGGTCAGGCTGGTCAGTCCAAACGCCATCGCGGCAGATAGCAGCAGCATGTATGTCGAAAGGGCTTGGGTCGGTATCGCCAGAAAGACCACCGGTAGCATTTTGGCGTCTCCGCCCCCCAGCCAACCGGCGGCGAAAAGGGCAAAACAGATCCCAAAGCAAAGCCCGGCGGCGATCAATCGCAATCCAACTTCATGCAAACCGAGGGCAGGGGACCCGACCAGAAACAAGGCAACCCCTATCAGGCAGTACAGGTTCGGTATCCGATATTCGGTTAGGTCCGTCCACGCCACCGCCACAAACAGCGGCACCATCAACCACAGAGGTACCCAATTATGCCAAGGCAGATCAATCATCATGCGCGTGCCTGATTGTGTCTGCCGTGCAAGGCTTCGCGTTCTTCGATCGAAACCAGCCGTCTGGCCAACATGTGGAAGTTCTCCATTCCTGTCTTGCCGTAGATATGCTTGAGATGCGTTCTCACAGTCGCGGGACCAATCTCGAGCTCGGATCCAATGGACTGTTGCGACAGTCCCCGGGAAATCAGAACGCAGACCCGCCATTCGGCCCGTGTCAGGCCCGCTGGGTTTTCGAGGCTCATCAGCGGCGCGTCATTCACCGGCCTTTGGATGGTCGTTACGGATTGGCGGGACAGTGCTTCGGTAATCAGACCGGCGCGTCTGTTGCGGTAGATTTCGGAAATTTCGGGTGCGACTGTCTCTATCGCTTCGCGCCAGCCGGGTTCGAGGCCTTTGGCGAAATGCAGCTCCAGAAAATCGATTTCGCAGCCTTGGTTGTCGAGACAGACGAACAGGATGTCGTGCAGCTTGCGGTGCGAGATCCAGTCCAGAACAACGGCAGAAAACTCGTTTACGGGTTTCCCGTGATCCTTGAGGCTGAAGACGACGCCTTTCTTTGGCTTGCTCGCAAACGGACCAATCACGTCATTCGTGAAGGAAAGGAAAAGCGGCCGGCTTATTGTCGTGTCACGGGTATCTGCGCGCGCAGCTACTCGGCTGCCAACTTTATTGAGCCAGACACGGCTGAGGGTACCGCAATCGGCTCCAAACGCGTTGACAACTTCGGTCAACGCAGCGTCCAGAACCACTCCGCCCTGGCTCCACTGAATGAAATTGATCAATGCGCGTGTGTGTTGCGTGTTCGGTAGCCACGCACCTGCACGGCCCATCCCCCTGTCCATATAGCACCAACTGGTAAACGTCTTACTCACTAAAGCGAGCCGGTTTAGCGGCTTCTGTAGATTTGAATTACTCTGCCCAATACATTCATATTTTACGATTTTTACGCAAAAATCACCAAGAATCTTATTAAGTTTTCGGATGGGGAGAAAAACACTGGTAAAAACGCAGACAATTAGGCTCAAAAGGCTGCAAAGAGTTGACGATCGGAAACAATACCGGTCAGCGGGTATGATTGGCCAAGGGCGACACGATCTGGTGTGTCAGGAGGGCTTGCGGGCCTGAAAGACGTTGATGACTGCCGGGATGCCAAACCCATCTGCCGTTTGAAAACTCGAAAACTCCTGGGCCACGGCGCTCTGGATTTTTCGTTCGTCGGCCTCGTCGCCTTCAAAATGCGCAATGACGCGCGCCGCCGGTCCGACCCGGGTGCAAAGCTCGGCGGTGGCCTCCACCGATCCAAGCCCCGGCAGTCGGAGGCTTACAGGGTTGGCGAAGATGTCGTCCAAACCTGCCGTTGCCATCATCCCGGTCACATGATCGACGTCATGAAAGGCCAGTGGCCCGGGTGCGTAGCGACCATGTTTTGGTGGGTGGCCCAGATGCGATGTGGCGGCCATGTGGGGGATCCTGAACCAGGGATTGTCGGCCAGCGGTCCCCACGCGGCAAAGGTCATCCGACCGCCGGGCGCCAGAGCCTTTGAGATGTTGGCGAACGCCGCAACCGAATCCTGGAAGAACATGACACCGAAGCGCGATATTGCAGCGTCGAACGCGCCCACGGGGAACGGGGCGACCTGAGCGTCGACGCATTGGAAATCGACGTTTTCAACACCCGCGGACAAGGCCCTTTCCCGCGCTCGGTTGAGGAACGGCTCAGAAATGTCGCCGCCAAGAACATGGCCCTGCGGTCCGACACGCTGGGCGGCCGCGATGGTGCTGGCGCCGGTCCCGCAGCCGATGTCCAGCACGCGCATTCCGGGTTCCAGTTCGGCCTGTTCCAGAACGAGGTCCAGAACCGGGGCCAGCATGTGGTCCAGTTTGTCCTCAAAAGTCAGCCACTTGGTGCCGGATTCGGAGTTGCCCCAGTATTCAGCCTGATCTTCGTTTGCTGTTTGCATGGGGGTCCTCCGCAGTTTTTCGGACTATGCCTTTCTGCGGCGACGACGGCCAGTTTTTTCCGTGTCGCCTCCGGTGTTAAAAGACGGGGTGGGCAGGGTGACGATCTTGGCCAGTTCCGGGAACGGGTCGGTCTTGTGCGGGATCGCGTTGGCGGCCACGAAATGCTCCTGAAATTTCGGCTCGATCGCGGTTTCGACCTTGGTGATCTCGCGCACCACGCGTTCGATCTCGGCCCGGGCAGCGATGTTGCACAACGCGATGCGCGCGCCGGTACCGGCGGCGTTGCCGGCGCTTTGGACCTTGTCCAGCGGCGCGTCGGGGATCATGCCCAGAACCATCGCGTGTTTGGTCGAGATATGGGCACCGAACGCTCCGGCCAGCACCACGCGATCGACCTTGTCCACGCCCATCTCGTCCATCAGCAGCCGCGCCCCGGCATAGAGCGCGGATTTCGCCAGCTGGATCGCCCGGATGTCGCCTTGGGTCACGGTGATGCGCGGGCCGCCCTCGGCGCTGGCGTCATGGATCAGGTAGGAATGAGTGCGTCCCTCGGGGATGCAGCGGCTGCTGCCGGTCTGTTCGGCCGAGCCGATCAGGCCGCTCTCGTCCAGCAGGCCGGCCATGCGCATTTCGGCCACCGCCTCGATGATGCCCGACCCGCAGATGCCGGTGATGCCGGTGGTGGCGATGTCGGCCTCGAACCCGTCTTCGTCCGACCACTTGTCCGAGCCGATCACCCGGAACCGGGGTTCCTTGGTCACGGGGTCGATTTGAATGCGCTCGATCGCGCCGGGCGCGGCACGCTGGCCCGAGCTGATCTGCGCACCTTCGAAAGCCGGTCCGGTGGGCGAGGAACAAGCCAGCACGCGGGTCGTGTTGCCCAGCAGAATCTCGGCATTGGTGCCGACGTCCACGATCAAAACCAGGTCCTGCGACTTGCCCGGCTCTTCGCTTAGCGCCACGGCGGCGCAGTCGGCCCCCACATGGCCCGCGATGCAGGGCAGGATGTAAATCTGCGCGCGGGGGTTCATCGTGGTCAGATTCATGTCGCGCGCGGGCAGCGAGACACTTTCAGACGTGGCCAGCGCGAAGGGCGCCTGGCCCAGTTCAACCGGATCGAGCCCCAACAGCAGGTGGTGCATCACCGGGTTGCAGACGAACACGGTTTCCACGATCAGGGCCGGGTCGATCCCGGCCTCCTCAGCGATCGAGGTGACCAGATCGTTGATCGCCTCACGCACGGCCCGGGTCATTTCCTGATCACCGCCGGGGTTCATCATCGCGTACGAGACGCGGCTCATGAGGTCCTCGCCGAACCGGATCTGCGGGTTCATCAGGCCGGAGGAGGCCTTGACCTCGCCGGTGTCCAGATCGGTCAGATGCGCGGCGATGGTGGTCGAGCCGAGGTCGATGGCCAGCCCGTACAGCCCGCCTTCGTGCAGGCCGGGCCAAATTTCGACGATGCGCGCCAAGCTGTCCTTGTGGCCCTTGTGCAGGGCGACCGTGACCTCCCACTTGCCCTTGCGCAGGGTCGGCTGCAGTTTGGACAGAAGCGACAGGTCGGCGGTGACGGCGTCGATCTGCCACTGCTCGCGCAGGGCGCGCTCCAGCCGTTCAAGATCGCCAGTGGGCGAGTGCATGTCCGGTTCTTCGACCACCACGAAATAAAGGCGCGTGGCCGGGTCCATGGTGATGGCGCGCGCGGCGGCGGCCTTGCGCACCACCTGGCGGTGAACCTGGCTTTCGGGTGGGACGTCGATCACCACGTCGCCTTGAACGGTGGCCTGACAGCCCAACCGACGGCCTGGTTTCAACCCGCGCTTGTCGTCATAGCGCTGCTCGACCGCGTTCCATTCGCTCAGCGCGTCTTCGCGGACCGTGACGCCGTGTTTGGGAAACTCGCCATAGCTGGGCGTGATCTGGCATTTCGAGCAGATCCCGCGCCCACCGCAGACCGAATCCAGATCGACCCCCAGCTGCCGGGCCGCCGTCAGGATCGGAGTGCCAACGGGGAAATGTCCGCGTTTGCCCGAAGGGGTAAAGACGACAAGGGGATCGGTGGTCATGACGGATGCCTTTTTGGTGTTCGCGCATATGGCGGCAAGATATGGGTTTCGCGGCAAAGGGAAAGGCCAATCCGCGGCAGGTTTTGCGCGGCTTGCGTCGTTTTCCGCGCCATCACGGCGGTTTGTGGGCGAACAAGTTGGGGCAGGGGCTTTCCCTTTGGTCGAAACCATGCAATAGGGTCACCGCCAAACGGGGTTTTGCATGGGGTTAGCAGATGCAGATTCGTGAGGCACTCACCTTTGATGACGTTCTTTTGGTTCCGGCGGCCTCGTCGGTGCTGCCGGCAACGGCAGACACGTCCACGCGCGTAACGCGTCAGATCACCATGAACATACCGCTGCTTAGTTCGGCCATGGACACGGTGACCGAGGCGCGCATGGCCATCGCCATGGCGCAGGCCGGCGGCATCGGGGTGATCCACAAGAACCTGACAGTCGAGGAACAGGCCCGCGAGGTGCGCCGGGTCAAGCGGTTCGAATCCGGCATCGTCTACAACCCCGTCACCCTGCGCGCCGATCAGACGCTGGCCGATGCCAAGGCCTTGGTCGAACGCTACAACTTCACCGGTTTCCCGGTGGTGGATGAAGAAGGCCGCGTCGTTGGTATCGTGACCAACCGCGACATGCGTTTCGCTACCTCGGACGACCAGCCGATCCGCGCGATGATGACCTCGGACAACCTGGCCATGCTGCAAGAACCGGCCGACCGGGAAGAGGCCATCAGCCTGATGAAGGCCCGCCGGATCGAAAAGCTGCTGGTCGTGGATGCCAACGGCAAGCTGACCGGTCTGCTGACACTGAAAGACACGGAACAAGCGGTGCTGAACCCCACGGCCTGCAAGGACGGTTTGGGCCGACTGCGTGTCGCGGCGGCAACGTCTGTTGGCGATGCCGGTTTTGAACGATCCGAGCAGCTGGTCGACTCTGGTGTCGACATCATCGTGGTCGACACGGCGCACGGCCATTCCCAAGGAGTGCTTGATGCGGTGAAGCGGATCAAGTCCCTTTCCAACGAGGTTCAGATCATCGCGGGTAACGTAGCAACGGGCGACGCGACCAAAGCTCTGATCGACGCCGGTGCCGATGCGGTGAAGGTCGGGATCGGGCCGGGCTCGATCTGCACCACGCGCATGGTGGCGGGTGTCGGCGTGCCGCAACTGACCGCGATCATGGATTGTGCGGCGGCGGCCGGAGACGTGCCGGTCATTGCTGATGGCGGCATCAAGTTTTCGGGCGATTTCGCCAAGGCCATCGCGGCGGGGGCGTCCTGCGCCATGGTCGGCTCGATGATCGCCGGCACCGATGAAAGCCCGGGCGAGGTCATTCTGTACCAGGGCCGCTCGTTCAAGTCCTATCGCGGCATGGGCAGCCTGGGCGCGATGGCGCGCGGCTCGGCCGATCGCTATTTCCAGAAAGACGCTGCGAATGACAAGCTGGTGCCCGAAGGGATCGAGGGGCAGGTGCCCTACAAGGGCTCGGCCAGCGCCGTTGTTCACCAACTGGTCGGCGGTCTGCGCGCGGCCATGGGCTATACCGGCTGCGCGACCGTTGATGAAATGCGCCGCAATTGTCAGTTCGTGAAGATTACCGGAGCGGGTCTGAAGGAAAGCCACGTGCATGACGTACAGATCACACGCGAAAGCCCCAACTACCGCGTGATGTGACGGTTTCCGTCGGACTCAGGACCTCGACATGACCCCAGGCGCGCGCGTTCAGGCCGCTATCGAAATCCTAGACGATTTTCTGGGCGGAACGCCCGCCGAGAAAGCGTTGACGGGCTGGGCGCGGCGCAGCCGTTTTGCCGGATCGAAGGACAGGGCAGCGATCCGCGACCATGTCTTTGACGCGCTTCGACATCTTCGGTCTTACGCTGCGATCGGCGGTGCAAGGACGGGGCGAGGCCTGATGCTGGGCGCTCTGCGGTCGCAGGGTCAGGACCCGGGCGATCTGTTCACCGGAGATCGTCACGCCCCAGACCCCGTCACGGCGGACGAGGTCGGTCGCCCATTCGAAACGGAAGCCGAGCAGTTTGACATTCCCGAGTGGCTTTGGCCGGTCTTCGAGCGGTCGCTTGGTGAAAGTGCCAGAGAGGCCGCCGCCGCGCTGCAATCGCGCGCTCCGGTTCACCTGCGGGTCAATTTGGCCCGCACGAGCTTGCAAGAGGCGGTGGACGCGCTGACGCGGGAAGGGATTTCCACTGCGCCGCACCCGGCCTGCGAGACAGCGCTTGAAGTTGTCGAAGGTGCCCGGAAGATTTCGCAATCCCAAAGCTATCGTGACGGCTTGGTCGAGTTGCAAGATGCAGCGAGCCAAGCTGTCGTTGCTGCATTGAACCTCAGGCCTGGCATGAGGGTTCTGGACTATTGTGCCGGGGGTGGCGGCAAGGCGCTGGCCATGGCCGCCACCGGCGGTGTCGAAGTCTTCGCCCATGACGCCAACCCCGGGCGCATGCGTGACCTTCCTGATCGAGCGCAACGGGCGGGAGCGCGCATTACCATCCTGTCGACAGATGACTTGGTAAAACACGGCCCGTTTGACGTGGTGCTGACTGACGCTCCCTGTTCCGGGAGCGGCTCGTGGCGGCGCGCACCTGCGGGCAAATGGGCATTGACGACCGAGCAATTGATCCTGTTGCCTAAGACGCAATTGTCCATTCTGGACGCGGCCGCACCCCTCGTCTGTGATGGCGGTGTATTGGCCTACGCCACCTGTTCGATGCTGGATGTCGAAAACAGAGGCGTCATAGACACGTTCCTGTCGTCGCATCCGGAATGGCAATGTACGTTCAGCCGATTGTGGCAGGTTGTACACGGGACTGACGGCTTCTATTCCACCCACTTGACGCGACGCTGATGCGCTGAAAACAACTTAAAGGAGAATATTCGCCGGATTCCTTAAGCGGATATTAACCCTTTGTGCCACGATATGCCGTGGATTGATTTTGAATCGAGTTGTTGATGACCGAAGTCGCTCAATTTACGCCAAGCTTGACTGGGCGGCACTTTCCGAGCTGGTCGCGGGCCATCTCTCTGGTCGGTGTCGCGCTTTTGTTGGTCATTCTCGCACAGCTCTTTCCGATCTCACCCCAGTTGGTTTCGGGCCTGCTGACAGTCGGAGGGTCTTTTCTGGCCGTTGGCGCGTTTGTTCTGTTGCGCGGATGGTTCTCGTACCGCGTCGACAAACAGGCGCAAACCATTCTCGCGTCGTTTCTGGAAAAAGAGCCCGCCCCGGGTTTCATCACGGATGCCAACGGGCGAGTGCTGATCGTGAACTCCGCGGCGCGAGACAGGTTCAACGCCTCGACAGGCGCAAGGCTGGACATGTGTTTGCGGTCCGTTTTCGCCAATCCTGCGGCGATACTGGTTCGGATGCAGTCATTGGCGCAAGTCGAAGGGCGCGCGGCAGAAGACATCGTGACAAAGGGTACGACAATTCCAGTTCTGGCGATCGACCTTGGCGATGATCTGTACCTGTGGCGGATCAAGGCCTCGGGTCGGCAACCCTGGGCGTATGCTTCGCTTCCAATCGTGACGCTCGGGCGAAATGAAGTGGTCCTGAACATGAATGCCGCGGCCGAGGCGATGCTCCAAGGCAGCGAGGTGGGCGCGGCCGAGGCTCTGACGCCGGAGGTCATATCCGGTGAAACGGTTCTACGCCTGCCTGCTCAAGAAGGTTCGCGGCGGGTATTCGTGTGCGAGGTTCAAAAAACCAGTGCGGGCCGGGATATCGGGCTGGTCGTGCTTGACGACGCGCCTGCAGATCAGTGGACCACGACTTTCGCCGACGTCCCGGTACCCATGATGCACCTTGCTCCGGGCGGAGAGATTCTGGATGCCAATCGATTGGCGCGCAAGCTGATCGGTGATGTTGAGTTGGGTCAGACCAATATCGACACGATCCTGAGCGGATTGGGACACCCCTTGCGAGACTGGTTGCTTCAGGTCGCCGCGTGCGATGGACCACCACGTTCGGAATTCCTGCGACTGGGTGGAAAGGACCGAGAGGTCTTCGTTCAACTGACCTTGACCCGCATCGTCAAGAACGGTGAGGTGCGCCTGGTTGCCGTGTTGAACGACGCGACCGAACTAAAGACACTGGAGGCTCAGTTCGTCCAAGGGCAAAAGATGCAGGCGGTCGGGCAGCTGGCGGGCGGTGTTGCGCATGATTTCAACAATCTGCTGACCGCCATTTCCGGACATTGCGACCTGCTGCTGCTGCGCCATGATCAAAGTGATCCGAACTACGGTGATCTCGTCCAAATAAATCAGAACGCCAACCGGGCCGCTGCGTTGGTCAGCCAGTTGCTGGCCTTTTCCCGTAAACAAACCCTGCGGCCCGAAGTGCTGGATCTGCGCGATACCATTTCCGACCTGATCCACTTGTTGAACCGCCTTGTAGGCGAGAAGGTCAAGCTGATCCTCAGTCATGATCCGGTTCTCAAGCCCGTTCGCGCAGACAAGAGGCAGTTGGAACAGGTCGTCATGAATCTGGTTGTGAACGCGCGCGATGCGATGCCCGACGGCGGAGAAATCCGTATCGAAACCGAGGTGTTTTCTTTGACCGAGCCGCTGATGCGGGACAGGGCGACGGTTCCGGCGGGTGAATATGTTTCGGTCAAGGTCATCGACAGTGGCGTCGGTATTCCGTCAGACAAGCTGCAGAAGATTTTCGAACCCTTCTACACGACCAAACGGACAGGCGAGGGGACCGGGCTGGGTTTGTCGACGGTCTATGGCATCGTCAAGCAAACCGGCGGCTTCATCTTTGTGGACAGCACCGAAGGGCGTGGGACCGAATTCAACGTCATGCTGCCGGTCTGCTTGGCACGGGACCCCGAGGTCGCGATCGAACCGCTGGCGCAACCCGAGCCGAATGCGCATCAAGGCGAAGGTGTCGTTTTGTTGGTCGAGGACGAAGCACCGGTACGCGCCTTTGCCACTCGTGCCTTGCGCCTCAAGGGCTATACCGTCTTTGAGGCGGGCTCGGCCGAGGACGCGTTGCGCATTCTCGAGGATCAGAACCTGCACGTCGACGTCTTCGTCACGGACGTGGTCATGCCCGGAATGGATGGTCCAACCTGGGTTGCCAAGGCGCTGGAAAGCCGGCCCGATGTTCGGGTGGTCTTCATGTCGGGTTATACCGAAGGAGCGTTTGGCGATGCCGGGCCGGAAATCAGAAACTCGACCTTCCTGCCCAAGCCCTTTTCACTGACACAATTGACCGAGGCGGTGTTTCAGCACCTCAACTAACGCGCCTGCTGATGCAGACGAAACTCGGCGGCATGAGCCTTGCGGAATGCATCCAAGGTCTGGTCCGAAAGTATCAGTTCCCGTTTGGGCGATACATTTTCGCGGGTCAGACTGATCCGAGAGTTCAGTCGATCTTGAAGGAAGTCCAGAATCTCGTCCTGGTGTTCGTAGCGAAAGATATGCGAAGCGCCGGCGCCATTGCTGCGGGCCCGGAAGAATTCAGTTTGGCTTCCGACATCGGCAAACCCGGGACGGGGCGATTGCATATAGGCCTGAACAAACATGTCGAAAGACATGCCGGCGGTCGAATGCGGGTGGCCAGTCAATTCGGTGCGCGTCCTGTACCGGTACCAGCTGCCCAGCCAATCGACGGGTTCGCGGACTACGGCCATGATTTCCATTTCCGTGTCGTACATCTTGCGAAAAATGTTCTGGAAGAAACGGTCATAGCGACGCACCGGCGCATGTTTCAGATCCGGTGGACCCGACACCACGATATCTGCGCGGTCCCGCAACGCGACCTGATAGGCGGTGCTTCCGGTTTTGGGCAGCGACAGAAGCGCAAGGCGTTCCTTGAAGAAGATCAGCATGTCATGTCTTTCCTGCGCCGAAGGCTGTCGTGCCGCATGATTGTCCGCCCCGGCGGCCGAGGTCAATTGCTTCCGCACAAAATCACCAGCCTGTTCAAGTTAAATTTCATCGCAAAGACAGAGCCTTGGGCATGATTGAGCAGTTTCGAGATCAGAATAAACGACTCTTTAACCTCTTCATCCAAAGGTAAGGAATGAAAGTTTTTGTTGAAATGTTCTCTTTTTGATCTCATAAGGAACAAGAGGCGAACAAAGCAGCGATTGCCGCCCGGTGATGGGTGTGACAAAAGGGAAGGCGACAGGACAATGGCGGATCTTCTGACAATGAACGACAAGAAAAACCCCGACAAGCAAAAGGCGCTGGACAGCGCGTTGGCGCAGATCGAGCGGCAGTTCGGCAAGGGCTCGATCATGAAATTGGGCGATGGCGCCCGGCAGGAGATCGAAGCCAGTTCGACCGGTTCACTCGGGCTGGATATCGCCCTTGGCATCGGCGGACTTCCGATGGGTCGGATTGTCGAAATTTACGGCCCGGAAAGCTCGGGCAAGACGACCCTGACCCTGCATTGTATCGCCGAGCAGCAGAAACGCGGCGGCGTCTGTGCATTCGTCGATGCGGAACACGCGCTGGACCCGCAATACGCCCGCAAGCTGGGGGTGGATCTGGACGAGCTGCTGATCTCGCAGCCTGACACTGGTGAACAGGCGCTGGAAATCACCGATACGCTGGTGCGTTCCGGCGCAGTCAACATGGTTGTGGTGGACTCGGTGGCGGCGCTGACGCCGAAATCCGAGCTGGAAGGCGACATGGGCGACAGCAGCGTGGGCGTGCAGGCCCGGCTGATGAGCCAGGCGATGCGCAAACTGACAGGCTCGATCGCCCGCAGCAACTGCATGGTGATCTTCATCAACCAGATCCGCATGAAGATCGGCGTCATGTTTGGCAGCCCGGAAACCACGACCGGGGGCAACGCCCTGAAATTCTACAGCTCGGTCCGCCTGGACATCCGCCGCATCGGCGCGATCAAGGACCGCGACGAGGTGGTCGGCAACCAGACCCGCGTGAAGGTGGTGAAAAACAAGGTGGCCCCGCCGTTCAAGCAGGTTGAATTCGACATCATGTATGGCGAAGGCATCAGCAAGATGGGCGAACTGCTGGATCTTGGCGTCAAGGCTGGAGTGGTCGAAAAATCCGGCTCGTGGTTCAGCTATGGGGATGAGCGGATCGGGCAGGGGCGCGAGAACGCCAAGCAATACCTGCGGGACAACAGTCGGGTTGCGCTGGAAATCGAGGACAAGATCCGCGCCGCGCACGGGCTGGAGTTCGACATGCCGCCCGCGGCGGACGAGGATGATATCCTCGAAGCCTGATCGGAAGATTCGAGTGAAAACTGCCAAGGTGAGCCTTCGGGTTCACCTTGTTTCGTTTGCGGTGCAGCAATCCTGTGGACTATCGGCGGGCAGGGGGCTAAACCGTCGCGATAGATCATGAATGCGCGCTGAGAGAGCCCAATGCCCACGCTGAACGATATCCGCTCAACCTTTCTGAACTACTTTGCCAAACAAGGGCACGAAGTGGTCGCGTCGAGCCCGCTTGTGCCGCGCAACGACCCGACCCTAATGTTCGTCAACTCGGGCATGGTACAGTTCAAGAACCTGTTCACTGGCCTTGAGACACGCGACTACACACGTGCCACTACGGCGCAGAAATGCGTGCGCGCCGGCGGCAAGCACAACGACCTGGACAATGTCGGCTACACGGCCCGCCACCACACGTTCTTCGAGATGCTGGGCAACTTCTCGTTTGGCGACTATTTCAAATCAGAAGCGATTCCGTTCGCTTGGGAGCTGATCACCAAGGAGTTCGGGATCGACAAGAACCGTCTGCTGACGACCGTCTATCATACCGATGACGAGGCGTTTGAGATCTGGAAGAAAGTCGGCGTTCCCGAAGACCGGATCATCCGCATCGCCACCAGCGACAATTTCTGGCAAATGGGCCCGACCGGCCCCTGCGGCCCCTGTACCGAGATCTTCTATGATCATGGCGACCACATTTGGGGCGGACCTCCGGGATCGGCCGAGGAAGACGGTGATCGCTTCATCGAGATCTGGAACATCGTTTTCATGCAGAACGAGCAGTTCGACGACGGCTCGATGCGCGAACTGGACATGCAGTCGATCGATACCGGCATGGGGCTGGAACGGATCGGCGCGTTGCTGCAGGGCAGCCATGACAACTATGATACCGACCTGTTCAAGACACTGATCGAGGCCTCGGCCGAAGTCACGCATGTGGACCCCTATGGCGATCAGAATGTGCACCATCGGGTGATTGCCGACCACTTGCGGTCGACCTCTTTCCTGATTGCTGACGGGGTCATGCCTTCGAATGATGGTCGCGGATATGTCCTGCGCCGGATCATGCGCCGGGCCATGCGCCACGCGCATCTTCTGGGCGCCAAGGATCCGGTCATGCACAAGCTTGTTCCGACACTGGTTCAATTGATGGGCGCGCAGTATTCCGAACTGGGTCGTGCTCAGGCTCTGATCGAAGAGACGTTGTTGTTGGAGGAAACCCGGTTCAAGCAGACGTTGGACCGGGGCCTCAAACTGCTGGATGACGAAGTGGCGGGCCTGCCGGACGGGGCGCCGCTACCCGGGGATGCCGCCTTCAAGCTGTATGACACCTATGGCTTCCCGCTTGATCTGACACAGGATGCCCTGCGCGAAAAAGGCCGGTCGGTTGATACCGACGGGTTCGACACCGCCATGGCCGAGCAGAAGGCGAAGGCGCGCGCCGCTTGGGCAGGTTCGGGCGAAGCAGCAGATCAGGCGGTCTGGTTCGACATACTGGACGCAAGCGGTGCGACCGATTTCTTGGGTTACGAAACCGAAATGGCTGAGGGCCAAGTTATGGCCCTGGTGGTCGACGGCGACCTTGTGGACCGTATCGAGCAGGGTGGATCCGGCTGGGTGGTCGTAAACCAGACTCCCTTCTACGGCGAGGCTGGTGGCCAGGTCGGTGACTCCGGCAGCATCCGCCGTCTTGAAGATCGCACCCAGAGCGCGACGGTCGAAGATACCCGGAAGTTTGCCGATGGCAAGGTCTATGCACACAAGATCGTCGTGGACAGCGGTGCGGTAGCCAAAGGTGATGCCGTCGAACTCGAAGTCGATCACGGCCGGCGCTCGGCCATTCGAGCGAACCACTCGGCAACGCACCTGCTGCACGAAGCGCTGCGCGAAACGCTTGGCGATCATGTTGCACAGCGCGGATCGTTGAATGCTGCCGACCGTCTGCGGTTTGATTTCAGCCACGCCAAGGCGCTGACACGGGCTGAGTTGCAGACCGTTGAACGCGAAGTGAATGAGTTCATCCGTCAGAACTCGACGGTCGAAACCCGTATCATGACCCCGGACGATGCCCGCGCGTTGGGGGCACAGGCGTTGTTCGGCGAAAAATACGGCGACGAAGTCCGGGTCGTCTCGATGGGCAAGGCTCAGACCGGCAAGGGCCATGACGGCCAAACTTGGTCGATCGAACTGTGTGGTGGCACGCATGTGCGCCAGACTGGTGATATCGGGACCTTTGTCATTCTGGGTGACGGCGCAAGCAGCGCGGGTGTGCGGCGGATCGAGGCTCTGACCGGGGACGCTGCATTGCGGTATTTGACCGAGCAGGATCGGCGCCTTGGCCAGATTGCTGCCGAGTTGAAGGCGCAGCCGGATGATGTCGTTGATCGCATCAAAGCTCTGCTGGACGAGCGCAAATCCTTGCAGAACGAAGTGGCGCAGTTGCGCCGCGATCTGGCGATGGCCGGTGGAGCCGGTCAAGGCGGCGGCGCTGAGGCCAAAGAGATCAATGGCGTCAAGTTCTTGGCACAGGCTCTGAATGGTGTGTCGGGCAAGGATCTGCCGGCCCTCATTGATGAGCACAAAGCGCGGCTGGGATCGGGCGCCGTTCTTCTGATCGCCGACACGGGGGGCAAGGCTGCAGTCGCCGCCGGTGTCACAAGCGACCTGACGCAGTCGATATCGGCCGTCGATCTGGTCAAGGCTGCGGTGCAGGAACTGGGCGGCAAGGGCGGCGGCGGGCGTCCCGACATGGCGCAGGGCGGTGGTCGCGACGCCGCCAACGCCGCGGCGGCCATCAAGGCCGCGGAAGAGGTTTTGGGAGGATAAGATGCCAGCACTCTGGATAGCACATGTCACGGTTACTGATGCCGAAGCTTATGGCAAATACGCCGAGCTTGCCGGCCCGGCCATTTCCAAACACGGGGGCACGTTCATTGCCCGTGCAGGACGCTACGTCCAATTGGAAGGCAAAGAGCGGCCCCGCAATGTCGTGGCCAAGTTCCCGTCGGTTGAAGCCGCCGTCGCCTGTTACAACTCGGCTGAATACCAAGAAGCCCTGAGCCACGCCCGGGGCGCAAGCGAGCGCGAATTGCTGGTCGTCGAAACGACCGAGTGAGAATCAGCCGGAGCCGGTTTTGGATCGGCTCCGGAACCCGCTTTGGATGACGCAACGTCAGACAAAGTTGCGACGCCGATCCGGGAATTGGGCCAAAATTGTTCCGGTGATCACGTCCCGCAATAAAATTTCCGCATGTTTTCAAATGGTTGAGCCTTTTTGTGGCGGTGAAATTATGACGTTCTACCTCTAATTGTGTCAGGCTTCGCCATTTTCTTGCGCAGAAAAGGTCATATTGAGTTACGAATTTCCGCCGTTTTTTGCCGACAACCTGACCGAGGATTGCCAGAGCCAGTCTGTTAACGGATAGTTTCCAAAAGCAGAATATGGTCCTCAGAAGCGGCAGTCAGTCGAACGTATGGGATCGAGGGACAGGCATGAATCGGGTTTTGGACAGGTTCAACGCAGTGGCAAGTCGCGCAGCCAGAAAGGCCACATTGGCTCTGGGTGTGTTGGGAGTGATCGGCGGTGCCGTTCTTACGACAGGACAAGCCAGCGCTTCAGAGACAGCTTTCATTTCGGGATTTTCGGCTTCGCCACCGCCGTCGGGCGCACGGACACTGTGCCGACAGTATGCGTGGGCCTGTGCGAACAAGAAATCGGTTTCGCTGCCCAGCCATCAGGAGCTGCGACTGGTCAAGCAAATCAATGCCCAGGTCAATGCGACAACGCGTGAGGTCACGGATCAGGTGCAGTACAAGACGCGGGAGCGTTGGGCCCTGCCAACATCGCGCGGCGGTGATTGCGAGGATTTTGCGCTGCTGAAAAAGCGTGACCTGATCAAGGCTGGAATTGATCCCAACAAGCTTTTGCTGGCGACCGTGCTGGACACCCGTCGCGGACCTCACGCGGTTCTGGTTTACCGCTCCAATCAGGGTGATCTCGTACTGGACAACCTGACCAATCGGATCAAGCCCTGGTCGGCTACACGCTATTTGTTCCTGCGGATGCAGGACCCGAAACAGCCCCAGCGTTGGGTTGGGATCTACGGGCGGAGCTGAGAAGCAACAGAGAATTTAAGTTTCTTGGAGCCTCCAGCAAAAAAGGGCGATGAATTCATCGCCCTTTGTCATTTGTATGCCAGATTGCCATTGAAACGTGGCATCACGCCCAAAGGCGGTTAGTCCTCGTCGTTGTTGGCGTTGTTGCCCTGACCAGGGCTTGCGCCTTCCGATCCATTTCCACCGCCATTATTACCGTTAACGCCGCCGCCGTTACCGTTGCCGCCGCCGTTACCGTTGCCGCCGCCGTTACCGTTGCCGCCGCCGTTACCGTTGCCGCCGCTTGAGCTGCCACCGTCGCCGCCGCCCGAGCCGCCATCACCCGAGCCGCCGCCGTCACCGCCGTCGCCACCGCCCGAGCCGCCATCGCCGGAGCCGCCGCCGTCACCGCCGTCGCCACCACCAGAGCCGCCGTCACCAGATCCACCGCTGGAGCTACCGCCGCTTGAGCTGCCACCACCATCGCCGGACCCACCGCTGGAGCTGCCGCCACTCGAGCTGCCACCGCCATCGCCGGACCCGCCGCTGGAGCTGCCTCCGCTGGAGCTTCCACCATCGCCAGAACCGCCGCTGGAGCTGCCTCCGCTGGAGCTTCCACCATCGCCAGAACCGCCGCTGGAGCTGCCGCCGCTGGAGCTGCCACCGCCGTCGCCGGACCCACCACTGGAGCTGCCGCCGCTTGAGCTACCACCGCTGGAGCTACCACCGCTGGCGCTACCACCGCTGGAGCTACCACCGCTGGAGCTGCCACCACTGGAGCTACCGCCTGAACCTCCCGGAGGTGCCGCCGGTGGAGGATTGCCACCACTGGAACCGCCTCCACTGGAGCTGCCACCGCTGGAGCTACCGCCGCTGGAGCTACCACCGCCTGAGCTCCCGCTCTGTTCCGAAGGGCCGTCGCCGGATCTTTGATCAACCGTACCAATCGACGCGGTCGGGAAATCCGTCAGTACGGCCGCAAAGGCAGGACAGGTCTGCAAAGTGCGGGCAAGAATGTCTTCGAAATCGGCACGACGCTGGATGTAACGCAGCATCCGTGCATCCACGACCGTACAGGCACACAGGGTTTCTGTGGAAACCGACTGCCGGGCTGTCTGGATCGTACACTTGTCCGCGGCGACAACAGGTCCACCGGACATCAGAGGCAATGAAGCTGAAGCAAATACTATTGTCAGTAGACGGGATTTGATGCGCATATCGCGCCTCCTTAAACTCGTTAAACTCATCACCGAACAACCTGGCGATGACACACTTTGAACACAAATACACCCCTATCACGTCGCATTTTCAAGGGCAACACCGCGATAGCGATGCGGAATTAACTCATCTTATGGACGAAATTGCAGGTAAAACAAAAGGGAAGCCATGAACCATTCATGGCTTCCCTGAGAAAACACCGTTTCAGATGGACGCAAAAATGTCACATTCGCGCCATTGTTTCCGACCCGTTCAAAATCGAACGGACCGAAGTCAGGCTGACTTGGCCATGCGCTTGCGTTCGTGCGGGTCAAGGAACCGCTTTCGCAGCCGGATCGCGTTCGGAGTTACTTCGACCAGCTCATCGTCGTCGATGTAGGCGATGGCCTCCTCCAGCGAGAACTGGACATGTGGTGTCAGGCGAACGGCATCGTCCGAACCGCTGGCCCGCACGTTGGTCAGTTTCTTGCCTTTCAGCGGGTTCACCTCAAGGTCATTATCCCGCGAGTGTTCGCCGATGATCATACCCTGGTACACATCGGTCTGGGGGCCGACGAACATCCGCCCACGCTCCTCCAGGTTCCATAGCGCATATGCGACGGCCTGGCCGTTCTCCATCGAGATCAGAACGCCGGCGCGGCGGCCGGGGATCGGGCCCTTGTGCGGTGCCCAGCCGTGGAACACGCGGTTCAGAACGCCGGTCCCGCGGGTGTCGGTCAGGAATTCACCGTGATAGCCAATCAGACCGCGCGACGGTACATGCGCGATAATGCGGGTTTTGCCAACGCCTGCGGGGCGCATCTCAACCAACTCGCCCTTGCGCGCGCCTGTCACCTTTTCGATGACTGCGCCCGAGAATTCGTCATCCACGTCGATGGTGACTTCCTCGATAGGCTCCAGGCGTTGGCCGTCTTCCTCGCGGAACAGAACCTGCGGACGCGAGATGCTGAGTTCGAACCCTTCGCGACGCATGTTCTCGATCAGAACGCCCATCTGCAATTCACCGCGGCCCGCGACCTCGAAGGCTTCGCCGCCGGGGGTGTCCGTGATCTGGATGGCCACGTTCGATTCGGCCTCTTTCATCAGGCGGTCGCGGATGACGCGCGACTGGACCTTCTTGCCGTCCCGCCCCGCCAGCGGCGAGTCGTTGATGCCGAAGGTCACCGTGATGGTCGGCGGGTCGATCGGCTGGGCGGGCAGGGCCTCATCCACCTGGGGCGCCACCAGCGAATCCGCAACGGTGGCCTTGCTCATGCCTGCGATGGTTACGATGTCGCCCGCTTCGGCGACGTCGATCGGTTGCTGGCTGAGACCACGGAAGGCCAGGATCTTGGTGGCCCGGAAATTCTCGATCAGCTTGCCGTCACGGCTGAGCGCTTTGAGGCTGTCACCCGCTTTGAGTGTGCCGCTTTCCACACGGCCGGTCAGAATGCGACCGATGAACGGGTCGCTGCCCAGCGTGGTCGCCAACATGCGGAAGGGTTCATCCTTGCGCTCAGCTTGTTTGGGGGCGGGAACGTGGTCGACTACCAGATCGAACAGGGCGGACAGGTCCTTGCGTGGGCCGTCCAGTTCCATGTCGGCCCAGCCCGACCGCCCCGAGGCATACATGGCGGGGAAATCCAACTGGTCATCGTCGGCGCCGAGGTTGGCGAACAGGTCAAAGCACTCGTCCAGCGCGCGGTCGGGCTCGGCATCAGGCTTGTCGACCTTGTTCAGCACCACGATCGGACGCAGACCCAGCGCCAGCGCCTTCGAGGTCACGAATTTCGTCTGGGGCATCGGGCCTTCGGCGGCATCGACCAGCAGCACGACGCCGTCAACCATGCTGAGAATACGCTCGACCTCGCCACCGAAGTCGGCGTGGCCGGGGGTGTCAACGATGTTGATGCGCGTGCCTTTCCACTCGACACTGGTGGCTTTGGCCAGAATGGTGATGCCGCGTTCACGTTCGAGATCGTTGCTGTCCATGGCACGCTCGGCCACGGCCTGGTTTTCCCGGAATGCACCGGATTGTTTCAGTAGCTCGTCCACCAGGGTCGTTTTGCCGTGGTCCACGTGAGCGATGATTGCGATGTTGCGCAGGTCCATGAGGTCAGCCTTTGAACGGGAAGTTGCCGCGCGCATAACGCGGCGCGGCACAAGTTACCAGCCCTAACGCGCGATCAGTGGCCCGCAGTCTGCGAAAAGAGGTGGATGACCAGAATGCCGCCTAGAATCATCGCAAGGCCCAGAACCGCGGGCCAGTCCAGCCGTTGGCCAAAAACCACAAAGCCGATCAGCGCAATCAGAGCGATGCCAAGCCCGGACCAGATTGCATAAACGATGCCGACGGGCATTACCTTCAGCGTCAGCGCCATCAGGTAAAAGGCAAACCCATAGCCCACCACCACCAGCACCGAGGGCCAGAACCGGGTGAATTGCTGGCTGGCCTGCAGTGCGGTCGTTCCGATTGTCTCGGCAATAACAGCGAGAAGGAGGATCAGGTAGGCTTGGGGCATGGTTCTTGAACCCTTGATGCATCTGCTGCGACGTTGAGCACAGAATTCAGAAACGGCGCAAGGAAATTCAGGCAGTCGCCCCTTTCGTTGGTTCACCTAGGGTCAGGTAAACCCGACTATGGCAAGGCCATAAAGCGTGTAAACTAATACACGTTTTCGATTACTTTTTTAACGAGTGTGTTTCATGACGACATTTGCAAAAACGGTCGTATTTGCTTCGGCAATAATCGTGGCGATTGGGTGGCTTGCTGACGGGGGGTCCGTCGATACTGACGCAGCCAAATTGGTTGATAGGTCAAGCGCAACAACAGTTTGAACGCCACGAATGAAACGAAAAAGGAGCCCGCGGGCTCCTTTTTTGTGCGCCTATTGCTTTTCGATCGCCTTCACTTTGGACCGGTGATCCGACAGCCTCTTGATCAGGAATTGCCGCGCCTTGCGCTCGGCCAACCGGACGCGGATTTCGGTAAGGAAAGCCTCCTCAAGCGATTGGGAGGCTGCGCCCAGCACGTCACCGACTTCGACGTAGAACCGATCCTGGCCGGTTTCGTCCATGACCTTCATCGTATCCTCGGCCAGTTTCGCCGCGAGAATGGTGATGGTGTCGGACATCAGCGTGTGTTCTCGGTCAGGCGGCGTTTGACGTAGTCGTTCACGTTGGTCATCAGCGTATCCATGTGCCCACCCTGGAAGAAGTGGTCGGCTCCTTCAACCTCGGTATGGGTGATGGTGATACCCTTCTGTTCGTGCAGTTTTCCGACCAGTGCGGTGGTGTCCGCCGGCGGTGCTACACGGTCGGCCGTCCCGTTGATGATCAGCCCGGACGAGGGGCAGGGGGCAAGGAACGAAAAATCATACATGTTCGCGGGCGGCGACACGCTGATGAAGCCGGTGATCTCGGGGCGACGCATCAGCAACTGCATGCCGATCCAGGCTCCGAACGAAAAGCCCGCAACCCAGCAGTGTTTCGAGTTGTTGTTCATCGACTGCAGATAGTCCAGCGCCGATGCTGCGTCGCTGAGTTCTCCGACGCCCTGGTCATACTCGCCCTGGCTGCGGCCGACGCCCCGGAAATTGAAGCGCAGGACCGTAAAGCCCATGTTGTAGAACGCGTAGTGCAGGTTGTAGACGACCTTGTTGTTCATGGTCCCGCCGAACTGGGGGTGCGGGTGCAGCACGATGGCGATCGGTGCGTCTTTTTCCTTTTGGGGGTGGTAACGGCCTTCCAGTCGGCCTTCAGGTCCGGGAAAAATCACCTCGGGCATGTGTGCGGTTGTCCTGTCTTTTTCTCGCGGGCGCCGGGATATACTTGACGGTTATCGTCAGGCACCTTAGAACGGTTCTAATTGAGTATCGCAGCGTGAACACGCTGTCAGTCGGAGATACGCACTGACCGCGGCGACGTCAATGTTTTCACGCGGTTCAAGCGACGAGGATCGAAGAATGAAGCTGTCAACCAAGGGCCGTTACGCGATGGTTGCGTTGGCGGACATCGCGCTTCAGCCCGCCGACACGCTGGTGACCCTGGGAGAGATTTCCGAGCGTCAGGACATTTCGCTGCCCTATCTGGAGCAGCTGTTCGTCAAGCTGCGCCGTGCCGATCTGGTTGCATCCGTGCGCGGGCCGGGCGGCGGCTATCGTTTGGCGCGGCCGGCGTCGGAGATCCGCGTGGTCGAGATTCTGTCAGCCGTGGATGAAACAGTTGATGCTATGCACAAGGGGGCCGGGGCTTCGGGGGGATCCTCGGGCAGCCGAGCGCAGTCGTTGACCAACCGCCTGTGGGAAAGTCTCAGCGCGCATGTCTACGTGTTCCTGCACCAGACACGCTTGTCCGATGTGATCCAGAACGACCTTGCGCCGTGTCCAGCGGTGCCTGGGCTGTTCTCGGTCGTGGATGATTGACCGGTGAGTGGATTGGGAATCTCGAAGGGTGTGGCCGTGGATGAAAAGGTGAGTCCATGAGACGTGTTTACCTGGATCACAACGCCACGACCCCGCTGCGCCCCGAGGCACGCGACGCGATGATCGCCGCGATGGAGGTCTGCGGGAACCCGTCCTCGGTGCATGCCGAGGGGCGAGCGGCCAAGGCCGTCATCGAAAAGGCGCGTGCGCAGGTGGCCGCGGCCTTTGGGGCGGAAGGGGCCGATATCGTGTTCACATCCGGGTCGACGGAAGGCGCGGCGCTGGCCTTGGAGGGGCGAGACCTGCATGGCGCGGCGATCGAACATGATGCCGTAAGGGCTTGGATCGTCGAGGATCTACCGGTTTCGAGCCAAGGCGTTGTCACCGTGGCCGACCCGGCCCGGTCCACGTTGCAGCTCGCCAATTCTGAAACCGGAATCATTCAGGCCTTGCCCAAGGGACTGGCTGTCACAGATGCCACGCAGGCGTTCGGGAAACTGCCGATCGCCTTCAACTGGCTGGATGTGCAGATGGCGTTGGTCTCGGCGCACAAGATGGGCGGGCCAAAGGGTGTGGGCGCGGTGGTGACGAAACGCGGCACCGATCTGGAGGCCCGGATCAAGGGCGGTGGCCAGGAAATGGGGCGCCGGTCGGGGACGGAAAATGTCATTGGAATCGCGGGGTTTGGCGCTGCGGCTGAAGCGGCGGCGCGGGATCTAGCAAACGGGATTTGGGAAAAGGTTGCAGAACTTAGAAATATTCTAGAAAAGGCCCTTGAGGCTGGTTCTAAATCTACTATTTTTGTCGGGAAAGATCAGGATCGGTTGCCCAACACCCTGTGCTTTGCGACGCCCGGCTGGAAGGGCGAAACGCAGGTGATGCAGATGGATCTGTCGGGCTTTGCGATCAGCGCCGGTTCGGCCTGCTCCAGCGGCAAGGTGAGGGCAAGCGCGGTACTGACCGCGATGGGATATGACGAGGCCACGGCAGCCAGCGCGGTACGCGTTTCGCTGGGCCCCGAGACGAGTGAAGAAGACGTGCTGCGTTTCGCCGAGACGTGGCTGGAAAAAGAGAAAAAGCATCGCGCGCGGGCCGCGTGATCTGACGGAGGGTGGAACATGGCCGCTTTGGACCAGACCCAGGTAAAAGAAGGTGTCGATCAGGAAACCGTTGACGCGGTACGCGAGGTCGGAACCTACAAATACGGGTGGGATACGGATATCGAGATGGAGTATGCGCCCAAGGGCGTGAACCCCGATATCGTCAAGCTGATCTCGGAAAAGAACGAAGAGCCCGAGTGGATGACCGAATGGCGTTTGAAGGCCTTCGAGCGCTGGACCCAGATGGAAGAGCCCAAATGGGCCATGGTCCACTATCCTGAAATCGACTTTCAGGACCAGTATTACTATGCCCGGCCCAAGTCGATGGAGACCAAGCCCAAGTCGCTGGACGAGGTCGATCCCAAGCTGCTGGCCACTTACGAAAAGCTGGGTATCCCGCTGAAAGAGCAGATGATTCTGGCAGGCGTCGAAGGCGCCGAGGATGCCCCGGCCGAGGGCCGCAAGGTCGCCGTGGATGCGGTGTTCGACTCGGTTTCGGTGGGTACGACCTTCCAGGCCGAGCTGAAGAAGGCCGGCGTCATCTTCTGCTCGATCTCCGAGGCGATCAAGGAACACCCCGAACTGGTCAAGAAATACCTGGGCTCGGTTGTTCCGGTGTCGGACAATTTCTATGCCACGCTGAACTCGGCCGTGTTCTCGGACGGCTCGTTCGTCTATGTGCCGCCCGGCGTGCGCTGCCCGATGGAGCTGAGCACCTATTTCCGCATCAACGCAGAAAACACGGGGCAGTTCGAGCGGACGCTGATCATCGCCGACAAGGGCTCGTACGTGTCCTATCTGGAAGGCTGTACCGCGCCGCAGCGTGATACCGCGCAGCTGCACGCCGCAGTGGTCGAAATCATCGTCGAAGAAGATGCCGAGGTAAAATACTCGACCGTTCAGAACTGGTTCCCGGGGGATGAGAACGGCAAGGGCGGCATCTACAACTTCGTGACCAAGCGCGCCGATTGCCGAGGCGACCGGTCCAAGGTGATGTGGACGCAGGTCGAGACCGGCAGTGCCGTGACCTGGAAATACCCGTCCTGCATCCTGCGAGGCGATGACAGCCAGGGCGAGTTCTATTCGATCGCCATCACCAACAACATGCAGCAGGCCGATACCGGCACCAAGATGATCCATCTGGGCAAGAACACCAAGTCGCGTATCGTGTCCAAGGGCATCAGCGCGGGCAAGGCCCAGAACACCTATCGCGGGCTGGTGTCGATGCACCCCAAGGCCAAGAACAGCCGCAACTATACCCAGTGCGACAGCCTGCTGATCGGCGACAAATGCGGGGCGCACACCGTTCCGTATATCGAGGTCAAGAATAACAGCAGCCGGGTCGAGCACGAGGCCACCACCTCGAAAGTCGATGACGATCAGCTGTTCTATTGCCGCCAGCGCGGCATGGACGAGGAAGAGGCCGTGGCGCTGGTGGTCAACGGGTTCTGCAAGGACGTGCTGCAGGCGCTGCCGATGGAGTTTGCCATGGAAGCCCAGCAACTGGTCGCGATCTCGCTGGAAGGCTCGGTCGGCTGATGGCTCGCTCGCCGCGCAACCGCAGGGATGATGCGTTGACCGCAGCGTCTTATGCACTGCCGGTTCTGGGCGGCTTGCTGGGCGTGGCCTATGTCAACGTCAACTACACCGATTTCATCAACCCGGTCTGGGCAATCGGCGGCGGGGCGGTCCTGGGATGGATCGCGGCGCGGCTGCTGCGCAGAGTGCTGGGATAGGGACAAACCGGGGCCGGCGCGTCCCGACGATACGCAAAAGGAAAAAACATGCTGGAAATCAAGAACCTGCACGTCAAACTTGAGGAAGAGGAAAAGCAGATCCTCAAGGGCGTGGACCTGACGGTCGAGGCCGGCAAGGTACACGCGATCATGGGGCCGAACGGCTCGGGCAAGTCGACGCTCAGCTATGTGCTTTCGGGCCGTGACGGGTATGAGGTAACCGAGGGTTCGGCGACTCTGGATGGCGCCGACCTGCTGGAGATGGAGCCGGAAGAGCGTGCCGCCGCCGGCGTGTTCCTCGCGTTCCAATACCCGGTCGAAATCCCGGGCGTGGGCAACATGACCTTCCTGCGCACCGCCGTGAACGCCCAGCGCAAGGCGCGCGGCGAAGAGGAACTGTCGGCCGCCGACTTCCTCAAGCTGATCCGCGAAAAGGCCAAGTCGCTGAAGATCGACGCCGACATGCTGAAACGCCCCGTGAACGTGGGCTTCTCGGGCGGTGAGAAGAAGCGCAACGAAATCCTGCAGATGGCGATGCTGGAACCCAAGATGTGCATCCTGGACGAGACCGACTCGGGCCTTGACGTGGATGCGATGAAGCTGGTGGCCGAGGGCGTGAACGCGCTGCGCGACGAAGGCCGCGGGTTTCTGGTGATCACGCACTATCAGCGCCTGCTGGACCACATCAAACCCGACGTGGTGCACATCATGGCCGATGGCCGGATCGTCAAGACCGGCGGGCCTGAGCTTGCGCTGGAGGTCGAAAACAACGGTTACGCCGACATTCTTGCCGAGGTGAACTGATGGCCTTGCCCGATGTGAAACAATCCGCGACCGAGGCGCGGCTCGCCACGCTGCGCATGCCCGAAGCGGGCTGCACCCGCGAAGCGCGTGAGGCGGCCCTGGCCCGGCTGCGCGCCATGGGTCTGCCCGGGCGGCGCGACGAGTATTGGAAATACACGCGTCCCGATACGCTGATCTCGCCCGAGGTTCCGGTGGCCGAGGTATTCCACACCGACGAGCCGATGGTCTTTGACGGGTTTGACCGCTTGAAGATCGTCTTCGTCGATGGCGTATTCAGCCCCGAGGACAGCGATGATCTGACGCTGGAAGGCGTGAGCATCGACCGGCTTGAGGATATCTGCTGCAAGGACATCCACTGGGCCAAGCAGCTGTATGGTGTTCTGGAAGAAAGGGGCCAAACCCCGGTTCAGCGCCCGCTCGCGGCCATGAACACCGCCTTTGCGCAGGACGGCGTGGCGATTCATGTGACCGGCAAACCGTCCAAGCCGATCAGCCTGATCTATCGCCACGACTCCGAGACCTCGGACGCAATCCTGCACCACGTGATCCGCGTGGAAAGCGGCGCCGAGGTGACGATTCTGGAGAATGGCCCGGCGGCCTCGCGGTTCAACAAATGCATCGAGATCGACATCGCCGATGGCGGCACGCTGCACCATGTCCGGGCGCAGGGCAGGGACCATCAGCGCCGCGCCGCGACGCATATGTTCACCCGGTTGGGCAAGGAATCCGTTTATAAATCCTTTACCCTGACCGTGAATGGTGTGCTGACGCGCAATGAACAGGTGGTCGAGCTGACCGGCGACGATGCGGTGGCGCATGTGGCCGGTGCCTGTGTGGGCGATGGCGACTTCCACCATGACGACACGGTGTTCATCACCCATGACGCGGTGAACTGCGAAAGCCGTCAGGTGTTCAAGAAGGTTCTGCGCAACGGCGCGACCGGCGTATTCCAGGGCAAGATCCTGGTCAAGGAAGGCGCCCAGAAGACCGACGGTTACCAGATCAGCCAGTCTTTGCTGTTGGATGACGACAGTCAGTTTCTGGCCAAGCCCGAGCTTGAGATCTATGCCGATGACGTGGCCTGTTCGCACGGCTCGACCTCGGGTGCGATCGACGAGACCGCGATGTTCTACCTGCGCTCGCGCGGGGTTCCGGCCAAGGACGCGACCAACATGCTGACGCTGGCCTTTTTGGCAGAAGCCGTGGAAGAGATCGAAGACGAAGCGCTGGCCGAGGACATCGTCTCGCGGCTGGAAGGCTGGTTGGCGCGGCACAGCTGATGCCGGTGACCACCGATATCGTCGCCTCGTATCGCGGGCCCGGTCGAGTTGTGCGTCGACTTCTGGACATGGGCCCGCGCGAAGACCGCGCGCTGGCCTTTGTCATGGCGTTCTGTGTGATTGGCTTTATCGCACAGTTGCCGGGCCTTGCGCGCCGTGCCCATCTTGAGGGGCTGGACCTGAACATGCTGATGGGTGGGGCCCTGCTGGGGTCGGTCTTCATTCTGCCGTTGCTGTTTTACGTCCTTGCATGGGGAACTCACCTGATTTCTCGCATGTTCGGCGGTGCAACCACGTCCTATCAGGCGCGGCTTGCGCTGTTCTGGGCTTTGCTCGCCTCATCACCGCTGGTGTTGTTGAACGGGCTGGTGGCTGGTTTCATCGGTCCGGGCCCTGTCCAGACACTGACCGGAGCCCTTTGGGTTGCGGTATTCGTCTGGTTCTGGTTTTCCGGGTTTTCTCAAACACGAAGGGCGCGGGCATGAACGCCGCATTTCTGGGACATCTGGCCGTTCTGACATTGGCAAATCCGGCCGAGGCGGCAAGGCGTCTGTTGGCCGGAGTACCCGGTCGGGATGTGCTTTGGACAGCGCTGGCATTGGTCGTTGTCCTGAACGCTTTGTCTCAATCACTATCGACCCTTGTGTTTCCGGCGCTTGATCCATCGCTGGATATGGCGTTTGAACCGGTCGTGCAGTCGTTGGCGACTTCGGCCGGAGCCGTTCTCTTGGGCATCTTCGCGTTTCATTTTGTCGGCAGGATGATTGGCGGCACCGGCAGCCTGGACGGTATGATGCTGCTGATGGTCTGGCTGCAATTCCTGCAGATTCTGGGCCAATTGATCATCTTCGTCATGGTGATGGTCGCGCCGACGATGTTCCTGATCCTCGTATTGGGGATGAGCCTGTACAGCCTCTACATCAGCCTGCATTTCATCAATCAGGCGCACCATTTCGACTCGCTGGGCAAATCCTTTGTGGTCATCCTCATCTCGGGATTGCTGGCGATACCTTTCGTCCTGTTGATGACCCCAAGCGGGCCTGTTTAGGGAATTCGATCATGTATGACGTCCAGAAAATCCGCGCCGATTTCCCGATCCTCTCGCGTGAGGTGAACGGGAAACCCCTGACCTATCTCGACAATGGGGCCTCGGCGCAGAAACCTCAGGTGGTGATAGATGCAGTCACCAACGCGTATGCGCACGAGTATTCGAACGTACATCGCGGATTGCACTACCTGTCGAACCTGGCGACCGAAAAGTACGAATCCGTGCGCGGGACCGTCGCCCGGTTTTTGAATGTCGCGAATGAGGATGAGATCGTCCTGAATTCCGGGACGACCGAGGGGATCAACCTTGTCGCATATGGATGGGCCATGCCACGGATGCAGGCCGGCGATGAAATCGTTCTGAGCGTCATGGAGCATCATGCCAACATCGTACCCTGGCATTTCCTGCGCGAACGCCAGGGCGTCGTTCTGAAATGGGTGGACGTGGATGCAAGTGGTGCGCTGGATCCGCAGGCCGTGATCGACGCCATCGGGCCCAAGACCAAACTGGTGGCGGTGACCCAGTGTTCCAACGTTCTGGGTACCGTGGTTGACGTAAAGGCGATCACCGAAGGCGCCCATGCCAAAGGCGTGCCTGTGCTGGTCGACGGAAGCCAGGGCGCGGTTCACATGCCGGTGGATCTGCAGGATATCGGCTGTGATTTCTACGCTATTACCGGACACAAGCTGTACGGTCCGTCGGGATCTGGCGCGATCTTCATCAAATCGGAACGCATGGCCGAGATGCGCCCCTTCATCGGAGGAGGCGATATGATCAAGGAGGTGTCGAAAGACACGGTGATCTACAACGATCCGCCGATGAAATTCGAAGCCGGCACTCCGGGTATCGTCCAGACAATCGGCATGGGCGTTGCGCTGGACTACATGATGAGTTTGGGGATGGATAATATCGCGGCCCATGAGGCGGGCTTGCGCGACTACGCAATGCAGCGCCTGACCGGGCTGAACTGGCTGCAGGTTCAGGGGACGACGCCTGACAAGGCCGCTATCTTCAGCTTTACGCTGGATGGTGCGGGCCACGCGCACGATGTATCCACCATTCTCGACAAGAAGGGCGTCGCCGTTCGGGCGGGGCACCATTGCGCCGGACCGTTGATGGATCATCTCGGGGTTACGGCCACCTGCCGCGCGAGTTTTGGTCTGTACAACACCACCGATGAGGTCGACACGCTGATCGATGCGCTGGAACTGGCGCACGAATTGTTTGCCTGATTGTTCGTCGCTAAACCGCGTTCGGACGTGCAAAATCCAGTTGCACCCGGATCGGAACAAGGTTAGCTAACGGCCAACGCACCTGTAGCTCAGCTGGATAGAGCGCTGCCCTCCGAAGGCAGAGGCCAGAGGTTCGAATCCTCTCAGGTGCGCCACTTTCTTCCACAGTTTCAAGGCGTAGCACTTCTGCGCCTGTGTCCGCCACTGCCGGATGGGCGCTATGCAGCAAAAAGCCCCGGGCAGTGATGCGCCGGGGCCTTTTGCGGGGTTGGTGAGTGGTAGTGAATTAGCCGCGCCAGGAGCGAACGTCGCCGCAGTCCATGTGCACGAAATTTGATCCATAGTATTGGCCGACACCGCCGGCACGGCACGAAATGGCTGCCTTGGCCATCTGTGAGACCGAGCGGGAGGCAAGCCGCAGATCCGCAGCCTGGCCTTTGACGTGAAGAGAGTTCTTGGCGACACCGCGCGACCGGCGGCGCAGCATGGCGTTGGTCTGCGGAGAGCGGTAGCCCGACAACAGCATGTAGGGCTCGTTCACATCCAGAAGGTTGTGGGCCGCGGCCATGATGTCGATCGTGCGCAGATCCATGTCCTTTGACTGATCGGTGCGCCAGTCACGCATGAAGTGGTTGATTTCCTTGACGGCGTCTTTGACGTATTTGCCATCGACCCAGTAGATCATATCCAAACGCTCGCCGGTACGACCCGAATACATACGGATCCTGCGGATGTCTCCGCCCCCGCGAAGGAAGCCTGCTGCGTTTGAGTAGGTTGGTGCTGCAACAACTGCCGTTGCCGCGAATGCGCCCAATAGGGCACGCCGGGTCATCCCCGAGGTACTGCTCTTGGTCATAGCGTGTTTCGTCCCGTACAGTTCCTGCCTGCACACGATGTTACGTGCGCTTTCTTAATTCTTTCCCATCCCAGATGCGGATTTTATGCCACAGAGGGATTCTTGCGCCAAGTGATCTTTTGGTCTTGTGCGTTCTTACGGGGAATTTTCGGCGAAAATCTGCGCAAGTGACAAAAAATGTGGCGAACAGGCCTGAATTCCTTTCGGTTTTTTCCAGACGATGCAAACGCGCATCAGGGGGCGGCGGTGTGATGTGCTGTTGGAAATGTGAGTGGACAATCCCCCGACGCGTGAAACATAATTGTCGGGCGCAAAAACTAGTGTTCCAAGTTATTGAAAACCAAGGCTATCCCATGAATTCTGTCCGTCGGACCTGTACGATTTTTCTGTTTGCTGCAAGCATCGCCGTGTCGGCCACATCCGTTCCGGCGGCTCCGACCCAGGCTGAGAGTTTCGCCTTTCGGATGGCTGTCGCGGAAAGTGCAGGGACAACCCCGGAAATCGCGTCCTTTTACCGAGAACAGGAGTTCGCGCCGATTTGGGTCGGTGCTACCTCTGGTCACGCGGCACGCCGATCGGCACTTATCAAAGCATTGTCCCATGCCCAGATGCATGGGCTTCCGGCCGAACGATATGACGTTGATGGCCTGATGGCGAAGATGCAGAGCGCTCGGTCAAACCGCGATCTCGGAGCGCTTGAGGCGGCGCTGAGCGAGGCGTTTGTCCGCTATGCGCAGGATATTCAGTCCGGGCTGCTGCGCCCGGCTCAGATCGACGCCGGCCTCGTGCGTGCGGTCGAACGGAAGCCGGCCTCGGAACATCTTGCGGCGATGATGAAGTCCACCGACGGCTCTTATCTCGCGCAGCTTCCGCCGCAGTCCAGTCAGTACCGGGCGCTGCTCAAGCAGAAGATGGCGCTGCAGTCACTGAACGAACATGGTGAATGGGGGCCGACCGTTCCAACCGGAAAATACGAACGCGGCGATACAGGGCCGAGTGTACTAAAGCTGCGTAATCGTCTGGTTGCGATGGGGTTCCTCAAGCCCACGGCCAGCCCGGAATATGACGACTCTATGGTGGCCGCGGTGCAAGCCTTCCAAAGCGCCCATGGACTTGAACCAGATGGTGTCGCCGGCCAGGGAACGATTGCCGAAATCAACCGTTCACCTTCTGATCGGCTCAAAGCGGTGATGGTTGCGATGGAACGTGAACGCTGGCTCCCTCGCGAGAGGGGTGCACGGCATGTACTGGTCAATCAGGCCGACTTTTCCGCGAAAATCGTCGACGATGGTCGGGTGACATTCGAAACACGTGCGGTGATCGGCAAAAACACCAGCGATCGTCAAAGCCCCGAGTTTTCGGACGTGATGGAACACATGGTGATCAATCCCAGCTGGCATGTGCCGCGCTCGATCATCACCAAGGAATACCTGCCGAAGTTGCGGGCCAACCCCAATGCCGTACGGCATCTAGAGATCACCGATCGGCGTGGGCGACAGGTGAACCGCAATGCAGTGGACTTCAACCAGTTCACGGCTCGCAGCTTCCCGTTTGCGATGCGCCAGCCTCCGGGGCAGAGCAACGCTCTGGGGCTGGTCAAGTTCATGTTCCCCAACAAGTACAACATCTATCTGCACGACACCCCGCAGAAGAGCCTGTTCGCACGCGAAGTGCGCGCCTTCTCTCACGGGTGCATTCGTTTGGCGCAACCCTTTGATTTCGCATATGCTTTGCTGGCAAAACAGGAAGAGGACCCCAAGGCCTTTTTCCACAGGGTTCTGGGCACTGGGCGTGAAACCAAGGTTGACCTCAAGCAGCCGGTCCCGGTTCATCTGATTTACCGCACCGCATTCGTCGGGCCGAGGGGCGACGTGCAGTATCGGCGCGATGTCTATGGGCGGGATCAGAAGATTTGGGATGCCCTGCAAAAAGCAGGGGTGGCCCTGCCGAACGTTCAGGGGTAAGCACGGGGCGCAAATCCTGCGACAAGGAAGCCCGCGATGCAGTTCACCTTACAGCAAATCGCCGATGCACTGGGGGCGCCGGCCGAGGGAAACACCAGCCTGACGATTCTGAGGGCGGCCGAGCCCAAGGATGCCGGTCCGACCGATTTGGCTATGGCGATGGCTCCGAAATACGCCGAGGCGCTGGCTGAGGGTCAGGCGCGCTGTGCTGTTCTGTGGGAAGGTGCCGACTGGCGCGCACTGGGTCTGGAGGGCGCCGTTTTTGTCGGCCGCCCCCGTATGGCAATGGCCGGAATTACCACGATGCTGGACCGGGGGCAGGGCGTCGCACCCGGGATCCATCCTTCGGCGGTCGTGGACCCGACGGCCGAGATCGCCGGAGATGTGTCCATAGGGCCTCTGGCCGTTGTCGGCCCCCGGGCCCGCATCGGGTCCGGAACGGTGATCGGCGCCCAGTGCCACGTGGGTATGGATGTCGTGCTGGGCGAGAACTGCCTGTTGCGCGAAATGGTCAGCATCGGTGCGCGCGCCATGATTGGCGATCGCTTTATTGCGCAGCCCGGAGCGAGGATCGGCGGGGATGGGTTCAGCTTTGTCACGCCCGAGGTGTCCGGGGTGGAAAACGTGCGCAAGACCATGGGCGACGCCGGAGATGCCAAGGCGCAGAGCTGGTTGCGCATCCATTCGCTCGGTGCGGTCCAGATCGGCAATGATGTCGAGGTTGGCGCGAACTGCACCATCGACAACGGTACGATCCGCAACACCGTCATCGGAGACGGCTCCAAGTTGGACAATCTTGTTCATGTCGGGCACAACACTCAGGTCGGCAGAGACTGTCTGCTGTGCGGTCAAACCGGCGTGTCCGGTTCGGTCGAGATCGGCAACAACGTGGTTTTGGGTGGCCAGACCGGAGTCGTCGACAATATTTTCATCGGTGACGGCGTGATCGCGGGCGGTGGAACCAAGATACTTTCGAATGTCCCGGCAGGTCGTGTGATCATGGGCTATCCGGGCGTGAAAATGGAAACGCACACCGAAATCTACAAGGCGCAGCGTCGGCTTCCACGCATGGCCCGTGACGTAGAGGCGCTTAAAAAGACGGTTTTCAAACCCTCGTCGAGCGACTAAATCAACCGCAACGCGACAATCAGGGGAACGACATGAGCATCAGCGACCGCGTCATCGCAATCATTGCAGAGCAGGCCGTGCTGGAGCCGTCCGACGTGACGCCCGAAAGCTCTCTTGAAGATCTCGGGATCGATAGCATGGGCCTCGTTGAAAGCATCTTTGCCATCGAGGAAGAATTCGACATCTCGATCCCCTTCAACGCCAACGAACCGACGGCAAGTGATTTCGACATTTCGAATGTTGCGGCGATCATTGCCGGGATCGAAAAGCTGGTCGCGGAAAAGGTTTGATCCGCGGTCATGAAACGGGTTGTCATCACCGGCGCTGGCACGATCAATTCGCTGGGCCATTCCGTGCCCGACACCCTGGAAGCGATGCGCGAAGGCCGTTGCGGCATTTCCGAGCTTGAATTTCGTGATGTCGACCGACTGAGCATCAAAATTGGCGGCCAGGTCCGCGGGTTCGAGGCCGAGGGTCGGTTCAATCGCCAGCAGATGGCGCTGTATGACCGTTTCACGCAATTCACTCTGACTGCGGCCAAAGAGGCGATCGACCAGTCGGGGCTGGAGTTTCACGGCGAATTGGCCGTGCGGTCGGGGGTCGTTCTGGGAACGGCCGGCGGTGGTGTTTCGACCTGGGATGACAACTACCGCTCGGTCTACGAAGACGGGAAGAACCGGGTCCATCCATTCGTCGTTCCGAAGCTGATGAACAACGCGGCGGCAAGCCACATTTCGATGGAGCACAACCTCAAAGGCCCCAGCTTCACCGTTTCGACGGCCTGTGCATCGTCCAACCACGCGATGGCGCTGGCGTTCCAGATGGTGCGCAGTGGCGCCGCCCCGGCGATGATTACCGGCGGGTCGGAATCCATGTTGTGTTTTGGCGGGGTCAAGGCCTGGGAAGGCCTTCGGGTTATGTCGAAGGACGCCTGCCGGCCGTTCAGCGCAAATCGCAATGGCATGGTTCAGGGCGAGGGCGCCGGTGTGTTCGTATTCGAGGAATACGAACATGCGCGTGCTCGCGGCGCTGAAATTCTGTGTGAGGTTGCGGGCTATGCGATGTCATCGGACGCGACGGATATCGTAATGCCCAGCAAGCAGGGCGCGGCCCGCGCCATGGCCGGGGCCTTGAAGGACGCCGGGCTGAACGCAAGTGACGTGGGCTATATCAACGCCCACGGCACCGGAACCGCCGCCAATGACAAGACCGAATGCGCAGCAGTCGCGGATGTGTTCGGACGCCATGCCGACGATCTGATGATCTCATCGACCAAATCCATGCACGGCCACCTTATCGGCGGAACCGGCGCGGTTGAACTGTTGGCCTGTATCATGGCCGTCCGTGACGGCGTGATTGCTCCGACCATCGGGTATGAAGAACCCGACCCGGAATGCGCTTTGGACGTCGTACCAAACGAGGCGCGCGAGGCCGAGGTGAATGTGGCATTGAGCAACGCCTTTGCGTTTGGCGGTCTGAACGCGGTGTTGGCCCTCAAGAAGGTATGAAAAAAGCCGCCATCGGGGGATGGCGGCTTTGGTCATTCATCTTGGCGTGATCAGTTGGTGTTGACCTCCAGGCCGTCAAAGGCAGCGGTAAATCCGCTCAGCGACAGATCCATGTTGATAACCTGATCGGGCGCGCGTGCGGGCACCAGTGAAATGGTAGCCTTCGTTCCCGCTTTCATCGCGTCAATGTCGCCCTGCGTCAGACCCAGCTGCGCAACACAACCGACCGGAACACAGTGATGATAGTTGTACAGCTTGCGAGGTGCGCCATCGATCGAGATGGCCAGTTGTGCTTGCAGCAGAGTTTCCAGAGGAACAATGACGTTCGCCCAGGCCGCGGCGGCACCACCGGCGGGCAGCTTGCCAACGGTGATCTCGGCCAGAGGTTCATTCTGCGCACCGTTGAGAATCTGAACCATCGCACAGGGGTCATCGCCGGATTGCGCCTTGATGCAGGAGATCTCCCAGTCGCCTGACTTCTCGCGGACATATTGCTCGCCGACACGCGGGCCGCTTTGACCCAGATCCAGGTCGGAGCCGGTATCCGTGGTCTGACCGGCTTGGGTCTGCTCTTGAGTTTCAGTCGTGGCTTCCTGGGCGAACGCGCCTGAGCCCAGCAATGCAGCCGTTACCAGGGTGGCTGGAACAAGTTTGGTGATCATCAGTGCCTCATTGTGCTGATACAGCTTTTTCAAACGTCTCTAGCATTCCTGCTCCGCCATGTCAGTTGCAAAGCGCGCCCCACGCGCGGGATTGGACGGATTTTCGCCGACCCATCGGAGGCCACCTGAAGTGACGCCGAGAAGCCTTTGAGTACAAACGACAAAGGGAGCCGTACGTGCGGCTCCCTTCAATCAATGTATCTCCCCGTCGGACTGGCCGACTTAGTTATGCCCGAACGTTACGAGAGGCGAACCCAGTGGTCAACTGCTAACAGCGAAATTTAATGTTTCCACAAGCAGAAACTTGGCAATTTCAAAAAAAGGGCTGTGCCCGAAAGCACAGCCAGTCGACAGGGAGGAAGTTTGCCCACCACACGAGGGAATTGCGAGGCGGGCAAAATCACTATCGCAGTCAAAGGTTAAGTTTGTATGGTGGTGCCGGGACGCTAAGTTTTGGGACGTATCAATATGACGGAAAACGTTTTTGTCGGCGGTGGCGGTGTTGATTACAAGCAGCCGCAGGGTTTGACGCTGAAATATGCAAACCGGCACGGTCTGATTGCCGGTGCAACGGGGACGGGCAAGACCGTGACCCTGCAAATCCTGGCCGAAGGGTTCTCGCAGCAGGGCGTTCCTGTTTTCCTGTCAGACGTCAAAGGTGACCTGTCCGGACTGGCGCGTCCCGGTAGCCCCGATCACAAGTTGCACCAGGCCTTCATGGACCGTGCCCAACGCATCGGGTTTGCCGACTATTCCTATGCCGCGTGCCCAGTCACGTTCTGGGATCTGTTTGGTGAGCAAGGCCACCCTGTCCGGACAACGGTTACCGAGATGGGACCGCTGTTGTTTTCCCGGCTTCTGGACCTGAGCGAAGCGCAGGAAGGTGTGCTGAACATCGCCTTCCGGGTTGCGGATGAAGAAGGGATGCCGCTTCTGGATCTCAAGGACCTGCAGGCTCTTCTGGTCTGGATTGGTGAAAACCGGTCACAATTGTCCCTGCGCTACGGAAATGTCTCGACCGCTTCGATCGGCGCCATACAGCGACGATTGCTGGTATTGGAAAACCAAGGCGGCGCGCGGCTGTTTGGTGAGCCCGCGCTCGAACTTTCGGATTTGATGCGGCTGGATGAAAACGGCCACGGGATGGTCAATATCCTGGCTTCTGACAAGCTGATGGGCGCGCCCGGGCTGTATGCCACGTTCCTTTTGTGGCTGCTGAGCGAACTGTTTGAGGAACTTCCCGAAGTCGGCGATCCCGACAAGCCCAAGCTGGTCTTTTTCTTCGACGAAGCTCATCTGCTGTTCGACGATGCGCCCAAGGTTCTGGTGGATAAGGTCGAGCAGGTCGCGCGATTGATCCGATCCAAGGGCGTTGGAGTTTATTTCATTACTCAGAACCCGGCCGACATTCCCGAAGATATCCTCGGGCAGTTGGGCAATCGCGTCCAACATGCTTTGCGCGCCTTCACAGCACGCGATCGCAAGAATTTGCGGCTGGCCGCGGAAACCTATCGGGAAAACCCGGCCTTCGACACGGAAACCGCGATCCGGGAGGTCGGAGTGGGTGAGGCGTTGACCTCGATGCTCGAACGGAAGGGCGCGCCCGGTATGGTCGAGCGGACATTGATACGTCCGCCGGGTTCACAACTGGGCCCGATTACCGACGCCGAGCGCAAGGCTGTGATGGCGGCGTCTCCGATGGCTGGGAAATACGAAACGCTTCTGGATCGCAAGTCGGCATTCGAAATCCTGCAGGCGCGCGCGGCGAAGGCCGCGGCCGAGGCCGAGGAAGCCGAACCCGAGGAGCAAGACGACACCCGGTCGGTGTCCGAGCGGGAGTATTCGGCGGCGCGCAGATACAGCGGCAGCAGAGTAGGGCGATCGTCAGCGCGATCGTCAGCGCGATCGGTCCGAAAGCAAGACAGCTTTGCCTCTGCCATGAGCGAGGCAGTCATCAAAGAGCTGAAAGGAACCACAGGACGCCGCATCGTTCGCGGTATCTTGGGCGGGCTGTTTCGCAACCGTTGAATTTCTTCGCCCTGCCAGCCGGAACTGGCGGGGCGTGCCGCATCAGCGCTTGAGGCGCCGCTGTCCTTCCTGCTGACAATAGGCGTCAGCTTCGGGAACCGACATCTTGGTGGCCGGGAAATCAATCGCGCGATCCCAGTCAACCCGATCCTGGCGATACAGTTGGCAAGTCACGACGCCCTTGGGCGTCTGTACCTGGACGGGTGTGGTTTCCAGTTCACGGGGGCTTGGGATACATCCGGCCACAACAGCCAGGACCGGAACCATAAGGGCAATTTTCTTTGTGGAAGTCTTCATGGTGCAAAAAGCTTTTCTTCTGGGTCAGAGTTTACTCGTTACGAACGGCGCATCAGGTGAGTGGTCTTTTGAACAATATGCGCCGGTATGGTTGATAGTGTGTGAATGCGTCTATTGATTTTTCAAGCCGCAATCAAGAAACCGCGCCATTTGCATGGCGCGGCCTGACGGTTTCGTGATGAAAGATGTCTACTTCTCGGGGATCAGGCCCCTTGGGCTGAATCTGAGAACAATCAGCAGGATAAGCCCCATCGTAAACAGGCGCATATGTGCCGTGCTTTCGATCAGGTGGGCCTTCAACGCGCTGCCGTCCGGCATGCTGGAAGTGATCAGGTTCATAAGCCACAGACCGATCGGTTCGACCTCGACCCACAGGAACCAGATCAGAAAGGCTCCCAGGACTGAGCCGAAATTGTTGCCGGAACCACCGACGATCACCATCACCCAAACAAGAAAGGTGAACCGGAGCGGTTGGTAAGCGCTTGGTGTCAGCTGCCCGTCCAGCGTCGTCATCATCGCCCCGGCAATGCCACAGATGGCCGAGCCCAGAACGAAGATCTGCAGATGGCGACGGGTGACGTCCTTGCCCATGGCTTCGGCTGCAACCTCGTTGTCGCGGATCGCGCGCATCATGCGGCCCCACGGGCTTTTGAGCGCCATCTGAGCCATCCAGAGCAGGATGAGAAGCACGATCAGAAACAGGAATGCATAACCCAGTTTCACCCACAGGGTCGAAGCAGTCACCGGGTCCAGCCCAAATGAGGCTGCGCGTTCGACGAAGGTCGGATCGCTCTGCAGATCAATCTCATAGCCTACGATAGGTGAAGGGCGGGGAATGCCGTAGACGTTCTTGACCCCTCGGGCCAGCCAGTCCTCGTTTTTCATGATCGCAATGATGATCTCGGCGATACCCAGCGTGGCAATCGCAAGATAGTCCGAGCGCAGACCCAAGGCCGTCTTGCCAATCAGCCAGGCAGCGCCCGCGGCCAACAGGCCACCCGCCGGCCATGCAAGCAGCACCGGAAGATTCAGCCCGCCGATATTTCCGGCAATGGCTGGGTCGATGGCTTCGACGGCAGCGATGCTCGGGTCGAACACCGCGCGATAGACGAAGAATCCGACGACGAGGATTGCGATGATCGCCAGCGTTCGTGCCCGGCCCTTGGGCATTTTTTGCGCGGCCATCACGGCTGCGACAACGGTCGCTGCCCCCAGCAGAAGCGCCAGCACGATCCCATACCCGCCTGCGGACCAGGCTCCGGGTGTCGGCGGGGTCGAGACCAGCACAACCGCAAGTCCGCCCAGCGCGACAAAACCCATGACGCCGACATTGAACAGTCCGGCAAAGCCCCATTGCAGGTTCACACCGATCGCCATGATCGCGGAAATCAGACCCATGTTCAGAATCAGGATCGCCGTGTTCCAGCTTTGGACGAAACCGGTCAGCAGGATCAGCCCGCCGACAATCACGAAAAGCAGGGTGTTTTTGACTGCTTCGTTCATACCGCTTTCCCCTTGAACAGACCCGTTGGCTTGAACAGAAGCACGATCAGCAGAATGACGAAGCTGACGGCGAATTTGTAATCGGTGGACAGGAACTGCACCAGGCCCGAAGGTTCGAGGCTTTCCGGGGCAAGGTAGGTCAGCACCTTCTTCCAGGCATAAGTGATCGTGACTTCGGAAAAGGCGATGATGAATCCGCCTGCGATCGCCCCAATCGGGTTGCCCAATCCGCCCACGATAGCAGAGGCAAAGATCGGCAGAAGCAGTTGGAAATAGACGAACGGCTTGAAACTCTTGTCCAGCCCATAGAGAACCCCGGCCGTCGTGGCCAGCGCCGCAACGATGATCCAGGTGATCATCACCACACGTTCCGGGTTGATGCCGGACAACAAGGCCAGATCCTCGTTGTCGGAATAAGCGCGCATCGACTTACCAGTGCGGGTCTTGTTGAGGAACCAGAACAGCAAGGCTACGGCAACGACGGCGACGATCACGGTGATGCCCTGCGAGGTTTTGATCGCAAGCCCCTCATCCAGCCCGGTCATCTTTTTGAAATCCCGCGCAGAAATCAGGAACCGAGCCCCATCCGAGAACCGTTGGTCATCGGGGCCGATGATGAAACGCACCAGCCCATTCATGATGAACATCACACCCATGGATACGATCACCAGGATCACAGGTTTGGCTTTTTGCTCGCGATAGAAACGATAGACCAGCCTGTCGGTGATCAGCACCAGAAGGATGCACCCCAGGATCGCAAACGGAAGCGCCAGAAGCGCCGTCGGCAGGGGCCCGAACCCGATCCCTGCCGCCTGAAGACCCCAGGTGACCAGCACGGCGATCATTGCGCCGAAGGCCATCGTATCCCCGTGGGCAAAGTTGGAAAATCGCAGGATGCCGTAGATCAGGGTGACCCCCAGCGCCCCAAGTGCCAACTGGCTGCCATAGGCAACCGCAGGCACGATCACAAAGTTCGCAAGCGCAACAAGCGCATTCAGTAGGTCCATTATGTTCTTCTCACTGTCCGGGTGCGGCTTTATGGCACGACGCCGACGAAAGACACAACAATTTGGAGCATGATTTTTGCGGCTTTGTGCATGTTTTTATGCGGTTTGGCGAACATTGATCACGCGCGCTCCAACCGTCTGCTGATCCCCGAAAGAAAAAGACCGCGCCACCATGTGGGGCGCGGCCTGAAATCACAGATGATTGCGGGGCTAGGCACCGGTTTCCGTGCATTGGCCGCGGTCATTCTGAAGGACCGGACGGCGAATGGACAGGTTGTAGGACAGATCCGGGCTTTTGACGAAGAAGGTCATGACATGCTGTTCGGTCGCCAGGATGAACGTCATGTTGTTCAGGCCAGGAAACACCTGAGCATCCCCTGTCGTGTCACCGAATTTGACCGATCCCTTTTGCTCGCCTTCAAGCCGTGTCAGCCGGTATTCGGTTCCATCAATTTCCGATATGCACACAAACTCGCGTTGCTGAGCCACAGCGCCAGTTGCCAAGTGTGCGACCAGTGCGGCGATCATCCATTTCTTCATTTTGACTTCCAATTTCTGTGCCCCCAACCGGGGCGCGTTTCGGGGATTGGTGTAGTGGTTCGGGCGCAGCGATATTTTTGAAATTTGACCTGATTAAAGCAGCAGATTGGCATTCCGGGAATTTCCACAGGCTTTTTGCTACGGTGGGGTGACAAGAAATAATTCATATTTTTCAGATGCCTAATAAGGTTTTTCGGGAACAAGGGTGTGGCCGGAAACACCGGTTGCCATCTTCTGGCCTTCAATTTTGCGCAATGCGATCAAGCAAAAGGGCCAGTCGAGAATCTCGACTGGCCCCATGAAAAACCGATTTCTGAAAAGCGTCGGTTAGCCGCCCAAAAACGACTTGCGTACTTCCTCGTCCGCCAGCAGTTCCTTGCCGGTTCCCGTGTATGCGTTGCGCCCCTGGACCAGCACATAACCCTTGTCGGCGATCTCAAGTGCCTGGCGAGCATTCTGCTCGACCATCAGGATCGGAAGGCCGGTGCGCGACACTTCGATGATGCGGTCGAACAGCTCGTCCATCACGATCGGCGAAACGCCCGCGGTCGGTTCGTCCAGCATCAACACCTTCGGCTTGGTCATAAGCGCGCGGCCGACGGCCACTTGCTGGCGCTGTCCGCCCGAGAGCTCGCCCGCCGCCTGGTTGCGTTTGTCTCTCAGGATCGGGAACAGCTCGAACACCTGTTCCATCGTGTCCGAGAAATCGTCCGTGCGGATGAACGCGCCCATTTCCAAGTTTTCCTGAACCGTCATCGAGGTGAAAATGTTCTGCGTTTGGGGTACAAAGCCCATGCCCTTGATCACCCGGTCCTGGGGGCTGAGGTTGGTGATGTCCTCGCCATCCAGCCGCACCGATCCGGCGCGCACGTCCAGCATGCCAAAAACGGCCTTCATCGCGGTGGATTTACCAGCGCCGTTGGGGCCAACGATCACGGCGATTTCGCCCTTGTCCACGGCGATCGTGCAATCGTGCAGAATGTCGGGGCCTTTGCCGTACCCGCCGGTCATGGTGTCACCGATCAGGAATGGACCGCCTTCTACCCGGTGGGTCTTTCCGCTGACCCGATGGGCGGGCGTCATCGTGCCAATGCCATGCGCGTTGGTGATCGAGGCGTCCTTGTTGCCCTTGTCGTCCTGATAGGGATTGTCGCTCATGCCCCGGCCTCCAACTGGTCTTTGTTCTTGAGCCCAGTACCCAGATAGGCCTCGATGACGTGCTCGTTGGCCTTGATCTCGTCCAGCGTGCCTTGTGCCAGAACTTTGCCCTCGGCCATGCAGATCACCGGGTCGCAGATCTTGCCGATGAAATCCATGTCGTGTTCGATCACGACGAAGGTATAGCCGCGTTCCTTGTTCAGACGCAGGATCGTATCGGCGATGGTCATCAGCAGGGTGCGGTTGACGCCTGCGCCGACCTCATCCAGAAAAACGATCTTGGCGTCCACCATCATCGTGCGACCCAGTTCCAGCAGCTTTTTCTGGCCGCCCGAGACCTGACCCGCCTTGTGGTCGGCCAAATGTTCGATGGTCAGGAACTCCAGCACCTCGTCGGCCTTGGCGCGCAGGGCGCGTTCCTCATCCGCAATCCGCTTGCGGCCGAACCATGTGTTCCACAGCGATTCACCGGATTGGCCACCAGGGACCATCATCAGGTTTTCGCGGCATGTCATCGACGAGAACTCGTGCGCAATCTGGAACGTGCGCAACAGCCCCTTGTGAAACAGATCATGGGGCGGCAGGCCGGTGATGTCTTCGCCGTCCATCCAGACCTTGCCGCTGGTCGGTGGCAGAACGCCCGCGATCACATTGAAAAGAGTGGTTTTTCCGGCCCCGTTTGGACCGATCAGGCCGGTAATCGAGCCCTTTTCGATCTCCAGCGATGCCCCGTCCACCGCGTGGAAACCGCCGAAATGCTTGTGCACGTCCTCGACGACGATCATGTGTTCCCCTGTCCGCGGCTTTCGCGGTTCTTCGTGTTGCCCCATCCCCAAGATAAGGTGGCGCCTTTTGTCATTGAAACAGCCCGGGCACAAGGCCCGGGCTGCTTGGTATCATGCGGTCAGCTAACGGATCAACGGAACTTGACGGTCTCGTTCTTGCCGTCTTTCACTTCGATCTCGCGGTAGGACCCAGCGCTTTCGCCCGGACCGATCAGTTCGACACCCGAAGCGCCGACATAGTCGATGTCCTGACCAGCGGCCAGCAGTTCCAGACCCTTGGCCAGTTCACCCGGATAGATCTTCTCGCCGGGGGCGTTGGCCACATCCAGGATCTTGCCACCGTATTGGGCGGGATCGGCCGACCCTGCGGCCTGCATGGCCAGCATGAACAGCGCGGCTGCGTCATAGCTTTCAGGCGAATAGGGCGACGAGCCGTCAAAGCCCGCGGCTTCGGCCATGGCGAAATATTTCTCGGCGCCTTCACCGCCCGAACCGGCGATCTGACCAAACGATCCATCCAGATCAGGGCCGACATTCGCAGGCAGCGAGTCACCGATCATGCCGCCCGGCAGACCGAACGTGTCGAATGCTCCGCTGTCCAGGGCCGACTGGATGATGCCCAGGCCACCCTGATCCAGGTAGCCGGCAACCACGAGGATGTCACCACCCGCCGAGGCCAATGCGCCGACTTCGGCCGAATAGTCCGCCTTGCCGT
The DNA here is from genome assembly GCF_059613465.1 of Ruegeria sp. SAZA006. Taxonomy (NCBI): domain Bacteria; kingdom Pseudomonadati; phylum Pseudomonadota; class Alphaproteobacteria; order Rhodobacterales; family Roseobacteraceae; genus Ruegeria; species Ruegeria sp. SAZA006. The sequence goes on from NZ_JBXWSO010000006.1 coordinate 134,546, forward strand.
CTTCATGTGCTGCGACGATGGTCACTTCACCGCCCACGGCCTCGAACGACGACTGGATCGCGTCGGCCAGACCTTTGCCGTAGTCGTTGTTGGTATAGGTCAGAGCGATCGAGTTGATGCCGCGATCTTTCAGAATGTCGGCCATAACCTGACCTTCACGCGCATCCGACGGGGCGGTGCGGAAGAACAGCCCGTTGTCTTCCATCGTCGACAGACCGGGCGAGGTCGCCGACGGCGAGATCATGACCATGCCATTCGGAATAGCGACGTTCTGCAGGATTGCGCCAGTCACACCGGAACAGTCGCCGCCGATGATGCCGGCAACGCCATCGGCGATCATGCGTTCGCCGTTCGAGGTGGCCAGACCGTTGTCGATGCAGCCGGTATCGGCGCGCATCGGTGTCACGGTGGCGCCGCCCAGCAGCTTGCCGGATTCGGTAACTTCGGCGATTGCCAGTTCGGCGCCCGCGCCCATTGCGGGGGCCAGCGATTCAATCGGCCCGGTAAATCCGAACAGAACGCCCAGTTTGACGTCTTCGGCCATTGCGGCACCGGCCAGCAATGCGGTTGCTGCAGTCGCAGTAAGCAGCTTTTTCATTAGGTTACTCCCTTGTTGGAACGTATTCGTTCTGAGCAAGACCCTAGGCAAGCTGTTCAGAAAAGAAAAGTCCAAACAGGAATGTGTCTTTTGGCTGAACAACTCTATTTGTTTTCTAAGGTTTGGTTCCCGGGCGGCTCATTCTGACCGGGATTGGAGTGATAGATATGATCAGGGTTTTCACGATTCTCATTCTGATGATTTGCGGCAGCGTCGCGTGGGCCGAGTCATTGAAGACATCCGCAGGCGAGGTCTCGGTCACGACCATGTTGGGGGGTCTGGATACGCCCTGGGCGATCGGCCTGCTGCCGGATGGCAGTTTCTTGGTCACCGAGCGCGACGGCCAGCTGCTTTTGGCGCGTCATGGCAAGGCCACCAAGGTCCAGGGCGTTCCGAAGGTCGCGGCGCAGGGGCAGGGCGGTCTGCTGGACGTAACCATCGCCCGCGAGTTTAACCGCACCAGAGAGGTGTTTCTCACATTCTCGAAGCCGCAGAGCGGCGGGGCCGGTACGGCGGTTGCAGTGGCGCGCCTGTCCGAGAACGGCAAGCGGCTGACCAACCTGAAGGTGATATTCGAAACGGTTCCCGGGGGCTCGGGCGGCCGGCATTTCGGATCGCGTGTGGTCGAGGCGCAGGACGGGACGCTGTTCATCACTTTGGGGGATCGTGGCGATAGGCCAAGCGCGCAGGACCTCTCGAACCACATGGGGACGGTCATTCGGATTAACCGCGATGGCTCGATCCCGGCGGATAATCCGTTTGTCGCGCAAGATGGCATCCGCCCCGAGATCTGGTCCTTTGGTCATCGCAACCCGCAAGGCGCTGCTATTGATACGAGCGGCCGGTTGTGGGTATCGGAACATGGCGCAAAGGGCGGGGACGAGGTGAACCTTGTGAAACCCGGCGCCAACTACGGTTGGCCGGTCATTTCCTACGGGACGCATTATTCCGGAGAGAGGATTGGCGAAGGCACCAGCAAGGCCGGAATGGAACAGCCGCGCTTGTATTGGGATCCGTCCATCGCTCCGTCGGGCTTGATGGTCTATTCGGGCGGGATGTTTCCCGAATGGCGCGGTGACATTTTCGTGGGCTCGCTGAAATTCGACTATATTGCACGATTGTCCGGAAACCCGTTGCGGGAGGTCGAGCAGATCAAAGGCCCCGAGACCGAACGGGTCCGTGACATCGCGCAGGCCCCGGACGGTGCGATCTGGTTCATCTCGGTCGGGCGGGGCGCAGTTTACAGGATTTCACGTTCGTCCTAGGAGTGCAGCGATACACTTCTAAGAGGATTAATATGTTCCGCATTCTCGCAGCGATATTTTTGTCCCTTTCGACACTTCCCGCCGCGGCCGACGAGGTCTTTCCGACCTATGCCGATTACGAAACTTTCGTCGACACCAAGATCAAGAACCGCGAGTTCTCGAACGTCATCACCCGGTTGGGCGGCGCCGACGAATACACGCCGCAGCAGATGCAAGTCCTGCAAGGGCAGCTACGTGACCTTCTTCCGTACTACCTGACCAATGCCGACGTTGCCAAACGGGTCGAGCTTGAGAACGGGTTCGCGCAGGAAATGCCGATCTACTGGAACGACAAGAACAGCTATCTCTACTATTACGCTCTTTTGCATAAACGCGACGACGGCGTGCTAGTTCTGCAGTTCAGCATCAACACACGCGCCGAGCCCATTCTGGGCATGTTCTAGGCGTCAGACCGACAGCCGCCCGCTCTGCGTCCCACGCTCGCGATAGGGCGTGGTGTTGTAATGCGCGCGGTAGCATTTCGAGAAATGGCTGGGGCTGGCAAAACCGCAGGCCAAGGCCACGTTGATCACGCTCATGTCGGTCTGCATCAGCAGGTTGCGCGCCTTGTGCAGCCGCAGTTCCATGTAATAGCGCTTGGGCGAACGGCTCAGATACCGACGGAACAACCGTTCGAGTTGGCGGGTCGACATGCCAACATCCTTGGCCAGGATCGAGGGAGAAATTGGCTCCTCGATGTTCTTCTCCATCATCAGGATGACCTGGCTCAGCTTGGGGTGACGCACGCCGATCCGCGTGGGCGTCGACAGGCGCTGGGTGTCCTGATCGGTGCGGATCGAGGAATAGATCATCTGGTCGGCCACCGCATTGGCCAACTCCTCGCCGTAATCATCGGCGATCAGCTTCAACATCAGGTCGATTGACGAGGTGCCACCAGCCGTTGTCATCCGGTTGCCGTCGATCAGAAAGACGGATTTCGTCAGTTCGACATTTTCGAACTCTTCCGCAAAGCTGTCGGCGTTTTCCCAGTGGATGGTGGCCCGCTTGCCGTCCAGCAGGCCGGCCTTGGCAAGGGTATAGGCCGCCGTGCACAAGCCACCGATCTTCAGGCCTTTGCGGGCCTCGCGGCGCAGCCAGTTCAGAACCTTTTTGGTGGTCGCCGCCTGAACATCGACGCCGCCACAAACAAGGATCACCTCGTCCCGCTGCAGTTCGTCCAGGTCGCGGTCAAGCTCGAACGTCGTGCCGGCCGAGCAGGTGACGACCTCTCCGCCTTCGCCGGCCAGCGACCAGGTATAGATCTGCTGATCCGCCATACGATTTGCAATCCGAAGGCTGTCCAGTGCCGAGGCAAAAGACAGCAACGAAAACTTGTCGAGCAACACGAATACGAAATTGAGCGGCTTGGCCGCGCGCTTGTCCACAGTGACAACTTGGCGTTGCTCTTGCATGGCGAACTGTCCTTGATTCGGCGGGCCGAGGCCCGAGGCCTGCGGCGAATTTGACCGACACCATGCTCAAAGCTTGTTTCCGACGTCAAGAGGCGCAAATCGGATATGGTCTCTGGTCTATGGATTTTGTATAGAGACCACCTGAATTACCTCAGCGGAGATCAAAGCTATGACCGAGTGGCAAAAAACGAACTGGCGCAGCAAGCCGCGGGTTCAGATGCCAGACTATACCGACGCGGCCGCGCTGGCCAAAGTCGAGGCCAAGCTTTCGCAGTATCCCCCGCTGGTTTTTGCGGGCGAGGCCCGACGTCTCAAACAGCATTTGGGCGCGGCCGGCCGTGGCGAGGCCTTCCTGCTGCAGGGTGGGGACTGCGCCGAAAGCTTCGACCAGTTCAGCGCCGATGCGATCCGCGACACCTTCAAGGTGATGCTGCAGATGGCGATGGTTCTGACCTATGGTGCCAAGGTTCCGGTGGTCAAAGTGGGCCGTATGGCCGGCCAGTTCGCCAAGCCGCGCAGCGCGCCGACCGAGGTGGTCGATGGCGTGGAACTGCCCAGCTACCGTGGTGATATCATCAACGAGCTGGCCTTCACGCCCGAAGCGCGTATCCCGAACCCGGAAAAGATGCTGCAGGCCTATACCCAGGCTGCAGCCACTCTGAACCTGCTGCGCGCGTTCTCGACCGGCGGTTTCGCGGACATGAGCCGTGTGCATTCCTGGACCTTGGGCTTTACCAACGAACAGGATGTGCAGAAATATTCCGAGATTGCCGACCGCATTCAGGACACGATCGACTTCATGGAGGCCGCCGGCATCACCGCGGATACCACCCATGAATTCTCGACCGTCGAGTTCTACACCAGCCACGAAGGGCTGTTGCTGGAATACGAAGAGGCGCTGACGCGACTGGATTCGACTTCGGGCAAATGGCTGGCCGGCTCGGGCCACATGATCTGGATCGGCGACCGCACCCGTCAGCCTGACGGCGCGCATGTCGAATTCTGCCGCGGTGTGCTGAACCCGATTGGTCTGAAATGTGGGCCGACCACAACGGCCGAGGACCTCAAGGTTCTGATGTCCAAGCTGAACCCGGACAACGAAGAAGGCCGCCTGACCCTGATCGCGCGCTTTGGCGCGGGCAAGGCGGGCGAGCATCTGCCGCGTCTGATCAAGGCCGTCAAGGAAGAGGGCGCCAAGGTGACCTGGGTCTGCGACCCGATGCACGGCAACACGATCAAGTCGGCCACCGGCTACAAGACCCGTCCGTTCGAATCGGTCCTGCGCGAGGTGCGGGATTTCTTCGGCGTGCATCAGGCCGAGGGCACGATCCCCGGCGGCGTGCATTTCGAGATGACCGGTCTGGACGTGACCGAATGCACCGGCGGCGTCCGCGCCGTCAGCGAAGAGGATCTGTCGGACCGCTACCACACCGCCTGCGACCCGCGCCTGAACGCGTCGCAGTCGCTGGAGCTGGCGTTCCTGGTTGCTGAAGAGCTGACCAACCTGCGCCGTGACCGAAAGGACCGCGCGGCAAGCTGAGGCATGTCGGATTGAAACGCAAACGGCGGGCCCTCGGGTCCGCCGTTCTGCTTTTCACTCGTCGCGAGAGAATACTAGCCGCAGGTGTTTCGCCGGTCTCTTGAAATCGGCCTGATCCTCGGCAAAGCCCGCCTCGACAGGCCGGCTGTTGTGGGCCTGATCCTGAATGTTCACCAGTGCGCGGATCCGAGTGTCCTCGATTCCGAACCGGCGCGGCGTAGCGCCGATCGTACCATCGCTGACCATCACACCCAGCACTCGGCTGACATCACCCAGATCGCTTCTGAGGGGCAACAGGATCATGCGGGCCTGCAGCCGCGTCCGGCCGAGCTTGCCTTTTGAATAAAGGCTGAACTCACCGATCGCCGGAGCGGCGAACACCTCTTCCAGCGCCTCTGACACCTGATCACGGGCGCTGGGATCAAAGAAGGCGGTCAGGGGCATTCCGCGCACCTCCATCCCCGCTATCTTGTTCAGATGACTTCCCGCCAGTCGAAACCGGGCGAGGCCAGGCGCGATGCGTTCCAGAATAAATGTGTATTCCAGAATGCTTTCGAGGCCGCGTGGGTCGATCTGGGAACGCTTGGGAACGCCGTCGCCGCTCAGCAGCGCGGTCCAATACGCTTCAGCCTGACGGATGGGGGACAGACTGCGCCCACTGTCAAAGCGATCCATTGCGATGATCTTTCCAGCTTTCGACCCGGAACCATTCCAGAAGAAGGTTTTCATTACCATGCACCTCGTGTCGATTGGCGGCCATCCGGTCCGTGCGCCATGCAAAGCGATAGCGGCCGACCCAACCTTCGACTGACAGATTGACACGGGTTTATTCAATTTTGGACCAAATCTTTAAGGAATGGTTAACTTCTTGCGTTGAATTGCACATCCGGCAAGGTCTTGCCCTATGGGGTACGATAGCTTTAGGTGCAGCAGAACAAGGCTTCGCAGCAGCGGGAAAGGGCAGGCATGATCAAATCCATGACCGGTTTTGCATCCGGAAAGGGCGCATTGGGGCCGCACAGCTGGAGCTGGGAACTGCGCAGTGTCAACGGCAAGGGCCTGGACATGCGGTTGCGGGTGCCGGACTGGCTGACGGGGCTTGAGGCTGCGCTGCGCGCGGATATGTCCAAACAGATCAGCCGGGGCAACGTGACGCTGAGCCTGCGCGTCGCCCGCGAAGAAACCGCTGCCGAGTTGAAGCTGAACGAAGGCGCAATGAGCGCTGCGCTGGATGCGTTGGCGCATGCCGAGGAATTGGCGGTCAACAAGGGTGTCGCGCTTGCACCGTCAAAGGCCAGCGATCTGCTGATGCTCAAGGGGATGCTGGACGCGGCAGCCGAGGACGACGATCCCGCGCCGCTGGTCGAGGCGCTGAAATCCGAATTTGGCAGTCTGCTGGCCGAGTTTGTGGAAATGCGCCGGGATGAGGGGCAAGCCCTGGCTTCCGTCCTGTCTGCCCAGTTGGATCAGATCCAGACCCTGACCGAGCAGGCCACCGAGTTGGCCGAGCGGCGCAAGGAAGCCATGGCCGACACTCTGCGCCAGAACCTAGCGCGGGTCATGGAAAACAGCCAGGGCGCTGATCCCGACCGGGTGGCGCAGGAGTTGGCCCTGATCGCGGTCAAAGCGGATATCACCGAAGAACTGGACCGCCTGGCCGCGCATGTCGTAGCCGCGCGCGCACTGCTGGAGCAGGAGGCCCCGGTCGGCCGCAAGTTGGATTTCCTGATGCAGGAGTTCAACCGCGAGGCCAACACGCTGTGCTCCAAATCCCAGAACTCGGAGTTGACATCAGTCGGTCTGGAGTTGAAGGCGGTGATCGACCAGTTGAGAGAGCAGGTGCAAAATGTTGAATAAGCAAGGGAAAGCGTAATGGCGGATCGCCGCGGTCTACTCATCATCCTGTCGTCGCCCTCGGGTGCCGGGAAATCCACTTTGGCCCGTCGCCTGATGGAGTGGGACACCGAACTCGAGTTTTCGATCTCGGCCACCACACGCGCCCCGCGCCCGGGTGAGGAACATGGACGCGAATACTATTTTCTTAGCGAAGATGATTTCCGCCAGCAGGTATCAAACGGGCAGATGCTGGAACATGCCCATGTGTTCGGCAATTTCTACGGCTCACCAGCTGGTCCAGTGCGCGAAGCGATCCAGAGCGGGCGGGACGTGCTGTTTGACGTGGACTGGCAGGGTGAAGTGCAGATCCGGAATTCGGAATTGGGCAAACATGCGTTGTCCATTTTCATTCTACCGCCATCGATCAAAGAGCTGCGCCGCCGGCTTGAAACCCGCGGTCAGGACAGCGCCGACGTCATTTCCAAGCGCATGATGAAAAGCTGGGACGAAATCAGCCATTGGGGCTACTACGACTATGTGTTGATCAATGACGATCTGGCCACAACCGAGGAAAAGCTGAAGACGATCGTCAGCGCCGAGCGGATGCGCCGTATTCAGCAGCCCCGGTTGCAGGATCACGTCCGCGCCCTGCAATACGAATTCGAGAGCATGTCATGACCATTTACGCATTGGGACAGGACGTCCCGCAGATTCACGAAGACAGCTGGGTTGCACCGGACGCGAACCTGATCGGCAAAGTCGTCCTGGAACAAGGTGCATCTGTTTGGTTCGGGTGCACGATCCGCGCCGATCACGAAGAAATCCGCGTGGGCGAGGGCAGCAACGTGCAGGAGAACTGCGTGATGCATATCGACGCCGGATTTCCGCTGACGATCGGGAAGAATTGCACCATCGGCCACAAAGTGATGCTGCATGGCTGCACCATCGGTGACAACAGCCTGATTGGTATGGGGGCCATCGTTTTGAACGGCGCGAAGATCGGCCGGAACTGCCTGATCGGGGCAGGGGCCCTGATCACGGAAGGCAAGGAGATCCCCGACAACTCGCTGGTGATGGGAGCCCCGGGCAAGGTGGTCCGGCAACTGGACGAGGCGGCGGCTCAGCGGATCACGTTCAGCGCGCTCCACTATCAAGAGAACATGCGCAAGTTCCGGGAAACGCTGGCGCCCGTTTCGCCCGGCGCATAGGTCCTGTGAACCGGTCATGAGCAACGAATTGCTTGCCGAAGTCGTCTCTGCCTTGCCGATGCCCGCATTGATGGTCGATCAGACCGAGCGGATCATCGCTTCGAACGCGGATGCGCGTGCGCTGTTGGGTCGAAACATCGACGGTCGCCATTTTGCGACGATCCTGCGACAGCCGCAGGTCATCGAAGCGATGGAGAAGAGCTTGCGAAGCAAGGGGCCGGCCAACAGCCGGCATCTGGCGAACGACGGCGCACAGGACACTGCGTTTCAGGTCCACTGTCGGTACATGCAGGGCGTCGGCGCGGTTTCCGGTGGCGCGGTTCTGGCAACGTTCATGGATGTGACCCACCTCGAGCAGGCCAGCCAGATGCGTCGTGACTTCGTTGCCAATGTCAGCCACGAACTTCGTACCCCACTGACCGCTCTGATGGGATTCATCGAGACCTTGCAAGGACCAGCGAAGGATGACGCGGCCGCCCGGGACAGATTCCTGAAGATCATGACATCCGAGGCCAACCGGATGAATCGTCTGGTTGGTGACCTGTTGTCGTTGAATCGGGTCGAAAGCGAAGAGCGCATTCGGCCAAGGCAGCAGATCGAACTGATCGAGCTGCTGCACGTGACGCTCGAGACGCTACGCCCCTTGGCTGATGACGCGGGTGTTTCCCTGACCCTGAGCGCCCCGGATAACCCCGTTCGCCTTCCGGGCGACAATGACCAGTTGCGGCAGGTTTTCACAAACCTTGTTGAAAACGCAATCAAATATGGTGGCAGCGGTGGCAGTGTGGATGTGCAAGTGTCGGTCTCTGATCAGGATACCGCCATCCGGGGGCCGGCCGCCCGGGTGAGGGTCATCGACAAGGGGCCGGGCATTGACCCGGTTCATCTGCCCCGGCTTACCGAACGGTTTTACCGCGCCGACAGCCATCGCTCGCGCGAACTGGGGGGTACGGGGCTGGGCCTGGCTATCGTCAAGCACATCATCAACCGCCACCGCGGCCGGTTGCGGGTGGAAAGTGATTTGGGAAAGGGCGCGGTGTTCACCGTCATTTTGCCCATGTAAGACCGGCGCGTGATAGGCTAGGAACGGCCAAGCCGAGCACTCGGACCAAAAAACGAAGGACCCGCCACCCGTGGATAGCGCATTGGAACCCGAAACCCTCAAGGTCTCAGCCAGGAACGTGAACGTGTTCTATGGTGACACGCACGCCATCAAGGACGTGAATGTAGAAATCCAGGACAAGACCGTTACGGCGTTCATCGGGCCCTCGGGGTGCGGCAAGTCTACCTTTTTGCGATGTCTGAACCGGATGAACGACACCATCGACATCTGTCGGGTCGAGGGGGAAATTCGCCTGGATGGGGATGACATCTATGACAGGCGGATCGACCCCGTGCAACTGCGCGCCAAGGTCGGCATGGTGTTTCAGAAACCCAACCCTTTTCCAAAGTCGATCTATGACAACATCGCATACGGCCCGCGCATTCACGGTCTGGCCAAGACCAAGGCCGAACTTGACGAGATCGTCGAGAAATCCCTACGCCGCGGTGCCATCTGGGACGAGGTGAAGGATCGCCTGGATGCCCCTGGTACTGGTTTGTCAGGGGGGCAACAACAGCGCCTGTGTATCGCCCGCGCCATCGCCACAGCACCCGAAGTTCTGTTGATGGACGAGCCCTGTTCGGCGCTGGACCCGATTGCCACCGCCCAGGTCGAAGAGCTGATTGATGAACTGCGTGAGAGGTTTTCGGTCGTGATTGTCACCCACTCGATGCAACAGGCGGCGCGCGTCAGCCAGAAAACGGCGTTTTTTCACTTGGGCAATCTTGTCGAGTTCGGTGATACCGCCCAAATCTTCACCAACCCCGAAGACCCGCGTACCGAAAGCTACATCACCGGCCGTATCGGCTGAGAACAGGTAAAAGACCATGAGCGAACAACATATTGCATCTGCCTTCGACCGCGATCTTGAGGCGGTTCAAGCCCACATCATGAAAATGGGTGGTCTGGTCGAGGCCGCGATCACAGGTGCGGCCCGTTCGCTGGAAACGCGGGATGAGGAACTGGCGCAGCAGGTGCGGCAGGGCGACAAGGCCATTGATGCGCTCGAGGACCTGATCAACGAAGAAACCGCCCGGGTGATCGCTTTGCGGGCTCCCACCGCCGGCGACCTGCGGTTGGTGCTGTCGGTTCTCAAGGTTTCGGCCAACCTGGAACGCATCGGCGATTACGCAAAGAACATCGCCAAGCGTACCACCATTCTGGTTGAAGCCAACCAGATCGGCGGCAGTACCGCCGCGCTGCGCCGCATGGCGCGTGAGGTCGAGCGGATGCTGCGTGACGCATTGGATGCCTATATTCAAAGGGATGCTGAGCTGGCCCGCGACGTCATCGATCGGGACCGGGAAGTAGACCAGATGTACAACGGCCTGTTCCGCGAGTTGCTGACCTTCATGGCTGAAGACCCGCGCAACATCACGGCATGCATGCATCTGCATTTCATCGCCAAGAACATCGAGCGCATGGGTGACCACGTCACTGCCATCGCAGAACAGGTGATCTATCTGGTGACCGGCGAACGGCCGACCGAAGCGCGCCCGAAAGCAGACAACACCTCGCAATCTCTGTAGGGAGTGGCCGGCATGCCGACAGGCCAGCCGACTATCCTGATCGTCGATGATGAGCCGGCGCTGCGCGAGGTGCTGGCCTACAACATGCAGTCCGCCGGGTACGAAGTGGTTCAGGCGGCAAGCGGCGAAGAAGCCCTGGTGCTGGTCCAAGAGGTGGCGCCTGATCTGATCGTTCTTGACTGGATGATGCCCAATCTCAGTGGGATTGAGCTGTGTCGTCAGCTAAAGGCACGCCCGCAGACCCGCGCAATTCCGATCATCATGCTGTCGGCGCGGTCGGATGAGGTGGACAAAGTGCGCGGTTTGGAGACCGGGGCCGATGACTATGTGGCCAAACCGTATTCGATGGCGGAGTTAATGGCGCGGATCCGAGCTCAACTGCGTCGGGTAAGCCCGGCGGCGGCTGCGGAAACCCTAGAATACGACGACATCATCGTGGACCTCGAAAGCCACAAGGCCAGTCGGGCGGGCAAGCCGCTCCGGATGGGGCCAACCGAATTCCGGCTACTGTGCACCTTCATGGAAAAGCCGGGGCGCGTGTTCAGTCGCGATCAGCTATTGGACCGTGCCTGGGGGCGTGACGTCTATGTCGACTCCCGCACCGTGGATGTCCATATTGGTCGACTGCGCAAGGCTTTGACGGCATTCGGCGGATCTGACCCCCTTCGAACGGTTCGAGGTGCTGGATACGCGCTGGATTAGTCTATCTGGGAAGGGTTTCGTCGTTTTGGGCCTGAGAAGCCAACCAGTGACGGAAGTGCCGAAGTGTCGGATCTTCGGACTTTGAGCTTGGCCAGACCAGGTAATAGGCCCCCATGGTTTCAACCGGATCCTTGCAGGCTGCAACAAGCCTGCCGGTCGCCAGGTCTTGCTCGATCAGATAGTTGGGCAGCAGGGCGACGCCCAGCCCATGCAGGGCGGCTTGATTGATGGTCGTGAATTGATCGTGCACCGTGCCGGGCAGGGCGCCCGTATGCGGAACGCCCATTTGCTTGAACCATTCTTGCCAGGCGCGCGGGCGAGTCTGGATGTGAAGCAGGGGCAGTTTCAGTAATTCGCGCGGATCGTCCGGCGCGCCTCCTGGCAGCAGCGAGGGGGCACATACCGGCAGAACCCTTTCCACCTTCAGCAGAAGACGCTCGGTTCCGGGCCAATCCGGCTCCCCGAAATGTAAAGCGGCATCAAAGGGTTCCGATGAGAAGTTGAACGGTCTCAGACGCGTGGACATGTTGATCGTGATGTCAGGATGCAAACGGGCGAAATCCGGCAGCCGTGGCACCAGCCAACGCATTCCGAATGTCGGCAGGATTGCCAGATTCAGCGTTCCACCCACTGGCGCGATGTGCAGTTTCAGGGAAGCCTGCGCAATTTGGTTCAGACCTTGTCGAATTTCCGCGACATAGTCCTGCGCCACCGGTGTCAACGCTAATCGCTTTTTGTCACGCAGAATGAGCTGCACGCCCAGCTGGGTCTCGAGCGTCTGCAGTTGCCGGCTGACGGCGCTCTGGGTCAGCGCAAGCTCTTCCGCGGCGGCCGAGGCAGAACCCAGCCGGTCCAACACTTCGAGCGCGCGAAGCGAAGAAATTGACGGAAAGAGTCGACGAGGCGTATCCATCTATGCGTTTTACTCATGAAAACTTGCAAATGTCTCGCTGTTTTTTGCGTAAATTGCAGGGTAGGGTGCGTATGAACTTCAGTTTGGAGCCAGAAGATGAACGCCCCCGACACCAAACCTGCATTGCGCGCAAAGGATGCGCCCGATCTTGGCCGCTTTACCTGGGACGATCCGTTCCGCCTGTCTGATCAGCTGACCGAGGATGAACGCCTGATCGCTGACAGCGCTCGTGCGTATGCGCAGGAAAAGCTGCAACCTCGGGTAACTCAGGCGTTTCAGAACGAGGAAACCGATCCTGAAATCTTCCGCGAGATGGGCGAAATGGGCCTGCTGGGCACCACCATTCCCGAGGAATACGGCGGGATTGGAGCCGGTTACGTAACCTACGGTCTTGTCGCGCGCGAGGTCGAACGTGTGGATTCCGGCTATCGCTCGATGATGTCGGTGCAAAGCTCGCTGGTGATGTATCCGATCTATGCCTATGGCAGCGAAGAGCAGCGCCGGAAATACCTGCCGAAACTGGCCAGTGGTGAATGGATCGGTTGCTTTGGCCTGACCGAACCGGATGCGGGGTCTGATCCGGCGGGCATGAAAACCCGGGCGGAAAAGATCGACGGCGGCTACCGCCTGACCGGCAGCAAGATGTGGATTTCCAACGCGCCAATTGCCGATGTGTTTGTTGTCTGGGCCAAGTCCGATGCGCATGACGGAAAGATCCGCGGCTTCGTACTTGAAAAAGGCGCCAAGGGCCTGAGCGCGCCCAAGATCCAAAACAAGCTTAGCCTGCGCGCGTCAATCACCGGCGAAATCGTGATGGATGGCGTTGAGGTCGACGACAGTGCGTTGTTGCCGCACGTCCAGGGCCTGAAGGGGCCGTTCGGATGCTTGAACCGAGCACGCTATGGCATCAGTTGGGGTGTCATGGGGGCCGCAGAATGCTGCTGGCACGCGGCGCGTCAGTATGGATTGGATCGCAAGCAGTTCAATCGTCCTTTGGCGCAGACACAGCTATTCCAGAAGAAACTGGCGGACATGCAGACTGAAGTCGCGTTGGGCTTGCAGGCCAGCCTGACGGTCGGACGGTTGATGGACAAAGCCGAGGCCGCGCCTGAGATGATCTCGATCATCAAGCGGAACAATTGCGGCAAGGCGTTGGATATCGCGCGGATGGCGCGGGACATGCATGGTGGCAACGGGATCTCGTTGGAGTTTCAAGTTATTCGCCACATGGTCAACCTTGAGACCGTCAATACCTACGAGGGCACGCATGATGTTCATGCGTTGATCCTGGGGCGGGCGCAGACCGGGTTGCAGGCATTCTACTGATCCGCAGTCTAAAGTGCGCGTAATCGGTATTATGTAATTAAACTGCAAGGCCTGGCACCGCCACGTTCGCGTTGGCGGTGCTATTTCAACCTGTTACGGTCCTGTGTGAAACCAAGACAGGATGCGGTGATGGACCTTCAAGGCAAAATCGTAGTTGTTACCGGTGCAGCCCAAGGCATCGGTAAAGGAATGGCGACGCGCTTCGCCGCGGATGGCGCGCGTGTGATCTGTGCAGATATTGATGAAACCGGCGCAGAAGCCGTCGCCCAGGGCATTGGCGGGCATTCGTTCAAATGCGATGTGGCCGACGAACACGAAATCCAGGCAATGATCGAAAGCGTCGAATCCAGCATCGGCCCCATTGATCTGTTCTGCGCCAACGCCGGCATCCTGACGCTTGGCGGTCTCGATGTTCCCGATGCGCATTGGGACAGGATCTGGAAGATCAACGTCATGTCTCATGTGTGGACGGCACGCCATCTGGTGCCGCGGATGATTGCGCGCGGCGGCGGCTACATATTGATCACGGCTTCGGCTGCGGGGCTGCTCAACCAGCCCGGAGCCGCGCCATACGGAGTCACCAAACATGCGGCGGTTGGTTTCGCAGAATGGTTGGCTTTGACCTATGCCGACAAAGGCATCCGGGTCTCGGTCTTGTGTCCTCAGGCCGTCCGATCAGAAATGACCAAAGGGTTTGAAGACTCAGTTGCCGCGATTGATGGCATGCTTGAACCCGAGGACGTGGCACAGGCATGTGTCGAGGCCATTGGGGCTGAGAGCTTTCTGGTTCTGCCGCACCCGCAGGTTCTGGACTACATGCGCTTGAAAACCGCCGATTACGATCGTTGGATTTCGGGAATGAACAAGTTGAATCAGCAGTTTGCAGGCGATACCTAGTCTTTCTTACGAGCGCGGCGCAGAAGGCCTTCCTGCGCGACGGACGCGACCAAAGTACCGTCCTGCGCATAGATTGACCCGCGGTTGAAGCTGCGTCCCTGCCCTGTCCATGGCGACTCCATGGAATAGAGATGCCAGTTCTGGAATTGAACCGGCGCATGAAACCAGATCGCATGATCCAGGCTCGCGCCATTGATTTCGCCCGTGAACCAGCTCAACCCGTGCGGACGCATGCCGGAACTCAGCAGCGCCATGTCCGAGGCATAGGCCAGCAACAGGTGTTGGGTCACGTGATCAGCCTGTTCCGCTGCTCCCATGCGGAACCACAGATGGTTTCGGTCGTCGCTTTTCTCGGGCTGGAATATGTCCAGGGGATCAATCTCGCGCACCTCGATCGGACGTTCGCGCAGCAATTCGGCGCGTAGCCTTTCGGGAACGCGGTTCAGGTATTTCTGCCGCAATTCATCGCGGGACGGTTGCGTTTCGGGCGCTGGGACATCAGGCATCGCGTGCTGATGGTCCCAGCCTTCATCCTGAATGTGGAACGAGGCCGACATGTTGAGGATCTGCTTGCCGTGCTGGATTGCCACCACGCGCCGTGTGGTGAACGACCCGCCATCCCGTGCGCGATCCACCTGATAGATAACCGGAATTTCCGGATCTCCCGGACGGATGAAATAGGCATGCAGCGAATGGCAAAGGCGGTTTTCGACTGTTCGGTACGCGGCCGCCAGAGCCTGTGCGATGACCTGACCACCAAATATCCGCGTGGGCGTTTCACCGCCGGACCCGGTGCCTCGGAACAAGTCTACCTCAAGGCGTTCAATGTCCAGCAAATCCAACAGGATGCGTTCGGCTTCGGTCATTCGACTCTCTCTGGTTCTGTTCGTGATCGGCCTAGCAGGCCCGCGCGGGTCATTCAATGAGGGCGGCGTGAACCAGGGCTTTGAGTTCTGAGCGTGACGGGTAAGAGCTGGAGGGCGACAACTGAGTAAAGAAAACAGCCGACAGGTCGTTCTTTTGGTCGACCCAGAAAAAGGTCGACGCCATGCCGCCCCAACTGAAATCTCCAACCGATCCGGGGGTACGTGCACGGCCCGGGTCCAAAACCACAGCGCCGCCAAGCCCGAACCCCATGCCGTCCATTGGCTGTTCTGCAAAGCTTTGGGGCCCCATGGACGCGATGTCGCCCGGCAAGTGGTTGCGCATCATGAAGTCCACTGTGCTCGGGCCCAGCAGTCGTTGATCACCCACCTGCCCATTTGCGCGTAGCATCTCGGCGAAACGGGCAAAATCGTCGATCGTGCTGACCAGCCCACCACCGCCGGAAAACAGCGTGGCCGCTTCGAATGGCGAGTTTCCGGCCTGATCCACCAATCGCAACGTTTCGCCGCCGGACCTGGCCGCGTTCAGGGCCATCGCGTCCCCCTCGAGCGGTGTGTAGAGCGAGGCGAACCGGTCCCCTGCCCCTTTGGGAACCGAAAACCCGGTTTCGTCCATCCCAAGCGGGCCAAAGATCTCATCGGCAAAGAATTGGCTCAGACTCCTGCCGGACACCACTTCGACCACCCGTCCGATTACGTCGATGCCAACCGAATACTCCCAGCGGCTGCCGGGTTGAAACGCCAGCGGCAATGCAGCCACGGCCCGAACCTGATCGGCCAGCAGACCCTGGTCCGGTTTGAACATCAGGTCCTGAGCATCCATCGCAGCGGGCAGAATGCCCGGGTTGAATGGATAGCTTAGCCCGCTGGTGTGGGTCAGCAGTTGATGCAGGGTCGGCGACGTCGAGTCTTCTGTTTGATCAATGGTTTGCGCGTCTTTCCGCAACGCCTTCATGTCGGCGAATTCCGGCAGAAACTCGGACACCGGCGCCTCAAGGTGCATTAGACCTTGTTCTACCAGCATCATCAGCGCTGTCGTGGTTACTGGCTTGGTCATCGAGTAGATGCGAACCAAGGTCTGGCGGTCGAACGGCAAATCACCCTCGAGACTACGCAATCCGCAATCGTGAAAGAACTCTTCGCGCCCGTGCTGCTTCAACAGAAAGGCACACCCGGGGTATTTTCGTTCGTCCACATACCTTTGCATCCATGTCTGAATGCGGTTCAGCCTCGTCCGATCAAACTGCATTGGCCGAAATTTCCCCGTTTTTTCTTTCACCTACGCGCAATCCTGCCGCCCCGTGGCAGAGAAAAACAGCCCAAAAAACAAAGCCGGCAAAAATTGCCGGGCGGGCGATCTGCAAGTCCGCTCTCGGCCACGACCCACGACGCTGCTAGACTGACGGCGTTCTGGATTCGTGATTTGCAGCCGTTACCCCCTGATTTCGCCACCGGCCGGAGGTGCCAGATGACGCAGAACGTGGAATTCGTATACGACTTTTGCAGCCCAAACGCTTACCTCGCTCATAAGGTTTTGCCAGATCTCGCCGCGCGGCACGCGGCCAGGATCCGATATGTGCCGGTTCTGCTGAGCACAGTCTTCAAGGCGACGAACAACCAGAACCCGTTTCAGGCGTTTTCGGAAAATCGGAAGAAATCGGCGTATCTGACCCATGACCTGCACCGCTTTGCGCGGCGGCGAGGCCTGAACTTTCATATGAGCCCCTATTATCCGCTGAACACGAAGTTCGCCATGCGTGGGGCAGTCGCGGCGATGGGAAAACCTTGGGAAGGCAGATACATAGATGCCGTTTTTGACGCAATATGGGTGCACGGGCAGAAGATTGACGACCTGAATGTGTTGACCGACATCGTTCAAGAACGTGACCTGCCCGTACGAAAAATCCGCGAGGCGATCACCGGCGATTTGGGCAAGCAGACTCTGAAGGATCAGACAAAGGCGGCCGTTCGCCGCGGAGTTTTTGGGGTGCCTAGCTTGTTTGTCGGTTCCGAGATGTTTTTTGGTAAGAACAGCCTGGCCAACGTAGAACTCGAACTCGAGGCGTTGCACTGAGGTTTCAAGGACGCAGTCCCAATTGCCGGGCAGCATCAATAAGCTTGTGCGCGTGGTCTTTTTCAAGCTCTTCCGGGGTCACGTAAAAGCTGGGCCCGCCGATATTCAATCCAAATACCCGCCCGTCGCTGGCGGTGGCTACTGGAACGGAAATGGCATGGACGTCGTCCCGCCACAGAGAATATCCGGTACAATAACCTTGTGTATCGTACTCATCCAACGCGGTTTTTATCGAGTCGCGCAGGTGATTTTCGGGCAGGTTCAGATCGCGTCGTGCAGCGTAAACCGCGGTTTCCCTTTGATCCTCGGTCATGCCAACCAGAATGGCCCGCCCCATGGCCGAGGAGAACAACGGCAGCCGGGATCCGACATGCATGGTAAGCGCCACGTTCTGCGTCGACCTGCTGACCGCGACGTATACGACCTCGGCCCGATGCGCTTCGCCGAGGGCGGCCGTCAGGTAAGGATTGGCTCCGTCGCGCAGTTCCCTCAGCACCTCGACGGCACGCTCGCATATGTCAGCCGCTCCCAGAACTCCAAACCCCAGGCGCAGCACTCCGACACCAAGCCGATACGAACCGCCTGCGTGGTCCTGAACAAGGTAACCAAGCTGGCACAGCGTATGCGTCAACCGCGAGATCGTTGGCTTGGGCAGACCCGTGCGTTCGGCAAAATCCGTGTTGGTCAGGGCCGTTTCGCCGTGGCGAAAGCACCGCAGCAGTTCAAGCCCCCGCGCCAGTGCAGTGACGAAGTTCCGATCCTTGCCAATGTCGGCGCTTGATGATGTCTCGGATACCACGCCTGCCCCTCTATCCCAGCGCTGCCAGACCATGTTTGGCGAACATCGGCACATAGGCTCCGAATGCGCGCGCCCGGGCCGGATCGGATGCATTCCCGTCCAGAGCGCGTTTGTAGACGCCTTGGAGAATTCCGGCCATGCGGAAGAAGTTGAACGCAAGATAGAAGCCGAAATTGTCGATCCCCGGCAAGCCGCGCCGCTTACAATATGAGGCGATGAACTGCTGATCGCTGGGCAGCCCGAGGCTGTTTCGGTCAACACCGGCCAGCCCCCGACCCTCTTTGCCCGGCGGCATCTGCCATTGCATGATGACGGCCGCCAGATCGGCATAGGGATGGCCGATGGTGGACAGCTCCCAATCCAGGACCCCGATGCAGCGGGTGCCGTCCCGCTCGAACATCAGATTGTCGATGCGATAGTCGCCATGAACCAGCGTTCGTTGACCATCATCCGCCAGGATCGAGCTTTCCAGCGCGTCGATCAGCGCATCCATGTCGGCAACCGTTTCGGTTTCTGATGCGCGATACTGTTTGGTCCAGCGCGCGATCTGGCGTTCAAAGTAGTTGCCGGTCGGTCCGTAGTCGGACAGGCCCACGGCGTCGATATCGACCATGTGCAATTCGGCCAGAACCCGGTTCATCTCATCCAGAACGGCGCTGCGGGTTTCGTTGGTTTCGGCCTTCATGGTCGGTTCCAGAAAATTCCGACCGTCGAGACGCTCCATGACATAGAAGGCAGAGCCGATGATGCTGTCATCCTCGCACAGCACGTACATGCGCGGCACCGGTACTTTGCTGTGCGCCAACGCTGTCTGAACACGGAATTCGCGGTCAACCGCGTGGGCGGATTTCAGCAGAACTCCGGGCGGCTTGCGCCGCAGAACATAGGATTTTCCCGGCGTGCGCAGTTCGTAGGTCGGATTGGACTGACCCACCGTGAACTTCGTCGCCTCAAGCGGACCGGCATAGCCTTGCAGGTTGGCGCGCAGATAGTCATCTACGGCGACAAGGTCGAGGGTGTTCGGGTCATCGCTCATGCGATCGCCCTCGCTTGATACTGGACCGGGTTTCACAGGGCATCGGCAAAGATG
The DNA here is from genome assembly GCF_059613465.1 of Ruegeria sp. SAZA006. Classification (NCBI taxonomy): domain Bacteria; kingdom Pseudomonadati; phylum Pseudomonadota; class Alphaproteobacteria; order Rhodobacterales; family Roseobacteraceae; genus Ruegeria; species Ruegeria sp. SAZA006. The sequence continues at coordinate 153,760 of NZ_JBXWSO010000006.1, forward strand.
TTTCCTCCGGTCAGAACGTTGATACCACCCGAGACCGGGATCACGGCGCCGGTCACGTAACTGCCGCCGCGTCCGCTGAGGAACAGCATACAGCCCGCGATGTCCTCGTCGCGCCCGACACGGCCCAGCGGGACCGACTTGCCCACTTTCTCGCGTTTTTCCTCGTCAGCCGTGGCAAAGGCGGTCATGCGCGAAACGAACGGTCCCGGCGCCAAGGCATTCACGGTCACGCGGTAGGGCGACAGCTCCTTTGCCATGATCTTGGTCAGATGGATGACGGCCGCCTTGGACGCGGAATAGCTGTAGGCGCCATCGCCCATCGGAACCTCGCCCATCACCGAGGCGACGTTGATCACCCGTGCCGGATCATCGTCCGAGCCCGATTGCATCAGCAGGGGCAGTAGCTTCTGGGTCAGGTGAAAGATGCCGGCGACATTCACGGACATGACTTTGTCCCAGGCGTCATAGGGAAACTGCCCCATAGGAGAACCCCACGAAACGCCGGCATTGTTCATAAGGATATCAAGCCTTTGGGTACGGTTGTTCACCTCTTCGACCAGCGCGTCAATGCCGGCCTCGCTGCTGACGTCCCCTGCAAACCCTTCGGCGGTTCCGGGGGCATCCAGCGCGTTCAGTTCGGCGGCTACAGCTTCGCAAGCTTCGCCCTTGCGCGAGGCGATCAGCACCCTCGCACCTGCGCGCAGCAGAGCCTCGGCGGCCATCCGACCAATGCCGGTCGCGCCGCCCGTGACCAGAGCAGTCTTGCCCGCTAGCGAAAATAAATTCTCCGGTGTCATCAGCCTCTCCCCATAATTCGTTTTTGTTGCGTCCTGAGTTCTATTTCAGGTCGGGTCAGTTTCACTGTGCAGAATTGCATTTCACATCTGCCTTGACAACATGGTGTCAGGACCCGACCTTCGGGCCGACAAATGGCGAGGATCGGAATACGAAATGCAAGCATTACTCAGCGTCGCCCCGGGTGGTCCGGAAACACTGGAACTGACCACCCTGCCCGATCCAACGCCCAAAAAGGGTCAGGTGCTGATCCGGGTACGTGCGGCAGGCGTGAATTTTCCGGACACGCTGATCATCCGCGATTTGTACCAGATGAAGCCTCCGCGCCCCTTCGCGCCCGGAGGGGAGGTGTCAGGCGATGTGATCGCCGTTGGAGATGGTGTTTCCGATCTGAAGATCGGTGACCGCGTTCTGGCCCTGACAGGCCACGGAGGTTTCGCCGAGCAGCTGTGCATTCCGGCCGCCAGCGCCGTTCCGATCCCGGAGTCCATGCCGTACGAGGATGCGGCTTGTTTCATCTTCACCTACGGAACGTCCTACCATGCGCTGAAGGATCGCGCCGGGCTCAAGGGCGGTGAGACCTTGTTGGTTCTTGGGGCCGCCGGTGGTGTCGGCTCGGCCGCGGTTGAGTTGGGCAAAGCGATGGGCGCGCGTGTAATTGCCGCGGTGTCCACGGAAGACAAAGCTCAGTTTTGCAAGGATTTGGGCGCTGATGAGACGATCGTCTACTCCAAAGAGATGACGCGAGAGGCGCAAAAAGCGTTCTCCGCCGAAATCAAGAAGTTGGCGGGCGGTGATGGCGTTGACGTGGTCTATGATGCGGTTGGCGGCGACTATGCCGAACCGGCATTGCGCGCGATGGCCTGGAAGGGACGGTTTCTGGTCGTTGGTTTTCCGGCCGGAATCCCCAATATCCCGTTGAATCTGCCTTTGCTAAAGGGCTGTGAGATCGTCGGCGTATTCTGGGGCGCGTCCGTATTCCGCGATCCGGCCGGACATGCCGAAAACTTGCGGGAACTGTTTGCCATGTATCATGGCAGCAAGATCAAGCCGCGTATCAGCGCCCGCTTTTCCTTGCCCCGCGCCGCCGAAGCTTTGGAGATGTTGGGCGACCGGTCGGTTCTCGGCAAAGTTGTCGTGTCCATCGACTAGGAACGACATTCACAGTCGTTTCACAGCCTGTCTTATGACCTGACCTGCGCCCGCTCGCCTCATGAGAGCAAAGCCGGTAGACGCGTTTTCAATTCGCGGCTATGAAACAGGTATGGGGACAAAAAAATAATGCGTAGTATTCTTGTATTGAACGGACCGAACCTGAACCTTTTGGGCACACGGCAGCCCGAGGTTTACGGTCATACCACCTTGAAGATGATCGAAGACTTGTGCGTTTCGCATGGCGCATCGAACGGGTTGCGTGTGGAGTGCGCTCAATCAAACCATGAAGGTGTGTTGATCGATGCTATCCACGCCGCGCGCGGGACCCATGACGGGATCGTCCTGAACGCCGGTGCGTATACCCATACGTCAATAGCGTTGATGGACGCCATTTCGTCGGCGCAACTGCCGGTGGTCGAGGTTCACCTGTCCAATATCCACGCCCGCGAGGCATTTCGGCACAAGTCCTACATCTCGGCCGTCGCCATCGGGCAGATCTGCGGCTTTGGCGCTCAAAGCTATGTTCTGGCGCTGGAAGCGCTGGCCGCGCATCTTCTGGAGGGTGGCGGCCCATGATGACGCTCAAGGAATACCTCAACTTTCTGAGCTATGTGAAAACGCTCGAGGAGCTTTGGGCCGCGCACACCGAACAGATGGCCAAGTATGGTTTTGACCGCCTGTTGTACGGACACACACAGTACCGCACCCAAACGTCTTTGGGCGACCCTGAAGACTTCGTGATCCTGACCAATCACTGCAAGGAATACATGGACGGTTTCCTGCGGGATGGTCTGTATTTCCATGCGCCTATGCTGAAATGGGCATTGGATCACGAAGGGGCCGCGAGCTGGAGCATGATCCGCGAGATGATGTCCAGCGGCACGATGACCAACGAAGAACGCAAGGTGTACGAATTCAACCGCTCGAAAGGTATCACTGTCGGTTACACGATCAGTTTCACTTCGGTGTCCATGCGGTCGAAGGGGGCAATTTCGCTGGCCGCTCTGAACCGCAGCCAGGACGAGATGGACGAGATGTGGGCCGAGCATGGTGATGACATCCTGCTGATGAACAACATCGCCCATCTCAAGATCCTGACCCTGCCCTACAATCCCCCGAACCGCGCCTTGACCAAGCGGCAGCGCGAGGCTCTGGAATGGGTGGGTGACGGCAAAACCACCCAGGACATTGCCCTGCTGATGGGACTGACCTCGGCAACTGTTGAAAAACACCTCAGGCTGGCGCGCGAGGCTCTTTCCGTCGAAACGACCGCACAGGCGGTTTTGAAGGCTTCGCTGCAGAATCAGATGTTCGTAATGGAGGTTTGAAGCCGCTGTCGCACGACAGTTGACCTTAGGTAAGGAATACATGACTTCCTAAAACTGCGCAGAAATTGCACATTGATCCTGTTCCGTGAGTGGTGGCTTTAGCCAAGGAACATTTGGACGGATCTTTGTATTCCCAAGGCTCTCCGTTCGCTCTGACAAAGGGCGCTTATTCGTCCGCGTGCCGATGTCGGAAATTTTGGGGGGCCTCGACCATCCCCATCTTGCGGGGCCCTCCAATTACTACTCTGATCAATCGGAAATTCGCCAATAAAAAAAACCGGTCGCGCGTCGCGCAACCGGTTTCGGATGTTTTTGGAGCAGCCCGGAAAACCCGGGCTGAACAGGCGTCAGCCCTGAGCCGCTTTGGCGACTTCGGCAGCAAAGTCTTCTTTTTCGACCACGATGCCTTCGCCAACTTCCAGGCGAACAAAACCGGTGATGGTTGCGCCGGCTTCCTTGGCCGCTGCTTCCACGGTCAGGTCGGGGTTCACAACGAACTGCTGGCTCAGCAGGGTCGATTCCGCGACGAATTTCTTCATGCGGCCCTCGATCATCTTTTCGATGACCTGCTCGGGCTTGCCGGACTCGCGCGCGATGTCCATCTGGACCTGCTTTTCTTTTTCGACAACGGCCGGATCCAGGTCGGCTTCGGACAGAGCGGCCGGGTTCACGGCTGCGATGTGCATCGCGACCTGCTTGCCGATGGCTTCATCGCCGCCCGACAGAGCAACCAGAACACCGATCTTGCCCATGCCGTTGGTTGCGGCGTTGTGGACATACGAGACCACGGTGTCGCCCGACAGTTTGGCCATGCGGCGGACCGACATGTTTTCGCCGATGGTGGCGATCTTGTCGGTCAGCGTGTCGGCAACCGACTTGCCGCCGAGATCAGCAGCCAGCAGTTCCTCAACCGAGTCAACGCCCTGGGCTGCGTAGGTGATCTTGCCGACCATTTCCTGGAACTCGGCGTTCTTCGCGACAAAGTCGGTTTCCGAGTTCACTTCGACAGCAACACCGTTGCCACCTTCGACGTGAACGGCAACCAAGCCTTCTGCTGCGGTACGGCCGGATTTCTTTGCGGCCTTTGCCAGACCTTTGGTGCGCAGCCAGTCAACGGCCTCGTCCATGTTGCCGCCGGTTTCGGTCAGCGCTTTTTTCGCGTCCATCATGCCTGCGCCGGTCGAGTCGCGCAGTTCTTTCACCATTGCTGCAGTGATTGCCATCTCTTGGCTCTCCTCAATTCAAACGGAATTGGGGCAGGTCTACCCTGCCCCATATGTCATTTACGTGACGGGCAGCTTACGCTTCGGCCGACGCTTCGGCTTCTTCTGCAACGGCTTCTTCAACCGGTGCTTCTTCGAACTCGCCCAGGTCGACGCCGGCGGCGCCCAGCTGTGCGGTCATGCCGTCCAGCGCAGCACGTGCGGCCAGATCGCAATACAGTGCGATTGCACGGGCAGCATCGTCGTTGCCGGGGATGATGTAGTCCACACCATCCGGCGAGCAGTTGGTGTCGACGACGGCCACAACCGGAATACCCAGCTTGTTGGCTTCGGCGATGGCCAGCGCTTCTTTCTTGACGTCGATGACGAACAGCAGGTCAGGAACGCCGCCCATCTCGCGGATGCCGCCCAGCGAAGCCTGCAGCTTGGCTTGGTCACGCTCCATGCCCAGACGCTCTTTCTTGGTCAGGCCTTCAGCGCCCGATTCCATGGCTTCGTCGATCTGGTTCAGACGGTTGATCGACTGGGAAACGGTTTTCCAGTTGGTCAGCGTGCCGCCCAGCCAGCGGTGGTTCATGTAATACTGAGCAGACTTTTCAGCGGCTTCGGCGATCGGCTGTGCAGCCTGACGCTTGGTGCCGACAAACAGAACGCGGCCACCTTTGGCGACGGTGTCACGCACCGCCTGCAGCGCCTGGTCCAGCATCGGAACGGTCTGGGTCAGGTCCATGATGTGGATGCCGTTGCGCGCGCCATAGATGAACGGCGCCATGCGGGGGTTCCAACGCTGTGTTTGGTGACCAAAGTGCACGCCAGCTTCCAGCAGCTGACGCATGGTGAACTCGGGAAGAGCCATGCTATTTTTTCCTTTTCCGGTTTTCGCCTTGGCGGGGGTGAAAGAAGCGTTTGCTCCAACCGGCGGCCTTGATGAGGATGTCTCCCTCAAAACGACCAAACCCCGCCTGCGGATTTGAATGCCGCGCGTATACGGCAGGTTGACTGATGGTGCAAGGGGCTTTTACCCCTATTTTTCTGGCCGCGCCAAGGCATGCCCGTGGCGGACGGCCTGCTCGCAATGCGCGGCCAAAGCCTTGCGGTTGTCGAAATCGCTGACCCGGGCCGGAGAATGATAGATCAATTCGACCCGCCCCTGCCGCCGCGCGCCCAGCGTCTTCAGAAGATGCGGGGCAAAATCCATGTCCCCCCACCAGCCATAGAACCGGTCCGGCTGCCCATCGGGCGCGTGATAGACAACCGAAACCGGCTGAACATACATGAAATCACGCAGTTCATCTGCAAAGAATGCCGCAAAAAGCGTTGTTTTGAATGGCAAAACCCGCAGTCCGTCCGTCGATGTGCCCTCTGGAAAAAACAACAGCTTGTGCCCGACCTTCAGACGGTCTTCGAACAGTCTGGTCTGCTCGCGCGCTTTTTTGGGATTGCGTTCGATGAACACGGTTCCGGTGGCCCGGGCCAGCCAACCGATGCCGGGCCAATTCGCCACCTCGGCCTTGGACACGAAGTATACACGCTTGCGGGCGTTGAGCGCGAAGATGTCCAGCCAGGACGTGTGATTGGCGACGACAGCCCCGCGCTGCTGCATCAGCTCACCCGAGCTTGAAAATCCGATCCCCAGAATTCGAAACGCATTGCGACACACGAATTGGGCAATGAACGGCGTTATTGGTCGACGCAGACCAAAGATGGGTCTTTCGACCAGGCGCACAAGCAACAGAACGATCAAACCACCGAACACCAGCACAGCCAGAGGAAGACCCCGAAGGATCACCAAAATCCAACCCCGCACGCCCAATTCAACCGGGTCGGGGTCGTCCGAGCTGTGCCAGACAGCGCCATTTGGCACGTCACGCTCCGCCATAGATGCGTCTCTGTCTTTCGTTCATCCGTGTGGTGTCGAGGATCAGGCAAACGTCGGTGGTGTTGAATGCATGGTCGATGAATGCCCCCTCGCCCACAAACCCGCCCAATCGAAGATAGGCCTTGATCAAAGCCGGAACCTGCAACATCGCACTCCGTCGATCCAGCGCATCTTTCGGAACCAGGTTCATGCTCTGAAAAACATCCGGCTGCGCACGCACCCGCAACTCGGGTGGAGCCAGGTGGTTGTGATGCAGCATCGACAGAGGCTGGGCAAGGTGCTTGACGTCTGTGCCGTGAAAACTGGCAACGCCGAACAGAACCTCGATCTCCCGTTCGGACACATATTTCGCGAGGCCATTCCACAAATGATACATTGCGGTTCCGCCGCGATAGTCCGGATGCAGGCAGGACCGGCCGAGTTCCAGCAATTTGCGGCCGCTGTTTTTCAGAACGGTAAGGTCGTATTCATCCTCGGAGTAGAACCGTCCGACTTCAGCTACGCGGTCACCCGGCAACAGGCGGTAGACTCCGACCACTTCTCCGGTGGCGTCGTCATAGGCCAGCATGTGATCAAAATACGGGTCGAACTGGTCGCGTTCCAGGCCCTCTGCATGATCGACCATCTCTCCCCCACCGCCCAGTTCACGCACGAAGACGTCATAACGCAGCCGCTGCGCCGCGCGCAGTTCCTCGTCGGTTTCGGCAAGTTTGACAGTGAATGAAGGGCCCGTATCCGGCATGTGGAATGGTCGTCGTCTTGTTTCGATCCCAGCGCTGATACCGCAGCTGCGCGGCGAATGGCAACACGAACCGGGTAGCGGACACAGTTAACCTTTCCTAAACCAGTTTCAGGGATCAAGAACCGGCATCAAGGCGATGCGTGTTCCGTCAATCACCACTTTGCCCTGGTCGCGAAAGTTCACGGTGATCTTGCCCGCGATGTTGGACTGGACCTGTCCGACGCCCCAGTCGGGGAAATCGGGGTGGCGGACATACATGCCCGGTGCAAGAATGGCATTCAGATCTGTCATGCGGCGGCTCCGGGTCGGGCATGGGCGGATACCACAGGAGGTACGCATGGGCGACACCAACGTCAACCTGGCCGAGTTGATCGGCTCTCGGATCTGCCACGATCTGATCAGCCCGATCGGCGCGATCACGAACGGTCTGGAACTGTTGGAGATGGTTGGCGGCACCCAGGGCCCCGAGATGGAGCTGATTACCGGCAGCGTCGGCAGCGCTGGGGCGCGGATCCGGTTTTTCCGCGTGGCCTTTGGCGCGGCCAGCGATCAGCCGCTGGGCCGCAGCGAAGTGACGGATCTGCTGCGCGATGTCGAGCGTGCGGGTCGAGTCCGGGTGCATTGGAACGTCACCGAGGCGATGCCGCGCAATCAGATCAAACTGGCCTTTCTGGCCATCATGTGCTGCGAAAGCGCCATGCCCATGGGCGGCGAGGTCAAAATTGACAGCGTGGGCGACAAATGGACGGTCACCGGTACGGCCGACCGCATGAATGTCGATCCGGACCTGTGGAAAGGTCTCCCGACCGGCACATTCGCCAACAAGGTGACACCGGCGCAGGTCCAGTTCGCCCTGCTGCCGCAGACGGCGGCCGCTCAGGGCCGTCGAGTTTCGGCCGAGACGGGCGCGACCCGCGTGGTGCTGCGGTTCTGACCCGGCGCCTCAGGCGCGCGTCGTGCCGTTGCCGCGAACCAGGTATTTGAAACTGGTCAGTTGCGCCGCCCCCACCGGGCCGCGCGCGTGCATTTTGCCCGTGGCGATCCCGATCTCGGCGCCCATGCCGAACTCACCACCGTCCGCAAACTGGGTCGAGGCGTTGTGCATCAGGATCGCACTGTCGAGCCGTTCAAAGAAACGGTCGGCGGCGGGCTGATCCTCGGTCATGATGCAATCGGTGTGGTTCGATCCGTATTGGCGGATATGCGCGATAGCCTCGTCGATATCGGCCACCAGTTTTGCGGCGATGATGCTGTCCAGAAACTCCTTACCCCAATCGTCATCGCTGGCCGGCACGGTGCCGTCGATGGCCAGCGCACCTGCGGCATGGACCTCGACGCCCGCGGCCAGCAGCGCGGCGATCACGTCACGCCCCAGCGTTTCCGCGATATCCTGATGCACCAGCAGGCATTCGGCCGCCCCGCAGATGCCGGTGCGGCGGGTCTTGGCGTTTAATACCACGTCCAGCGTTTTCTGCGGATCCGCTGCCTTGTCGATGTAGATGTGCACGATCCCTTCAAGATGGGCAAAGACCGGAACCCGCGCCTCGCGCTGGACCAGCCCAACCAGCCCCTTGCCGCCGCGCGGAACGATGACGTCGACATTGTCGGTCATGGTCAGCAATTCCTGCACCGCGGCTCGGTCACGGGTCGGGACCAGCTGGATCGCATCCTCGGGCAGGTTGGCGGCCTTCAGACCATCGACCAGACAGGCGTGGATCGCGGTCGAAGAATGAAAGCTTTCCGACCCGCCGCGCAGGATCACGGCGTTGCCCGACTTCAGGCACAGCGCCCCGGCATCCGCGGTCACGTTCGGGCGGCTTTCATAGATCACGCCGATCACGCCCAGCGGGGTGCGTACGCGGCGGATGTTCAGCCCCGAGGGCATATCCCATTCGGCCAGAACCTCACCCACCGGATCGGACTGTTCGGCCACGGTGCGCAACCCGTCGACCATGCCCTGAATGCGTGCCTCGTCCAGCATCAGACGGTCCATCATGGCCGGGCTCAGACCCTTTTCGCGGCCATAGTCCAAGTCTTTCCTGTTGGCCTCGATGATCTGCGCGCGGTTCTTCCACACGGCATCGGCGGCGGCGACCAACGCGGCGTGTTTGCGCTCGGCCGAGGCGAAGGCCAGATCCCGAGACGCATCCTTGGCGCGCTTGCCAAGATCGGCCATCAGGGCGGGAATGCTGTCAAAGTCCTTCATGTCATCTGCCTTTCCGGTCGTCGGACCAGCCAAATTTATCAGTTTTCGCGGCTACAAAGCCAGATCATCACGGTGGATCATCACCGCACGGCCGGGATAGCCGAGTGCGTCCTCGATCTCGGAGGATTTCCGCCCCTTGATGGCGTCTGCCTCATGCGCGGTATAGCGGCTGAGGCCCAATCCCAGACGCCGGCCCTCGTGATCCTTGATGGCCACCGGGTCGCCCCGTCCGAAATCGCCCGTCACTTCGACGATGCCGGCCGGCAACAGGCTCTTGCCATTCTCCAGCGCCCGCGCAGCCCCTGCATCGACCGTGATTTCGCCCCGCGGCTTCATCGCCGAGATCCAGCGTTTGCGTGCCGCATGCGGGTCCAGCTTGGCCTTGAACCAGGTGCTGTTCGCGCCATTATTAAGCAATTTCAGCGGGTTCAATGGCGATCCTTCCGTAATCGCCATGTCACAGCCCGCCGCCGTCGCCATCTGCGCGGCCATCAGCTTGGTCTTCATGCCGCCCTTGGACAGCCCCGAACCGGCGTCACCGGCCATCGCCTCGATCTCGGGCGTGATCGCGTCGATCACGTCAAATCGGGTGGCGGACGGGTCCTCGGCAGGGTTGCCGGTGTAGAACCCATCGACATCGGACAGCAGGATCAATTGGTCCGCACCGACGGTCACGGCGATCTGCGCGGCCAGGCGATCATTGTCGCCGTAACGGATTTCATCCGTGGCCACCGTGTCATTTTCGTTCACGATGGGCACGACACCTAGCCCCAGCAGAGTTTCCAGCGTCGCGCGCGAATTCAGGTACCGGCGGCGGTTCTCACTGTCTTCAAGCGTCACCAGAACCTGCGCCGTGGTGATGTTGTGCGGGGCCAACGCCTCTTCATAGGCCCGCGCCAGCCGGATCTGCCCGACGGCGGCCGCGGCCTGGGATTGCTCCAGCGACAGCGCGGTTGCGGGCAGTCCCAGCACACCGCGCCCCAGCGCTATCGAACCGGACGAGACCAGAACCACATCGGCCCCCTGCCCCTTGAGCCACGCCACGTCCTGCGCGAGCGAATGCAACCACTCCGAACGCAGCTTGCCGGTCGCACGATCGACCAACAACGCCGAGCCGATCTTGACCACCAGGCGCTTTGCGTCGGTCAGGGCTGCCACGTCTCGCGCTCCTCGGTGGATTTCTGGCGCAGGCGGTTTTCATCGATCTGGGCGCGCAGGGCCCGCAGAACCTCGGTCACGCCTTGCCGGGCCACGCCCGACATGGTCATGACCGGGCCGCCCACGGCCTCTTCCAACTCGGCCTTGGCCAGTTCGAGTTGTTCTTCGTCCAGCGCGTCGATCTTGTTCAACACGGTGATCCGGGGCTTGTCGGCCAGCGCGCCGCCATAGGCCTCAAGCTCGTGGATGATGGTGTGATAGTCCTGCGCGATGGTCTCAGACGTGCCATCGACCAGATGCAGCAACACCGCGCAGCGTTCGACATGGCCCAGAAAACGGTCGCCGATGCCGCGGCCTTCATGCGCGCCTTCGATCAGGCCGGGAATGTCGGCCACCACGAATTCCACGTTGTCCACGCCGACGACGCCCAGATTTGGGTGCAGCGTGGTAAAGGGATAGTCGGCGATCTTGGGCCGGGCGTTCGATGTTGCGGCCAGAAAGGTCGATTTGCCCGCGTTCGGCAGGCCCAGCAGGCCGACATCGGCAATCAGCTTCAGACGCAGCCAGATCGTACGGTCCACGCCCGGCTGCCCCGGGTTGGCCCGGCGCGGCGCCTGGTTTGTGGCCGATTTGAAATGCAGGTTGCCGAAACCGCCATTGCCACCCCGCGCCAGCAGGACACGTTGCCCCACTTCGGTCAGGTCGGCGATCACCGTCTCCTGATCCTCGTCCAGGATCTCGGTTCCGATCGGCACGCGCAGGATGATGTCGTCGCCGTCCTTGCCAGTGCGCTGCTGGCCCCGGCCGGGCTGTCCGTTCTTGGCAAAGAAATGCTGCTGATAGCGGAAGTCGATCAGGGTGTTCAGCCCGTCCACGACCTCAGCCCAGACGGACCCGCCTTTGCCGCCGTCCCCGCCATCGGGGCCGCCGTATTCGATGTACTTTTCGCGTCGAAAGCTGACGCACCCGCTACCGCCGGCCCCGGACCGGATGTAGACCTTTGCAAGATCGAGAAATTTCATGTCAGTCCCCTACTGCAAAGGCCCCATCGGCCACAAGTCAGAGTTTTTTGCTGTACGTCCAGGTGGGCACATTTGCGTTGCGCGCCACCGAGAAGCTTTCGGCATCGCCAAGGTACTGGAACCCGCAATGAGTCAGGACCCGCGCCGAGGCGGGATTGTCCTGAAACACGCTGGCAAACATCGTGGCGTTTTCCAGCGGGTTCGAATGAACCAGCGTTTCCACCGCCAGCGAGGCGATGCCCGTATTCCAATACAAGGGCGCGACCCAATAGCCCACTTCGGACTGGTTGCGATCCAGCCGCTTGAGCGAGATCACCCCGATCAACTCGGGCCCGCCGTCCTTGGTGGCGTCCATCGCCCAGACGTCCTCGTCCCGGTCCTCGGCCATGGCGCGGGTCACGAAAGCCTCGATCGAACCGGGCGGCAAGGGGTGCGGGATCGACGTGGTCATGCGCGCCACGCGCTCGTCCCCCGCGTAGTGCTCGATCAGGCCCATGTCCGACCGGCGCAGCGGGCGCAGGTCGAACCGCTCGGTTTCAATGACCGGCTGATTTATGATTGCCTCAAGTTTCATTGGTGTGTTCCTCCTCCGAACAACACGAAAAGTACGGATGCAACAGTCAGACCCGCGAGAGTCCACATCAGATATTTTTCCGCCGGCCGTCCCGCAACCACGCGGGCAATTCTATCGCCCGCAAAGGTCCAGATCGGGTGCAGGACCACCTGGCAGGTCAACAAAACGAGCGCGATTGTGAGCGTCGCACTCAGCACCGATGTTCCCGCCGCGGCGAACCCGGTGAATCCCGCGATGATCATCGCCCAGGCCTTGGGGTTCAGCGGATGGACCACCAACCCGGCCCAGAATCCCGGAACCGCCTCGCCCGCGTCCTGATGCGACAGGCGCAGGTTGGCGATTTTCCACGCAAGCCAGCAAATATAGGCCGCCGAAGCATATTTCAGAACCGCGAACGCTGTCGGAGCCTGTTCTGCCAGTTGCAGAAGGCCAAAGCCCAGCGGCCAGATGATCAGCTGCTTGCCCAGAATCACGCCCGCCACGAAAGGCAGCGCCGCGCGGAACCCATAGCGCGCACCCGTTCCCAACAGGACCATGTTGGCCGGTCCCGGCGTGCCGACCTGGCTGGCGGCAAAGATCAGGAAACTGGTGGTTGCAACGGGCATCGGAGCTTTCGATCAAATCTGCGTCAAAACGAGAAAGGGGACCGGCACTTTGTGCCGGTCCCCCATGAATTTTTCTTAAACCTTCTGGGTTTCGGCTTACTCTGCGGCCTCCGCCACTGGCAGGACCGAAATGAAGGTGCGGTTTTTCAGTCCCTTATGGAACTTCACGGCGCCATCGACAGTTGCAAAGATGGTGTGATCCTTGCCCATGCCCACGCCTTCGCCCGGCCAGAACTTGGTGCCGCGCTGACGCACGATGATGTTGCCTGCAACGGCGGCCTGGCCACCATACAGTTTCACGCCAAGGCGACGACCCGCTGAGTCGCGGCCGTTACGGGAGGAACCGCCAGCTTTTTTATGTGCCATTCTCTCTCTCCTTAGCCTTTGGCCAGCTCTTTGGCCTGCTCAACCCATTCGGGTTTCACTTTGACCGTCTCGATAGCAGCAATCTGCTCGTCCGACAAGGCGGCCAGAGCGGCAAAGCTTTCGATACCAGCTTCGGCCAGTTTCTTGGCAGCTGCGGGGCCAACACCGGTGATCTGGGTCAGATCGTCAGCGGCAGCAGCAGCGGCCGGAGCCTCTGCCTTGGCAGCGGCTTTCTTGGCGGGTTTCGCTGCTTTCGCAACTTCACCTGCCGGAGCCGAACCGGTAGCGGCCTTGACGCCCGACTTGTCCGCGCCCGAGGGCAGGATGTCGGTGATCTTGACCAGGGTCAGCTTCTGACGGTGGCCAACGGTGCGCTTCGAGCTGTGCTTGCGGCGACGCTTGACGAATTTGATGACCTTGTCACCCTTGATCTGTTCGATCACTTCCGCCTGAACGGCCGCGCCATCGATGAACGGCGCACCGACAACGGGAGCATCGCCACCCAGCATCAGAACGTCGTTGAATTGGACTTTTTCACCTGCGTCGGCAGCCAGTTTTTCAACGCGGAGCACGTCGCCCGCCTGAACCTTGTACTGCTTGCCGCCAGTCTTGAGGACTGCAAACATGCGTCTTTCCTTTTTCTACCGCGTTCTGTGGTCCCCGTCAGACGGGTGTTTCGGCCAAGGCCACCTCGAACAGCGCGCCCTTTTAGGGCGGATGAACGACCGTCAGGGCGCACCCGTCAGGCCAACAATAACGATACCCGGCGCGGAGGTTCCGGCCGGGATGCGCGCTTATCCACGGATCACACGGCAAAGTCAACAGCGAACCGACCTAAAGATCCGACGCTTGCAGAACCTGCGCCACCGTCACGCCCAGCTGGTATGACAACTCGTTGAACATGGTGTCCAGACCAGCGAACAAGGCGTTGTTCAAGGCCTGCCCTGCCTCGGTGCGTGAAAAGGCGATATTCTCGCGCAGCTGGGCCTCGCTGAGAGGTTGGTACGCAAACAGAAGGAACGAGTACAGCCACTCGCGGGTTTGTTGCTCGGACTGCGCACCCTGCGCCAGCAATTGGGCCAACATTTCGCCGTCGTCGCCTGTGATGCCCTGCCCGTCCGCCAACCCACGGAAGAAATTGTAATCGGCCTGCAACGCTCCACGCACGTTCCGATCAACAAGGTCGTTGATCTCGACATACTCATCGATCAGGCGAAAATAAGCCGCATCACGATCGGCCTCCCGATAGGCGGCCATGGCCATCTCTTCGATGGCTTCGTCGGAAAACGTTCGGCGGGCCGAGTTTTCCAAAGACACAACGGCGCGGCCCAGGTCGCTTTCGAAAAACAGCGCGGCCTGCTCCAATTGCCCTTCGGACATACCGCCAGCCAGCGCATCATGAATCTTGGCCTGCATCCAGGCCTGGTCGTACAAATCTTCAACCTGGGCCTCGAAAAACGATCCGCCCTCACCGTCCAGCAGGCTTTTGTCCAGTTCGCGCCCCTGCGCGACACCCTCATCACGCAGAATCTGCATCACGTCGGACAAATGCATGGCCTTGGTCAGACGGTCGACCTGATCGGCCGTGACCGCACTGGCCCAACCAGCCAGAACCAGCCACAGAGCCAGTAGCAACCGCATTAGATGTCCTTAGCCGGACGCAGCTCGGCCATGCGCGCCGCCAGCACTTCAAACCGCATGGCCATGATCTCGTACTGGATGGCGTTCAACAGCTCATAGACTTCTTGCATCAGCGGCTGTTCCAGCGCTTTGGTATAGGCGTCGACATCCGCGTCAGAGAAATCCTGATAGGTGTAGGCCGCGTTGGCCAAGGCGGACAGTTGCAATGACTGCCGCATCTCGGGTTCGTTCAGCTTCATCATCTGGCGCAGCCCGTCCGCGTCCAATTGCAGGTCGATCACTCCGGCGGCGCTGGCGGCCAGCAGGAACCTAAGCTGGATCTCCTGCAGCGCCCGCAACGAGGTTTCGCTGGCATCGATGGCGCTGTTCATCCGCTTCAGGCTTTCGATGCGGCTCGAACCGGACTTGACCAGATCGGATATGATCTCCTGCCCCTCAAGTTGCTTGGCTTCGTCATCCTCGACAAGGTGCGAGGCATTTTCCGCCTCGACAAGCCGTTGCCCCAGATCCGAGGCATAAAACTCGACCGCGTGGTTCAGGGCCTCGTCGCTCAGCGTCTGTTCGAGAATCGCAACCGCTGTTTCATGCATGTCATCTGTGTCGAACACCTCTTCCGTCAGACGCGTCCATTGCGAGCCAAAACCCTCGGGGTCGATCCCCAGCATCTGAGGCGCCGAGGCCGAGGCCAGTGCGATGCTTTCCAGCGCCACGTCAAAACCCGTCGTCGTCAGAAAAGCCTCGATCCGATCCCGACTGGCGGACAAGGCGTTCTGAGCCGTCAGAGCGAACGCGAACACAGGCAGGATGAGCAGAAGCGAAATGCGGTGCAGAAGATGTCTCATACATGTCAGCCTAGGAGATTTCGTCGGACTGGCAATGGAAAATCCTCGGTTTGGCGAATTCGGGAATTTTCTGCTTGCACCCCTCGGCGATCACAACTAAATCCCCCCCTCACAGACCCCCGCGGAGAGGTGCCGGAGTGGTCGAACGGGGCGGTCTCGAAAACCGTTGTGGGTGCAAGCCCACCCAGGGTTCGAATCCCTGTCTCTCCGCCATTACTTCCCAATGACGCCCCCCCCCTTTCTTGTTCGCCTGATGGTTGCAACCGTGTATTTTCGCCGGTGGCGTGTTGTTGCCGCCGATAGTCTGATTGATCAGCGCCGAGTGGCCCAAACCCCGAACATGCGCCGAATTTTTGGGATTTCCCCTTTGATCTCAGATAGTTTCTCCCCACATCAGCGGCACACATCCGAAAAGGAGACCCCAATGTCCCGCATTATCATCCTGATTATCATCGCCGGATTGGGTGCCGGCGCGTATTTCTACCTGAATCAGCCCGAGCCCACCCCGGCCGAGAAACTGCAATCTGCCGCCAAAGAAGCCGGCGAGGCCGTCGGCGAGGCCGCAACCGCAGCTCAGGAAGCCGCCAGCGAGGCGTTGTCGACGGCGACGCAACAAGCGGGTGACGCAGCCTCGGCCGCCGTCGAACAGGCCGGTGAAGCCGCCGAGCAAGCCGGTCAGACAGCCACGGATCTGGCAAACCAGGCCGGCGATGCAGCCACGGATCTGGCCAACCAGGCAGGCGATCAGGTTGCAGCACTTACTGCCCAAGGGCAGGAGTTGCTGAATACCTGGGTTGACGAAGGAATGCTGTCGGCCGAGCAGTTCAACTATGACGCGATGGTTGAATCCGTGAAGAACAGTCAGCTGAGCCAGGAGATTCAGGACCAGGTGATCAAGATCCTCGATGGCATCAAGGAAGCGCCGGAAACGGCTGCGCTCAAGATCCAGGAACTGCGCAACCTGTTGACGCAATAAGGCCTTCGACAAGGCCGGCATTCGTCCGGCCTTGTCACACCTGCACCGGCTTCCCGATTCCCCAACGTTAACCCTGTGGTCGATTGACCTGTCCGGTGCCATTTGTTTGGCTTGGCTCAACCAGTCGCATCAAGTCGGGACGACCTATTGTCGGCATCGGTGCGCCCTGCCTTGGGGCGTGCACTCGGATCGACCCGTTTGCTTGAAAGTGTCGGAAACAAAGGAAAAAGAATGACTGACCTCCCCAAATCGATGTTTGCCGTGATCCAGAAATTTGACGGATACTCCGGTACGGCCACGGGCCCGGCGATCGATGACGCCGCCGACTGGGTTGAGAATGCCGAGATCCCGGTGCCCACGCCGGGTCCCGGCCAGGTGCTGATCAAATTGCGCACTGCATCGGTGAACCCCTCGGACCTTCATTTCATCAAGGGTGAGTACGGTCAGCCGCGGGTCAAGGGTGCCCCGGCCGGTTTCGAAGGTTGCGGGGACGTCGTGGCCACCGGCGCGGGCGCCGAGGCGCTGAAGGGGCAAAGGGTCGCCTTCGTCGCCTCCGGGTCCGGTGCATGGGCCGAGTATGCCCTGACACAGGCGCAGATGTGCATTCCTTTGCGGCCCGAGATCTCGGACGATGACGGTGCCGCACAGATCGTCAATCCGCTGACCGCCATGGCAATGGTTGAGATCGCGCGTTCCGAAGGTGAGGCCTTTGTCGTCTCTGCGGCCACCAGCCAGTTGGGCAAGCTGATGTGCGGGCTGGGCCGAGACCTTGGCCTGAAGCCGATTGCGATGGTGCGGCGCCCCGAAACGGTCGACTTGCTCAAAAGCCACGGAGCGGCCGAGGTTATCGTAACCACCGAAGACGATGCCGTCTCCAAGTTTGCGGCCATCAGCGCACAACTCAAGCCGCGGGTGTTTCTGGATGCGGTCTCGGATCAGCTGTCCGAGCAAGTATTCTGCGCCATGCCCAACGGCGCGCGCTGGGTGTCTTATGGCAAACTCAGCAGCGAGCCGCCGAAGCTGACCCAGATGGGCCAGTTGATCTTCATGAGCAAGCAGATCGAGGGCTTCTGGCTGACCAAATGGATGATGTCCACGCCACCCGAAGAGCAGATGCGCGCGGTTGCCGAGGTGCAGGCCCGCTTTGCGGACGGACGGTGGAAAACGGATGTCTCGGCGCATGTCCCGCTGAACAAAATCGTTTCCGATCTGGCAGTTGCACTGAAAAAGAGTGACGGTAAGGTAATAATCACGCCATAGTAGAACAGGCGCCTCGGTGATTGGAGGAGATCCGGGGCGTTAGGACGCCGGGCAAACCGGCATGGGGAGGAGAATTTGGACAACGCACAGCTGCTGATCAGCGGGCTGGCGAATGGCTGTGTCTACGGCCTGATCGCACTCGGCTTCGTACTGATCTACAAGGCGACCGAGGCCGTGAACTTCGCCCAGGGCGATTTCATGATGCTGGGCGCCTTCGTCACCATCGGGCTGACCAACACCGAATACATGGGCCTGCCCTTCTGGCTGGCCCTGCCCATCTCGCTGGGGATCATGGGCGCGCTGGGGTATCTGCTGGACCGGTTGATCATCCGCCGCCTGTTCGGGGAAAGCCAGACCGCCGTGGTCATCCTGACCATCGCCCTGGGTTTCGTGATCCGCTTTGTTGCCGGGCTGATCTGGGGGCACGAGCCGCAGACGCTGGAAAATCCGCTGGCCGGCAAGGAGGTCCGTTTTGGCGGGTTGGTTCTGGGGATGGAGGACGTGGCGGTCATCGTCGTGACGGTGCTGCTGACGTGGGGGCTGTATGTGTTTTTCAGCAAGACCAAGCTGGGTCTGGCGATGCAGGGCGCCTCGCAGAACCAGTTGGCGGCCTATTACATGGGGGTGCCGGTCAAGCGCGTGCAGGGTTTCATCTGGGGTCTGGCCGGTGTCGTGGCCGGGATCGCGGGCATCCTGTTCGCCGCCAAGGGCTCGGTCGATCCGACCACCGGGCTGCTGGGGATCAAGGCCTTTGCGGCCGCGGTCATCGGCGGGTTCGGCAGCCTGCCCGGAGCCTTGGCAGGTGGCCTGATCGTCGGCGTGATCGAACCCTTCGCCAGCCGCTACATCGCCGCGGGCTACAGCCAGATTGCGCCCTATGCGCTGTTGCTGGCGGTGCTGATCTTCCGTCCGCACGGCCTGTTCAGCCAAGTCCGGGTCAAGAAGGTCTGAGCGCATGAGGATCGTTTTTAAAACCGACTATATGCAGGACATCCGCCCGTGGAAGGACGGATACCAACTGTCGCTTTACCTGATCCTGCTGGCGGTGGTCATTGCCGCGCCGTGGTGGTTGGACGCGTTCTATCTGGGAGAGCTGACGAACGTTCTGATCTGGGCCATCGCCGGGCTGGGCCTGATGATCCTGACCGGGCATACCGGCCAGGCCAGCCTGGGCCACGCGGCGTTTCTGGCCTTTGGCTGTTATGCCAACGTGATCCTGATCGAGGCCGGCGTGCCGTTTCTGGTGGCTTTTCCGCTGGCCGGCATTCTGACCGGCATCGCCGGGGTCACGGTCGCCATCCCTGCCCTGCGGCTGCACGGCATCTATCTGGCGATCTTCACCCTGGCCCTGTCGATCCTGATGGACGACCTCATCGTTCTTGCGGAACCAATCACCGGCGGCGTGGCGGGCAAATACATGGGCGGAGTCGAGATATTCGGCCATTTGGTCGATCGCTGGGGCACGCCGGATGAGTTCTACTGGCTGGTTCTGGCCGTCACGGTTCTGGTCACGCTGGGCTATATCAACCTTCTGCGCACGCCACTGGGGCGCAGCTTCATCGCGGTGCGCGACTCGGAAGTGTCCGCGCAGGCGATGGGCATCGACATCGCGCGCACCAAGACCGTGTCCTTTGCCCTGTCCTGCGCCGTGACCGGATGGGCGGGGGCGCTGATGGGCCTTTATGCCGGGGCCTTCAACAACGAAACTTTCAGCGTGGTGATCTCGATCCAGCTGCTGATGATGATCGTGATCGGCGGGCTGGGCTCGATCCACGGCGCGTTTCTGGGCGCCATCGTCATCGGGTTTCTGCCGCAGTTCCTGTCGATCGCCAAGGAATACGCGGGCGCCCTGTTCGGTGGCGGAACCGTCGCCATTCCGGGGCTGGAATTCGGCATCTTCGGCATGATCCTGATCGGGTTCATCCTGTTCGAGCCGATGGGCATCTATGGCCGCTGGCTGAAAATCCGCACCTGGTTCGAGCTGTTCCCTTTCTACCGCAAGGACATGTTCAAGCGGCAGAAATCCTATCTCAAGACGGAGCGCCTGAGATGAGCTTGCTGGAATTCGAGAACGTCACCCTGAAATTCGGTGGCCTGACGGCGGTGAACGATCTGTCCTTTTCGGTCGAGGAAGGTGAGGTCTTTGCCATCGTCGGCCCGAACGGGGCCGGCAAATCCACGGTGTTCAACTTGATTTCGCGCTTTTACGACCCGTTCGCGGGCCAGATCCGGTTCGACGGGCACGATCTGCTGCAGGTCAAGCCCTCGGGCGTGGCCGCCTATGGCGTCGCGCGCACCTTCCAGAACATCGAGTTGTTCGAACATGCAACCGTGTTGCAGAACCTGCTGGTCGGGCGGCACCGCCACCGGCGTACCAACCTGCTGTCCGAGGTGTTCTTTACCCCCTCGGCCCGCCTGCAAGAGCTGGAGAACCGCGAGAAGGTCGAAGAGATCATCGATTTCCTCGATCTGCAGGCCTATCGCGACAAGATGATCGCCGGCCTGCCCTACGGCGTCCGCAAGGTGGTCGAGGTCGCGCGTGCGCTGGCCACCGACCCCAAGCTGCTGCTGCTGGATGAACCGGCCTCGGGGCTGTCGGTCGAGGAAACAACAGACATGCGCTGGTGGATCGACGACATCCGGCGGCAGATGGGGATCACGGTGTTGATGGTCGAACATGACATGGGGCTGGTCTCGGGAGTGTCCGACCGGGTGCTGGCCATGGCCGATGGGGCGAAACTGGCCCTTGGGACACCAGCGCAGGTGCAATCGCACCCCGCCGTCGTCGAAGCCTATCTGGGTAAAGCCTCATGAGCGCACCGATCCTGAGCATCCGCAACATCGAAAGCTTCTATGGCCCGATCATGGCAATCCGTGGCGTGTCGCTGGACGTGCGCCCGGGCCAGATCGTCTCGATCCTGGGCGCCAACGGGGCGGGCAAGACGACGCTGATGAAGACCGTCTCGGGCGTGATGGACCCGGAAAAGGGAACGATCACCTTCGACGGCGAGGAAATCCAAGGGCTGGAGCCGCACAAGATCGTCCAGAAGGGCATCGTGCATGTGCCCGAGGGGCGTGAGGTGTTTCCGCTGCTGACGGTGAACGAAAACCTCAGCCTCGGGGCCTACACCCTGCATGACAAGGCCCAGATCGAGCGCGACCGCGAGTTGGTGTTTTCCTACTTCCCGGTTCTGAAGGAACGCCGCAATCAAGAGGCCGGCACCCTGTCGGGCGGGCAGCAGCAGATGCTGGCCATCGGACGCGGTCTGATGGCCAACCCGCGCATCATGCTGCTGGACGAACCCTCGCTAGGCCTGTCTCCGCTGCTGGTCCAAGAGATCTTCGGCATCCTCAGACGCCTGAATGACGAGCAGAACATGACCATGATGCTGGTCGAGCAGAACGCCAACGCCGCGCTGGAACTGGCCGATCATGGCTATGTCATGGAGGTCGGGCGCATCGTGATGGACGGCCCCGCCGACATGCTGATGCGGTCCGAGGACATCCAGAACTTCTATTTGGGCGTGCAGGAGGAAGGCGCGCGGGAAAACCGCCGCTGGAAACGCAAGAAGACGTGGAGGTGAGCCGGATGAACATGACCACCCTGCCCCCGCAGACCACCATCAACGGCGTTCAGTTCAACGCCACCCCCGGCCAGCGCCCCGTGCGGGTCGATGGCTGCGTCACCATCCCCGAGCTGTTCCAGAAACGCTGCGCCGCCCTGGGCGACCGCACCGCGCATCGGGAAAAAGATCTGGGCATCTGGAAATCCTATTCCTGGGCCGACTATTGGCAGCACGCCAAGTGGATCGGGCTGGCGCTGCGCAAGCTGGGGCTGCAGCGCGGCGAGGTCGTCTCGATCCTGTCCGAGGACCGCAAGGAATGGGCGTGGTTCGATCTGGGCATCCAATGCGTCGGCGGCATCGCCTCGGGCGTCTACACGACCGATTCCGCCAGCCAGCTGAAATATCTGGTCAATGACAGCGACAGCCGCTTCCTGATCGTCGAAGACGAAGAGCAGCTGGACAAATTCCTGGACATCGAAGACGAGGTGCCCGGCCTGTTGAAGGTCATCATACTCGAAGACGAAGGCCTGCACGACCTGGCCCACCCCCGCTGCATGATGATCGAGGATCTCTATGCCCTCGGCCGGGAGGCCGAGCGCGAAGAACCGGGCCGGTTCGAAGCCGAAATCGCGCTGGCCACGCCGCAGGATACGGCGCTGCTGATCTATACCTCGGGCACCACCGGCATGCCCAAGGGCGCGATGCTGAGCAACGAAAACATCATGGCCGCGATCGAATGCGGCGCACGCTGCCTGCCCGCGCTGGAATCCGACGAACAGCTTTGCTTTCTGCCGCTGTGTCATATCCTTGAACGCGATGTTTCGATCTATTTCCCGCTGGCCTCGAAATGCACGGTGAATTTCGCCGAAAGCCCCGAGACGGTCTTTGCCAACCTTCAGGAAGTGTCGCCCTCGACCTTTACCGCCGTCCCGCGCGTGTGGGAGAAGATCTATTCGCAGGTGCTGATCATGGCGCAAGAGGCCACCCCGGCCGGGCAGGCCGCCTTTGGCATGGCGCTGAAGGCCGGGTTGAAGCGGGCCGAATACATCCTGCAGGGCAAACCGGTGCCACCGGCGGTGGCCGCGAATTTCTGGCTGTGGGACCGGCTGGTGCTGCGCAACCTGCGCCGGATGCTGGGCATGGACCGGCTGCGGCGCGGCGGGTCCGGTGCGGCCCCGATCTCGCCCGAGCTGCTGAAATGGTACTGGGCCATCGGCGTGCCACTGGTCGAGGGTTTCGGCATGACCGAGACCTCGGGCATCGCCACGCTGAACACACCCGAGGCCAACCACATCGGTACCATCGGCAAGCCCGCACCGGGGATCGACCTACGCATCTCGGACGAGGGCGAAATCCAGATCCGCGGCCTGAACGTGTTCCAGGGCTATTGGCGCAACAATGCCAAGACCGCCGAGACCTTCACCGCCGATGGCTGGCTGCGCACCGGCGATATGGGGCACGTGGACTCGGACGGCTATGTCACCATCACCGGCCGCCTCAAGGACATCATCATCACCGCCGGCGGCAAGAACATCACCCCGGCCGAGATCGAAAGCCGGCTGAAGTTCTCGCATTACATCTCGGACGCAGTGATCATCGGCGACCGCCGCAAGTACCTGACGGCGCTGGTGATGATCGATCAGGAAAACGTCGAGAAGTTCGCGCAGGACCGCAAGGTGCCGTTTTCGAACTTCGCCTCGCTCTGCGCTGCAGCCGAGGTGCGCGAACTGATCGGTGCCGAGGTTGCGGCCGTGAACAAGGAATTCGCAAGGGTCGAGCAGATCAAGGATTTCCGCCTGATCGACGTGCTGCTGACCGCCGAAGATGACGAACTGACCGCGACGATGAAACTGAAACGCAGCCTGGTGGAAAAGAAACACGCGCATCTCATTGAAGACATGTACAAATAGAACAGGGATCAATCCCAAGGGAGGAAGACACATGACCAAAGCAATCAGACGGCTGGCGGCAGCAACCGCCCTGTCCGCCCTGGCCTCGATGGGCTGGGCCGAAACGCAAGGCGTGACCGACGATGAAATCGTCATCGGCTCGGTCAACGACCTCAGCGGCATTTTCGCCGCCGTCGGGGTTCCGGCCACCAAGGGCGCGAACGTGGTGTTCGACCGGGTCAATGCAAATGGCGGCGTGCATGGCCGCAAGATCCGCTATGTGGTCGAGGACAACGGATACCAGATGCCGCGCGCGATGCAGGGCTACAACAAGCTGCTGAACCGCGACAAGGTGTTTGCCATGCTGCAATCGCTGGGCACGCCGATGAACCTGGCCGGGTTCAAACTGCTGGACCCCAAAGGCATTCCCAACGTCGCCCCCTTGTCGGCCGCACGGCAGATGCTGCAGGAACCGATGAAGAACAAGTTCACCTCGTTTTCCAGCTATTACGACCAGGCGCGCGTGGGCGTGAAATATCTGGCGCAGGAATTCGGCGGCGACAAGGTCTGCACGATGTATCTGCCCACCGATTTCGGCAAGGAAATCCTGGAAGGCAGCCAGGAAGGCGCCAAGGAATCCGGCATTACCTTTGCCGCGGAAACCACTCATAAACCTGACGAAACCGATTTCGTGGGCTCGCTGAGCAAGCTGAAGGAAGAAGGCTGCGACATCGTCACCATCGCCCTGGGCGTACGGCAGGCCATCACCGTGGTCGGCACCGCCAAGAAGATGGGCCTGACGGACATGAAGTTCCTGGGCACCTCGGCCAGTTTCCTGACCGTGGTGGCACAGGTGCCGGGTGGCGTGACCGATGGCTTCTACGCCGCCGCCTCGTGGCAGGACCTGTGGGCCCGCGCGGATGAACCGGCCCCCAAGGCCTTCATCGAGGAATACAAGGCTGCCACCGGCGAAGACCCGGTGGGCTTTTCAATGCTGGGATATGCCGCGGCCGAAATGATGGTCAAGGCGCTGGAGGCCGCCGGCCCCGACCTGACCCAGGAAAGCTTTATCGCTGCAATGGAGACGCTGGACTATCAGGATGAACTGGTCGGCAACCACATGACCTTTGGACCCGATGACCATCAGGGCGCCGATACGGTCTACGTCAACGTGGTGGAAAACGGCGCGTGGAAAATGGTCTACGAAGAGTAAAACCAAAGAAACACAACGAAAAAAGGGCTCGCGGATGCGAGCCCTTTGCATTTGAAAAACTCGGTAGCGATTAACGCTTCGAGAACTGGAACGAACGGCGGGCTTTGCGCTTGCCGTATTTCTTGCGTTCCACGACGCGGCTGTCGCGGGTCAGGAAGCCCGCGGCTTTCAGCGCGCCGCGCAGGCTGGGATCGTACAGCTGCAGCGCTTTCGAGATGCCGTGCTTGACCGCACCGGCCTGACCGGTCAGGCCACCGCCCTTGACGGTTGCCACAACGTCGAATTCACCTTCGACACCGGCAACCTGGAACGGCTGGCGCAGGATCAGCTGCAGAACGGGCCGTGCGAAATACACGTCCTGGTCCTTGCCGTTCACGGTGACTTTGCCGGAACCCGGCTTGATCCAAACGCGGGCAACAGCGTCTTTACGCTTGCCGGTTGCATAGGAGCGACCCAGTTCATCACGCACGGGCTCGCGCACAACAACTTCTTCGGCCACGGTTTCAACGCCTGCGACGGCGCTCAGCTCTTCGAGAGTATTGATCTGATCAGCCATCGGTCATTAGCTCCGGGTGTTTTTCTTGTTCATGGATTTGACATCCAGAACTTCGGGGGCCTGGGCTTCGTGCGGGTGCTCAGCACCGGCGTAGATGCGCAGGTTGGTCATCTGCTTGCGCGACAGACGGTTGCCCGGCAGCATGCGCTTGACGGCCTGAAAGACCACACGCTCGGGGTGCGCGCCTTCCAGGATTTGCTGTTTGGTGCGCGATTTGATGCCGCCCGGGTGGCCAGTGTGCCAGTAGAAGTGCTCGTCGCGCTTCTTGCCGGTCATCTGGATCTTGTCGGCGTTGATGACGATGACGTTGTCGCCCATGTCCATGTTCGGGGTGAACGACGGCTTGTGCTTGCCACGCAGGCGCATGGCGACGATCGAGGCAAGACGGCCCAGAACAACGCCCTCAGCGTCGATCAGGATCCACTTCTTGTCGATGTCTGCAGGTGTTGCAGAGAAGGTTTTCATGTCAGGACAATCCTGTTTGATGTGAAAGACCGCCCCCAAGGCGGAGCGGCCCGAATTCGATGATTGGGTATTTAGATGGCTCGAAAGTGCACGTCAAGAACGGTAATGTCCAATTTAAGGATAAAAAACAGTAGCTTAAAAAATAGGTATCTATTTACCCCAAATCAAACACTGATTTGTTCGGGCGGATTGTCCAGCAAGGCGCGCAGACGCAACATGGCGGATTCGAACTGCTTCAGCGAGACATGCCCGTTCATCGCAATGCGCACGGCATTTGGCGCCCTTCCATCCCTCAGCGCGAATTCATCTGCCGATCGGAGTTGAATGCCCTCACGCTCGGCAGCCCTGCTGAAGGCTGCGGCGCGCCAGCCGGACGGCAGGCTCAGCCAGACAAAGGGAATATCAGGGTCCCAGTTCAGATTGAAGCCACCCAGAGCATTGACGGCCACCCGTACATATTCACCCATCTTCGCGCGAACATCCCGCGCCATTTGCCGGGATTGAGGGTGACTGAGGAGCAAGCGGGTCAATTCGGCCAATGGCTGCGCCAACCCGAAATACCCGTATTCCGCCGATCGGCGCAGGTCTCCGCTGCGTTCCCGCGGAGCGATGGCGAACCCCACGCGCAACGCCGGCGTGAGGGTCTTGGAAATCGACGACACGTGCCAGCCCCGTTCAGGTGCAAGAGCCCTGTAGCTGGGTGCGCGCGCCTCGCCCATACGATAGCAATCGTCTTCGATGATTTGCAGATCGTGGCGGCGGGCGATCTCGATCACCTCGTTTCGGCGTTCAAGAGGAGAATGCCCACCGGTCGGATTCTGAACTTCGGGCGACACGCAAATCGCTTGCGCCTGAGTTTGACGAAGGATGTGGTCCAGTGCGTCCGGGCTGATACCCCATTTGTCCATTTTCACACCGACAACTTCGGCGCGCATCAGCTCACCGGCGCGACGGAATCCCGCATATGAGAGGTCCTCGACCAGAACAACGGGTTTCGGATCGCGCAGAACGGTCTGAAACACGACGCACAGACCGCTTTGTCCGCCATGTGTAAGAACGATGTCATCGGCGTTCAGAGCGCCCAGCGGCAAGTCGGAGAGCCAATCTACGACCGCCTGGCGCACAGGTAGGTAAGCGTCGCGGGTGGGATAGTTCATGAACATCTTCGGATCCCCCTGGGCCACCTTGGCAAGGCATGACCGTATCAGGGACACCTGTCCGACATCTGGCAGTCGCGGGCTGAACAGGCTGACATTGGCGTCATACTTGTCGTCCCGAAGATGAAGCTGCCGTGACCAGACATCGTCCAGCAATGGCATTTTCGGTGGTGCCACGAATGTACCACGCCCGACCTCGGCTTGCAGCAACCCCTCCTCGGTCAGAATGGAATAAGCCCGGGCGACC
Organism: Ruegeria sp. SAZA006; assembly: GCF_059613465.1. Lineage (NCBI taxonomy): Bacteria > Pseudomonadati > Pseudomonadota > Alphaproteobacteria > Rhodobacterales > Roseobacteraceae > Ruegeria > Ruegeria sp. SAZA006. The sequence continues at coordinate 180,625 of NZ_JBXWSO010000006.1, forward strand.
GTTCCCGGTGTGATTTGCAGCCTATACGCCAGTTCCCGCACCGGAGGAAGTTTCACCCCGACTTCCAGCTGCTTGTTTTCGATGGCTTTTCGAATTGTATCGGCGACCAGTGTGTATTTTGGTCCCTTGGATTTTGGCAGGTCTGTCGGCCAAATTGTATCCATTACAATTCTTCCTTTGCGTTCAGTACAATCTTGAATGTACCACAGCAATGTACCGAACATTTATGCTTTGTGTCAATACAATTTGAAAGGATACTTACCATGACACGCGCAATGCACACCCCCGCCCTCTTGCTGCTGAACGACAGCCCCCGGCTGCCTCTGATCGCTGCGCTGGCCGTGCGTTTTGCGGCGACTGTCACCCAATGGGAACGCCGGCGCCGCAGCCGCGTCAACCTGAGCAGGCTGGATGACCGTCTGCTGAAGGATGTCGGGCTGACGCGCTTTGAGGCTGACCGCGAAGCACGCCGCCAATTCTGGCTTGTCTAGAATATCCCCAGTCCCAATTACGGGACCTCTTCCTGTGCCGGGGCTTGTCCCCGGCATTTTTTTATCCGAACGCAGCTGCGGCGGAGCCGGCAGGTGGCAGCGAGTAGGTCATGCTGGCGCGTGCCACCGGCGCCTCCTGCCCTTCCGAGTACATCAGGACGTCACCAACAGCCAGCGTACGCCCCAGTTTCAGCAACCTGCACTCGGCAATCATGTCGGCCCCACCGGCAGGTTTGCGCAGAAAATCCATGGAACTGCTGGTGGTCACGGCCAGGGATTGACGACCCTTTCGCGCCAGAACCATTGAATAGACACAGACATCGGCCAGGGCGAACATCGAAGGCCCGGACACGGTTCCGCCCGGACGCAGATGCCGATCTTCGACAACGAGGCGCATGCGGATCGAGTCGTCGGTCAGATCCAGGACGACGAAATCCTTGTGCACCTGCGGGAAGACCTGCGCCAGATATTCCGTCAGCTCTTCCTTGTTCATTGCCAATGACATGCTTCCCCTCCTCGATTTGCCGACCTAAAGTTGGCCCCACAGCCGGCAGGAGGGCAAGATGGCAATTTTGGAACGTAACGACACGGGCGCGATCGCTCATCTGAAAATGAATACGCCCGAGCGGCTGAATGCGCTGAGCGACGAAATGCTGGCGGCACTGCAATCTGAATTGGATACGCTGCGCGATGATCGCACGATCCGCGCTGTGATACTGTCAGGGGCAGGCAAGGCGTTTTGTGCCGGTCATGACCTCAAGCAGATGACCGCGGGCCGGCAGGCTGAAGATGGCGGCAAGGCATACTTCACCGATCTGTTCAATCGCTGCGCCCGAATGATGATGTCGATCCAATCCCTGCCCCAACCGGTGATCGCGCAGGTCCATGGCATTGCAACGGCCGCCGGCTGCCAACTGGTGGCGACCTGCGATCTGGCCGTGGCGGCCGAAGGAACGCGATTCGGCGTCAATGGCGTGAACATCGGTCTCTTCTGCTCGACGCCGATGGTGGCGCTGAGCCGCAACATTCCGCGCAAACTAGCGTTTGAGATGCTGACCACCGGTGATTTCATACCGGCGGAGCGGGCCGCCGAGCTGGGCCTGGTCAATCGTGTCGTTCCGGAAACGCTGGTGGAACATGAAACCCTGTCGTTGGCCGAGCAGTTGGCGTCCAAACTGGGCGCGGCGGTAAAGATCGGGAAACAGGCGTTTTATCAGCAACTTCAGATGCCTTTGGATCAGGCATATGCCTATACCGGCGGCGTAATGGCCGAAAATATGCTGCACCGGGATACCGAGGAAGGTATTTCCGCATTTATCGAAAAACGCTCACCAAATTGGACCCAATGACGCAATTGTTATGGCTAAAATTATCGACTGTTCGCATTTTTGCACTTTTCAAAAGGGCATCTCTGTGGCAAAGCTGGGACAGGGCTGAGGCCTTCACTATCTTTTGGGTCGCCGTGGGCGGAAGGTCCCTCCAAGCTGGTTTCTCTCACCGGCGCAGACATTCCCGCAGCGGCGACCCCAAGACTTCCCAATAAATTCATAGCTTTGCTGCCCTAGTGGCGGCTGTTTTCGTTGGCCGTTGCACGCGCGGGCCACCTGCCCTATTTGGACGCACATGACACAGAAATTGCATATCGTTGGCGGCGGAATGGCCGGATCCGAGGCCGCCTGGCAGGCCGCCGAAATGGGCGTGGACGTCGTGATTCACGAAATGCGCCCCAAAGTGGGCACTTTTGCGCATCAAACCGGCAACCTGGGCGAGATGGTCTGCTCCAACTCGTTCCGGTCTGATGATGACGAGCAGAACGCCGTTGGTTTGCTGCATTGGGAAATGCGCGCGGCCAATGGGTTGATCATGACCACCGCTGACGCCCACCGACTTCCTGCGGGCGGCGCTCTTGCCGTAGACCGTGAACCCTTTGCCGAAACGGTGACCGCCAAGCTGAAGGCGCATCCACGCGTCACCGTCACCGGTGAGGAAATCACCAAGCTTCCGGACGATGGACATTGGATATTTGCCACCGGTCCGCTGACCTCGCCAGCGTTGGGTGCAGCGATCCAGCGCGAGACCGGGGCCGAGGCGCTGGCCTTTTTCGACGCGATTGCCCCGATCGTCTACGCTGACACGATCGACATGAGCAAGGCGTGGATGCAGTCGCGCTATGACAAGGGCGAGACCGAGGAAGAGCGTACTGCCTATCTGAACTGCCCGATGGACCGTGACCAGTACGAGGCCTTCATCAACGCTTTGCTGGCCGCGGACAAGACCGAGTTCCACGAAGGTGAAACAGCTGGTTATTTTGATGGCTGCCTGCCGATTGAGGTGATGGCCGAGCGTGGGCGCGAGACCCTCCGCCACGGGCCCATGAAACCGGTGGGCCTGACCAATCCGCATCAGCCGGACGTAAAACCTCATGCCGTGGTTCAACTGCGTCGCGACAACGCTTTGGGCACGCTGTTCAACATCGTTGGGTTTCAGACCAAGATGAAATATGGCGCACAGACCGAGGTGTTCCGGATGATTCCGGGGCTCGAGAATGCCAGTTTTGCCCGTCTGGGCGGCATCCATCGCAACACCTTCATCAACTCGCCCACCTTGCTGGATGCGCAGATGCGCCTGAAATCCAAGCCGAACATCCGATTTGCCGGGCAGATCACCGGGGTTGAAGGATATGTCGAGAGCGCCGCGATGGGCCTGCTTGCAGGTCGTCTCGCGGCGGCCGAGATCTTGGGCCACTCCCTGCCCCCGGTTCCGCAGGACAGTGCCATGGGCGCGCTGATCCATCACATCACCGGCGGGGCCGAGGCCAAGACCTTTCAGCCGATGAACGTGAATTTCGGCCTGTTCCGGCCGGTCAACGGGTTGAAGGGCGGACGGCGCGGTCGCAAGGACCGCTACAAGGCCTATACCGACCGCGCCAAGGAGGCATGGCAGCAGTGGCTGACGCAAAGCTGACTGGACGCAGACCGGGCCACGCGCCTAAACTGACGGCATGAGCGAGAAGTTCCTCAAAAACACATATGATCTGAATACGCCGCAGGAAACCCAGGCGCATTACCAGAAATGGGCGGCCTCCTACGAAGATGAGGTTGCCGAGCACGGATATGCCACTCCGGGCCGCGTGGCCGAGGCGTTGTGGTCCAAATTGCCGCAACCGGACACACCTATCCTTGACTATGGCTGCGGGACCGGGTTGTCCGGTGTCGCCTTGCACAAGGTCGGATATCGGGCAATCGACGGCGTCGATCCGACACCCGAGATGCTGAAAGGTGCTGCCGCCAAGGGCGTCTACCGCAATCTTGCTGCCATCGACATCACCGATCCCAACCCTTTGGAGACGGGGGCATACAAGGCTATCGCCGCGATCGGAGTGATCGGCGCCGGCGCCGCGCCGCCGCAGACATTCGACATGCTGATGAAAGTCTTGCCCAAAGGAGGCCTGCTGGCGTTTTCGTTCAACGACCATACATTGGACGACCCCGGCTATACCGGGCGCTTGAACGAATGGCTGGACATGGGAGCGGCGCGCCTTCTGTTTCGCGAACACGGACCGCACCTGCCAGGGCTGGACTTGAAGTCCGACGTATATATCGTTGAAAAGACGTGAAATTCACCACAAGATTTGCCCCATCTCCAACCGGGCCATTGCATCTTGGTCATGCGTATTCGGCTTTGCTGGCGTACGACCTTGCTGTCCGAAACTCCGGCACGTTCCTGCTGCGGATCGAGGATATCGATCAGTCCCGTTCGCGTCAGCATTGGGAGGATCAGATCTATGACGATTTGACGTGGTTGGGTTTGACGTGGCCTCGCCCTGTGTTGCGGCAATCCGATCGTATGCCGCTCTACCGGCAGGCCTTGAACCGGCTGTGGTCCCAAGGCCTGCTATATCCGTGCACCTGCAATCGCAAGGATATCGCGGCTGCCGCCAGTGCGCCGCAGGAAGGGTTTCCTCTGCACGGACCTGACGGCGTCATATATCCCGGAACATGCCGTGAAAAATGGACACATCAGGTGCAGTCCGCGATCCCGGAGGATGTGGCCCTGCGTCTCAATATGTCCGAAACGCTGCGCCGGATCGCGAAGGACGCCACCGGGTTGAGGTTTCACGAGACCGGGGCCGGACCGGATGGCGCGACTGGCTGGATCGATTTGTCGGACGAACAGATGCTGCACGGCGTTGGCGATGTCGTCCTCGCCCGGCGGGGTATGGGCACGTCCTATCACCTGTCAGTCGTTCTGGATGATGCGGCCCAGAACATCTCACATGTGGTTCGCGGGCAGGATCTGTTTGACGCAACCGGGATTCACGTGGTGCTGCAGCGCTTGTTGGGGTTGGAGACGCCAACCTATCACCATCACCGACTGATCCGGGACGACACCGGCAAACGGCTGGCCAAGCGAGACGACGCCAGGGCGATTGCAAAATACCGGGCCGAAGGAGCGACGCCCGAAGACGTCCGCGCAATGGTCGGTATTTAGGCCCGCTAGGCGCCGTCAAACCATCGGCGACATCAATTCGACCTCTTCCCCGTCCCGGACGGCGGTGTAGAAGCAGCTTCGGCGGTTTGTGTGGCAAGCGGGGCCGCTTTGTCGTACCAGAACCAGCAGGCAATCCCTATCGCAATCGACGCGAAAATCCACCAACTCTTGTACGTGGCCCGAGCTTTCTCCCTTGATCCAGAAGGACTGGCGCGAGCGCGACCAATAGGTGACGCGCCCGGTTTCCAGCGTCTTTCGGATCGCCTCGGCGTTCATCCAGGCCATCATGAGAACCTCGCCGGTGCTCTCCTCTTGCGCGATGGCCGGGACCAACCCAGCCTCATTGAATTTGAGTGTCGACGGGTCGAACGTAGCAGAGCGCGACATCGCAAAAACCTTTTGCATCCCAGAACATGGCCACTATGTATGGGGAACAGCCACCGAGGGAAACCCATGTCCGGCGAAACCGACCTGATCAAGCTCTACTCCGGGCGCATTCTGGCGCTGGCGGCCGACATTCCGCACCTGCAGCGGTTGGACGATCCGGATGCGACCGTCAAGAAACGGTCCCCCTTGTGCGGTTCGACGGTTGCCGTGGACATCAAAGTGCGGGACGGAAGGATCACCGATTTCGGACAGGACGTGAAAGCCTGCGCGCTGGGTCAGGCAGCAGCGGCAGTAGTCGGTGCATCGGTCATCGGGGCAACCCGCCCCCAAATCGAAACCGCGCGCGACCAGTTGGCGGCCATGCTCAAGAGTGATGGCCCTACCCCGGATGCGCCGTTTGGCGAGTTGGAAGTTCTGCGGCCCGCCCGCGATTACAAGAACCGGCACGCGTCGATCATGCTTGCGCTGGACGCGACCGCCGAGGCTTTCGAGAAGGCCGAACAAGCCAACTGCGCCTGAACATGGTCTTTTGAATCGAAGGCGGCTAACCTCCTGACCAATTTGACGGAGAAGCCAATTGAACAACCTTCTGGAACATTTTGTAACCTTGTGGGTCGTCATCGACCCGATCGGAACCATCCCGGTGTTCATTGCCGTCACCGCGGGTATCGAAGCCGCCGCGCGCCGGCGCACTGCCCTGCTGGCCGCACTGATCAGCGCCGGGATCCTTCTGTTCTTTCTGGTCTTTGGGCAATTGCTGATCGAGGCGCTGGATATCGGCCTCAACTCGTTTCAGGTCGCCGGCGGGATCATCCTGTTCCTGTTCGCGCTGACGATGATTTTTGGCGAAAGCAAACAGGAAATCGAACAGCGCCAGGCCGAAGAAGACATGGAAGACAAGCTGCACAGGCACAACCCGGCGATCTTCCCGTTGGCGGTCCCGTCATTGGCCTCACCCGGTGCGATGCTGGCCATCGTCATTCTGACCGACAACCACCGCTACAGCGTGGCGGACCAGGGCATTACTGCGCTGGTCATGCTGTCCGTACTGGCCTGCGCTTTTGTGTTGATGCTGCTGGCCGAGCCAATCATCCGGCTGATCGGTCATTCGGGGGCGGCAATCATCAGCCGGGTCATGGGAATGATTCTGGCCTCAGTGGCCGTCAACTCGGTCCTGTCAGCCCTGCTTGAGATCTTCAAAACCGGTCAACTGTAAAAAAAACCGCCGCTCCTTCCGGGCGGAAAGGGCGGCGGCAGTCGATGCGTTTCTCGCGTGGGGTCCGGATCACCGCGTGGGGCCGAGGCACGGCCCCTTCAAGGGGTTTGGGACAGGCAGGTCACCCTTGACTGAAATGGGGATGACATACGCGGGTTGATCGGCACGAGATCGCAGGCAGAAAGGCTTAGAACCCGACGGGCAGGTGAAGCGCCACCATCAGTATGACAACCAGCGAAGCCACGCCGGCTGCATCCTGCAAAAGCGTGGCTTGCGAACGGCTGAAAGCACTTTTGATCTGGGTCAGCATGTTTCACCTTCGGTCGGGAATTAATCCTTTGTTGACCTTTTGTTCTCATATTTCCGGAGATCAGTAAAGAACTTTATGAGAACATTTGTGAACTTTTTGCGCGCAACCCGCTAACCCACTGAAATCAAACGGATGGCCTGATCCTGTTTCATCAACCAAAGAAGAACACGGGCGGCCTGACCTCGTTCCGAGGTCAATTTCGGATCCGAAGCCAGCAGCGCACGCGCGTCAGATTGGGCAACAGCCATTAGCCCAGCCTGTCGTTCCAGATCGGCAATCTGGAACCGGGGAAGACCGGATTGAGCAGTTCCGATCAGGTCACCTGCCCCACGCATCTCGAGGTCCGTTTCGGCAATTCTGAATCCATCTTCGGTTTCCCGCAAGACTTCCAGCCGCCTTCGGCCCCCTTCGCTGAGCGGCGCTTGATACATCAACAGGCAGGTTGACACGTCATGCCCGCGTCCGACCCGACCGCGTAGCTGGTGCAACTGGGCCAGCCCGAAGATTTCCGCCCGCTCGATAACCATGATCGTGGCGTTGGGGACGTTTACCCCCACCTCAATGACCGTCGTCGCAACCAAAACCTTGGTCCGCCCGTCCTGAAAAGCGGCCATAGCCGCGTCTTTTTCGGCCGGGGGCATCTGTCCGTGCACAAGGCCGACGATTCCGTCACCCAACTGGGCCCGCAAGTGTTTGAACCGTTCCTCGGCTGCGGTCAGGTCGGAGACCTCGGATTCGTCGACCAGCGGACAAACCCAATAACATTGCTTGCCGTCGTTGATCGCGCGGCGCAGATGATCTACCACCTCCTCCATGCGCGAAGTGCTGACAATCGCAGTTTTGACCGGTTTGCGTCCCGGCGGTTTCTCATCCAGGACCGAGACGTCCATATCCCCATATTGTGCAAGCGCAAGGCTGCGTGGGATCGGTGTGGCCGTCATGACCAGAACATCGGCCCCCTGCCCCTTCTCAGAGAGTTCCATCCGCTGACGGACGCCGAACCTGTGCTGCTCGTCGACTATGGCCAGACGCAAGTCATGGAAGGCCACATCGTTCTGGAAAACCGCGTGAGTGCCCACCAGAATTTGGATGTCACCCGCCTTGAGCGCGGCCAGCTTCGCCCTGCGCTCGGACCCCTTGTCCCGTCCCGTCAGGATTTCGAGAACCACGCCGGCGTCTTCGGCCAGGGGGCGAAGGCCCTCCAGATGCTGGCGCGCAAGGATCTCGGTCGGAGCCATCATGACACCCTGACCACCGGCCTCTACCGCTACCAGAAGCGCCATGAACGCAACCAGTGTCTTGCCTGATCCGACGTCCCCCTGCAGCAGGCGGTTCATTCGGGTCGGAGCGCCCATGTCCTCGGTTATCTCTCGTATCGCACGCAACTGAGCCCCAGTGGGTTTGTACGGAAGCGCATCCATTACACGGGTCTGCAACGCCCCGGTCGCGACACTTATGGTCCCACGTGTTTTGCGTTCCCGCAGGCGGGCCAGAGCCAGAGTCAGTTGATGGGCGAACAATTCGTCATAGGCCAGACGTTCGCGCGCGGGAGCAAAGGCCGCCACGTCATCGGCACCTTGCGGTGTGTGGGCCGCCCGGACGGCATTGGCCCAGGTCGGCCAGTTTTGGCGGGAAACCTGTGCAGGATCCGCCCATTCCGCCAAATCTGGCAGGCGTGCCAGCGCGCTTTGCGCCGCCTTGTAGGCCGTTTTCTGGGTGACACCTTGGGTTAGGTGGTACACGGGTTCAAACTCGGGGATGTTATGCGCCTGCTCGACCGGCAGAATGTGGTCTGGGTGAACCATCTGCGCAGTTCCGTCAAACAGTTCGAGCTTGCCGGACACCACCCGTCTCGCCCCCTCGGGCAGGACCTTTTTCAGGTAGTCGGCCCGGGCGTGAAAGAAGACCAGCTGGAAATCGGTCTGACTGTCCTGCACGAAAATTCGATAGGCTCCGCCCCTGTTGTGCGCCGGACGGTGGGCGCCAACGGTGACTTCCACCGTAAGTGTTTTGGGCAAATCCACGCCCCGGATCGTATCACGCCGCCGCCGGTCAACCACCGCGTATGGCAATGCAAACAGCAGATCACGCGGCGTTTCCAGCCCCGTCTGCGCCAGCAGGCGTGCTGTCTTGGGACCGATGCCATCCAGCGTCTCGAGCCCTGCAAAAAGCGGGTACAGTTGCTCTGGACGGCCGCTCATACGTCCCCGATCAACTGCAGCCAGCTGTCTTCATCCAAGGTTTCGATCCCCAGCTCTGCCGCCTTCGTGGCCTTGGAACCTGCGCCGGGGCCGGCCACCAGATAGTCCGTTTTTGCGCTGACTGAGCCAGCCACTTTGGCCCCGAGGGCTTCCGCGCGGGCCTTTGCTTCGGCCCGGGTCATTTTTTCGAGCGTACCGGTAAAGACAACCGTTTTTCCCGCGACGGGGCTGCCCGATGTATCCGGCCGTTTGGCCTCTTGTACGTTCAGTTGGGCGACCAGCGCATCGATGCTTTGGCGCTCCGCGTCCTGAGCAAATGTCGAAACCAGGGTCCGGGCCATGACTTCACCGACGCCGTCGATATTCAGCAGCTCATCCCATTCGGGTCCGCTGAATTGGCTGGCGGCGGTGACAGCCTGCTCGAACGCGTCCCACGTGCCGTAGTGATTGGCGATCAGGTTCGAGGCGGCTTCACCAAGGTGTCGAATACCCAGGGCAAACAGAAGGCGGCCCAGCGGAATAGTCCGCTTTTCCCCGATCGCGGCAAAGAGTTTTGCGGCGCTCTGACTGCCCCAGCCTTTTCGGTTGGCCAGCTTGTTCAGATTAGCAGCGTCCCGCTTCTGCAATGTGAAGATGTCTGCCGGCGTACGGATCGGCAGATCCGGGTCGTTGTAGAACATTTCGATCTGCTTGGCCCCCAAACCATCGATGTCAAACGCCTTGCGGGAAACGAAGTGCTTCAGTTTCTCGACCGCTTGCGCCGGGCAGATCACCCCTCCGGTACAGCGCCGCACCGAGTCGCCTTCCTCGCGGATCGCGTCGCTGCCGCATTCCGGACATTTCGTCGGAAACTCAAACGGGACAGCTTGTTCCGGCCTTTTGCTCAGGTCGACGTCGGCTATTTTTGGGATCACATCGCCGGCGCGGTACACCTGCACCCAATCGCCGACCCGGATATCCTTGCCTCCGCGGATCTGCTCGCCTTTCGAATCCCGGCCGGCGATGTAGTCTTCGTTGTGCAAGGTTGCATTGGACACGACCACACCGCCAACCGTCACCGGGTGCAGCCGCGCAACCGGGCTAAGCGCTCCGGTTCGGCCAACTTGAATGTCAATCGCCTCAAGCCGGGTCCAGGCGAGTTCGGCAGGAAATTTATGAGCGATCGCCCATCTTGGTGTGGTCGAGCGAAACCCAAGACGGGCCTGCAACGACAAATCGTTCACTTTGTAGACGACGCCGTCGATGTCATAGCCAAGCGTGGAGCGCTGCTCTTCGATTGCACGGTAGTGCTCCAGCATTTGCGCGGTCGAGCTGCATACGGCAGTCAGGTCGTTGGTGGAAAAGCCAAAGGACTTCAATCGATCCAACGCAGATGACTGAGTGGTTCCCATAGGTTCGGACACTTCGCCCCAGGCATAGGCGAAGAACCGCAGGGGTCTTGCGCGCGTGACCTCTGGGTCAAGCTGGCGAAGCGAACCGGCGGCCGCATTTCTCGGATTCGCAAACAGCTTCGCGCCCGCCTCTGCCTGCTTGGCATTCAGCTTCTCGAAATCGTCATGAGACATATAGACTTCGCCGCGAACCTCCAGAATTCCCGGCGCGTCGGCGATCTGTTGAGGGATATCTGAGACGGTCAACGCATTGGCCGTGACGTTTTCGCCAACCTCACCATCGCCCCGTGTTGCCGCCTGCACCAGTTCGCCGTCCTCGTAACGCAGAGACAGCGACAAACCGTCGATCTTTGGTTCGGCCGTGAATTCGAGGGACGCCTCTTCGCTCAGCCCAAGATAGTTTCGTACGGACCGAACAAAGTCTGCTACATCCTCATCGTCGAATGCGTTGCCAAGCGACATCATGCGGACCGCATGGGTCACTTTACCGAAACCGTCCACCGGTCGCGCACCAACCTGATCGCTGGGGCTGTCGGGGCGCTTTAGCTGCGGGAACCGCGACTCGATTTCGAGATTCCGGAGTTTCAGGGCATCGTATTCGGCATCCGAGATCTCGGGCGCGTCCTGGCCGTGATACAGGTCGTTGGCCTGCTGCAAGAGTTCCGCAAGGCGTGCCAATTCCTCTCGAGCCTGGTCCTCGGTCAGATCTTCTACTGCAATCGAATTGCTCATGGCCTCGCCCTGTCACATCGTCTTGGACCCCAGTGATAGGGCGAGGTCATGGTCAGGTCCAGATGTGCTGAGCCGTGAATGCGAGTGCCACCCTGGACCGCGGTGGCGGATGGGTCAGATTTTCAGGCGCCGACGGCCAAGCGAGTGCTTTCCACCGTGTCCGTCTGGGGGTCGCGCAATACATATCCTCGGCCCCACACCGTTTCGATGTAGTTCTCGCCGCCTGTGGCATTGCTGAGCTTCTTGCGCAGCTTGCAGATGAAAACGTCGATGATCTTGAGTTCCGGCTCGTCCATGCCGCCGTAAAGGTGATTCAGGAACATTTCCTTGGTCAGGGTCGTGCCCTTGCGGAGGCTCAGAAGCTCAAGCATCTGGTATTCCTTGCCGGTCAGATGCACCGCCTGATTGTCAACCTCGACCGTCTTGGCATCCAGATTGACCGCGATTCGTCCGGTTCGGATAATCGATTGCGAATGACCTTTGGATCGGCGGATGATCGCATGGATTCGCGCCACCAACTCCTCGCGGTGGAACGGTTTGGTCAGGTAGTCGTCGGCCCCGAAACCGAAGCCCTTGATCTTGCTTTCAGTGTCGTCGGCTCCGGACAGGATCAGGATCGGCGTTTCAACCCTTGCAATGCGCAACTGACGCAGGACTTCATGTCCGTTCATGTCCGGCAGGTTCAGGTCAAGCAGGATCAGATCGTAGTCATACAGCTTGGCCAGATCTATGCCTTCCTCGCCCAGGTCCGTCGCATACACGTTCAGGTTGGCATGCGTCAGCATCAGCTCGATGCTTTTGGACGTGGTCGGATCATCCTCGACAAGAAGAATTCGCATTGCACTGCTCCAATTCAGGTCAACTATTCCAGTTCGGGTTAACCCTGATCACAAATGGTTAATCTGACGTTACCGTTGAATCATTTATTCGCTTTCGCCTTTAGGTTGTCTATATTTTTTTAGCGCCGTCACTTTCAAGGCCTCGATTCCGTGTTCGGCGACCGCAGACACCCATGTGTTGAACTCTTCGTCACTCAGGCCGTATCGTTTCTTGGCGTCCGACAAGGAGATCAATCCGTAAAGCACGCCTCGAACGACAATGGCCTTTCTTGATGCGACCCAGCGTTTCGTATCCGCAGGCGGCAAATCCGCTCGGGACAAAACAGACCCATCCGGCAGGGTAACTGACCTTGGTCCCTCAACTTTGTGCAAATACATCTTTCGACCCTTTTTCTGGTGCCACAAAGCTGACGGCAGTCTACTTAATGCGCGGTGAAACCGCCCCTTGAGAGTGCGTAGAATTTTCCTATATTCTGCCGGTCTTTCTTAACCCGGACTGGAACAGCCCATGGCCCTCGACACCGAGACCCCTCTGAACTCGCTTGGCTTTGCCAAACCCCCGTCGGAAACGCGGGTGGTCGTCGCCATGTCGGGTGGTGTCGACAGCTCGGTCGTGGCGGCGTATCTGGCGGATCAGGGTTATGACGTGGTGGGTGTGACGCTGCAGCTCTACGACCACGGAGCGGCGCTGGCCAAGAAGGGCGCGTGCTGTGCCGGGATCGACATCCACGACGCCCGCCGCGTGGCCGAGGAACGCGGCTTTCCGCACTACGTTCTGGATTATGAAAACATATTCAAGGACGCCGTTATCGACGAGTTCGCCGACAGCTATCTGGCCGGCGCGACCCCGGTGCCCTGCATCCGCTGCAACGAGCGGGTCAAGTTCAAGGACCTGCTGGAAACCGCCAAGGATCTGGAAGCCGACTGCATGGCGACCGGCCACTACATCCAGCGCAAGATGGGTCCCAATGGCCCTGAACTGCACTGCGCCGAGGATGCCAATCGCGACCAGTCATATTTCCTGTTCTCGACCACGCCTGAGCAGCTGGAGTTCCTTCGATTCCCGCTGGGGCACCTGCCGTCCAAGGACGCGACCCGCGAGATGGCCGCGCAATACGGGCTGAGCGTGGCCGACAAGCCCGACAGTCAGGACATTTGCTTCGTGCCCAACGGCAACTATGCCAGTGTGATCGAGAAACTGCGCCCCGGTGCGGCCGAGCCCGGCGAGATCGTTCACGCCGACGGCCGTGTTCTAGGCCAGCACGACGGCGTGATCCACTACACGATCGGCCAGCGGCGTGGCCTTGGCATCGGCGGGCTCAGTGAGCCGCTCTATGTCGTCAAGCTGGACGTTGATCGCAAGCAGGTTGTCGTCGGCCCCAAGGAACTGTTGGCCACCCGCACCATCCCCGTACGCGAGATCAACTGGCTGGGCGACGAACCCTTCACCTCGCAAAACGAATGGCATGTTTCGGTCAAGGTCCGCTCGACCCGCCCCCCGCGCGAGGCGATCATCCGTCCGCTGACCGACACCACCGCCGAGGTCGAATTGCTGACCCCCGAGGAAGGTGTCTCGCCCGGGCAGGCCTGCGTGTTCTATGAAACCGGGGGCAGCCGCATCTTTGGCGGTGGCTGGATCTGGCGCGGTTACTGAACCGCGTCGGTCCACGAATTGCTGAGGATATAAAGCCCGGCGCAGATCATGACGTAAGGCACGAGGTACTCCAACCGTTGCGCCAGGCGCCCCGTCATGATCTGGGCGCGCCCACCGATCAGCCCCACACCCGCAAGAGAGAGCGCGGCGAGACCAGCCCCTAGCACACCTGCCAGCCGGAAATCGGGGGTCGAGTCGGCCAGCAAGGGGGCGAGGACCGCAAACGTGTCCATCGAAAGACTTGTGAACAACAGCATTGTCACCAGAGCCGAGGCGCTGCCGGGTACAGCGGGTGCGTCCTGGGCATTTACTCCGCGAAGCTGTCGAACGGCCCCGAAAAGCCCCAAGCCCAGAGGGATGCCACCGAGGTAGCCAGCCCAGTGCGGCACCACATCCTCGACCCCCAGCGCCAGCAGGAAAGCCGCGCCGATCACCAGCCCTTGTGCCAGCAGAAACCCGAGAACGGCGCGTTGCGGACCAGTGACGATCATCAGGGCGACCAGCGCCATGAGGTTGTCGAGATTGGTCAGCACCTGCGCCATGAAGGCCGAGGCCGCAAAGACCGCATAGTCCAGCATCACGGCGTCATCCGCTCCAACACCGCACGCGCGGCGCGTAGACCGGGCGCTTCGCCACCCCGGCCGAGACGTTCCATCGTGACGGCCATGGCCTGCTCCTGCGCGCCCGGCGCGGCAGACACCGCGCCAAGCGCGGCGGCGATGGCTTCAGGCGTGCAGTCATCCAGCAGGCATTCCGGCACCGTTCGGGTCTCGGACACAAGGTTGACCAGCGTGACCGTATCCAGCTTGACCATGCGCTCGGCGATCTTCTGGGTCAGCCAGGTCAGCTTGTATGCAATCACCATCGGCGTGGACTGGGCCGCCAGTTCCAGCGAGACCGTGCCGGACGCGGCGAGGGCGATCTCGGCGGCCGCAAAGGCCGCACGCTTGGTGGCCACCGCCTGATCCGTGTCGATGTTGCGCGGGTCCACCACGACCGGCTGGCCCGGCCAGGACCGGACATGGGCAGCCACGGTATCGGCCACATGCGCGACCGCCGGAACTACCACCCGAATGTCGGGGCGGTCCTTCAGGTACAAGGCAAGCGCCGCGCCGAATACGGGCGCCAGCCGATCGACTTCGCCCCGGCGCGAGCCGGGCAAGGCCAGCAGGATCGGCGCGTCGCCAAGACCGTGATCGGCGCGGAACTGCTCGATCTGCGCTTCGGTTGCAACCGGCTCGCTGGCCACCGGGTGGCCGACGAAATCGCATTCCATTCCGGCGTTTTCCATATAGGGTGGCTCGAACGGCAGCAGGGCCAGAACATGGTCGATGACCTTGGCCATCTTGTCCGCCCTCTTGGGGCGCCAGGCCCAGACGCTGGGCGCGACATAATGCACGGTTCGTATACTGCTGCGCGCCTTGACCTGCTTGGCCACGCGCAGCGAAAAGTCGGGGCTGTCGATGGTGATCAGAACGTCCGGCTGGGTGTCCAGAACGGCCTGCGCTGTTTCGGCGATGCGGCGCTTGAGGTGAAAGAACTTCGGCAGAACCTCCACCAGGCCCATCACGCTGAGCTCGGACATCGGAAAGCGGCTGACCAGTCCCTGAGCCTGCATCAGCGGCCCGCCGACCCCGTCGAATTCGATATCCGGAACAAGGGTCTTCAACCCCTCCATCAGCGCACCGCCCAGACGGTCGCCCGACGGTTCACCGGCGACCAGAAAAACGCGCATCAGACGGCCCGCTCATGTACGTGCAGGAACAAGCCCAGGCGGTCGCATTCCGCGATCACTTGGGGCCGGTCCAACACGATCACCCCACCCTTTTCGATAACGATGCCGGACAAACCGGCCGCAACGGCGCTGGATACTGTGTCGGGGCCGATGGCAGGCAGATCGGCACGTCTGTCCTGGCCCGGCTTGGGGCCTTTGAACAGAATACCACCGCCCGCATCCGGGCGCGCGGCCAGCGATTGCAGCATCCAGGCCGTGCCGAAGGCCCCTTCGACAACCAGAACCTGGCCTTTGTGAACAACGCAAGCCTGTCCGATATCCGCTGCCCCCATGGCCCGCAGGACACCCACGGCCCGGTTTGCATCGCCCAGCTCCGCCTCGGTCGGCTGTGCCTGGGTCAGACACCCGAGAGGAGGCAACAGGTCCGGAGCGATCTCGTGTGCGGCCCGCACGCGCAGTCCGGCGTCCTCCAAAATGCCGATCACCGCCCGCAAGGCTCCGTCGTCGCCCGACACCAGCGCCTGCTGTATGATCGGAACCAAGGGCATGGTCTGCGCATCAATTCGGGCGGGGTTTATGTCTGGCCTGCGGACGGCACCTGCGAGGCATACATCTGTGACGCCGCGCGCTTTGAGCTCGGCAACAAAACTGCCCAACTGCTCCAGCGGGAAGGTCACGTCTGGCGTCAAAGTGTCGGGCTGAAAGCCCTCCATCGCGCAAACCAAGGGGCGTTCCGGCAGGTGCGCAACCAGTTCGTCCGGCAAAACCCCTGTTCCCGCGATCAGCGCCAGCATGATCCTATTTCCTTGGTGTCAGGAACGAACGATCGCTTTCGCCCGTCACGAATTCCACGATCTGACGCACATAGTCGCTGTCTGTGCTGTCGCCCAGACGCTTGGCGCGGTCCATGAAGGTACCCTCGCCTTCGGACAGTTCGCGAAAGGCCGCACGCAGGGCCGAAATGTCCGCACGGGAAACGCCACGGCGTTTCAGGCCGACAAGGTTCAACCCCTCCAATTCGCCACGCGAGGCCTGAACCAGGCCGTAAGGGATGACATCGTTGGGCACCATGGTCAGCGCACCGATGATAGCGCCGCGGCCCACGCGCACCCATTGATGCAAACCGGAAATGCCGCCGATGATCACGTCATCCTCAATGATGCAGTGGCCGGCGGCGCCGGAATGGTTCACCATGATCACCCGGTTGCCGATCTGTACGTCATGGGCCACATGGACCCCGGCCATCAGCAGGCAGTCATCGCCGATGCGAGTGACGCCGCCGCCACCCTCGGTGCCGGTATTGACCGTAACGTGTTCCCGGATGCGGTTTCGCTTGCCAATTTCCAGCCGCGTGTTTTCGCCCCCGAACTTGAGGTCCTGCGGGATTTCGCCAATCACTGAAAAGTTGAAGATGACGCAGTCGTCACCGATCGAGGTATCGCCGGTGACAACCACATGCGACTTCAGCTCGACGCGGTCGCCCAAACGCACCTGTGGCCCCACATGGCAGAACGGGCCGATTACGCAGTCCTGGCCGATCTGAGCGCCGTCTTCGATGATCGCGCTGGGATGGATTCGGCTCATGCTGTTTTTTCCATATCCCAATCGACATAGGCCGAGAACTCGGCTTCGGCCGCCACTTCGCCGTCAACGGTCGCGCGGCCGCTGAACTTGAAGATCTTGCCGCCCTTCTTGCCGCGCACGGTTTCGACATGCATTTTCAGCACGTCACCCGGCACCACTTTGCGTCGGAATTTGCACTTGTCGATATTCATGAAATAGATCAGCAGCTCGCTGTCGATGACATCCATGCCGACGCCCAGCATAACACCTGCGGTTTGCGCCATCGCTTCGACGATGGTCACGCCGGGCATGATCGGCGTTCCGGGGAAATGGCCCTGAAAATGTGGCTCGTTCATGGTGACGTTCTTGATACCAACCGCCGACTGATAGCCGTCAATCTCTTCCACCTTGTCAACCAGCAGGAACGGATAGCGATGCGGCAGGATCCGCTGGATCAGCTGAATGTCGGCGCTCTTGGTTTCCGTGGTCATTTTCAGGATGTCCTGTTCTCGAGGTCTCGTTCACGCGTGGTTAGCAATACCCGTACCCAAGGGCAAGCCACGCTATGGCTTGTCGCCCTCTTCCAGCTGCGATCCGTCGCCGATGGCCGCGTCGATCCTGCGGATGGCGATGGCCGTAACATCCGAGGCGTCAGAGCTGAGAAACACGTTGGATCGTTCGATGATCAGCGATGCGCCAGTTTCACGAAGCAGGTCGATGAGCACGGGCTGCGCCAACTCAAAGAACTGATTGCGCGCCTCGTCACTGCGGCGGGCCAGAGCATCCAGTTTCGCGCGTTGCCCCTCGCGGTGAGACTGGACCTTTCGGTCGAATGCTTCTGCAAGCGGGCGGAACTCCTCAGGGCTCAGAACTTCACGCTTTTCCGTCAGCTCTTTTTCCTCGCGGCTCAGCTCGGCAACGATGCGTTCATTTTCAGCGGCCAGCGCAGCACTTTCTGCTTCGATCTCTTCAAAAACCCGTCGCCCGAATGCTGACTCGGTGAAGATCCGGTCGCTTGAGATGGTCAGCACGCCGGATTGCGGAACCCCCAACTGCTGGGCTGCCACTGGGAGCGACACCACCAGGAAGATCAAAACACACAGGGCCCGTAACGGGCCCTGTACAAACTTCGATATCGTCTTGATCATGGACGTCAGAACCGTGCCTGAATAGTAAAGTCGAAGTTCTGCTCTTTGTCGAAGTCTTCCTTCTTCACGGCCTGCGAGAAGTTGAACCGCAGCGGACCGAACGGCGTATCCCAAAGCAGCGAGACGCCGATGACCTGACGGATTGAGCCGTCTGCGCCGACGATATTGGCACCTGTCGTATCAACATTGTTGATGTTGTACAGGTTGCCGATGTCATAGAACACACCGCCGCGCAGCCCCAGTTCCTCGGGCAGCCCCAAGGGGAAGTCCGACTCGAACCGGGCGACCCAGTAGTAGTTGCCGCCGATCGCATCATCCTGCCCGTTCGACAGGTCACGAGGGCCGATACCGGCCGGCTCGAAGCCACGGAACGTTGACGGCCCCAGAACATAACGGTCAATTGCCCGGCTGAAGTCGTCACCTTGCCAATGGAGCGCGCCGGCCTCAAATGACGCCCGCAGCGTCATCTCCTCGTTCAGAACCTTTGTCTGGGCAATCGCCCGGGTCGAGGTCTTGAAGTACTTGTTGTCTCCACCAAGGCCAGCCGCGTCCACACCGACCTCGAACAGAACACCTGCATTCGGGTTCAGGCCGCCCAGTCGGCTGTCATAGACATAGGCCAACCCCAGCGAGCTTGTCGAACGCTTGCCTTGCGCGATTTCCGACGCGATGACTGCCCCGTTGACCTCGTCGTCCTGTTGCGACATTTCGGACTTGTTCCAGTTGTACCGCAGCCGCAACGAGGACAGTTCGCCAATTGCGTAACTGATCTGCGGATTGAAGAACACACTCTTGGTGTCATAGCTGGCAAAGCTGGAATTGGTTCTCGAAAGACCAAAGCCCAGATCGAAACGCAGTTTACGGCCCAACAGATACGGTTCGGCAAAGTTGATGACGTACTGCTCAGAATCCTGCGCTGTCGACAGCGTCAGGCCAAATTCTTGACCGCGCCCGAGGAAGTTTCGCTCCTCAAGCCGGATGGCGATCCCGAAACCGTCGGAAACCGAGTAGCTGCCGCCCAACGCCAGTGAACCGGTCGGTTGCTCCTGCACATCCACGTCCACGATCACCTGGCTGGGGCTGGACCCTTCGCGGGTTTCCACATCCGCGACCGAGAAGAAACCCAAGGCCCGGATACGTTCGGCGCTCTGCCGGATTTCGCGCGGGTTGAAGGGGTCACCCTCGACCGTGTCGAACTGGCGCCGAATGACCCGGTCCAGAGTTGTCGTGTTGCCCTCGATGTCGATCCGTTCGACAAAGATGCGCGGGCCTCTGGTCAGCACGAACTGAACATCCAGCGTCAGGTCACGGTCGTTGCGGGTCACACGCGGCTCAACGCGCAGGAAGTCGACGCCCTGCTTTAGGCCAAGACGCTCCTGCCGAGCGATCGAATTCTCAATCAGCGTCGGCGAATACGTGACACCAGGTTTGATCTTGAGGGCCTTCTGATACTCGGCCGCATCAACGCCCGGGATTTCGCTGACCGTCGAGATGTTGCCGAACGAGAATTTCTGACCTTCGGTGATGTTCATCACCAGATAGAAGGCGTCACGCTCTCGCGTGAACTCGACATTGGCGCTGTTGATCCGAAAATCGACATAGCCGCGCGACAGGTAGAAATCACGCAGAACTTGTTTGTCGAATTCGATGCGGTCGGCAATGAATGTGTCACCGCGCAGGAAGGTGCGCAGGATGTTGGCCTGCTTGGATTCAAGGACACGGCGCAGACGACGGTCAGAATAGGCGCGGTTTCCTACAAAGCTGACGCGCTCGATCTCAATCGTGGTGCCTTCGGCGATTTCAAAAACCAGATCCACCCGGTTGTCGCTGCGGCGGATGATCCGCGGAATGACTGTGGCCGACACACGACCTTGCGCCGAGTAGATCTCGGCGATCTTGTCGGCATCGGATTCCGCGACCTGCGGCGTGAACACCCGGCGCGGCTGCGACGAGATTGCCTGAATCAACACGTCGTCCTTGACGCGGCGATTGCCCTCAATGCTGATCTTGTTGATCGTCGGATACTCGGCGACCTCGATCACCAGAGTATTCCCGCGCGGGGTCAATTCGACTGTCTCAAAAACACCACTGTCAAGCAAACGCTGGTAGGCGTCATTCAACTGGCCCGCAGTGACTGACTGGCCGGGTGTGATTCCAGTCCGGGCGATGATGGTGGACGTCTCAATGCGACGGTTGCCCTGAACATCGAACGACGAAATCGTGTAGGTCTGGGCCTGGGCGACTTGCGGTACCGCCGTAAAACTCATTGCCGCAAAGAGGAAAAAAATCGTTAGTGCTCGCCACAAAATGTTGCCGTGCGGTTGCGCAGTACCGCAGGATGTGCCCGCGCCTCTCCTGTAAGCCATTTTTGTCTCTACCTAGAATTTCGGACTTTAGAAGTTGAGTAGCCGCTCTGGTGGGCCTTGTCAAAAGCACAAACGAAAAACGCGACCGGATCGGTCGCGCTCGGCTCGTTCAGCTGGGTATGGGGAATCACATGCCGGCCAGATATGCGGCACCGGCCAATGCCAGAGCGGTCAGCCCAAAGCTGAGCAACGCGTCCCAGTTCAACACGAACAGGAAACTGAAGCCTCGGTAGGAATTCCGCAATGCCTTGGTCATTGGTCACAGCCCGCCTTGGTCATTGGTCACAGCCCGCTTAATTGCATGTCTCGGCAAAATTACCCCAAACAAAATAGGTTTGAATTGAGGCAATTTTGCGACCGCAACGCGTCAATGCCGCCACAATCAGCAGAACAAGTCGTTGCTTACCGAGAAGATCATGAGGCTGAGAATCAGCGAGATGCCCACCGCCATCAACAGCTGCAAAGCCCGGTCGCTGGGCGGTTTCCCTGCGACGGCTTCATAGGCGTAAAAAACGAGGTGTCCCCCGTCCAATGCGGGGATTGGGAACAAGTTCAGCAAGCCTACAGCAGTGGACAGAACCGCGATGAAGAAGATGAAGCTTTGTGCCCCTTGGCTCGCCATCGCGCCTGAGGTTTCCGCGATACCAATGGGTCCGGACATGTTGCAGGTGCTGATCGCACCGGTGACCATGTGCCATATGCCGGACAGCGACCCCTCGATGATGCGGCCGGTCTGGATAACTCCGCCATGCAGGGAGTCAACGAGACCTGCGGGTTCGGTCGCCGGCACCAGCATCATGCCGCCGACGATTCCAATCCGCCATTCGGTTTTGAAGCCGCCGTCCGCCTGCGGTTCATCCGTGCGACGCGGCGCCAGTGCAAATTCCAACTCGGCGCCGTCGCGCCAGACATCCAGCAAAAGTACCTTTCCGTCCGAGCTTTCGACCTTTTCCTTGAGCTGTTCGAAGGCAAAAATCGGGTCGCCATCAACCGAGGTGATGACGTCGCCCGCCTGCAACTGGATATCCATGGCAGCGCTGCGCGGGGCGACCTGCTGGATCAAGGGCGGGAATAGCCACGGGGCCGACACGTCGAGGGTCTGGCCGTCGCGGATGACAGTGTATTCGAGAACCGGCTGCACCGGCAGAGCCTCGGTAAACTCGGTCCAGGCCCCCTCCTGATCGAAATCAGGCGTGGGAATGCCGGCGATCGCAACGATTTCGTCCCCCTCCTGAAGCTCCTGCACAGTGCCTGGCAGAGGTTTCAGAGATCCGACCGTCAGTGGCTCGCGGGTCACGCCCTGCGACCAGAAGATCAAGCCGAAAACAAGGATAGACAGAACGAAATTGAAGACCGGACCGGCCGCAACCGTGGCAGTCCGCGCCCAAAGCGGTGCGCCATGCATCGTCCGACGCAATTCTTCGGGGCTTTGCGTGGTGATTTCGGCCATCGTCTCGGTGTCCTTGCCCGAGGCCGCATTGGCATCGCCCAGGAATTTCACATAACCGCCAAAAGGCAACAGAGCGATCTGCCATTTGGTGCCGCGTTTGTCCATTCGGCTCCAAAGCACCGGACCAAACCCCAACGAGAACACCTCGGCGTGGATCCCCGACCAGCGACCAACGATGTAATGCCCGTATTCATGCACCGCCACGATGACGGACAGCGCCACGACGAATGCGGCAATCGTATAGACCAGCCCACCAAATTGCGGGATCAGCGAGAGTATGTCCAAAATTCTATCCTGCTCTTCGTAGTACGGCGTCATCCACCCATTGACGTGCGAGATGGTCCGTTTTCAGGACGTTATCAAGGGTCAAAGGGGCATCAATAAGGCCGCCTGCATCGTCGAAGCGGTCCAGAACGGCGGCCACGGCGTCGGTCATGTCCAGAAAGCCGATGCGTTGACCGATGAAATGATCCAACGCACGCTCCTTGGCGGCGTTGAAGATCGCGCCTGACAGGCCACCGCGTTGCATGACCTCGCGGGCCAGCCCCAGGGCCGGGTAACGCGCCGGGTCCGGATCACGAAAACGCAGCTGACCCAGCTTGGCCAGGTCCAGGCGCGGCACCGGCAGGTTTCGCCTTTCTGGCCAATGCAGTGCATAGCCGATCGCGTGGCGCATATCAGGCGCGCCCAGATGCGCCATCACTGCGCCATCGCGAAAACCGACCAGAGCATGCACGATGGACTCCGGGTGAACCACAACCTCGATACGGTCAGGGTTTATCCCGAAAAACTCTTTGGTCTCGATCACTTCCAGCGCCTTGTTGAACATCGAGGCGCTGTCGATCGTTATCCGCTGGCCCATGTCCCAATTTGGGTGGCTCGAAGCTTGCTCGACCGTAGCGCCGGCCAGCTTCTCGACCGGCCAGTCGCGAAAGGCACCGCCGCTGGCAGTGATGATGATGCGTTCGACCGCATCCATGTCTTCACCCACAAGCGCCTGAAAGACCGCCGAATGCTCGCTGTCGACAGGCAGCAGACGCGCGCCATGGCGTTCCGCGGTTTCCAGAACAAGCGGGCCGGCACACACAAGCGTTTCCTTGTTCGCCAAGGCCAGGGTCGCGCCCTGCTTCAAAGCCTCAAGCCCCGGCGCCAAACCGGCCGAGCCAACAATGGCGGACATGACCCAGTCCGCCGGGCGAGCAGCCGCTTCGATCAGCGCGGTTGAGCCGGCGGCGGCTTCGATCCCGGTGCCGGACAAAGCATCGCGCAGATCGTCCAGATTCTGGTCAAAGGCGGTTACCGCCACTTCAGCGCCCAGCCGGCGGGCGTCCTGCGCCAGTTGCCGGACATTCGCCCCGCCGGTGACGGCGACAACCTTGTAATCCTCCGGGGCCCGCGCAATCAGATCGATCGTATTCTGGCCGATCGATCCGGTCGCGCCGAATATCGAAACCTTTCGCATCAGATTTCCCCGGGCGAATAGACCAGTGACGCGATCAGAACCATCAGCGATGCACCCATCATGCCGTCAAATCGATCCAGAAAACCGCCGTGCCCCGGCACCAGGTTCGAGCTGTCCTTGACCCCAAACCGCCGCTTGACAGCGCTTTCCACGATATCACCGGCTTGGCTGGCCATCGAGGCCAGGACCGAAACCAAAACAAACCGGTAGCCAAACCCGGCATACGCGGCAACGGCTGCGCCCACCAGCGCGGCCGCCACCCAGCCGCCCGCCGTGCCCGACCAGGTTTTCTTGGGGCTGACGCGCGGCCAGAACTTCGGGCCTCCGAACGTCTTTCCCACGAAGTAACCAGCTACGTCCGTGGCAACGACGACCAGGATCAGCCAGACCATCCAGCCAAACCCCATCGTCTCGCGGATCTGGATGAACCCGTAACCCGCACAGGCAATCCACATGGCAAACAGCACGTAGATCCCGCGCGAGTGCGAGACCTGCCCTGCCCCGACCAGTGCGGGTGCGATCAGAAAGGGCAGTTTGTAGAGCGGTGGCACATGATAGCTAAGCATGACGGCAACGCCGGTCAGGATTCCCAACTGAACCGCGACGCCCACCCGATCGGAATCGATCATGCGAACCAGTTCCCAGGTCATCAGACCACACGCGGCAGCAACAAATGCCTCGAACCATAGTCCGCCCAGCCAAACCTCGACCGCTCCAATAGCGACCAGTACCAGGGCAGACAACACCCGGGTGGTCAGGTCGGACCATCGGCCGTCCGTCATGCCGGAACTGCTCCGAACCGGCGTTCGCGCGACCCGAAGCTCTTGCACAGCCGTTCCAGCTCGGCCGCGGTGAAGTCGGGCCAGAGCGTGTCGATGAATTCGTATTCCGAGTAAGCGGATTGCCAGAGAAGGAAATTCGATATCCGCGCCTCGCCACTGGTGCGAATGACCAGATCGGGGTCAGGTAGGACGCGCGTGTCCAGATATCTGGGCAGCGTTTCCTCGTCGACATCTTCGGGTCGCAGGTTGCCTGCGGCAACGTCCCGCGCCAGCCGCTTGGTTGCCCGCGCCACTTCGTCCCGGCCACCATAGTTGAGAGCGACGGTCAGGTGGACAAGGTCATTTTCGGCCGTCTCGCGCTCCAGCGTGTCCATCAACTCGATCAGTTTGGCATCCAGCCGCACCCTGTCGCCAATGAATCGAACGCGGATACCGTTTTGGGCCAAGGTACGGGTTTCCTTAATGATGTAGCGCTTGAACAGGCTCATCAGACCGGCAACCTCGACCTGGGTCCGTTTCCAGTTTTCCGTCGAAAAGGCAAAAATCGTCAGGTACTTGATCCCCAGCCCCGGACAGGCTTCGACCACTTCGCGCACCCGACGGGCACCGGCGTGATGTCCGTACAGGCGTGGCCGGCCGCGCGCCTGGGCCCACCTACCGTTGCCATCCATGATGATGGCCACGTGACGCGGACCACAGGGGGGCTCGTTTTGGGGATCAGCGGGCATGGCTTGCGCTCAAACCTGCATGATTTCGGCCTGCTTGGCCTCGAGGGCCGTATCGACGGCCTTGATCATCTGGTCGGTCAGTTCCTGAACCTCGGTTTCCCAGAACTTCTGATCGTCTTCCGACAGGCCGTCGGCCTTGGCTTTCTTGATCTGATCCATCCCATCGCGGCGCACGTTGCGAATGGCAACGCGGGCGTGTTCGGCGTATTGCCCGGCCACTTTGCCCAGCTCGCGGCGCCGCTCTTCGTTCAGCTCGGGGATCGGCAGCATTATGATCGTGCCATTCAGCTGCGGGTTGATGCCCAGTCCGCTTTCCCGGATCGCCTTTTCCACTTTGCCGACCAAAGCCTTGTCCCAAACATTCACGGTGACCATACGCGGCTCGGGAACGTTTACAGTGCCGACCTGGTTGATCGGTGTCATCGACCCATACGCATCCACCATAACCGGCTCGAGCATCGAAGCCGACGCACGTCCGGTGCGCAGCGACGCGAATTCGGTTCTGAGGTTGGCCATCGCGCCATCCATGCGGCGTTTCAGATCATCGGTGTCCAGTTCAAAATCGTCAGACATGCTGCTCACTCCCCGTCTTCAGGTGATGTTGGAATGGCTCTTACGCCATCGCACCTGGGATGTATAGCAATCATGATCAGGAAATGTGGCAATGACCAGAGTTGTTTCCGCGAAAAAACCGATCCCCCGGACAAAAAAGACCGGCCCTGTGGCGGGCCGGTCTGGCACAGAAAAAACCAAGCCTCAGGCGTTCAGGTCAACGACCACGCGCCCCTTGACCTGACCGTTGAGGATGTCGGCACCCAACTTCGGAAGATCATTCAGAGTGGCGGGTTGGATCATCGCTTCCAGCTTGTCCATCGGCAGATCCGAAGCTACCCGCTGCCAAGCCCGCAGTCGGTTGTCGAACGGCTGCATCACGCTGTCGATTCCCAACAGGTTGACGCCGCGCAGCAGGAACGGAATGACGGTCGCCGGCAGGCCCGCGCCACCGGCCAGACCGACCGCTGCCACCGAGGCGCCATACTTCATCTGGCCCAGTACGCGCGCCAGCATTGCGCCCCCGACAGCATCAACGCAGCCAGCCCAGGTTTCGCTTTCCAGCGGACGTTTGGTGGTTTCGTTCAACTCGTCACGCGGCACGATCGACGTGGCGCCAAGCGCCTTCAGATAGCCTTCGGTTTCAGGCCGCCCGGTCACAGCCGCAACTTCATATCCCAGATTGGCCAGAATCGCAGTGGCAACCGAGCCGACGCCCCCGGCTGCACCGGTTACCAGAACCGGCCCGCGGTCAGGCGTCAAACCGTGATCTTCGAGCGCCATCACCGCGAGCATCGCGGTAAAACCGGCAGTTCCCACGGCCATGGCTTGGCGCGTGCTCAACCCCTCGGGCAGAGGGACCAGCCAATCGGCCAAGGCGCTGGCCTTCTGGGCGTATCCGCCCCAATGTGCCTCACCCACGCGCCAACCGGTCAGCACGACCTTGTCACCGGGTTTGTACCGGTCGTCCGAGGACTCTTCGACCGTTCCGGCATAATCGATCCCCGGCACATGCGGGTAATTCCGCACCAAACCGCCGCCCTTGGGCGACATGCACAAACCATCCTTGTAGTTGACGGTCGAGAACTCGACGGCCACACGCACTTCACCATGCGGCAAATCATCTTCCGAGATCTGCTTGATCACCGGGCTGGCCAGTCCGCTTTCCTCGTCCTTTTCCATCACCAAAGCGTTGAACATATTCCAATTCCTTTCGTTGACCGTGGCCCGACCGATCTCTCATCTGGCCCAAATACTTCCCGGGCGCGTCCCGTGCGCCCTTTCCGGCTCAAATCCAGAACTTGTCCTGCACGATTGCAGTCCGCATTCCAGACGGCGTTTCGACTTCGACCTGCGTTCCCGGTTCCCAGTGGCTCAGCCGCAGCATACCAATCGACACGTTGGTTTGGAAATCCGGCGACCAGGTGGCCGAGGTCACTTGGCCCACGCGCTTGCCGCCACCATAGACCGGCCACGGCCGATCACAGGGTGGCACCGCATCTCCCTCGATCGCGATCGGGCGGATTTGCTGAACCGGCCCCTCTTTGGCCACCCGCAGCAGAGCGTCCCGCCCGATGCAGCCAATGGCCGTATGCGTGTTGCAGAACTTGCCCAAACCGCACTCATGGGGCGTGTTGTCGTCGGTCATGTCGTTGCCGTAGGACAGCAACCCGCCCTCGATCCGCTCGATCAGGTTGGGGCAGCCCGCCCGAACCTGCAGGTCCTCTCCGGCGGCAAACAGCGCATCCCACAAGGGCATGCCGATGTCGCCGCCCTCGACATAGATCTCGAACCCGCCCTGTTTGGAATAGCCCGACCGCGCAATCGCCAGATCACGCCCCTCGAACTGGAACATGTCGAACTTGAAAAAGCGGATGTCCCGCACCCGGTCGCCAAAGACCCGCGCCATCAGGTCATCCGCCTTGGGTCCCTGCACCGCCAAAGGCGACACGTCCGGCTCATCCACCAGAACATCCAGTCGATACCCGTTGGCCAAGCCTTTGACCCACAACAGCAAATCGCTGTCTGCGATCGAAATCCACCAGCGGTCATCCGCCAGTTTCACCGCCACGGGATCGTTCAGCATTCCCCCGGTTTCGTCCACGATCGGCACATAGTAGCATTGGCCCGGCAACATGCCGCGCAGGTCGCGCGGGGTCAGCATCTGCATCAGCCGCGCGGCATCGGGGCCTCGCAGTTCGACCTGCCGCTCGCAAGACACGTCCCAGACCTGCACATGGGTCTTGAGATGCCGATAGTCGGCCTCGACGCTTTCAAACACCGTCGGCAGCAACATCCGGTTGTACACGGTATAGCCTTTGACACCGGCCGCCTCGACCCCGTCGGAGAACGGCGTGCGCCGCAACCGGCGCGACAAAGAAATCTGTGGCACTTAGACCTCCTCGGGCAAGAAAACGAGATCACTGACCGGAGCCTCAGACCCGGCCTCGGTCAGCATTTTGTGGATTTGTCCCCGGTGATGCGTTTGATGATTGAAAAAATGCATCACACAAACGGCGTAAGGTAATGTAATGTTTTCTTCTTTTGCCGCGGAATACCAAGTAAACGGACCCGAGATCGGCTCGTCGCCCAGAGTTTCAACCCAAGCATCGATCCGCGCATCGATGGTCTCGCGCAGCAGCAGCCAGTGCGCCAGATCCGGGCACAGGTGGACGCTTTCGTGAATACCGCCGCCCTTGCGGTGCGGATTGCTTTCAGGCCCCGGCCCTTTGTCGAACCGGGACATCCAGATCCAGTCGCCCCACAGCAGATGGTTGGCAGTCCCCAGGATCGACCCGAAAAACGCGCCGCGTTCGCGGATCAACTCCTCGGGCGAAAGCTCTTGAAGAAAACCCGCCAACTGGCTGTTCTGCCAGCGGTTATAGCGGGCCATCTGCCGAGCATAGGCGCCGGTGATCATCACTTGGGTCCGTGCCAGTCGATCGGGCAGATTTCGGCCGATTTGCCGCCGAAATCCCAGACACGACCATAGTCGCGCACCTTCGACTTGGTGCCACGCGCCACGATGATGTCCGGACCCATCCAATATTTGGAATTCGAAACCATGACAGGATGTTCGGGGTCTTTGCCTGCCAGCATCTCGATCTCACCCTGGATCTTGCGGCCGATGACGATGCGGCGTTTGTTGCCGTCGCGTTCGATCTGCACCGGAGCACGCTCGGCGCCGATGATTTCACTCACCAGCATCGTGAACAGCCCAGTGGTTCCACCGGCCTGCCCGCTGAAAATCTGCAGCAGACCGTTGTACGCCTTGCCACTTGCGCGCTCATCCACGTAAGCGGCAACCTTCCACTGGCCTTCGCCCATCCGGCCGGGAATATCGACCAGCAGACCGACGTTCAGACCCGACAAGTCCTCACCTTCATAGTGTCCCTCGTCGATGATCACGCCCATCCAGGCATGACAATGCCCTTCGGTCGGAGGATGCGCCCCAAGCGAAACCACGCAGGGGCAGAACACGTCGCAGGAGCAGTTCAGAATAAGCTCACCCTTGATGGCCCAGTCCGTCGGGCTCATCTCTCGGCGCTTGGGATTGGGCATCCGGCTGTCAATTCGCTGACTGACCGGCAGCTTGTCGGCATCGGGTTTTCTGTTTTTTGCCATCGGCTTATCCTCCGTATCCAATTGGGTAGATCAGCAGCCCAAGGCCACCTGCAATCAAAGCGAAACCCAGCGGCCGTGTCAGAACATGACCGATCTGGGGCAATTTCTCCAACACCATGAACAGGGTCGCCAAACCCATCCACAGCAGGCTCATCACGCCTCCGACAAAGCCAAGCGCCATGAACCCCCAGCAGCAGCCGACACAAAAGGCGCCAAGCCCCAGCCCCATGCGCAGACCGCCAGAGAATCCGGTGCGCCAGTGTCCAAGGAAATAGGTCATGGGTGCATGACACACCCCGTGGCACACCTCCTTGGCTCGGGTGAACTGAAAGGCGCCGACGGCGATCAGAAGACCGGCAGCAAAGAGCGGAGATTTGGCAATGCCCAGCATGTCGATCACGCCCCCGAACAGCAACGCCAGCTGAACACCTGTGATCAACGCGGCGAACCCGGCCCAGACCACGAAATAACCCAACAGAACGCCGACCCACCCGAGCCTTGTTCCATTGGCGCTCTGGATCAAATCTTCATAGCTTCTCAGTGTTGGAACCAACGTCGGAAGCATCATCGCGGCCATCATGATCGCCCACATCACGAACAGCGGGCCGAACTCGGCCATCGGCATGTACATGTCCATGCGGGGATCCATCGCACGCATCGCTTCGGCCATCGGCCCGGGTCGGCCAATCCAATCGACGCCCATGTCGCGGCTCATGGTGTACATCACCCACCAGGCCCACAGGATCAGGACGAAAAAGCCCAGCCACAAACCGTTGCGTAGAAGTGCCCGACTCATGTTCCCTCCCGACTCGGTGCTTGCTTTTCAAATGTCAGACTTTTAAATGTCAGACAAATAAATTTTTCACGGCGGCCTGCAGAATATGAAAATCGATCCTCAGAGAAGCACCGACCTGTCTGCACAGATCGCCCAAGCCATCCGCGATGCCATCGTATCAGGAGAGCTGATCGTGGACGAGCGCCTGCCCTCGGAATCCGAACTGGCGGACCAGTTCCAGGTGTCGCGCCCCACCGTGCGCGAGGCGCTGAAACGGCTGGCGGCGCAATCGCTAATCCGCACCCAGCGCGGCGCGACGGGGGGTGCCTTCGTCAATCGGCTGAGTTTCCAGGACGCCTATTCCCAGCAGATCACGACTTCGACGCTGCTGCTGTCGATGAACGAGGTCAGTTTCGACACCGCTTGCGAGGCCCGCTATGCGTTGGAGCGGGCCTGCGCGCCCTTGTCCGCCCAACGGCGCACCGCCGATCAACTGGCCACCATGCGCGCGGAGATCTTCCGGCAGGCGCAGCCCGGCCTGACGGATGAGGCCTTCTGTGCGTCGGACGTGGCCTTTCACCGGGCGCTGGTCGATGGTGCGGGCAACCCTGTCCTGTCCTATCAACTGGCCGGAGCGGTCGAGGCGATGCAGCCCCTGATGAACATGATCACCTTCACCGCCCGCTCGCGCGAAGAGATCATCCGCCTGCACAGCAAGATCGCCGACGCGCTGGAGGCGCAGGACGCCGAAACAGTCGACGCAGCTCTGGTCGACTTGGAAACCTACACCCGCCGCCTGGCCCATGACGTGGCCGAACGTCGCCGGAAACCGGCCTGAAGACACTCTGAATACT
Organism: Ruegeria sp. SAZA006; assembly: GCF_059613465.1. Lineage (NCBI taxonomy): Bacteria > Pseudomonadati > Pseudomonadota > Alphaproteobacteria > Rhodobacterales > Roseobacteraceae > Ruegeria > Ruegeria sp. SAZA006. The sequence goes on from NZ_JBXWSO010000006.1 coordinate 211,376, forward strand.
TCTTGACGCATCACATCAACGGAAAGGACACTCGAGCAGGCAGACCATCATCCGGCGGGAAGACCGGCACTCTCAATAAAATTGATTTTCAATGACTTACGGGAGGACGTTATGAACAAAAGACCGGATCCAACATTTTATCCATCCGCCAAGATGGCCATGGAGGCCCCGCCCGAGACCTTGGCCTTTACGCTGATGCTCAGCCCCGATTTTTCGCAGCCCGATGGCCTGGCGGTTGTGAATGTCGACCCAACTTCGGGCGATTATGGCAAGATCGTTCACAAGGTGATGATGCCCAACAAGGGCGACGAGTTTCACCATTTCGGATGGAACGCCTGTTCCTCGGCCCTGTCTCCGCTGACCGGCCATGCTTTTCTTGAGCGCCGGTACTTGATCATCCCCGGTATCCGTTCCAGCCGGATCTACGTGATTGACGTGAAAGAGCCGCTGAAGGCCAAAATCCACAAGATCATCGAACCCGAAGAAGTCTTTGCAAAGACGGGGTATTCCCGCCCCCACACGATCCATTGCGGACCCGAAGGTATCTATGTCAGCACCTTGGGCGGCGGCGGACCAGATGGCACCGATGGGCCTCCGGGCATCTTCATCATGGATTGCGAAACCTTCGACATCATCGGACGTTACGAGATCGAGCGCGGCGTGCAGGACAAGCACTATGATTTCTGGTGGAACCTGCCGCGTGACTACATGGTCAGTTCCGAATGGGGTCTGCCCCCGCAATTCGAAAACGGGATCGTGGCCGAAGATCTGCTGTCGAACAAATATGGCCACCGGATCCATTTCTGGAACCTGCGCGACCGCACCAACATCCAGACCATCGACCTGGGCGAGAACCACCAGATGGCGCTGGAAATCCGGCCGGCGCATGACCCGGTCAAACAATACGGGTTCTGCGGCGTGGTGGTCGACACCACCAATCTTCAGGGTGCGATCTTTACCTGGTGGCGCAACAAGGATGGCAGCTTCGAGGCCAAGAAGACCATCACGATCGATCCGCAACCCGCTGATCCGAATGATCTTCCCGATCTACTCAAAGGGTTCTCGGCGGTGCCGCCGCTGGTGACCGACATCGATCTGAGTCTGGACGACAAATATCTGTACGTCGCGTGCTGGGGCACCGGTGAAATGCACCAATACGATGTTTCGGACCCGATGAAACCCAAGCTGGCCGGCAAGGTCGAGATCGGCGGAATCGTCAAGAAAACCAAGCATCCCAACGGCAAGGACTTTGGTTATGGCCCGCAGATGGTCGAGATCAGCCGCGACGGCAAACGCGTCTACTGGACCAATTCGCTCTATTCCACATGGGATGACCAATTCTATCCCGGCGATCGCGGCGCTGCGATGGTCAAGGCGGATGTGGGCGAAAAAGGCGGCCTGACACTGGACAAGGATTTCTGGGTGGATTTCCCGAAAGGGTATCGCAGCCACCAGATCCGGCTTGAGGGAGGAGACTGCTCCACCGACAGTTTCTGCTACCCTTCGGTCTGAATTGGACGTCTTGATGACATCGACGGCCGGCCTTTGGCTGGCCGTTGTTCTGAGCGGCGCCTATCACGGGTTGAACCCCGGTATGGGCTGGCCCCTGGCCGTGTCGGCGGCATTGATGGAGCAACGCCAATCCGCCCTCTGGCGCGCGTTGGCAGCGCTGGCGGGCGGGCATTTCCTGGCGATGCTGGGCGTGCTGCTGCCCTTTGCGCTGATGACCATCCTTGTAGACTATCAGCGCGAAATCCGGATCGGAGCGGCCCTGATCGTGATCGCCATGGGCCTTTACATTGCGATCACCCGTCGTCACCCACGGTTTCTGGCGCGCGTTCCGCCCAGTCGGCTGGCGCTGTGGTCGTTTCTGGTGGCTCTGGCGCATGGTGCGGCGCTGATGCTTGTCCCGATCTATCTGGGTCTGTGCGGGCTGGACGAGTTGGATACCGGCCACAGAGCCGTTTCAGAGATCATGGGCACCAATGGCTTGCTGGTTCTGGCTGTGGCCGCGGTCCATACCGGCGCAATGATGCTGGGCGGCGGTGCGCTGGCCTTCGCGGTCTATCGCTGGCTGGGCCTGCAGTTTCTGTCGCGCAGCTGGTTCAACCTGGAAATGGTTTGGGCGCTCAGCTTGATCCTTGTGGGCGTGCTCGGCTTCTGGGCCGCAATCTGAGGTCTTCCCCCTGCCCCGAAACAGATTAGGTTCGACGGACAGGCATTTGAAACGCGAGGCCCCCATGACCGGAACACTCAACATCATCGCAGCCCTTCTGACCATCGGCTTTGGCCTGTTCGGCTTTTTGGCCCCGGCCTGGACGGCGGCCTCGCTGGACCTTGCGCCCACCAACAGCACGATGGGCCTCAGCGAGATGCGGGCCTCGGTCGGCGGGCTGTTTGTCGTGACCGGCATCGCCGTATTGTGGCTGAATCACCCGATGGCCTACGCGATGTTGGGCGTCGTCTATGCGGGCGCGGCGCTGGGTCGGTTCGTGTCCGTACTGCTGGACAATCCACCGTTGGCCAAAGCGTTGACCTTCGGCGGAATCGAGCTGGTGCTGGCGATCTGGCTGATCGCAGCCAACCTCTCCAAGCCCGCGTGAACGGTTGAAAAATCGCGATCGTCTCGCGCTTTGGGGGTTTGCATCCGCAAAAATCCTCACCTATATAAATGCTGTCCTTCGGGACTATGGACATAAACGCGCTCGTAATAAGCGGATCGGACCCGGGGGCGGTACCCGGCGGCTCCACCATACATCCTTCATTTGGGGATCATGGGGCCGAAACAGGATCGACGAACGTCTAAAGGGGTTAGCTTTGTCCCGGCTGTCTGCCACCGTTACCGGCGAAAACAGTACAATTGCAAATGACAATCGTGCTCCGGTTGCCGTTGCTGCGTAAGCAGTAACCAGACCGAAACTTAAGTCCTTGCGCCTAGCCGCGTAAGGCGGGGTTCGCAGGTACCTGGCAACAGAAACCTGCATTTCCCTAGATTTTGTCTGAGTTTTTGCGCCGAATTTGGCCGCCATTCAGAAACTGTTCACTCCTGTCATTCAAAGTAGCGGAAGACAGACAGGAGAGTTGGGATGACTCATTCAGAGATACTCAGGGCCTGGTATTCCGAGGTCTGGGAAAAAGGCAATATTGACGCGATCGACCAGTATTTTGCCCCGGAAACGATGGCCGAAGGGCTGATACCCGAAATGCAGGTCGGCGCGAACGACTTTCGCGACCTGGTCATGGCCTTCCGGCACGTTCTGGGCGAAATTCAGGTGGATTTGCCCAAAATTATCGAAAACGGCGATTGGGCGTCGGCCGTTCTGCATGTGCGGACCTCGCGGGCGGACAACGGCGCGCCCTTGGAGGTCACAGGCCAAGTGATGGCGCGCTTCAAAGGTGACAAGATGGTCGAAGCCTACAACCAGTTCGACTTCGTTTCCCTGTTTGAACAGCTCGGCCAGTTCCCGCAGGACACTCTGCCTGTTTGCATGACAGGACAACGGCTGGACTGGGCCTGAACCGGTTCTTGACCGCGCGTGCTGACCCCGAGTAGCAAGAGCACACGGGGTCAGCATGTGAACGCCCTGCCCGGCGGCAGCCCGGGTTCGCATGTCTCCAGATCCAAAGGGGCACATGGCATGGCTGCGCAGTTTCAATGATCGCTGGTGGTCGGATCAGTACCTATGCTCCGGATATCGGATGGGGTCGGCACCCGTGGACCGCCGCAACCGACGCATGCGTGACGGAGCCCCGGTATTGAAACCCTCACTGTCAGAGCTGGTTCGGGTTTTCGGCCGAATTGGCCTCCTCTCATTTGGTGGCCCCGCGGCACAGATCTCATTGATGCACCAAGAATTGGTCGAACGGCGGCCATGGTTGGATGAGCAGACCTTTCTGCGGGCGCTGTCGCTGTGCATGTTGCTGCCCGGCCCCGAAGCCATGCAACTGGCCACCTATGCCGGCTGGCGGCTGCGGGGCGTGCCGGGCGGGCTGATTGCCGGCGGCCTGTTCGTTTTTCCCGGAGCGCTGGTGATAGCCGTGCTGGTCGGCCTGTATGCTGCCTACGGAGACCTTCCCCTGGTCCAGGCTGCATTTCTCGGGATCAAGGCCACGGTTATCGTGATCGTTCTCCAGGCGGTGCTCAATCTTTCCCGCAAAACTCTATCTGGGGCAGAGCCCGGGATTCTTGCGATACTGGCGTTCCTGGCGATCTTCGCTCTGAATCTACCTTTCCCCCTGATCATTCTGGCCGCGGCTGTCTGGGGCTTTTCACGTAAGCCTTCAGAGCAGCCTTCGGTTTCACAGAATGTCGATACCGCATTGGCTCGGCCCGCGCGGACCGCAGCGCTCTGGCTGTTTCTTTGGTTGGCTCCGCTGGTGTTGTTGACCCTTTCCGGCCAGACGTTGCTAAGCGATCTGGGCTGGTTCTTTGCACGATTGGCAGTAGTCACTTTCGGCGGGGCCTATGCGGTGCTGGCCTACATGACCCAGACGGTCGTCGAGAACTATCAATGGATCTCTACCGATCAGATGATCGATGCGCTGGGACTGGCAGAAACCACCCCCGGCCCATTGATACTGGTCACGCAATTCGTCGCCATGCTCGCCGGGCAGTTGGCGGGCGGGATGTCCCTTGCGCTGGCAGCCGGGGTCGTTGCGCTGTGGGCGACCTTCGTTCCGTGCTTCCTGTGGATATTCGTTGCCGCGCCTTACTTGGACGTCATAGCACAAAGACCAAGACTGTCGGGCGCATTGCGCGCAATTACCGCGTCGGTCGTCGGTGTGATTCTCAACCTGTCGGTGTGGTTCGGACTGCATGTCCTGTTTGGAACCATCGGAGAAGTCCAGATTGGTCCGATCTCACTACCCATTCCGTTTTTTTCGACCTTGGACATCGCAGCCGTTGGATTGACGTCCCTTGCCGGAGTCTTGATTTTCATAAGAAAAACCGGTCTGGCAATGACGCTGGGCATCATGATAGGAGCAGGCGCAATCCTGCATCTGGTTTGAACAATCAGACGCAACCCGCTCTTTCGTTTCCGATCAAATCCCTTATGCTTGGGATAACCACTTTCGAGGATGACACATGTCGCAAGGCATTGACTACGGCAACTTGATGCACACCGCTATGCGCGGGCTGATCAAGACTGTTCTGAAGCGCGTTTCCGAAACCGGATTGCCCGGCGCGCACCATTTCTTCATCACGTTCGATACCCGTGAGCCCGGCGTCGAAATCGCTGACTGGCTGCGCGAACGCTACCCTGATGAGATGACGATCGTGGTGCAGCACTGGTTCGAAAATCTCGAGGTGGGCGAGGACGGATTTGCCATCACGCTGAATTTCGGTGACGCTCCGGAGCCGTTGTATATCCCCTATTCGGCCATCCAGACCTTTGTCGATCCCTCGGTCGAATTCGGCCTGCGCTTCGAAAGCTCGGACGAAGAGGATGAGGACCCGGCGGAAATCGATGCCGAGTCGATCGAGGTCGAACCCGAAGACGAGCCGCATCATGATGCGGATATCGTATCGCTGGACAGCTTCCGCAAGTAGTTCGCATCCATTGGACAAGGCTTCGCTTTTTTGGGCGTAGCCTATTGTTTTTTCAGGAATGTTTCGACCGAGCGCGACTTCTGTCCATCTCTAAACCGAGAAAAGGATAGGTTCAGCCCACCCTCGGCCAGCGTCCGGTCATATTGCTGCAATTCGTACCCACCATCCTCATCTATGAACAGCGAGAAGACGGTCAGCGTTTCCCCTTCGATCCGCCCCCAGACAAAAGGCTCACCCTTCATTGGGTCCAACGGAACCTCATGACCGAAGACATTCCGCTTCATGGCTGCGGAATAGATGTTGTTCCTATCAGAAGGTCGGAACTCGACCGAAAAGCTTTGTTCTTTCACCCGACCGTCGGCTTTGTAGGTGGTAGTCTTCCATTTGACCACGAACCCTTCGCCGGTCTCTGCGATCGAAACGCTCATGTCGCGCGGGGTCGACGACCCGTCCGCATCCACCACGTCGGCAGATCCGACATAGTCGCCGACAAAGGGACCGATGTCCTGCGCCCATCCTGGAGACGCCAACAAAAGCCCAATCGCCAGTACCGACAGCCATCGGGCCATTAGCGCGAAAGATGAGGTCCGGTCTGAGCGATTCATGGTTCTTTCTCCGCGGTTGCCTTCTTTATCTTAGCTCAGCCGGGAACGGGCACAATGGTACGGCCCTGTGACCGACCAAGAAAAGTGACGCACACCGCATGGCTATACCTTTTTTGCCCTTCGGACTAAGGTGCGCGCAACTGGCCGATTGCACCATTGCTTTGCTGCGGTTAAACGGCATGCGACTGCATACCAGACGGAGTGACAGATGTCTCAGACCCGCACCGAATCCGACAGTTTTGGCCCGCTCGAGGTTCCTGCCGACAAGTATTGGGGGGCGCAGACGCAGCGCTCGATCATGAACTTCCCCATCGGATGGGAGAAGCAGCCCGTCGCCATCGTGCGCGCGCTGGGCGTGGTCAAGAAGGCCTGCGCCATGCAGAACAAGGCCACCGGCAAGCTGGACGCACGCATCGCCGACGCCATCATCCAGGCCGCCAGCGAGGTGATCGAGGGCAAGTTCGACGACAATTTCCCTCTGGTCGTCTGGCAGACCGGATCGGGCACCCAGTCGAACATGAACGCCAACGAGGTCATCGCGAACCGCGCGATCGAGATCCTGGGCGGCGTGATCGGTTCGAAGGATCCGGTACACCCGAACGATCACTGCAACATGGGCCAGTCGTCGAACGACACCTTCCCAACCGCCATGCACATCGCCACCGCGATGAGCGTGCGTGACAAGCTGCTGCCGGGGCTGGAGAAGCTCGCCGCCGGGCTCGAGCAGAAGTCCGCGGAATTCAAGGACATCATCAAGATCGGTCGCACCCACACGCAGGACGCGACTCCGCTGACCCTGGGCCAGGAGTTCAGCGGCTATGCCCATCAGATCCGTCAGGGTATCGCCCGCGTAAATGCCGCCATGCCCGGCATCTACGAGCTGGCGCAGGGCGGCACCGCCGTCGGCACCGGGCTGAACACCCAGAAAGGCTGGGCCGAGGCCGTCGCCGCCAACATGGCCGAAATCACCGGCCTGCCCTTCGTCACCGCGCCCAACAAATTCGAGTCGCTGGCCGCTCATGACGCCATGGTGTTCCTGTCGGGCGCCTTGGCCACGGTTGCGGGCAGCTGCTACAAGATCGCCAACGACATCCGCTTCCTCGGCTCGGGACCGCGCTCGGGCCTCGGCGAGCTGATCCTGCCGGAGAACGAGCCCGGCTCGTCGATCATGCCGGGCAAGGTCAACCCGACCCAGGCCGAGGCGCTGACCCAGGTCGCAGCCCACGTGATGGGCAACGACGCCGCGATCAAGTTCGCCGGCAGCCAGGGCCATTTCGAGCTGAACGTCTACAACCCGATGATGGCCTACAACCTGCTGCAGTCTATCCAGCTGCTGGGCGACGCGACGGACAGCTTTACCGAGCGTATGCTGCTGGGCACCAAGGCCAACGAGGCGCGCATCGACAAGCTGATGAAAGAATCGTTGATGCTGGTGACCGCCCTGGCGCCCACCATCGGCTATGACAACGCCACCACGGTCGCCAAGACTGCGCACAAGAACGGCACCACGCTGAAGGAAGAGGCCATCAAGCTGGGCTTCGTCGACGAGGCGACCTTTGACGCCGTCGTGCGCCCCGAGCAGATGATCGGGCCCAAGGACTGATGGGCAAGCCGGTCAATCTGAACCGGTATCGCAAGGAAAAGGCGCGGGCCGAGAAAAAGGCCCACGCCGACCGGAACGCGGCGGCGTTCGGGCGCAGCAAGGCGGACAAACAGCTGGACAAGGCCCGCTCGGACAAAGCCCGCCGCGATCTGGACAATCACGAGCTGGACGAATGAGCGGCCCGCCCGTCAAACGCTCGCTGACCCTCAAGGGGCACCGCACTTCGGTCTCGCTTGAGGACGAGTTCTGGCAGGCGTTTCGGGACATCGCCAAGGCAAAAGGTCTACCTATCAATGTTTTGGCCTCGGAAATTGATGTCGCGCGCGACCCCGAGACCGGATTGGCGTCGGCCATTCGTGTCTTTGTTCTGAACTGGTACCGATCACCCGATCGCAGCCCTTGATCTGATCCCCGTCGGTGTCTAGGCTGATGGTGAACAAAAGGGGTACATTCGATGCGCAATCTCGTGACCGGCCCGGATGGCAAACCGCGATGCGGCTGGTGTCAGGCCGCGCCGGAGTTTTTCGACTATCACGACAATGAATGGGGTTATCCGGTAGGTGACGACCAGCGCCTGTTCGAGAAGCTCTGTCTTGAAAGCTTCCAGTCCGGCCTCAGCTGGCGCACTATTCTGGCCAAGCGCGAGAATTTCCGCAAAGCCTTTTCCGGGTTTGATTTCAACGTGATGGCTGGCTTTAATGAGGCTGACGTTGAGCGCCTGCTGCAAGATACCGGCATCATCCGCCATCGCGGCAAGATCGAGGCAGTGATCAACAACGCCCGCCGCGCGCAGGAGCTGGTGGCTGAAACCGCTTCGCTGGCGGCCTATGTCTGGCGGTTCGAGCCCGAGACCCCTCCTGCGCCGCAGACGGCCTCGACTTCGCCCGAGTCGGTCGCCATGTCCAAGGATCTGAAAAAGCGCGGATGGAAATTTGTCGGCCCTACCACGGTGTTTGCCTTCATGCAGGCGATGGGGCTGGTGAATGACCACGCCACCGGCTGCGCCATGCGCGAAAAAGCGGCGCAGATGCGCCGCTCGTTCATCAAACCGGTCTGATCTCAGACCGAGGCGCGGTAGATCTTGTCGATATTGCTGCCAAGGGCCGCGTTGAACTCGGCATCCGACTGCTGTTTCGACAGCCCCTCGGTCAGCGCGCGCGAGAAAGAGGCGATCATCTTGCCGTTCTGCGCCAGCAGGTCACAGGCCTCGTCGGTCGAATAGCCGCCCGACAACGCCACCACCCGCAGAACACGCGGATGATCGGCGGCCTCGTCATACAGATTGGCCTTGCTGGGCAGGGTCAGTTTCAGCATGACGTCCTGCCCCTCGCCCAACTCGTCGAGGTTCTTGAGGATTTCGGCTTTCAGGATCTCTTCGGCTTCGGCCTTGGTGTCCGACTTGATGTTCACCTCGGGCTCGATGATCGGAACCATGCCGGCGGCGATCACCTCGCGGGCCACGTCGAATTGCTGTTTCACCACGGCGGCGATGCCTTCGGCATTGGCCTCGTGGATGACCGAGCGTTCCTTGGTGCCGAACACACCTTCGGCCTTGGCCAACGTCTCGGCCAGGCCCGGGATCGGCTTCATCAGCTGAACACCGTTTGCGGTGTCTTCCAGCCCCTTGTCGATCTTGAGGAACGGCACGATGCCTTTGACCGACCACAGGTAATCGGCCACCTTGCGACCGTCGATTTCCTCGCTCAGCGTGCGTTCAAACAGGATCGCGCCGATCACTTTGTCGCGGGTAAAGTCATCGGCCAGGATGATCCGGGCGCGCATCTTCTGGATCTCGGCAAACATCTCCTCGTCCGAGCCATAGTCGGACGGCTCCACCCCGTACAGCGCCAGCGCCTTGGGCGTCGAGCCGCCGCTTTGATCCAGAGCCGCGATGAAGCCCGCACCGTTGATCATCTGTTCGCGCTGTTCAGCCTTGGACATAACACTTTCCCGTTCAGTAATGATTCCGCTTTTCCAACCGCATACAGCATGGCGCGGGGCGATGATAGTTTGTTAGCGCTCAACCGCACGCAGCCAGATTCCATCGCGCGACCGGACCGTCAGATGCGCCACCGGTACCGGGGTGCGGCCCTCGACAGGTTCGAACCGGTACCGCCGCAGCAGGGTCGACAGGATCAACGGCCCCTCGACCATCGCAAACCCCGCCCCGGTGCAGACGCGCGGCCCGGCGGAAAACGGGATGAAGGCCGCCCGCTGACAGGCCTTGCCGTTTTCGGTCGCCCATCGGGACGGGTCAAAGCCGTCGGGGTCCTCCCACAGCCGTTCATGCCGGTGCAGGTGCCATGGACTGAGCACGATCTGGGCGCCCTTGGGCACGTCGCGGTCGCGGAAGCGTTCGGGGCATGTGGCCTCGCGCACCATCATCGGCACCGGGGGATAGAGGCGCAGCGCCTCGCGGAACACATCGCGGCTGATGCGCAGTCTGGACATGCTGGCAAAGCTGATTTCGCTCTGCGCGCGGGCTTCCTCGGCTACGCGTTCCTGCCAGTCGGGATAGGCGGCCATCAGGTACAGCGTCCACGCCAAGGCCGAGGCGCTGGTCTCGTGCCCGGCCAGAAAGAAGATGGCCACCTGGTCGATCATCTCATCGGTGTTGAAACACTGCCCGGTCAGGGGGTCGGGCGCAGTCATGATCTTGGTGGCCAGATCGTCGGGCGCGGTGCCGGCACCGATCTGCGCAGCCCGCTCGCGGGTCAGGCGGGCGATCAAGGCGCGGATTTCAGCTGCCGCACCGCGGGTCTTGCGCGCGTGGAACCGGGGCACCCAGCCGGGCAGCGGCACGAAAGCCGCCAGGTTCAGCAGAGGTTGCTGCCGCTGATAGGCGCGGAACTTCTCGAACACCTGCGCGGCAATCTCGTGCTCGATCGGGACTGAAAACAAGGTGCGAAAGATCACGTCGGCGGCGGCATGGCTGGTGATCTCCTCGATCTCGACCGGCACGCCTGTCTTGTCGCGCAGGCGTTCGGCGCAAGCCTCGGCCGAGGCCAGCATTGCGGGAAAGGTCTGCTTCAGCCGTCCGCCCTCGAAGGCCGGGTCGATGATGCGGCGCTGGCGCTCCCAGGTCGCGCCATTGGTCAGGAATACCGATTGGCCCAGCAAAGGGCGCAGGCCTTCGCTGATCCGGCCGGATTTCGGGAAATCCTCGGGGCGGTGTTTCAGAACGCGGTCGATCAGCTCGGGCTGGTTGATCAGGTAAGACCGGAAGAACGGGGTGCGGAACTCGGCCATCCAGGCGCGGTACAGGCGTTGCGGCTGGGCCGACAGGATGTCGCGTCGGAACAGGCGCAGGTATTGCCACAGCGATACCTTGTCCGGTCTGGCGGGTGGCTTGGGCGGTGTCATGCGCGCACCGATCGGTACTTGGACACCGCCAGCTCAATCCGCGATTTCGAGGGCGCGCGCCCTGCGAACCGTGCGCCCAGCGTCAGCGGCCCGGCGGTGATGCGGAAGTAGTCATAGTCGCCCGGCCGGTCGAACGCGCACAGATACTGGAAATGCAGACGGAAGAATCGCCAGCGCAGCGCGGCCCAGCGTTCGGGCGACAGGGTTTGCGTGAAAGCGGCCGAAAGAACCAGCGGCCAGCGTTTGCCCGGCCCGGCAACGCCGCTGACAGCAACCGGATCACATAGGGCAAAGGCGCAGCCATCCCCGGGTGCCGAGACGTCGACCCATGTCAACTGCTCGGTCTGCGACAGCAACTGCAGGTCGGCGCGCAATTGATCGGCCCGCGGCAGGAATGACACCATCGGCACCACCTGCCCCAATGTCAGGAAAGACAGGACCGGGCCATCCGGCGGCACCTCGCCCCGCCGCAGCAGGTCCGCCAGAACCGAGACCCCAAGATGCGCGCCGGAACTGTGGCCCACCACCAGAACCTCATCGACCGACGACCGCAGCGCCTCCGCGATCAAGGCGCGGAACGCGTCCAGCCGGGCTTGCAACTCGGACGGCGTTTCCCCCCTCAGCCGCGCTGAATAGGCATAGTCGTGCATCAGGTAATAGGCGAACAGGCGGTTGTCGATCTTGCGGAACCAGCGCAAGACCCACCATCCCGCCAACATGCCAAGCGCCAGGCTGAGATACATCCGCGGCGCAAAATAGGGTCCGAACAGCGCGGGTCCTTCTACAGCTTCAGCCAACCAATGCATTGCGGACGCGGACAACATTGCCACTCCGTAGAAGACCAATCCCGCCAGGGCCAACTGCCCCAGCAACATCGCCACCGGATAGAGTGCGGCGATCACCGGCCCCTTGCGCAAGCGCATCAGCCGCCACAACGTGCCGGTCGAGATGTAGATCCACGCCGTGCGCAGCAATTGCCAATAGGTCGCCGGGATCGAGCTGTCCATGCTTTCGCGCACGAGGTCGGACCAGACCAGAACCTCGACATCCGCATGCACTTCGGCCCCGTCCTGCTCCGACCGGACTTGCCAGCCATAGGGGCCATCGCCCGTCTTGGCCGAGACCTCCAAGTGATACCCGGAAATCCCTGACTGCGCGCGCCCCTCTGTCCGATAGAGTTCGCGATAGCGGCGGGGATGGATCGGATCATAGCCGGGAATATAGAACACCCGGCGTCGTTGTACCCCAGATTGCGGAACCTGACTGCTCATGCCTTTGCCCTTGTTGCGGGCAGGTTAGCGCAGCGATGTGGCCAAGGTAAGGCCCGATCATCGCGACCGGGCGCCGCGTCAGCCCAGAGTGGCCAATGCCGGGAATGTCTCAAGCAGCCACCAGCTGAACTCGGTGAACAGACCTGTCACGAGCATGATGCCGACGACCAGCAACAAGCCACCCATGACTTTTTCGATCGTTCCCATATGCGGTTTCAGCTTGTTCATCACCGCCATCGACCGGTTCAGGAACATCGCAGCCAGCAGGAACGGTATGCCCAGACCCGCCGCATAGACGCCCAGCAACAGCGTGCCCCGTGCCACCGAGGCCTCGGACGCGGCCAGCGACAGAATCGCGCCCAGCTGGGGGCCGATGCACGGGGTCCAGCCGAATGCGAAAGCCAACCCCAGGATGTAAGCCCCAAAAACCGAGCCGCCTGAGTCCCCGGTTTCGAGCCGCGCTTCGCGGTCCAGGATCGGAATGCGGAACACGTTCAGGAAATGCAGGCCGAAGACGATCACCACCAGACCCGAGACCTTGGCGAACAGCTCCTGGTTCTGCAGCACGAAGGCGCCGAAGGCCGAGGCCGTGAAGCCCAGCAGCAGGAATACCGTCGACAGTCCAAGAACGAAGAACAGCGCCGACAGGGTCGCCTTGCGCCGGGCTTGCGCCTGATCTTGCATCTCGTGGATGGTCACGCCGCTCATATAGGCCAGATAGGGCGGCACGATCGGCAAAACGCAGGGCGACAGAAAGCTGATCAACCCGCCGACCAGCGCGATGAACATGGCGGGCAGCAGCCCCGCGTCGATGATATCGATTCCGAACATGCCACTGCACATATGATATCCAATGGGGCGCGTCACGGGGCCATTCGGTCACATCCTCGTGGTTGCCGGCTGGACAGCCGTGCACGGTGCAAATATCTGAGAGCCATGACACAAGAAGCCGAAACCCTGGATGCATTGGGCCTACTGTGCCCCCTGCCCGTCCTGAAAGCCCGCAAACGGCTCAAGGCCATGCCTGCGGGCTCCCTACTCCGGGTCCTTGCCGACGATCCGGCCGCAATCGTCGATGTACCTCATTTCTGCTCGGAGTCCGGGCACGAGCTGATCGGGATGGAAGAAGCTGCGGATCACCACGTCTATCTCATTCGGAAAAACGGCGGGACCTGAAAGAAAAAAAGGCGGACAATACTGTCCGCCTTTGTTGTCTTATTGGCCCAGAGACCACCAACCGCGCCGCTTGGGCTTGGCCGGGGACGGCTCGGGTTCTTCCGCTACCGTCTCAAGCACCGGCTCTGCTGTGTCCTCGGCTTTTTCTTCCGTTGCCGCTTCCGGCGCTTCCGCCACGGGCTCGGCATCGGGCGTTTCGACTTCTGCCGCTACCTCGGGTTCACTCGCTTCAACCGGCTCCTCAGCATGCGCTTCGGGGGCATTGTCTGCAGCAGCGGAAGCCTCAGCGGCAGGCGCTTCTTTCGCCACCTCGGGTTCCGGCGCGGACGCCTCTTCGACTTCGACCGTTTTCTTGCGGCGCGGTGCCCGACGTTTTTTGGGCTTGGCCGGTTTTTCCTCGGCCTGCTCCGCTTCACCCTCGGTCACGTTTTCAGCACCAGCTTCTGCGGCCTCAGCCGGAGCGGATTCAGGCTCAGCGGTCTTTTCCGTCCCGGACTCTTCTGGTTGCACCTCGGTGCTCGCCTTGTCTTCCGCAGCTTCGTCAGAAGTGGTTGCCTCCGATTGCTCGCCGTTACCGCCGTTCTTCTTGCGGCGACGCCGGCGGCGCTTGCGCTTCGGCTTGGCTTCCTCTTCCGCCTGTTCCGGCTCGACGGCGCTGTCTTCAACCTCGTCCTCGGAATCCACCAGATCCATCAGCGATGCCGTCGCGGACACCACCGGCGCAGACGCTTCGGGAACGATCCGGCTGGCCGTCTTGAACTTTTCCATTGAGAAATCAGGGCTGACCAGATGAATGTCACCTTCGATCCGAACCGACAGGCCATAGCGGGCCTCGATCTGCGCGATATGCTCGCGCTTCTGGTTCATCAGGAAGTTGGCAATGCTGACCGGACACCGCACCAGCACCTCGCGCGAGCGGCGGCGTGTTCCTTCCTCTTCGATCTGACGCAGGATCGACAACGCCATGTTGTCATCCGAGCGGATCAGACCGGTGCCATGACAGGACGGGCAAGGCTGTGTGGTTGCCTCAAGCATTCCTGGGCGCAGGCGCTGGCGGCTCATCTCCAGCAGGCCAAAGCCCGAGATCCGTCCGACCTGAATACGGGCTCGATCGGTCTTCAGCTTGTCCTTCAGGCGCTTTTCAACCGCCAGGTTGTTCTTGCGCTCGTCCATGTCGATGAAGTCGATGACGATCAGACCGGCCAAGTCGCGCAGGCGCAGCTGGCGTGCAACTTCCTCGGCGGCCTCCAAGTTGGTTTTCAGCGCAGTTTCCTCGATCGAGCCTTCCTTGGTGGCCCGGCCCGAGTTCACGTCGATGGCAACCAACGCCTCGGTCACGCCGATCACGATATATCCGCCCGATTTCAGCTGGACCGTCGGGTTGAACATTCCCGCCAGATAGCTTTCCACCTGATAGCGCGCGAACAGCGGCAGTTGGTCCTCGTACCGCTTCACGTTCTTGGCGTGCGACGGCATGATCATCTTCATGAAGTCTTTGGCGATGCGGTAGCCACCTTCGCCTTCGACCAGAACCTCGTCGATGTCCCGATTGTAAAGATCACGGATCGACCGCTTGATCAGGTCGCCTTCCTCGTAGATCTTCGCAGGGGCGATCGATTTCAAAGTCAGTTCGCGGATCTGCTCCCACAGGCGCTGCAGGTATTCGTAGTCGCGCTTGATCTCGGACTTGGTACGCTTGGCACCGGCTGTACGGATGATCAGACCAGCGCCCGTAGGCACGTCGATCTCGGATGCGATTTCCTTGAGCTTCTTGCGGTCCGCGGCGTTGGTGATCTTGCGGCTGATGCCACCCCCGCGCGCGGTGTTCGGCATCAACACACAATACCGGCCGGCCAGCGACAGGTAAGTGGTCAGCGCGGCACCCTTGTTGCCACGTTCTTCCTTGACGACCTGCACCAACAGAACCTGGCGCACCTTGATGACTTCCTGAATCTTGTAGCGGCGCGGGCGTGGTTTGCGCGGAGGACGGATATCCTCGCTGTCATCATCATCCGCAACCGACTCGATTGTGTCATCCTTGGCCGCTGCATCCGGCTTGGCCTCATCAGCTTCGGCGTCGGTGTCGTCGGCTAGATCTGCGTCGGGCTCGTCTGCTTCGACGGGTTCCGCGGGTGCGGCGTCGACTTCGGCTTCGGCCGTTTCGTCCGCCGGTTCGTCACTCGCGTCTTCACTCGGCTCTTCGACCGGAGTTTCAGCGACGGTCTCCATCGGAGACGTACCTTCGGGCACATCCTGATCAGCGGCCTCTTCCTCAAGCAGGTCGATGGTTTCCATGCCTGTCGGCTCGGCGGATACGTCCAGCGTTTCGACCGGATCGTCCGTCTTGACCTCTGCCGCTTTCGAGCGCGACCGCGAGCGGCGCTTCTTGGGCTTGGATTCTTCGGCCTCGTCCCGCGCCTTCATTGCCTCGGCATAGGCGCGCTCTTCCTCCATCAGGGCTTCGCGGTCTGCGACCGGAATCTGGTAGTAGTCCGGATGGATTTCCGAGAACGCAAGGAAGCCATGCCGGTTCCCGCCATAGTCAACAAAGGCCGCCTGCAGCGAAGGTTCGACGCGCGTTACTTTTGCCAGGTAGATGTTGCCAGCAAGCTGGCGTTTGTTTTCGGATTCAAAATCGAACTCCTCGACCTTGTTTCCGTCCACCACCACGACGCGGGTCTCCTCCGCGTGGGTGGCATCGATAAGCATTTTCTTTGCCATGTGTCCTTGGTGCACCGCGCCAAACGCGTTGTCCTGACCTGTCCAGGCGGACAGGCGCATCTGGGGTGGTGTCTTGTCTGGGCGATTACGGACGGCGCGCGGCAGGGATCGGCGCTGCGGCCCCCTGCCCGTATACTCAATCGTAGCGCGCGCGTCATCGCGGTTCTTCTCCGACAGGCGCGAACACGCCGCTGCCTGCCCATTATTCCTTTCGCCCGAAGTTCGGGCTCAGGTACTCTACTGCCCCGTAACGGGGCACAATCGGTCTGCTTGGCCGGGCGGGAAAGGTCACCACCTGCAGCAAAGCAGCGAAACTCAATGATTCGGGACATTCAGGCACAAAAATGCGCCCGTCCCGTCCCGGTACAATAAAAGCAGTCCTGTGGAAAACACAATGGGCAAACTGCAAAGGAGCCCGATCTACAAACAGGTCGGGCATCCTCTGGCTTCAAATTTACCGGGTGTACTTTGGACAAAAGGCCAAAAAGGGACTGGCCGCTCGCCTACAGATAGTCCGCCCGTTGCAACCCGTACTTGGCCATTTTTTCATTCAAAGTCCGGCGCGGCAGGCAAAGTTCCTCCATCACCGAAGCGATAGATCCCTTGTGGCGCCGCATTGTGTTGTCGATCAGCATCCGTTCGAACGCCTCAACGTATTCCTTCAGCGGCTTACCCTCGGTGGTCATCACCGGCTGCATCTCTTCGTGATCGGACATCAACAGTGACGCGATGGTGCCCGAACCGCGCCGCGACTGCAGAACCGCGCGTTCGGCGATGTTGATCAACTGGCGCACGTTGCCCGGCCACGGGGCCTGCAGCAGCTGCGCGGCCTCCTGGGCACTGACTTGCGGCGCCTCACAACCATATTCCTCGGCAAACTGCTCGCTCAGCCGGGTGAACAGCGTCAGGATATCCTCGCCTCTCTGCCGCAGCGGCGGCATGGTGATCCGCAGCGCCGCCAGCCGGTAAAACAGATCGGGCCGCAGCACGTCCTCGCTGGTCTTGCCAGCTTCCTGCAGGTTCGAGATCGCAACGATCCGGGTTTCAGCCGGCGTCCCCTGCTCGTTCATCACGCTCAGCAAGCGCGCCTGCAGCGTGTCGCTCAGCGCCTCGATGTCCTCCAGCACCAGAGTACCGCCGCGGGCTTCCTCGATGGCGGGCAGTTGCGTGTCCTCCGGCATCATGGGGCCGAACAACCGCTTGGCCAGCGCCTCTTCCTCGAGCGCGGCACAGGAGACCAGAACGAATTTCTTGCCCGCCCGGCTGCCCACTGCATGCAACGCGTGCGCCACCAGGGTCTTGCCGGTGCCGGTTTCGCCGTCGATCAGCACATGCCCGTCGGCCTGGCCCAGGTCCAGAATATCCTCGCGCAGGCGCTCCATCACCGGGCTGGCACCGATCAGCTTGTTCATTATCTGGGTGCCGCCCGACAGCTCGCGCCGCAGCGCCCGGTTGTCCAGCGTCAGCCGCCGCGCGTTGCTGGCGCGTTTGGCAAGTTCCGACATCCGATCGGGGTTGAACGGCTTTTCCAGAAAATCGAACGCCCCCACCCGCATCGCCTCGACCGCCATCGGAACGTCGCCGTGACCGGTAATCATGATCACCGGCAGGGTACTGTCTGCACCCATCAGCTTTTTCAAAAGTTGAATGCCATCCATACCGGGCATCTTGATGTCCGAGATCACGATCCCCGGATAATCCGGCCCCAGAACCTTCAGCGCATCCTCGGCGCTGGCGAAGGTTTCGGTGTCATAGCCGGACAGCGCCAACCATTGGCTGATCGACTGGCGCATGTCCTGTTCATCATCCACGATGGCAATTTTCATGGCCTGTGCCATAGGTACGTCCTCGTTATTCTGCGGCCTCAAGGCCGTCATGTCCCAAAATGGGCAGTTGCATCTCGAATACCGCGCCGCCATTCTGGCCGTTGCGCGCAGTCAGCCGTCCGCCATGGTCGTTCACGATCCCGGACGAGATGGCAAGACCCAAGCCGACCCCATCTCCGGGCCGCTTGGTGGTGTAGAACGGCTCGAACAGGTTCTCGATATCCTCGATCCCGTGGCCATTGTCGCGCACCGCCAGCACGGCGGTCTCGCCTGCGGCCAGAATGATCTCGACCTCTGGCTCTGCAACAGATTTGGTGGCGTCGAGCGCGTTTCGCAACAGGTTGACCATAACCTGTTCGATCCTCATCCGATCTCCCATCACGATCACAGGCTCTTCGGGAAGAATCTGGGTGATCTTGACCTGCCTCTGGCGCAGCTGCGGTTCCATCATTGACAGGGATGAGGCCAACGCCTCCCCAAGATTTACGGGTGAAAACGCGTCCGCGCCCTTACGGGCATAAGACTTGAGCTGCCGCGTGATCGCGCCCATCCGCTCGATCAGACCGTCGATCCGACCAAAGCTGGCCAGCGCCTCTTCGGGGCGGTTTCGGCGCAGCAACAGCCGCGCGCCCGCCAGATAGGTCTTCATCGCCGCCAACGGCTGGTTCAACTCGTGACTGACGGCCGCCGACATCTCGCCCAGGGCTGCCAACTTCGAGCTTTGCGCCAGCGTCTGTTCCGCCACTTCCAGCGTCTTTTCAACCCGTTCGCGTTCGGCGATTTCGCGCTGCAGCCTTGCGTTCAATGCGCGAAGCTCCGCCGACTCGCGTTGGAACAGCGCCATGCGGAACGTGGCCCTGCGGCTCAGTGCATAGAAGGTCAGCGCCAGGAGAATCGCAAACCCCATGATCTCGAGCGCCAGCACGCTGTTCACCTTTTCGCGGATCGAGGAATAGGTCGTGAACGAGGTCATCTTCCAGCCGCGGAACGGGATGCGGGTCTCCATCCGCATTACGGCCTCACCCGCAACGTAGGCGTCCGGCGGCAAGGCCGTCCAATCGGTAGTCGCCCGAATTGCGCGCTGGATGGCACCCTGCGGATGCTGCCGCAACAACGCCTCTGTCTCGTTCAGGCCGCGCCACTGGGGTTCGGTGGACAGAATGATCGTTCCGGTGCTGTCGGTCACCATGACCGCGTCCGAGATCCCGGCCCAGGCGTTTTCGAACTTGCGCAGATCAACCTCGACCACGATCACGCCCAGAATTTCCGACCCGGCCTCGATCCTGCGGGAGTAGAGAAAGCCATAACTACCGGTCTCGCGCGCAATCTCCGAAAAGATCGTTGCGTTCGACCTGACGGCATTCACGAAATACGGGTCACTTCGATGGGACTCGCCCAGTCGATTGCGGTCTGTTGCGGCAACGACCCGACCATCCCGATCCAGCAGCATCAGCGATGCTGCGCCGATTTCCTCAACAAAGGACAAAAGCCGCTGAGTAGACAGGGAAAAATCGGCTGACTGCAAGGCAGAAATCAAGGTCGGGTCCCGGGCCAGCAATTGTGGAACGATGGCGTTTCGACGCAATTCGCTCAGCAGGTTGCCGGAATAAAGGGCCAGACGCAGTTCAGCCCTGTTACGGGTCGATTCCGTGAACCGATTTGTCAGCAGGCTGTTGGTGACCCAGACCGTTGCCGCAGCAGCAACCAGCAACACGAACACGGCCAGCCGCAAGCGCCACCCCAAAGGGGCACCGCGGCCAAATAGATTTGTCCAGCCTGATTGCGCGTCGGAACTCATGCACCGAAGCTACGCTTCCGCGCCCACGACCTCAAGTCACGCAGGTGTAAGCACACCCGACAATGCGCGGAAGAGCGCCACTCCGTCGGTGCCGCCATGCGCCTCGTCCGCCGCCCGCTCGGGGTGGGGCATCATGCCCAGCACGCGCCGGTTGTGCGACAAGATCCCTGCAATATCCCCGCGCGAGCCGTTGGGGTTGTCGGTATAGCTGAAGGCGATCCGATCCTCGTCCCGCAGGCGGGCAATGGTTTCGTCATCAGCGAAGTAGTTGCCATCGTGATGTGCGATCGGAATCTGAATCACGTCTCCGGCGTTGTAGCCCTGAGTAAAGGCGCTGTCGCTGGTCGCAACCTTCAGCCCGACGGTTCGACAGATGTATTTCAAGCCGGCATTGCGCAGCAGCGCGCCCGGCAGAATGCCGGTCTCGGTCAGGATCTGGAACCCGTTACAGATGCCGATGGCATAGCCGCCCCGTTCGGTGTGTTCGACCACCGCCTTGCAGATCGGGGACTGCGCAGCAATCGCACCGCAGCGCAGGTAATCGCCGTAGGAAAACCCGCCCGGCACGCCCACGATGTCCACGCCCTGCGGCAATTGGGCATCCTTGTGCCAGACCATGTCGACCTGAAATCCGGCCTGCTCAAAGGCGACGGCAAGATCCCGGTCACAGTTGGACCCCGGAAAAACGACAACCGCTGCGCGCATGGGAAACCCTCCTTGGGGATGACGGTCAGAGAACTCAGACCAGTTCGATCTCGTAACGCTCGATGACCGTGTTGGCCAACAGCTTTTCGCACATTTCGGCAACATCGGCCTCGGTTGCGCCATCGGCCAGTTCCAGGTCAATCACCTTGCCCTGCCGCACGCCCTGCACCTTGTCGAACCCCAGTGCGCCCAATGCGTGGCGCACAGCCTCGCCTTGCGGGTCCAGAACCCCGTTCTTGAGCATTACGTGCACCCGTGCCTTCATCGTTGCAACTCCACCTGTGGCCCGCCGCGCCGGGGCCTGTTCCGTTGCGCGGGGGATAGCGCGACTGACCGCGCAGAACAAGCCTTTGTGATGCGGTCGAATGACCGCAGGCGGTTCATCTTGCGGAAATCAATTGACCACGCTGCCGGTCAGGCCGGGATAATGTGCATCAACCGCGTTGAAGATGCCGGTCAGAACCATCTCGACGGCCACGGCAACCAGCAGGATCGCCATGATCCGGGTCAGCACGTTGATCATCGTCTCACCCACAAGACGCGAGATGCTGTCGGCAAACAACAGGCCGAGCCCGACGATGAAACAGGCGATCAGGATCGCCGAGCCAAGGGTCACCAGTTCGGCCCCATCGGACAGTTGATGCGAGAACACGATCGTCACGGCAATCGTCCCCGGGCCGATTGTCAACGGGATCGCCAGCGGAACAACGGCAAAGTTCAATTTGCGCACGTGACCATCGACCACCGCGGCCTGATCGCCCGGCGCTCTGTCTTGCGCGTTCAGCATCGACATGCCGATCCCGAAAATAATCAGCCCGCCAGCCACGCGAAACGATGGAACGTCGATCCCGAAGACAGCCAACACCTCTTCGCCGATTGCAACTGAGATCAGCGCGATCACCGTCACCGAGGCCATCACGATCATGGCTACCCTGCGCCGTTCGGCAGGTGTGCAGTCGCGCGTCATGCTCAGGAAGATCGGGATGTTGTAGAGCGGGTTGAATATGGCCAGCACGGCCGCCAGAAATTTCAGGAAAACCGCTTGATCGAACAACGCGCTCATTCAGTGTGCCACCTTGGTTAGCGGACCGGGTTGGTCGGTCAACCCGAAGATGCGTGACGGGGGCCTGACGTGTCAAACCCGCAATGAAAAATGCGCCGCTCCGAATAGGAGCAGCGCATCCTTGTTAGGCCCTGCCAGTCGGCGCGATCAGTTGATCAGGGTGGGCTTGCTCACGTTGCTTTTCGGCAGAACGCCCAGCCGGCGGGCGACCTCGGAATAGGCATCGGTCAAGCTGCCCAGATCGCGACGGAATACGTCCTTGTCCAGTTTCTGACCGGTCTCGACATCCCATAGTCGGCAGCTGTCCGGGCTGATCTCATCAGCGATGATCAGGCGCTGGAAGTCACCTTCGTAGACGCGCCCAATCTCGATCTTGAAGTCGACCAGACGAATACCCACGGCCAGCATCACGCCGCTCATGAAGTCGTTCACCCGCAGCGCCAGGCTGAGGACGTCGTCCATATCCTGCTGGCTGGCCCAGCCAAAGGCGGCGATGTGCTCTTCGGTCACAAGCGGATCACCCAGCGAGTCGTCCTTGTAGCAGTATTCCACGATCGGACGCGGCAGCTGCGTACCCTCGGCGATGCCCAGCCGTTTCGACAGCGACCCGGCGGCATAGTTGCGGACGATCACCTCCAGCGGGATGATCTCGCAGCTGCGGACCAGCTGTTCGCGCATATTCAGGCGGCGGATGAAATGGGTCGGCACGCCAATCTGATTCAGACCCGTCATGAAGAATTCGCTCAGGCGGTTGTTCAGAACACCCTTGCCGTCGATCACGTCTTTCTTTTCCGCGTTGAACGCGGTGGCGTCATCTTTGAAATACTGCACGATCGTGCCCGGTTCCGGGCCTTCGTACAGGATCTTGGCCTTGCCTTCGTAAATCTTCTTGCGACGCGCCATGTGCGACCTTTCCAGGCTGGGGCGAGGGAATGAGTCCCATCGCGTTGGCGCTCTCATAGTGCAAGCCCCCCTTTCCCGCAAGTTCATGCATCCGAGAGGCTTTGACGCAGCGCAAATACCTTGCACCCAGCATCGCGTATGGTCATATCATCAGGAAACACACTTTTACTTGAAGAGGCCCAAAACCCATGACCACGTTCGACGAACGCGAAAACGCCTTTGAAGCAAAATTCGCCCATGACGAAGAAATGCAGTTCAAGGCACAAGCCCGTTGCAACAAGCTGCTGGGCCTGTGGGCTGCGGAAAAAATGGGCAAAAGCGGCGACGAGGCCGCCGAGTATGCAAAATCCGTCGTGATCGCCGATTTCGAAGAGGCCGGCCACGAAGACGTGGTGCGCAAAGTCGCCGCCGATCTGGGCGATCTGTCCAGCCCCGAGGAAATCCGCGCCAAGATGGCGGAACTGCTGCCCGACGCCAAAGCTCAGGTGATGAGCGAAGCCAACTGAGGCATGCCGCCCACCTCATGATCTTCATGAGTATTATGAATTTGATTTGACGTCCCGGTCATGCGACACGGGGCGTCTAAATTTTTGGCCCTTGGGGCCACAACTCCGGACATCTCCAATGACCAACGCGCTGACCAGACTGCTGGAAACGAAGGACGCCATTCTTGCCGACGGCGCCACCGGAACGAACCTGTTCAACATGGGGCTGCAATCGGGTGACGCGCCCGAGCTGTGGAACACCGACCAGCCCGACAAGATCCGCGCCCTGTATCGGGGGTCGGTGGATGCGGGCAGTGACCTGTTCCTGACCAATACATTCGGGGGAACGGCTGCACGTCTGAAGCTGCACGACGCCCACACCCGCGTGGCCGAGTTGAACCGCATTGGCGCCGAACTGGCACGCGAGGTGGCGGATGCCGCCGGGCGCCCGGTGGTGGTTGCCGGGTCGGTCGGCCCGACCGGGGAAATCCTGGAACCCGTGGGCAGCCTTACCCATGCCGAGGCAGTCGAGATGTTCCACGAACAGGCCGAGGCGCTGAAAGAAGGCGGCGTCGACGTGCTGTGGCTGGAGACGATCAGCGCACCCGAGGAGTTCCGCGCCGCGGCCGAGGCCTTTGCCCTGGCCGACATGCCCTGGTGCGGCACCATGAGCTTTGACACCGCCGGGCGCACCATGATGGGCGTGACCTCGGCCGACCTGGCGCAGTTGGTCGAAACCCTGCCCAACCCGCCGATCGCCTTTGGCGCCAACTGCGGCACCGGCGCATCCGACATCCTGCGCACGGTTCTGGGTTTTGTGGCTCAGGGAACCGAACGCCCCCTGATCTCCAAGGGCAATGCTGGCATTCCGAAATATGTCGATGGCCACATCCACTACGACGGTACACCCGAGCTCATGGGGCGCTACGCAGCCATGGCGCGAGATTCAGGTGCGACCATCATCGGCGGTTGCTGCGGTACGATGCCAGCGCACCTGCGTGAGATGCGCAAGGCACTGGACACTGAACCCCGTGGCGCCCGTCCCTCGCTCGAGCAAATCACCGCGATATTGGGGCCTTTCTCGTCGGCCAGTGACGGAACCGGGGACGAGGCGATGCCCGAACGGCGCGCGCGCCGCCGCCGCCGGGCCTAATCCTCAGCGCCCCTCGAACCGGGGCGCGCGTTTCTCCAGAAATGCCACCACGCCTTCGGCGAAGTCACGGGTGCGCCCACATTCTCCCTGCAGGTGCGCCTCGGTCGCCAGTTGTTGCGGCAATGTGTTTTCGTAGGTGCCTCGCATCGCCTTTTTGATCGCGGCAAAGCCCGCAGTCGGTCCTTTGGCCAGGTACTCGGCGCGCTTGCGCCAATGCGCGGCGAATTCATCGTCGGCAACCGCCTCGTAGATCATGCCCCATTGGTCGGCCTGACGCGCAGAAATCTTGTCGGCGAACAGGGCCGCACCCATCGCTTTGGCCAGACCCATCTGGCGCGGCATGAACCAAGTTCCGCCGGCGTCCGGCAAAAGACCGATCCGAGCAAAGGCTTGCAGGAAATAGGCGCTTTCGGTCGCAATGACCACATCGGCACACAGGGCCAGGTTGGCCCCTGCCCCCGCCGCGGGACCGTTCACGGCCGCGATCGTCGGCACCGGACAATCATGAACGGCTTCCAGCATCGGTTCATATTCATCGCGCAGCGCGCGCTCCAGATCGATCTTGCCGGTGCTGGACGCATCGCCCAGATCCTGGCCGGAGCAAAACGCCGGGCCTGCGCCCGTCAGAACGATTGCGCGCGCGTCATGAGCGGCTTTTTTCATCGCATGGGTAATCTCGGCGCGCATTTTCGTCGTAAGCGCGTTCATCTTGTTCGGCCGGTTCAGCGTGACCACAGCCAGACCGTCCGTGATGTCCAAAAGCACCGTTTCGTATTCCATGAAGTCCTCACATGCGCAGAATTTCCCGAACCCTGACGCAAATGCCGCGCAAGGGAAAGGCAAACCGCACGTCAGTCTTCAAGAATCCGGCGCAGGCGCTCTTTCTCGTCGTCACTCAATCCGTCTACGGCGGAGGTCTCCTCAACCCGCGCACGACCGCGCAGGAAGTTCCACCCCAGACCCGCCGCAATCAACAGCATGGCCGGCCCTGCCAGCCACAACAGCAGGTTCGCCCCCGTGGTCGTGGGTTTGAGTAGCACGTATTCTCCGTAGCGGTCGACAATATAGGCAACCGCTTCTTCATCGGTGTCGCCCGCGACCAGCCGTTCGCGCAGCAGAATTCGCAGGTCACGGGCCAGTTCCGCGTTGCTTTCGTCGATGCTTTCGTTTCGACAGACCAGACAACGCAGGCCCGTACTGATGTCTCGCGCTCGGGCTTCGAGCGCCGGATCGTCCAGGACTTCATCCGGCTGGACCGCCATCAGCGGCGATGCCAGCAACAACAACAAAACGATCAGACGTTTCATTCCGCCGGTACCCCGCCTGCCGGGGCCTTGCGCGCGCCTGCGGCCACTCGGAAGCGGCGGTCAGACAAGCTGAACAATCCGCCCAGAGCCATCAGAATGCAGCCTCCCCAAATCCAATTCGCAAGAGGTTTGATGTAAGTACGCATGACCCAGCCGCCATCGTCCTGCTGATCCCCGATGACCACGTAGACATCACGCAGAAAACGGTAGTCAATCGCGGCTTCTGTCGTGGGCATGGCGGCCACCGGATAGGTACGTTTTTCCGGGTTCAGCGTAGCTATCTCTCGACCATCTTTTTGAACCTGCACGTCGGCCATGGTGGAGAAATAGTTCGGCCCCTCAACCTCGCGCACACCGTCCAAAGTGAACGAGAAACCGCCCACGTCGAAGGTCTCGCCGATACGTGCAACACGGATGTCCTCGACCTCCCAGGCGGTCAGGCCGGCAATCGCAAAGATCGTGACCCCCAGACCGGTATGGGCGATCGCCTTGCCCCAATCCGCACCCGGCAGACGCATCAGACGCCGGAAACCGCCGGTGCGGCCTGTGCGGCTCCACAGATCGACCGCGGCGCCGAAGGTGATCCATGCGCCAAGGAACAAACCAACCGGGCCAAGCGCGCTGCGGCCCGTCTGCAGCACCCAAACCAGTATGGCCAGCGAAACGGCCAG
This sequence comes from Ruegeria sp. SAZA006, assembly GCF_059613465.1. NCBI lineage: Bacteria > Pseudomonadati > Pseudomonadota > Alphaproteobacteria > Rhodobacterales > Roseobacteraceae > Ruegeria > Ruegeria sp. SAZA006. Next base: position 237,577 of record NZ_JBXWSO010000006.1, read on the forward strand.
AACAAACGCATAGCGCAGCTGCCATGCGACGCGGCCCAGCCTGCCGCGCTTCCACGGCAGCATCGAGCCCAGCGGCAATGCGATGCCCAGCACTACCATGAACGGCGTAAAGGCCGCGTTGAAGAACGGTGCCCCGACCGAAAGCTTTCGGTCGAACATCATTTCGGCCACCATCGGCCACAGGGTCCCGAAGAACACGACAAAACTGCTGACAGCCAGCAGGATATTGTTCAGCACCAATGCGCTTTCACGGCTGACCATTCCGAACAGCCCCTTGGCCTCCATCGCCTGGGCCCTGGCGGCGAACAGGATCAACGCGCCGCCAATGAACGCCACCAGAATGAACAGGATGAACACACCGCGCTCAGGGTCGTTTGCAAATGCGTGAACCGACGTCAGAAGGCCCGAGCGCACGATAAACGTGCCGATCAGAGAAAAGCCGAACGCAATGATCGCCAGCAGAATGGTCCAGCTTTTCAAGGCTTCGCGCTTTTCGACCACAATGGCCGAGTGCAATAGGGCGGCGGCCAGAAGCCACGGCATGAAAGACGCGTTTTCCACCGGATCCCAGAACCAGAATCCGCCCCAACCCAATTCGTAATAGGCCCACCACGACCCCAAAGCGATGCCGATGGTCAGGAATATCCAGGCTGCCAGTGTCCACGGTCGAACCCACCGACCCCACGCCGCGTCCACCCGCCCCTCGATCAGGGCTGCGACGGCAAAACTGAATGCCATGCTCAGGCCCACATATCCAAGGTACAAAAACGGCGGATGGAATGCCAAACCGGGATCCTGCAGCAAGGGGTTCAGATCGCGGCCGTCAAACGGCGCCACGGGAAGCCGGTCAAACGGGTTCGACGTAAACAGGATGAAGGCGTAGAACGCCACCCCGATTGCGGCCTGCATCGCCAAGACACGGGCCTTGAGCGTGGGTGGCAAACCCTGGCCGAAAAGCGCAGCCGTTGCGCCAAAAAGCGCCACGATCAGTACCCACAACAGCATCGAACCTTCGTGGTTTCCCCAGGTTCCGCTGATCTTATACAGCATCGGTTTCAGGGAATGGCTGTTTTCCACCACGATCCGCAGCGAGAAATCCGAGGTCGCAAAGGCCCACACCAGCGCAGTGAAGGCAAATCCTGTCAGCAGACACTGCGCAATAGCCGCGGGCTCGGAGAACAGCATCCATGACGGCCAGCGTTTTGCAGCGCCGATCAATGGCACGACTGTCTGAACTATGGCCACCATGAAGGCCAGGATGAGGGCGAAATGTCCAAGCTCGGTAATCATGGGCACGGGTATAATCCCGCGCCCGGGCAAGCGCCAATCACTTTCGCCGCAATCAGGCGCACATAGTGTCGCGGGTCAAGCGCGCTGTAGACGCCGCCAGTCCTCCAGCGCCGGGTTTTCGTCTGGGATGATCACCTCTGCCGTCAGTTCCGCATCCGGTCCCGGATCGGCGGCTCCCGGACTGTCCGCTCGCATCTCGTGAAGAGCCCGCAAGTTGGCCATGACCTGTGGCGCCCGCATCATCGTGACTGAGATATCACGCTGAAGGTCCTGAACCTTCGCTTGGTGCCGCGCTCCGAAATAGAACGACACGATGACGCCCAGTAGCCACCACAGCGGCTCGGGCACCAGCGCAATTCCCTGCATCCGCGCCGCAAACCAAAGTGGGTCGACCATCGCGGCCACGAACAAACCCAATGTCCCCAGCGCCAATGCAGGCCTTGGCAACCGATTCAAACCGTCCATGAAACGGTCAAACCCGCCTTTGCGAGGAACCTCGAATTCCGCGCCGAACTGGTTCATCGCCTGTCCACGCAGCGCAACAACGCGTTCCGCACCGGCCTCCGAGTTCTCGCGAAACACCTCTGCAGTTTCGCGCACCACGTTGCGCCCACCCCCGAACAGAAGATCAAAAACACCTGCGATCAGTCCCATGCGGCTATCCTTTGCTGAAACTCGGCCATGCTCAGGTGATAGGGCGGAGATAGAAACTCCTCGGCCCGGCGGATCCAACCCCCTTTCCCACCGTTGCGGCTGCGCACGTATTTGCGCAAGGCCGGACGTCGGTCAGCCAGCCGGAAATAGTAGTTCCTTCGTGCCACCCCATACGCGTCGCGCAACACCACCGGATCGGGTTTTGCGGCCTGTTCGCATGCCCCAGCCGTTCGCGGCCCCAGAACGCCATCCACGACGAGCGAAAATCCCATCTGCACCAAAAGACGCTGCAGGATGCGCACCGCCTGTCCGCCCGCATTCACGTACATATCGAACAGCGTCGGCTGCAGCGCGTCGGGTACCCGTGCCAGACCGGGCTTTTGAAAGTAATGCGCGATGAAAATCGGGACAGCCTGATCCCGGCCAAGCGCCATCACGTCGCGACGATCGACCGTGCCGTCACGCGTCAGGTCAAGGCCCAACCGTCGCATTGTGTGGATTGTGACACCGTATTTCGTGGCCCCTCCCGGGTCATCCGGATCATCGACGAAGCCGCCCTCGCGGGCTACGATCTCGTTGGCAATCTGCTGAACCGACTGCATGCTGCACCTCTGTGTTCCATTGCGGCATACGGTCCGGTGAAATCCTTAAGTCCATGAAATGAAAAAGGGCGCTGCACGACCAGATCACGCAACGCCCTTCAATACTCATTCAGCCAGCCTACTGATGACTGTACAATGTCAGCTGTCTGCCGGCTCTTCGTAGACGCCCTGCTCCTTCAAGGCATCAATGACCTCTTTCGGCATATAGGTCTCGTCGTGTTTTGCCAGAATTTCAGTGGCTTGGAACACACCATCAACGTAGCTTCCGGTGCCGACCATCCCCTGACCCTCGGAGAACAGATCAGGCAAGACACCGGTGAAGGCCACCTTCACGCTCTCACCTCCGTCGGTGACGGTGAACCGTACGGTTTCACCCTGCCCGCGTACGATCGAGCCTTCTTCGACCAAGCCACCGATGCGAAACACCTCGTTCGGCGCCGGCGGTTCGGCGATCACCTGGGTGGGCGAGCGGAAATAGTTGATCCCGTCTCGCATGGCATAGCCGATCAGGCCCGTCGCCAGGGCCAAAGCCACAAAAGCCAACAAAATGATCTGTACACGACGACGTTTCTTCAGCGTCTTCATCTTGCCCTCATGGGAACAGTGGGGCCATCATAAGCCCCGTCGTTTCGGGTTCACCTAACATCAGGTTTGCGTTCTGCAAGGCCTGCCCACTGCTACCTTTTGTCAGGTTATCCAGCGCCGCTATCACGATGGCACGCCGTTCGATCCTGTCAGCAACGACGCCGATATGGCAGAAGTTCGACCCGCGTACATGGTGGGTCGAAGGCGTCTCGCCGAAAGGCAGCATGTGGATGAAGGGCTCGTCTGCATAGGCTGCACACAGCGTTTCATAAACGCTCTGCGGATCACCCTTCACATATGAGGTCGCCAGAATGCCCCGGTTCGCGGGGATCAGGTGTGGCGTAAACTGGATGTGAACCGCGCGGCCCGCCAGTTTCGAGAACTCCTGATCGAACTCGCCCAGATGCCTGTGGGTACCACCGACGGCATAAGCGTTGGTGCCCTCGCTCAGTTCGGCGTGCAGAAGGTTCTCTTTCAGCGCACGCCCCGCTCCTGAGACGGCGCACTTCAGATCAAGAATGATGTCATCCAGGTCGATAACACCGGCCGGAATCAACGGCCGCAGCACATACTGCCCCGTGGCAGCATTGCACCCGGTGCCAGCCACTAGCCGCGCAGCGCGGATGTCCTCACGGTAGAACTCGGTCAGGCCGTAGACGGCCTCATCCTGATGCGTGAGTGCGGCATGCGGATTGCCATACCATTTCTCGTATTCGTCGGGGTCGGCCAGCCGGAAATCCGCCGACAAATCAACGATTTTGAGGTCGGAGGGCAAATCCCGGATGACCTCCTGACTGGTCTTGTGCGGCAGCGCGCAAAAGCACAGATCGATCTGGCCAAAGTCGATCTGCTCGATCTTGCACAGACGCGGAAAATCCAGATGGCGCAGATGCGGAAACACCTCGGCCATGGTCTGCCCGGCCTTGCGCTCGGCCGCCAGGGCGGTGATTTCCATGTTCGGGTGCTCAGCGATCAGCCGCACCAACTCGGCACCGGTATAGCCCGAAGCGCCCAGGATTGCGATTTTGTGGGTCATGTCAGACCTCGTAGATTTATGTGACACGTCTGGCACCCGCCGACATGACAGGTACCGAATAAATTCATGACAGGGGCCGGTCCTTGACCTAAGTCAGGCGGCCTTGAAGGTGATCTGTCGTCGGAGGAATTGCGTTGCCCGGTCACTGACCTTCTGCGGATTGCCTGTGGTCAGGTAACCCGCCTCACCCCCGCCCAGCATATCCGGATGCCGCTGGAGATAATCCGCAAGGCTTTCGGCCACCAGGTCGCCCTGGCTGAAGACTTGGACGTCCGGGCCCAACGCCGCCTGAAAGGCTTCGGCCATCAAGGGGTAATGGGTGCAGCCCAAGATCGCAGCCTGCGGGTGCGGCATCTTGCGCTTCAACGCGTCCACATGGCTCCGCACAAGGGCTTCGGCCAGGATCATGTCACCATCCTCGATAGCATCGACCACGCCACCGCAGGCCTGCGCCTCAACATCGACGCCGATAGCGCGGAACGCCAGTTCACGCTGGAACGCGCGGCTGGCCACCGTCGCCGGTGTCGCGAAGAGGGCCACATGCTTGACCGCCACTTCGCGCGGGGGGCTGTTGTCGCCCCACTGACGCTCTGTCAGTGCCTCAATCAGCGGGACAAACACACCCAGAACGCGTTTGCTCTGGGGCACGCCCTCTTCCTGCATCCGCCGCAGCGCCGCAGCGCTGGCCGTGTTGCAGGCCAGAATCACCAGATCGCAGCCGCGCGACCACAGGTCCTGCACGGCGTTTCGGGTCAGGTTGTAGATATCCTCGGCGTCGCGCACGCCATAAGGCGCGTGCGCGCTGTCCGCGTAGTACAGGAAATCCACCTCCGGCAGACGTGTCTGCGCGGCGTTCAGGACGGTCAGCCCGCCCAATCCAGAATCAAAGATGCCTACTGCCATTTGCCCCTTCAGGCGCGATGCCGTTCCTCGAATTCATAGCCATAGTCATACGACTTCAGCGGCTTTGGAGACAGCTCATACGTGGCTTTGCGCAAGAAATCCATCATCTTGCGTGTATCGCCGGCCAATGGGTCCAGAACGTCGCGGCCGATGGGCTGCCCCACGACCACATCCACCGGGGTATCGACGCGCTTTTTGAACTCTTTGATCAGCAAACCCATGCGCAGCGTCACATGCAGATGGCTGGCGATCTGGAACAGGCGCGAGGTGTGGCCATCGAAGAACAAAGGCACCACGGTGGCGTTCGACTTGGCCACCATCCGCGCGGTGAAACCGCGCCAGCCCGGGTCCATCGGGTGCGCGAACGGCCGGGCCGCCGTGCTGACCGTACCGCCGGGAAAAATCCCGATTGCCCCACCCTGCCCCAGATAATCCAAGGCGGTTTTTCGGGTCTGCAGGTTCAGCCGCATCGCTTCTTTGGTCTGATCGAAGGAGATCGGCAGGATGATCCGGTTCAGATCCTCGGCCTTGTGGAACACATGGTTGGCCAGAATCCGGAAATCTCCACGGGTCTGGGACAGTACATGCCCCATCATCAGCCCATCAAGAATCCCGTAGGGGTGATTGGCGATCAGGATCAGCGGGCCGTCCTTGGGGATGTTTGACAGCGCCCCACCCACCACGTTCAGGCTCAGCCCGTAACGTTCGACCATGACCGACCAGAAATCGCGACCATTGGCGACCTCGCGCTCGTAGCCTTCGGCACGCCGGATCAAGCGCAGCCGACCGGTCGTGTTCTCCATAAGTTTGATAACCATGCGCCCACCCCGCGTCTCAGCAGAATGGGCGTAGGAAATGTCCCGAGCGACTTGGCGACGTGATTTCATCACGGGTCTCCGGCGTGGCCGTCATCGGACGGCGCGGACGGGAACCCTACCGCGCCTCCATGACACCGATATGACGTTACTCGGCCGCGGCCCGCGTCTCGGTCCCTCCTTGCCGGATTACGGCCAGAAGTTCCTCGCGCCGCTTGGCGGCCTTGGCTTCGTTGGCGGCCAATACCGGACCGAAACCGCGGATGTCCAGCGGCAACCGCGCCAGCGCGACAATCGCATCGCGGGTGTTGTCATCCAGCTTGGGCAGGACCTCTTTCATGTCCTTCTCGTATTGACGGATCAAGGCCCGCTCCATCCGGCGCTCGGCGGTATAGCCGAAGATGTCCAGCGGAGTGCCGCGCAGTCCCTTCAGCTTTGCCAGAACCTTCATCGGCCCCAGAAGCCATTCGCCGAACTGCCGTTTGCGCGGACGCCCGTCCGGCCCTTTGCCCCCCAGGATCGGCGGAGCCAGGTGGAAGGTCATCTTGATGTCGCCGTCAAATTCGGCGGCGGCCTTGTCGCGGCTATCCAGCAGCAGGCGGGCCACTTCGTATTCATCCTTGTAGGACAACAGCTTGTGATACCCACGCGCGACGGCATCCCGGACCCTCGGGTCTTCGATCGACTCGACCAGCTTGAGATAGCGTTTTGACAATCGTTTACCCTGATAGGCCACCAGATGATCGGCGCGGAAGGCGATGGCCTGCTCGGGCGTCTTGGGCAACTCGGTCACCGAGGGGGGCACGATGCGCGCCACCTCATCGGGGTGCAAAACCGCCCAGCGGCCGACCTCGAAAGCGCGCTTGTTGCGCGCGACCGCGGCGCCGTTCAGCTCGATCGCGGTCATGATCGCCTCGTGGCTGACCGGCAGCAGACCGCGCTGCCACGCCGCCCCGAACACCATCATGTTGGAATAGATCGAATCGCCCATCACCGCGCGTGCCAACTCGGTCGCGTCGAACAGGGCAAGTCCGTCCTTCAGCCGCGCCTCGAGCGCCAGTTCCAGCCGGTCGCCCGGAATGTGGAACTCGGTGTTGCGGGTGAAATCGCCGGTGATGATCTCGTGGCTGTTGACCACCGCGCCGGTCTGACCAGTGCGCGTCAGACCCAGCGTCTTGGCCCCGGCCGACACCACGAGGTCGCCGCCGATCAGCGCATGCGCCTCGCCTGTAGCCACGCGGATGGCGCTGATGTCCTCGGGCTTGTTGGCCAGGCGACAGTGGATATGCACCGCGCCCCCCTTCTGCGCCAACCCGGCCATTTCCATCATGCCCGCGCCTTTGCCGTCGATCTGCGCGGCCTGCGCCAGAACCGCCCCGATGGTCACGACGCCGGTTCCGCCGACGCCCGTGATGACCACGTTATGCGTGCCCTCGATCCGCGGCAGAACCGGCTGCGGCAGATGCGGGATGTCGATCTCGGTGGTGGCCTCCTTGCGGATCTTGGCGCCTTCCAGCGTGACGAAGGACGGGCAGAACCCGTTGAGGCACGAGAAATCCTTGTTGCAGCTGGACTGGTCGATCGCCCGCTTGCGTCCCAGCTCGGTTTCCTTGGGCACGATCGAGACACAGTTCGACTGCACCCCGCAATCGCCGCAGCCTTCGCAGATGTCCGAGTTGATGAACACCCGCTTGTCCGGGTCCGGGAAGGTACCGCGCTTGCGGCGGCGGCGTTTCTCGGCGGCGCAGGTCTGGATGTAGACGATGACCGACACGCCCTCGATCTCACGGAACTTGTTCTGAACCGCCATCAGCTCGGCCCGTTCGTGGGTTTCCACGTCGCCAGGCAGCGCCTTGAAGTTCACGTCTTCCTTTTCGTCATAGACGACGGCCACATGCTGGACGCCCATGGCCTTGACCTCACGCACGATGCGCTCGGCGGTCAGATGGCCCTCGTTCTCCTGCCCGCCGGTCATGGCGACCGCGTCGTTGAACAGGATCTTGAAGGTGATGTTGGTTTCGGCCGCCAGCGCCGCCCGGATCGCCTGAACGCCCGAGTGGTTGTAGGTGCCATCGCCCAGGTTCTGGAACACGTGTTTCGTGGTCGAGAACGGCGCCTCACCGATCCAGTTGGCACCTTCGCCGCCCATCTGGGTAAAGCCGGTGGTCTCGCGATCCATCCACTGCACCATGTAGTGACAGCCGATGCCGGCATAGGCCCGGCTGCCCTCCGGCACTTTGGTGGAGGTGTTGTGCGGGCAGCCCGAGCAGAAATAGGGCAGCCGCGTCGCGATCTCTTGCGCGTTGTCATTGCGCCGCGCTTCCTGCAGGCTGGCCAGCCCTGCGCGGATTCCGTCGGTTTCGCGGCCTTCCTCGATGAGGATCTCGCCCAGCTTTTCGGCGATCATGATCGGATCAAGCGCGCCACGGGTCGGGAACAGCTCTTCGCGGTGCAGCGTGCCTGCCCCGCCCTTGTACCAGCCGTACACGCGACGTCCGCGACGGTCGTCAAAGATCGCTTCTTTGACCTGCACCTCGATCAGCTTGCGCTTTTCTTCGACGATGATGATCAGGTCCAGCCCCTCGGCCCAGTCATGGAACCCCTTCATGTCCAGCGGGAAGGTCTGGCCGATCTTGTAGGTGGTGATGCCCAGCCGTTCGGCCTCGGCCTCATCGATGTTCAGCAGCGACATGGCATGCACCAGGTCCAGCCAGTTCTTGCCCGCCGCGGCAATGCCGATCTTGGCGCCGGGCTTGCCCCAGACCCGCCGGTCCATCCGGTTGGCGTGCGAGAACACCTCGGCCGCGAACCGCTTGTAGTCGATGATCCTCGCCTCCTGCAGGTGCGGCGTGTCGCCCAGCCGAATGTTCAGCCCGCCCTCGGGCATGTCGAATTCCGGCGTCACCAGCTGCATCCGATCGGGCCGGCCATCCACGACCGAGGTCACCTCGATCGTGTCCTTCATCGTCTTGAGCCCGACCCAGACCCCGGCAAACCGGCTGAGGGCAAAGCCGTAGATTCCATAGTCGAGGATTTCCTGCACTCCGGCCGGGCTGACCACGGGCATGTACATGTCGACCAGCGACCATTCCGATTGGTGCAGCACGGTCGAGCTTTCGCCCGTGTGATCGTCGCCCATCGCCATCAGCACGCCGCCATGCTTGGCGCTGCCGGCCATGTTGGCGTGGCGCATCACGTCACCGGACCGGTCCACGCCCGGCCCCTTGCCGTACCACAGGCCAAAAACGCCGTCATATTTTCCATCGCCGCGCAAACCCGCCTGCTGGCTGCCCCACAGGGCTGTGGCGGCCAGGTCCTCGTTCAGACCGTATTGAAAGGTCACATCGCACTCGGCCAATTGCTTTTCGGCGCGTGACATTTGAAGATCGACCGCACCCAGCGGAGACCCCCGGTATCCGGTGACCAAACCGGCAGTATTGAGACCCGCGGCGGCATCGCGGGCTTTCTGCATCATCATCAGACGAACAAGCGCCTGCGTGCCATTCAAAAGCACCGGGCTTTTGGTCAGATCGAAACGGTCGTTGAGCGAAATCTTTGGCTGACTCATCAGACGCCTCCCCACGTCGGAATAGTGTGCTGCATTTGACGTCATTTTAGGTCATAATTTCTGACCTGTATACAAAATTCCCCCTGTTCTGTAACGATTTCCCCGTTTGAATATGGAATTTGTTACCTCTTTCATATAGGGCTGCCAAAGGATAACGAAAGTTGCGACGATGAATTGGGACAAGCTCAGAATATTTCACGCGGTAGCTGACGCCGGCAGCCTGACGCATGCCGGAGACAAGCTGAATCTGTCCCAATCCGCCGTCAGCCGTCAGGTTCGTGCGCTTGAGGAATCGCTGGGCGCCACACTGTTCCACCGCCACGCCCGTGGTCTGATTCTAACGGAACAGGGCGAGCTTCTGTTCGATGCAACAACGGCCATGTCCAAGCGTCTGGACGCAGCCGCGGCGCGAATCCGAGACAGCGAGGATGAGGTCTTTGGAGTCCTGCGGGTCACCACGACTTTTGGCTTCGGGACCCTGTGGCTGGCGCCGCGCCTGCCCAAGCTGTATGAGCAGTATCCGGACCTGAATATTGACCTGATGCTCGAAGAACGTGTGCTGGATCTTCCGATGCGCGAAGCAGATGTCGCGATCCGGATGAAGGAACCCAGTCAGGCCGATCTTGTCCGCAAGCGACTGATGACCGTTCGAATGATGTTGTATGCGACCAAGACCTACTTGGATTCGCACGGAGGCGCGCCTCAGACGCTGGAGGACATTTCGAAACACCGCCTGATCTGTCAGACCCCCGCCGCACCCCAGGTTGGCGTTGGCGCTTCGATGGTCAGTCACCTGATGACCTACGAACCCAGCTCACTGCTGACGGTGAACAACTACTTCGGTGTTCTTCAGGGTGTTCTGAATGACCTGGGAATTGGCGTCCTGCCCGACTACGTGACCGAGGATTTCCCCGACCTGGTCCCGATCCTGTCCGACATCGAGACGGCGAATGTGCCGGTATATTTGGCCTATCCGGAAGAACTGAGGCACTCAAAACGGGTCGCAGCGTTCCGTGATTTCGTTCAGGATGAAATCATTGCGCATCGCAAACAGCTGAAACATCTGGGAAAACTGTAGCTATGCGCCCTCAGCATAGCGGACATGCCCTCAATGCGCCCAAAAAACCTTGATCGTTCACAGAGTGACCCCTAAATGAGCACTCGAAGGCGATGATGCTGAAACGCTCATCATCTTCATACCTCCCTGTTGGACTACGGCCGAGCTTAGTGCTCGGCCTTTTTTTTTGGCCTGCACCCGCGCGCTCGGTGCCAAATCGTTTGGAATTATTTTGCCAACGGGCCTATGATCGCGAAAAACCATAATATTTCGTGTTCGAGGACAAAGTTTATGACCAGCCTACTCCGCCTGTTTTTGATGGCGTTGGTATCCGTCACGTTCCTGGCCCGGCCAAGCATGGCCCAGAGCACCAGCGAACCCACAACCAGCCATGTGACCATCCCCGAAGATCTGACCCCCGAACAGGTCGACGATCTGGTGGCGAGAATGTCTGACGATCAGGTCCGGGCCATTCTGCTGGAACGGCTTGATGCGGTCGCGGCGAAACAGGCCGAAACGCAGACTTCCCGTAAGGGGCTGCTGCAAACGATCTCATCCTCGGCGGGCGACATGGCTGCGTCTTGGCTGGATGTCATCCGCAAGGTTCCGCTGCTGGTTTCGGCGCAGGTCGAAGCGTTCAGCAATTTCGGAAACAAGTTTGGCGCAAGCGGTCTGGCAACCCTGTTCGGATTCACCTTCCTGGCGCTGGCAATCGGGTACGCCGCAGAAACGGCGGTTGGCCTTTGGACCCGCCGGTGGATCAAGGTCGTCGATGGCGATGCCTCGACCAACCTAAAAGGCGCCGTTGTCTTTCTGTTCAAGCGCTTCTGCGTCGAGTTTCTGGGGCTGCTTGTCTTTTATTACACGCTGGTCTTCGTCGGGCGTCGATTGCTGGACGAACAACAGATTGCCCAGGCGGCACCGTTCGTATTCTTCCTGATCTGGTTCCCCCGCCTCGGAGCCGCGATTTCCCGTTTCATTCTGGCTCCGAAGCAGAGCAATCTGCGACTGGTCAATGTGAATGACAAATGGGCAAAATACCTGCATCGGAACCTGATCGGCCTGTTCCTGCTGATCGGGTTCACCCTGTTCATCCTTGATTTCAATGCAATGAATGGCGTGATGCCGGGTGAATCGCGCCTTGGTTTCTGGCTGAACACCGCCATCCACATCTATGTCGGCGTCATTGCATGGACGGCCCGCAACGGCTTGACCGACATGATGCGTGGTTCCGATCCGGATCGTACGCATTTCGACGAAGAAGTCGCCCGCTACTATCCGTATTTCGCGATCGCCGTGTCGGCGGGTACCTGGCTTTTGGTCGAATTCCTCGCAGCTCAGCGTAATCCGGCCGTGTTTGCCCTTCTGGCCGAAGGCGCGCATTTCGTCACGATGTTCTGGCTGTTGATCGCACCGGCACTCGACACGCTGATCCGAGGGCTGACCCGGCACCTGCTGCCGCCGATGATGGGCGATGGCCCGATCGCGGAACGTGCCTACAAATCGACCAAACGTAGCTACATCCGCATCGGACGCGTTCTGGCCGGTATTCTGGTCATTTTGATGATTGCGAATGCCTGGAATCTGGACCTGCAGGATATTGCGGGCGGGGACTCGGAAACCGGCAGCAAACTGGTTCAGTTCTTCATCATCATCGCAATCGGCTACATCCTGAACGAGGTCGTCTCGCTCTGGATCAACCGCCGGCTTGCCAAAGAGCAGACGGCTTCGGAGCAGAGCCCCGATGAGGAGGCCGGCGAAGGCGGTGGTGCCGGCGGCTCGCGACTGGCCACGGTTCTGCCGTTGCTGCGCGTGACAGCTCAGGTCGCGATCTCGGTGATCTTCGCCCTGCTGGCGCTGGGCGCGCTGGGCCTGGACATCACACCGCTTCTGGCTGGCGCCGGGATCCTGGGCCTGGCCATCGGCTTTGGCGCACAGAAACTGGTCTCGGACATCGTGGGCGGCATCTTCTTCCTGATCGACGATGCCTTCCGCGTGGGCGAATACGTCGATGTGGGCGGCACCACCGGCACGGTCGAGAAAATCTCGATCCGGTCCATGCAGTTGCGCCACCATCGCGGCCCGGTTCACACCATTCCCTATGGCGAGATCCAGAAGCTGACCAACTACAGCCGCGACTGGGTCATCATGAAGCTGAAATTCACCGTGCCCTTCGACACCGACCCGAACAAGGTCAAGAAGATCTTCAAGAAGATTGGTGCCGAGATGATGGAGGACCCGGTCCACAAGGATGGCTTCCTCCAGCCGTTCAAGTCGCAGGGCGTGTTCGATTTCGACGATGTCGGCATGATCATCCGCGGCAAGTTCATGGCCAAGCCCGGCAAGCAGTTCACCCTGCGCAAGGAGATCTTCAACCGGGTCAAGGCCGCGTTCAAGGAGAACGGGATCGACTTTGCCCGCCGCGAGGTGCGCGTTGCCATCCCCGGGTTGGAAGAGGCCGAAAACCTGAGCGAACAACAGAAAGCGGCGATCGGCGCGGCCGCGGCCGACGCCGTGAACAAGAAGGAAGAGCCGCCTCAATAAGGGCAACGGGACAGCGGCTCATGCGCTGCTGTCCCCATCAAACCGGCGATGCGACGGGCATTTCAACAGTCGCAGACCGCCGCATACTGCCAGCAAAAGGCCGGTTCCTGTTCGCTGCGCGCTCTAGACCCTTTCCCAAATCGCCCGGTTGCCCTAAAAGGCCCGCAATCCCGGCCACCTTGGAAACAGGACACACGATGCAAGAGCCCGCCATCACACCGGATCTGATTGCCGCACACGGGTTGAAACCCGAAGAATACGATATGATCCTCGAGATTATCGGGCGCGAGCCGACCTTTACCGAGCTCGGCATCTTCTCGGCTATGTGGAACGAGCACTGTTCCTACAAATCCTCGAAGAAATGGCTGCGCACCCTGCCCACCTCGGGCCCTCAGGTGATCTGCGGCCCGGGTGAAAACGCCGGTGTGGTCGATATCGGCGACGGGCAGGCCGTGGTCTTCAAGATGGAAAGCCACAACCACCCCTCGTACATCGAACCCTATCAAGGGGCGGCAACCGGCGTGGGCGGCATCCTGCGCGACGTGTTCACCATGGGCGCGCGGCCCATCGCGGCAATGAACGCGCTGTCCTTCGGCGAACCCAACCACCCCAAGACCCGCCAGTTGGTCAACGGCGTGGTCGAAGGCATCGGTGGCTACGGAAATTGTTTCGGCGTGCCGACCGTGGGCGGCGAGGTGCGGTTCCACCCGGCCTACAATGGCAACTGCCTCGTGAACGCCTTTGCCGCCGGGTTGGCCGATGCCGCCAAGATCTTCTACTCGGCTGCATCGGGCGTGGGCATGCCCGTCGTATATCTGGGCGCCAAGACCGGCCGCGACGGCGTGGGCGGCGCCACGATGGCCTCGGCCGAATTCGACGACACGATCGAGGAAAAGCGCCCCACCGTGCAGGTCGGTGACCCCTTCACCGAAAAACGCCTGATGGAGGCGACGCTGGAACTGATGCAGACCGGCGCCGTGATCTCGATTCAGGACATGGGCGCGGCGGGCCTGACCTGCTCGGCTGTCGAGATGGGCGACAAGGGCGGGCTGGGTGTCCGGCTGGACCTGGAAAACGTGCCCCAGCGCGAAGAAAACATGACCGCCTATGAGATGATGCTGTCCGAGTCCCAGGAACGCATGCTGATGGTGCTGAAGCCCGAGCTTGAGGCCGAAGCCCGCGCCGTGTTCGAGAAATGGGATCTGGATTTCGCCATCGTCGGTGAAACCATCGCCGAAGACCGTTTTCTGATCATGCACAACGGCGAAATCAAAGCCGACCTTCCGCTGTCGAAGCTGGCCTCGACCGCACCGGAATACGACCGCCCCTGGGTTCCCACCCCGGCGGCCGAAGATCTGGGCGAGGTGCCGCAGATCGACCCGATCGACGGGCTGCGGGCGCTGATCTCGTCGCCCAACTACGCCAGCAAGCATTGGGTTTTTGAGCAATACGACACCATGGTCATGGCCGATACGGTACGCACGCCGGGCCTGGGCGCAGGCATGGTGCGTGTCCACGGCACCGACAAGGTGCTGGCCTTCACCTCGGACGTGACCCCGCGATACGTGCGCGCCAACCCCGAAGAAGGCGGCAAACAGGCCGTGGCCGAAGCCTATCGCAACCTGACCGCCGTGGGCGCCAAGCCGCTGGCCACCACCGACAACCTGAATTTCGGCAACCCCGAAAAGCCCGAGATCATGGGCCAGTTCGTCGGTGCCATCCAAGGCATCGGCGCCGCCGTGGCTGCGCTGGACATGCCGATCGTCTCGGGCAACGTGTCGCTGTACAACGAAACCGACGGTCAGGCGATCCTGCCCACACCGACCATCGGTGCGGTCGGCCTTTTGGAGCACGCCGACGAAATCATCGGCACCGAAGTTCGCGAAGGACATGTGGCGCTGGTGATCGGTGAAACCAAGGGGCATCTGGGCCAATCCGCCCTGTTGGCCGAGGTCTTCAACCGCGAAGATGGCGACGCCCCGCACGTGGATCTGGATGCTGAAAAGCGCAACGGCGACTTCATCCGGGCCAATCGCGAGATGATCAAGGCCTGTACTGACCTGAGCGATGGCGGCCTTGCACTGGCGGCCTTCGAACTGGCCGAAGCCGCGGGCGTGGGTGTGCATCTTGATGACGCCCCGACCGAATTCCTGTTCGGTGAGGATCAGGGCCGTTACCTGGTGGCCTGCAACTTCGATCAGGCCGAGGCGCTGATGATTGCCGCGGGCCAGGCGGGCGTCCCGCTGGTTTCGGTCGGTCGCTTTACCGGAGAAACCGTGCGGATCGGAGCGTCGGAATCTTCTCTGAGTGAACTCTCAGCGCTGTACCGCAGCAGTTTTGCCGAAGCCGTCGCCTGAGCGCGACGACGCTGAACCATACTCGGATCCTGCGCTGTTCGATCAGCGCGGGATCTGACCTTTCCAAGGGTGCTGCACACCCTTGCGCGGGCTTCGGCATCGCTCTACATCTTTGAAAAGACCTTCAGGAGTATCCTAAATGCCAATGAGCGCCCACGAAATCGAACATCTGCTGCGCGAAGCCTTTCCGAATGCGGAAATCCAGGTCGGCGGCACCGATGGCGTACACATGTCCGCCATGGTCGTGGACGAAAGCTTTCGCGGGAAGAACAGGGTCCAGCAACAGCGCGCGGTCTATGCGGCGCTGAAGGGCAAGATGGACGGCCCGGATGGCGAGTTGCACGCGCTGGCGTTGACCACGAAAGTGCCCGAGTGATGAGACCCACGGCGGTCAGTGCCATGCTCACACTGGTGACGGCAACTGCTGCCTTGTGCACCCCGACGGCATCCGACTATTCGGCCATATGACATGATTGGTTGGGTTGTCTGGATCGGAATATGTGTCGGTGGACTGGTGGTTGCCGCGGCAACCGTCGAAGCTTATCTGAAACGGAACAGAACAAGACGATTGTCGGATATGCGCCCCGACCCCAACGCTTTGAAACACAGACCGTGGGAAGCCGACGGCGTGACAAAAGTCAATGTAATCGACGAGGTTCATGCGATGAACCAGGGTACTGAACCAAGAAACTGGTGGCGCAGCCGCCGATCGAAATGACCGCCCGACAGACGGACCAACGTAAACAAGGAAACGCGAAATGACCGACGTTAAGACCCAGATCGACGAGACCGTCAAAAGCAACGATGTGGTGCTGTACATGAAGGGCACCAAAGAAATGCCGCAGTGCGGATTTTCATCTCGGGTGGCCGGTGTTCTGAACTATATGGGTGTCGAGTACACCGACGTGAACGTTCTGGCCGACGAGGAAATCCGCCAGGGCATCAAGGACTATTCGGACTGGCCGACTGTGCCTCAGCTCTACGTCAAAGGCGAATTTGTGGGTGGTTGTGATATCATCACGGAAATGACCCTTTCAGGAGAGCTGGACACGCTCTTCGACGGAAACGGTGTCGCCTACAACAAGGAAGCCGCCGACAAAATCCGCGAGGCAAACGCCTGATCAGCCGCTCAGCGGCTGACACAGTCTTTCAAAATATCGGTTTCGTCGGTGGCTCCGGCCGCCGCGAAACTGACCATCGCGTTCCAGCCCTTCGACCGCAGGGTATACGTCCCCTGCCCGTTGACCGATTCGTAACGGATGCCCGAGCCGCTCTGGACCTGGCGCAACGCAATCAACTGACCATCGACGATCATCGCCGCAGCCCCTTCGCCGTCGGACGGATTGAAGTATGTCACGGGCAGCTCAACGCCATTTTCGCAGGTGAAGGTCACCGATAGGATGTCGATCTGTGCCATTGCCGGGCCCGAGACCGCCCCGGCCAACGCCGCCAGGCACAAACTCCGCAAATGCGTCATCTCGCGTTCTTCTCTTCGACCACCGAGGCCAGCGCCTCGGCTCGTGCCGCCATCTCCGCAAGCGTGTCGGTAACCGACGGCGGGACAACGGCCACTTCGATCCGTTCCGGCTCGGGCGCGGGCGCACTGCGCATACGCTCCAATTCGCCTTCAACTTCGGCCAGCTTCGCCTCGAGTGTCTTGATGCGATCCTCAGTGGCCGCTGCTTTGTCGGCCAGCATAAGCCCCGCCATCAACAGCATCCGCGACTCGGGCATACGGCCAATCTGGTCGGCCATCACCTGGGCCTCATCATCCAGCATCTTCGCGGCTGCGTGCAGAAACGGTTCCTCGCCGTCTTGGCAGGAAACCTCAAATCCGCGCCCGCCGATATGAATGGTAACCTCGGGCATTACTCTACCTCTCCTTCGGCCAGGTTGGCATGGGTCAGCAATGGCTCAAGCCGTGCCAGAACCGCGTGAGCTTCGGCCGCATCGGTGGCGCGGGCGGCCCGGGTGGCCTCCAGTTCGGCCACGGTTGCCTTGTTTAGAAGCTCGGCATCGGGAACGCCGTCCTCGGCAGCCTTTCGCAGCTCGTCGACCGCTTCGCGCAATTGGTCATTTGCCTTGCGCAAGCGCTGCAGGTCGTCATCCAGCCGCGACATGGCGGCGCCGTGGCTGGCGCGTTCGGCCCGCAGCATTTCCAGTTCGGCATTCAATTCGGGGATACGCTCGGAATCCTCCAACTGCCGCCGCAGCTCGGAGATCTCGGCCTTCAGCGCTGCACCTTCGTCCTGGTTCTCAAGAGCGGCCTTGGCTTCGGCCAGCTCCGCACGCGCGGCCTCGACAGTGGCCAGTTTGGCATTGGACTCGCCCAACTGGGCGCGCAATGCGTCGATTTCCTGATCATACCGCTCCTTCAGAGACTTCAGGCGCTCTTCCAATTGCGCATTGGCCAGCTTTTCCTCGTCCAGAGCGGCGCGCAATTGTCCATCTTCGCTGCCCGAGACCGGACCCGCCGATTGCAACGCCTCGATCCCGGTGCCAATCCGATCCATCGCGGCCATGATGCGTCGCTGTAAGTCTTCGATCTGGCTCATTGCCCCTGTCACCTCTTTACCAAGGTTCGTTCTGTTTTTCCGATGGCCGAATCAATACGGCTCGTACCGGTACTTAGTCTAACGGAATGTTCGCCAAAATACCCACTCTTTGCTTTCAAAGACTTGAGCAACACTCTTGAAGCGATGGCAATGCGCCGCGCCGGGTTCCGCTTGCACTTTGGGGGGTGGATGGTATTCAGCCCGCAATCTGCCGTAATCCAAAGGAACAACACCCGTGGACCTGACTGCGCTGCGCAATGCCAACCCTGAACACTGGGCGAAGGCTGCGGCCATTCGCACCCTGACCCTTGATGCTGTCGCCGCCGCCAATTCCGGCCATTCCGGAATGCCGATGGGCATGGCCGACGTCGCGACCGTGTTGTTTGAAAAACACCTGAAATTCGACGCCTCGGCCCCAAACTGGCCTGACCGCGACCGGTTCATCCTGTCGGCTGGCCATGGCTCGATGCTGATCTATTCCCTGCTCTATCTGACGGGCAACAGCGCAGTTACTCTGGACGAGATCAAGAACTTCCGCCAACTGGGCGCGAAAACCGCCGGCCACCCGGAAAACTTCCTGATTGATGGTGTCGAAACCACCACGGGTCCTCTTGGGCAAGGAATTGCCAATGCCGTCGGTTTTGCGATGGCCGAAGAAATCCAGCGGGCCCATTACGGCAAAAAGGTTGTCGACCACTACACCTATGTAATCGCCGGCGACGGCTGCCTGATGGAAGGTGTCAGCCAGGAGGCCATCACCCTGGCCGGTCGGCACGAGCTGAGCAAGCTGATCGTGTTCTGGGACAACAACAACATCACCATCGACGGCACCGTGGACATCGCCGACCGCACTGATCAGGTGCGCCGGTTCGCCGCTTCGGGCTGGCATGTGATCGAGATTGACGGCCATGATCCCAAGGCCATCGATGCGGCGATTGTGCAAGCAAAGGCGTCGAAGAAACCGACCATGATCGCCTGCGAAAGCCATATCGCGCTGGGTCATGCCGCGCAGGATACCTCGAAAGGTCACGGCGCACTGACCGATGCTGAACAGCTGAAAGCCGCGAAAGAAGCCTATGGCTGGCCTTATGGCCCGTTCGAAATCCCCGCCGAGGTGAAATCGGCCTGGGAAGCAATCGGCGCGCGCGGCGCAATTGAACGGAAGGCGTGGGAAGAGCGTTTCGCCCAGCTTTCCGAGCGCAAACAGGCCGAGTTCAACCGCGCTTATGCTTTCGAGGCGCCGAAAAAGCTGGCCGGCGCGATCCGTGCCTTCAAAAAGCAGGTTTCCGAGGATCAACCCAAGCTAGCTACGCGCGCTTCGTCGGAAAAGGTGCTGAACGTCGTGAACCCGATCATGACCGAGACGGTCGGCGGTTCGGCGGACCTGACCGGGTCGAACAACACCAAATCGGCCGATATGGGTGTGTTCCTGCCGGAAAACCGCAAGGGCCGCTATATCCACTACGGCATCCGTGAACACGGCATGGCCGCGGCGATGAACGGCATGGCGCTGCATGGTGGCATCCGCCCCTATGGCGGCACTTTCATGGCCTTCACCGACTATGCGCGCCCGTCGATGCGCCTGGCCGCGCTGATGAAGATCCCCAGCGTTTTCGTGATGACCCATGACTCGATCGGACTGGGCGAGGACGGCCCGACGCACCAGCCGGTAGAACACCTGGCGATCTCGCGCGCAACGCCGAACACCTATGTGTTCCGCCCCGCCGACACCGTCGAGACCGCCGAGGCCTGGGAACTGGCGCTGACCTTCAAGGACAGCCCCTCGGTCCTGTCGCTGACCCGCCAGGGCGTGCCGACCGTGCGCACCCAACACAAGGCCAAGAACCTGACCGCCCAGGGCGCCTATGTTCTGGCCGAGGCCGAGGGCAAGCGTCAGGCGATCCTGATCGCCACCGGGTCCGAGGTGTCGCTGGCCATGGAGGCAAAAGCGATGCTCGAGGCCGAAGGGATCGGCACCCGCGTCGTTTCGATGCCCTGCATGGAGCTGTTCGCCGAGCAGGACGAAGCCTATCGCAAGAAGGTCCTGCCCGCCGGCCCCGTCCGCGTCGGCATCGAGGCCGCCGTCCGTGCCGGAGGCTGGGACCGCTGGCTGCTGGGCGAGCGCGGCCGCGAGGCCAAGGCCGGTTTCATCGGCATGTTGGGCTTTGGCGCCTCCGCTCCCGCAGGCGAACTGTACAAGCATTTCGGCATCACCGCCGAGGCGACGGTCGCCAAGGTCAAGGAATTGCTGGGCTGATCCAGCCGATCCGAGCAATCAAAGGGCGGTCATCGTGCCGCCCTTTTCTTTTGGGACTCAATGGTCCGCTGTCTGCTCTGCCTTTTTGGGCCACAGCGGCGCGATGACCTTGGTCGCCAACGGGATCAGAACGAACCCCCAAGCCAGCCCGAACACGCCGTCCATAGCAGCCTTGCTGATCCACTCCACCGCGCCGGCCCATTGATCGGACACAGCATGACCGGCCGCATAAGCCCAATCGTGGATGTGGTGGCCGAGCCACCCAAAGCCCAGCACCTCGAGCCCATGGATCATGATCGAGCCGCCGACCCACAACATCGCCGCCGTACCCACGACCGACAGCGTCTTCATGACCTTCGGCATCGCCTTGACCAGCCCGCGGCCCAACCCGCGGCCGATCGGTGTCGGCGCGTTCTTGGCCAGATAAAGCCCGACATCGTCCATTTTGACGATCAACGCGACCGAGCCATAGACGGCCACCGTGACACCGATCCCCACAACCGCCAGCGTCGCGGCCTGCATCCAGACATTCGGCGCCTCAATGGCAGAAAGAGCGATGGTCATGATTTCGGCCGACAGGATGAAATCGGTCTTGATCGCGCCCTTGATCTTCTGCTCCTCCAGATGACCCGGATCACGGACGTTCATGTCTTCTTCGATCACGTGGCTTCCATGCGGAAACAGCACGTGAAAAATCTTCTCGGCGCCCTCGAAGCACAGGTATGACCCACCGATCATCAGCAAGGGCGTTATTAGCCACGGCGCGAAATTCGCCAGCAACAGCGCCACCGGCAGCAGCAGAATGACCTTGTTGAACATCGACCCGCGCGCGATGCGCCAGATGATCGGCAATTCGCGTGCAGGGGCGAACCCTTGGACGTATTTCGGCGTGACGGCCGCGTCATCGATGATCACGCCGGCGGTCTTGGCCCCTGCCTTGCCGGCCGCCGCCGCCACATCGTCGACCGAGGCCGCCGCCACTTTGGCGATTCCCGCCACATCGTCCAACAGGGCCAGCAAACCGCTCATGCCGCATCCTTTCCGTTCATCCTTCGCACTTTGGACCCTAACCGATCCGACAGCTAGCGCAAGCGTTAGCGCAACCACACGAAGTTTGCGCTAACACATTGCAAATATGTAATTTTCTACCTTTTTTGATGGGCCGATCATCGCTATATCGCCCGGAACACAAGCGGATTTGGAGACGTCAAATGACCATCAAGGTCGGCATCAATGGTTTTGGCCGCATCGGCCGCTGTACCCTGTCGCACATCGCCGCGTCAGGCCGCAACGATATCGAAGTGATCAAGGTCAACGCCACGGGACCGCTTGAAACCTCGGCGCATCTGCTGAAATACGACAGCATCCACGGCCGCTTTCCGCGCGATGTCTCGATCAGCGGCAACACGATGGACCTGGGTCGCGGGCCTATGCAGATGTTCTCGACCTACGACATGAACGAGCTGGACTGGGAAGGCTGCGACGTCGTTCTTGAATGCACCGGCAAGTTCAACGACGGGCTGAAGGCCAAAACGCACCTTGAGCGTGGCGCGCAAAAGGTTCTGCTGTCGGCCCCGGGCAAGAACGTGGACAAGACGATCGTTTTCGGCGTCAACCACAACAGCCTGACCGCCAACGACAGGATGGTGTCGAATGGCTCGTGCACCACGAATTGCCTTGCCCCGCTTGCCAAGGTTCTGGACGAAGGCATCGGCATCGAAAACGGCATCATGACCACGATCCACGCCTATACCGGCGACCAGCCCACGCTGGACCGCCGCCACGGCGACCTGTACCGCGCCCGCGCCGCCGCCATGTCTATGATCCCCACAAGCACCGGCGCTGCCAAGGCTTTGGGCGAGGTTCTGCCGAACCTCAAGGGGCGTCTGGACGGCTCGGCCATTCGCGTGCCCACACCGAACGTGTCGGCCGTCGACCTGACCTTCCGCGCCGCGCGCGAGGTGACCGTCGACGAGGTCAACGCCATCGTGGCCGAGGCCGCCAAGGGGCCGATGCAGCGCGTTCTGGGCTATGAACCTGCACCGCTGGTTTCGACCGATTTCAACCACACCGAAGAAAGCTCGATCTTCGCGCCCGACCAGACCCGCGTCGTGGACGGCCGCATGGTCCGCGTGCTGGCGTGGTACGACAACGAATGGGGCTTCTCGGTACGCATGGCCGATGTGGCCGTCGCCATGGGACGGCTTAACTGATCTCATCAAGACCGCTTGAACCGCGTCGCCCGCTCAGGTTATCTGGGCGGGCTTTTTTGTTCGGAGCAGCAATGACAAACCAAATCGCGATCTGGCTGGGAGTCCTCATCCTTGGTGGTCTGATGCTGGATTTCGCGCTGTTTGGAACCGAGCATCTCCTGTTCCTCGGCAAGAAGTTCTACGACTTTCTCGACTGGGTCGCGTTCTGGCGCTGACAGAGGTTTTGCTTGACATTTTCGCCTGACTGCCTTTGTTAGCGCTAACTGATTTCAATCGCGGCTTAGCGGCCATTTAGACGGAGCGCGACATGACACTCAAACTTGCTATCAACGGATTTGGACGGATCGGGCGCGGTGTCCTGCGCGGCCTGATGGAAAGCGGTCGTACGGATGTGCAGATCGTCGCGATCAACGACCTCGCCAAGCCGGAAATGAACGCGCATCTGTTCGAGTTCGACAGCGTGCATGGCCGTTACGCCAAACCGGTCACCCTGAGCGAGGCCGGGCTGGACGTAGGCGCGGGCCCGATCCGGCTGACCAGCGAGCGCGACCCCGAGGCGCTTGATTGGTCGGACGTCGACGTGGTTCTGGAATGCACCGGCGTGTTCCGCACGCGCGAAGCTGCGTCTCGCCATTTCAAGAACGGCGCGAAGAAGGTTCTGATTTCGGCGCCAGCACGTGGGGATGGCGAGGTAAGAACCGTGGTGTTCGGCGTGAACGACCACGAGCTGACCGCCGCCGACACCGTGGTTTCCAACGCATCCTGCACCACCAACTGCCTGTCGCCGGTCGCTGCCGCGCTGGATGCGGGCTTGGGTATCGTACACGGCAACATGACCACGGTGCACGCCTACACCGCCAGCCAGCCGGTGCATGACACTGCCGGAAAGGACCCGTACCTGTCGCGCGCGGCTGCCCTGTCGATGATCCCGACCACCACCGGCGCGGCCTCGGCCGTGGGGCTGGTTCTGCCGCAGTTGCAGGGCAAGCTGACCGGTCAGGCGATCCGGGTTCCCACCCCGAATGTCTCGGTCGTCGACTTGGTGGTCGAGGTATCGCGCCCCACCACCGAAGACGAGGTCAACGCCCTGTTCACCGAGGCCGCGGCCAAGATCCCGACCGTTCTGGCTGCGGAAACCCGCCCGTTGATCTCGATCGATTTCAACCACGATTCCCACAGCTCGACCGTGTCGCTGGCCGAAACCAAGGTGACCGACGGCACGCTGGTCCGTGTTCTGGCCTGGTATGACAACGAGTGGGGTTTCTCGAACCGGATGCTGGACACCGCTGCCGCGATGGGCGCCCTAACCTAACCGCTCTTTCAGTGCGATATTGACCTGGGGCGTGACGAATTTCGACACGTCCCCACCCAGCCGGGCGATTTCCTTGACCAGTTTCGAGGCAATCGCCTGGTGTCGGGCTTCGGCCATCAGGAACACGGTCTCGATCGAATCGTCGAGCGCCCGGTTCATCCCAACCATCTGAAATTCATATTCGAAATCGGCAACAGCACGCAGGCCGCGTACGATGATCTGCGCCCCTACGTCCCGGGCGCAGTCTATCAGCAGGTTTTCGAACGGATGCGCAACAATTTCGGTGCCGGTCTGTTCGGTCAGGTAGGCGCATTCCGCCTCGATCATGGCCACCCGCTCTTCGAGCGAGAACAGCGGACCCTTGTCGCGGTTGATCGCGACGCCGATCACCAGCTTGTCGACCAGCATGGCTGCCCGGCGGATGATATCGATATGACCCATGGTGATGGGGTCAAAGGTTCCCGGATATAATCCAACCCGCATCGCGCCCTCCTGAGCAAGAAAATTTCTGCGCAAGCAAACACAAGTTTTCCGCAGCTGCAAGAGGCCGCAATGTCGTCAAATGGGGCTAGTGCCCCATGATCATGCCCTGCAGGGCATCTTTTTCCATGGCCAGTTCGGACAATTGCGCTTTTACGACGTCACCCAGAGTGACGATCCCAATCAGTTTGCCATCTTCGACAATCGGCATGTGGCGGAACCGACCTTCGGTCATACGAGCGAGTACGTCCTGCACCTTGTCCTGTTGGGTCGCGGTCACCAGTTTCTTAGTCATGTAGGCGCTTACCGACTGTGTCAGGCACCCGCTGCCACTGGCGGCCAATTCCCGCACGATATCGCGTTCCGAGAGGATGCCGGCTGCGGTTTCGCCATCGTCCTCCGATACGATCACCGTACCAATGCGCTTATCGGCCAGAATCTTTGCCGCGTCGGACACGGTCATCGAAGGCGCCACCGTCACAACCCCGTCCGTCGACTTGGACTTCAGAATGGCCTGTACAAGCATGGGCAATACCTCCGAAATAATTTTCCCGTTTTCCAAAGCGTTGCCCGATTAGATCAGCCTGTCAAGCTTGGGCTTCGGCTTCCAGCCGCGCAACTTCGTCGCGAATTCCCCGGCTGAGCGCATCTGCAAATCGGTTCAACCGTTCGTTGCGTTGATCACCCTGATGGCGCACCAGGTGAAAGCTGCGCGTCAGACAGACTTGATCCGTCAGAATTTTTTTCAGCTGAGGATGGAATGGCAACGTGAAGTCATGCGCGATACACACCCCGGTACCCAGCGAGGCTTGCCGCAGTTGCACCGAGACCGAGTTCGATGCAAGTGGGACACGATCAATACCCAGATCGTTGAGGTAATCGAGCTCGCGGTCGAAGATCATGTCCGGGATATAACCGATCATGCGGTGACCCTTCAGGTCACTGACCGAGCGAAATGGACCATGCCGCGAAAGATAGTCGGCGGTTGCCACCATATGCAGCCTGTAGTCGCTGATCTTTTGCACCAGCAGCTTGCCGGCCGTTGGGGCGCTGACGGTTATGGCCATATCCGCCTCGCGGCGCGACAGGTTGATGATCCGCGGCAAGGCCAGGATCTGTATGTCCAGGTCCGGATTCGAGTCGCTGATTTTGGCGCAGACTTGCGGCAGCAGATAGTTGGCGCTTCCGTCCGGAGCACCAATCCGGATTTGACCGCTCAGCGACTTGGTCGCGCCCTCCATCGCGCCAGCCGCTGCGCGCATCGCCTCTTCAGCGCCTTGAGCGTGCTCGAACAGACGCTCTCCGGCCGAGGTCAGTACGTAGCCCTGCGGTGACTTCGTAAAAAGCGGCGCTTTCAGTGCCAATTCCAACCGGGAAACCCGCCGCCCAACTGTCGCCGGATCGATCTTTAGCAACCGCCCGGCCGAAGACAGGCTTTCCTCGCGCGCAACCGCCAGGAATACGCGCATGTCATCCCAGTTCGGATCCATCCCTACCCTTGCATTTTTGCAAAACTCTTTTGGGATATTGCCTCTGTTCATGAGATTTATGCAAGCCTATGCTGCGCGCAAATTCAGCGGAGGAGTTTGCGATGCAAGACCTGACCCATTTCATCAACGGCGCATACACGCCCGGCACATCCGGTCGATTTGACGACGTCTACAACCCCGCGACGGGCGAGGTTCAGTACAAATGCCCGATGGCCAGCACCGCCGAGACCACGGCAGCTATCGAACACGCTGCTGCAGCCCAGCCCGCATGGGGCGCGACCAACCCGCAAAAGCGCGCCCGCGTAATGATGCAGATGGTCCACCTGATGCATCGCGACATGGACAAGCTGGCCGAGGCGCTGAGCCGCGAGCACGGCAAGACCCTGCCCGACGCCAAAGGCGACCTGCAGCGCGGGCTCGAGGTGATCGAATACTGCATCGGCGCCCCGCAGATGCTGAAGGGTGAATTCACCGACAGCGCCGGCCCCGGCATTGACATGTATTCCATGCGCCAACCGCTGGGCGTTGTCGCCGCCATCATGCCGTTCAACTTCCCGGCCATGATGCCCCTTTGGCATGTCGGCCCTGCACTGGCCTGCGGCAACGCGGTGGTTCTGAAACCATCGGAACGTGACCCATCGGTACCGCTGATGCTGGCCGAACTGTTCGTCGAGGCCGGTCTGCCCAAAGGTGTGTTCCAAGTCGTCAACGGCGACAAGGAAGCCGTGGACACCCTGCTGGACAGCGAGATCATTCAGGGTGTGTCCTTCGTCGGCTCGACCCCCATCGCGCAATACATCTATTCGCGCGCCACGGCGAACGGCAAACGCGCCCAGTGTTTTGGCGGGGCCAAGAACCACATGATCGTGATGCCCGACGCCGACCTGGATCAGGCCGCCGACGCGCTGGTGGGCGCCGGTTTCGGCGCTGCCGGCGAACGCTGCATGGCCGTTTCGGTGGCGGTTCCGGTGGGCGAGGAAACCGCTGACGCGCTGATCGAGAAACTGGTGCCGCGCATCGAAAAGCTGAAAGTCGGCCCCTATACCGCGGGCGACGACGTCGATATGGGGCCGGTCGTGACCGCCGCCGCCAAGGAACGCATCCTGGGCCTGATCAACTCGGGCGTGGAACAGGGCGCGAAACTGGTCGTCGACAACCGCGACTTCAAACTGCAGGGCTATGAAGACGGTTTCTTTGTCGGCCCCCACCTGTTCGACCATGTCACCCCTGACATGGACATCTACAAGCAGGAGATCTTCGGCCCCGTTCTGTCCACCGTCCGTGCCGGATCCTACGAAGAGGCGCTGAAGCTGGCGATGGACCATGAATACGGCAACGGCACCGCGATCTTCACCCGCGACGGCGACACCGCCCGTGATTTCGCCAGCCGGGTCAATATCGGCATGGTTGGCATCAACGTCCCGATCCCGGTGCCGCTGGCCTACCACACCTTCGGCGGCTGGAAGAAATCCATGTTCGGAGACCTGAACCAGCACGGCCCGGACAGCTTCAAGTTCTACACCCGCACCAAGACCGTGACGTCGCGCTGGCCGTCGGGCATCAAAGAAGGTGGCGAGTTCAACTTCAAAGCGATGGATTAACAGACTGATTTTAAGAACAAAGGCCGCCCTAATTTGGGGCGGCCTTTTTGTCCGCAGGCAAACCCAATCCGCCAACCGTCACCTTGTGCAGCTTCTGCTTGGCAAAAAACTGCGCAAGCTGGACTGCGTTCACGAGAATTTCAGCACCGACCTCTGGCTTCACCTCTCTGCTCGGCATAAATTGGCCGAAAATTCGAGCAGTCAGTCGCCAGGAGGCCATCGTGACAACCAGAATTTCCCGCCGCTCGGCCCTTTTGGGGGCAGCATCCGTATTGGCGTCGCCGACCTTGTTGCGGGCGCAGAGCCAGGACGCCTTCCCTCAGAGCGAAGAGGCGATCAGTACTCAGCTTCCCGTTCGCCGCAACGTATCGTCCTTTTCCAAGCAGGACTGGCAGGATCACTTCGATGAACTGGGCGTGGGCTGCTTGCTGGCTGACATAACCAGCCGGGCGGTGCATTATTGGGGTCCTGACGGCACCTACAAGCTGTACCCCAGCTCGGTTCCCATGAGCGAAGAGCTGACCAAACGTGGCTACACCGAAGTCGTGCGCAAAGCGGAAAATCCCAGCTGGACGCCGACCGCATCGATGCGCGAGCGCGATCCCAACCTGCCGGTCCGCATGGAAGGTGGAGATCCAGGCAACCCACTTGGCACCCGCGCCATGTACCTGTCCTGGCCGGCTTACCTGGTGCATGGCACACATGACACCCGAAAGATCGGACGCCAAAGTTCATCCGGGTGCATCGGGTTGTACAACCAGCATGTCGAGGAACTGTATCCTCTGGTTCAAATCGGAACAAAAGTCAGACTGCTTTGAAACGGCAAAGCCCCGGCCGATCGACCGGGGCTTTGATTTTGTGGCGAGTGGCTTGATTACTCGGGGATCAGAACCGTGTCGACGACGTGGATGACACCGTTGCTGGCCTCGATGTCGGCCTGAACGACATTCGCTCCGTCGACCTTGACGCCATTCTTGGCATTGACGCTCAAACGCTCGCCCTGAACGGTCAGGACCTTCGCGCGCTTGCCTGCAATGTCACCCGACATAACTTTAGCCGGCACAACGTGATAGGTCAGGATGGCGACCAACTGATCCTTGTTTTCGGGCATCAGCAGCGTCTCGACGGTGCCCTCGGGCAGAGCGGCGAACGCTTCATCGGTGGGCGCGAACACCGTGTAGGGGCCTTTGCCCTTCAGCGTGTCCACCAGACCGGCGGCCTGAACTGCGGCAACCAGCGTATTGAACGAACCGGCCGAAACGGCGGTGTCCACGATGTCTGCGGCTTGGGCTTTCATCGGCAGTGCGAGTGCGACGGCGGCTGCGGCACCCATGAATGTACGACGGAACATGTTTAGTCTCCTCTCCAGCGTGATATGGAAAGGGGTACGCGCGCTTTCGAAAAGCGGATCACGAAAAAATTCAGCTTTACCGCTTCTGAACCCAGATACTCTGCGCTCGGCCTTCTGTCAGAAAGGGCAAGACTTCGACGGCATCGGGACGCGCCTGCTGAAGGTAGTATCCGGGCCAAAGCATTGAAAAAGAACCAGATTGCAGCAACGCGTGCAGCATGTACTGTTCGCCCCAACCCGGGCAGTCATAGAAAAACCGCTTGGGGTATTCATAGGGCAAAAAAACATCGTGGACATGGATCACGACGCCTGGTTTCAGGTTCGGAATGATGCGGCAGAAAAGATGCGCTACGTCATTGCTCATGCGCACGACATGGCTCGAGTCGATGAAAAGAACGTCACCGGCCTCGAGCTGATCGAACACGGATGCGTCGACCTCTTCCAGTCGTTTCTGTTCGAATTGATCAACCACATGCGCGATGTCTGCGCGCGGATACGGGTCAACCGCCGTGATCCGGGTTTCCAAGCCACCATCAAGAACGGCCTGCCGGGTCACTCGGGTGGAGTTTCCACATCCGACCTCGACGACGCGTTTCGGCTTGAACCGCCGGATCATCAAGTACAGAGCATCGGCGTCCGGACTGTCGTAGTACCCGTTTCCAATCCGGTAGCCGGTCTGGTTCCGCTCAGGATCCTTCAAGGCAGCCAGGGATTCCGCGTGGACGGTGTATTCGGCGACCAGTTCGGAAATATCGAACTCCTCCATCCCGGGTGAAAGGGCATAGGCCGGTCGGGTCAGGCCGCCTGCCCGCTCGAATGCTTCAAGCCGTGCCCGCTCATCCCTCTCGGGGGCCTTGTCGATCAACCGTGTGCCGAACCTGTCCAAGAATACATTGAGCTTCGGGAATTTCCTTGGTTTCACGACACACGGCTCCAACTATCTGTCTGGCTTCTGCGGTGCTTACCGTCGGCACACGGGTCAGCGCAAGGTCGATGGCGCCAAAGCCTTGGCAAAAGAGCGGATTCCGTATTCACTGATCCCAAAAGGGAACGGGAGGCCCGCACATGCAGCAGGATTTCACGATCGGCATCGAAGAGGAATACCTGCTTGTCGATCGCGACAGCTTGCAACTGGCTCAGGCGCCCGAGGCATTGATGAAGTCCTGCCAGGCGGACTTTGAGGGCCAGGTCAGCCCGGAGTTCCTGCAATGCCAGATCGAGGTTGGAACCCGCCCGCATACCACGGTCAAATCCGCACGAGAGGACCTCAGGCGGCTGCGGTCCGGTGTCGCCAAGCGCGCCGCCGAGCACAACATGGCACCGATCGCCGTGTCCTGCCACCCGTTTGCAGATTGGAAAGACCAGCATCATACGCGCAAGGAACGCTATGACAACCTGCAACATGCCCTCGGCGGCGTGGCCCGCCGGATGCTGATCTGCGGCATGCACGTGCACGTGGGCGTCGAGGATGAGGCGCTGCGAGCCGACCTGATGCCACAGCTCAGCTATTTCCTGCCGCATCTGCTGGCGCTTTCAACCTCCTCACCATTCTGGAACGGACAGGATACCGGGCTGTCGTCCTATCGCCTCACGGTGTTCGACAACCTGCCCCGCACCGGCCTGCCCCCCATTTTTGGCAGTTGGTCCGAATACGAGCGCACCACCGGTGTCCTGGTCGAATTGGGTGTAATCGAGGATACCTCGAAAATCTGGTGGGACCTCCGACCGTCGCACAGCTATCCGACTCTCGAGACGCGGATCATGGATGTGCAGCCTCGCATGGAACACGCGCTGTCGCTGGCGGCCATGGTACAGGCATTGACCCGAATGCTCTGCCGTCTGAAAGACCGCAACCTGCGCTGGCGGCAATATGATCGGTTCCTGATCGGCGAAAACCGTTGGCGAGCGCAGCGCTACGGTGTGGGTGAAGGGCTTATCGACTTCGGAGACCGCTCGATCAAGCCGATGCCCGACCTGATGGGCGAGTTGATGGGCATGTTGGCCGAAGATGCCGAAGCATTGGGCACGATGGCCGAGTTGGCCCGTTTGCGTCAGATCGCCGAGAGCGGTACCTCAGCCACACGACAGCGTCGCGTTCACGCCGAAGCGCTGGCCAATGGCGACGATCCGGGCCAGGCGGTGGTCCGGCACCTGATTGACGAATTCCACGCTGATCTCTGACTCTCACACCGCATTGAGGATCTGTCTGATCCGGTCGGCCACGGGCTCGTACAGGCTGCGGGCTTTCCAATACCCATTGTGCGAAAACGGATTCCATCCGGTGAAGATATTCCCGACCCGGATTGCCTGGTCGGTGATCTCCCCCGTTCCGACAAGCTGCCCATAGCTGGGCGCGATCGGTCCAAGGGGGAAGCCAAGAACGTCGTGCTTGTCATAATAGTTCTGCCACCAGTTATGGAATTGCAGGGTCAATGGCAATTCCTGGTTGGGGCGTTGGATCGGCGTGATGTCCTGTTCGGGATAGGCGAACAGAAAGATCGGGATGTTGCAGCCAAACGTGACCAGCCCGGCCACTGTCTGCATGTCTTCCACCGGAACACCGTGCTGCGGCAATCCACCGTGGCGCAGATGGCGCTGAAGGTCATAGATGTAGTTCGACATGATATGCCCACCCAGGGAATGGGCGACGATCAGGATGGGGGCACGCTCGCCGATCTGAAACCGGACGATGCGTATCACCTGCGCAACTCGTTCATGGATTGCGGCATAGGTTTTGTCGCTGCCGTCGGGGGTCGGGCGATAGGATGCCGCGTCAGACAGGTTGCATACAACGAAACGGCGCGTGCGGTCATAGCCAGTATAGGGGCTTATGCTGTTCAGATAGTCCATCTGCCGCCCCTGCAGGATTTGCGCCCAGATCACCTCGTGCCAGGCAACTTTGCTCATGTCCTGCCCCAACTGCCGCCCCACCCGGTCGTGCAGGTCGCTCGAAAACGTCGGCACCGAGGACGGCTGGTTCGGCCCGACCGACTGGCTGCCCATTCCGTGTATCGCAACCACGGCCATCTTGTAATTCGACATCCACAACTCCGATCAATCAATAAAACGAATGGCTCAGCATAACCGCCTTTTGGCAATCACCCAAATCCGGCGCACGTGCATCACGGGGTTTGCTCCGCGTGAAAAATTTCTGTAAGGATTGCGCAATAAATAAACAGTCGTTCAATTCACGTCGCCACAAGGGGGAGACCGGCCATGGATTTCGCGCTGACCGAGGAACAGACGGCCATTTTCGATATGGCCTACGCGTTCGGGCAAGAACAGATCGCACCTTTCGCCCGCCAGTGGGAGGCCGAGGGCACCATACCCAAGGATCTGTGGCCCAAGGTCGGCGAACTGGGCTTTGGAGGGCTCTACGTGTCCGAAGAATGCGGCGGCTCGGGCCTGACCCGTCTGGACGCCACGCTGGTGTTCGAGGCGCTGTCGATGGCCTGCCCCTCGGTCGCGGCCTTTCTGTCGATCCACAACATGTGCGCCAAGATGCTGGACAGCTTTGCCAGCGATGAATTGAAATCGCGCATCATGCCCGACGTTCTCAGCCTGAACACGGTGCTCAGCTATTGCCTGACCGAACCGGGCTCGGGCTCGGACGCGGCGGCGCTCAAGACACGGGCCGAGCGCACCAACGACGGTTATACGCTGAACGGCACCAAGGCCTTCATCTCGGGCGGCGGCTATTCCGATGCCTATGTCTGCATGGTGCGCACAGGCGGCGACGGACCCAAGGGGATCTCGACCGTCTATGTCGAGGACGGCACACCGGGCCTCAGCTTTGGGGCGCTGGAACAGAAGATGGGCTGGAAAAGCCAGCCCACCGCGCAGGTTCAGTTCGACGACTGCAAGATCCCGGCCGAAAACCTTGTCGGGACCGAGGGCGACGGGTTCAAATACGCGATGATGGGCTTGGATGGCGGGCGCCTGAACATCGCCTCATGCTCGCTGGGCGCGGCGCAGGCGGGGCTGGACATGACTCTGCGGTACATGTCCGAGCGCAAGGCTTTTGGCCAGACGATCGACCAGTTCCAGGCCCTGCAATTCCGGCTGGCCGACATGGAGATCGAACTGCAAGCGGCCCGCACCTTCCTGCGTCAGGCGGCCTGGAAGCTGGATCAGGGCGCGCCCGACGCCACCAAGTTCTGCGCGATGGCCAAGAAATTCGTGACCGAGACAGGATCGAAAGTGGTCGATCAGTGCCTGCAGTTGCATGGCGGCTACGGCTATTTGGCCGATTACGGCATCGAAAAGCTTGTGCGCGATCTGCGAGTGCATCAAATTCTGGAAGGCACGAACGAGATCATGCGCGTGATCGTTGCCCGCCAACTGCTCGCCCATCGCTGAGGTTTCCATGTCCGATATCGACATCCGCACCACGGGCCGCGCCGGCCGGATCACCCTGACCCGGCCCAAGGCCCTGAATGCGCTGAGCTACGAGATGTGCATGGCTATCGACACCGCCCTGCGCAATTGGCGCGAGGATGACGAGGTCGATCTGGTCATCCTGGATGCCGAGGGCGAAAGGGCCTTTTGCGCGGGCGGAGACATCGCCGAGTTGTACGCAACGGGCACCAAGGGCGACTATGCCTATGGGCAGAAATTCTGGCGCGATGAATACCGCCTGAACGCGATGATCTTCGAATATCCCAAGCCCGTGGTCAGCTTCCTGCAGGGCTTTACCATGGGCGGCGGCGTGGGCATTGGCTGTCACGGCACACACCGGATCGTCGGCGAAAGCTCGAAGATCGCGATGCCCGAATGCTCGATCGGGCTGGTGCCGGATGTGGGTGGGTCGCTGCTGCTGGCGCTGGCGCCAGGGCGGCTGGGCGAATATCTGGGCGTCACCGGCGCGCGCATAGGTCCGGGGGACGCCATCTATGCCGGTTTCGCCGACCACTTCATCCCACAGGACCAATGGCCCGACATGATCGAGATGCTCGAAGCCTCGGGCCAGGCCGACCTGCTGGCCGAACACGCCGCCCCTGCCCCGGACCGCACCTTGCCGCACGACGACATCGACCGTTTCTTCGTTGGTGAAACCCTGGGCGACGTTCTGACCGACCTGCGCAATGGCGACACCGAATTCACCCGAGGCGCGCTCGAGGCGATGGGCCGCAATTCGCCGCTGTCCATGGCCTGCGCGATCGAGATGCTGCACCGCCTGCGCGGCCCGGCCCTGACCATGCGCAAGGCGCTGGAGCTGGAATACCGCTTTACCTTCCGGTCGATGGAGCATGGCGACTTTCTCGAAGGTATCCGGGCGCAGATCATCGACAAAGACCGCAACCCGAAATGGCAGTTTGCGGACATGAATGTACCGGCCGCGGCGGTATCACGGATGCTGACGCCGCTAGGCGCGGACACGCTGACATTCGAGGAGGAGTGAAAACATGAAGATCGGATTCATTGGCCTGGGCAACATGGGCGCGCCGATGGCGGCCAATCTGGCCAAGGCCGGTCACGACGTGACCGGGTTCGACACCGCGGGCGTGTCGGTCGAGGGCGTGACCAAGGCTGAAACGGCTATTGATGCTGTCCGCGGGGCCGAGGCGGTCATCACCATGCTGCCCAATGGCGACATCCTGCGCGCGGTGGCCGATCAGATCATTCCGCACATGGAAAAAAGCGCGGTGTTCATCGACTGCTCGACCGTCGATGTGGACAGCGCCCGCGCCGTGGCGGACCAGGCCGAACAGGCCGGGCTTCTGGCCGTGGACGCGCCCGTTTCGGGCGGAATCGGTGGCGCGGCCGCCGGCACGCTGACCTTCATGGCCGGCGGCTCGGACGCGGCCTTTGCCAAGGCGGCCCCGCTGTTCGATATCATGGGCCAGAAGGCGGTGCATTGCGGCGCGGCGGGCGCCGGTCAGGCCGCCAAGATCTGCAACAACATGATCCTGGGCGTCACCATGATCGCCACTTGCGAGGCCTTTGCCTTGGCCGATAAGCTGGGCCTGGACCGGCAGAAGATGTTCGACGTGGTCAGCACCTCGTCGGGCTACAGCTGGACAATGAACGCCTATTGCCCCGCTAGCGGTGTCGGGCCGCAAAGCCCCGCCGACAATGGCTACAAGCCCGGTTTCGCTGCCGAGCTGATGCTCAAGGACCTGCGGCTCAGCCAGCAGGCCGCCGAAAGCGCCGATGCGGACACGCCGATGGGCCAGATCGCCACTGCACTGTACGAACAGTTCGTCGAATCCGAAGACGGCAAGGGCATGGATTTCTCGGCCATGCTGCCCCGGTTCGAAAAGCGCGGCCGCAGCTGAGCTTGGGCGGCATTTCGCCGCCCAGGGCTTGCACTTCTGGCGGGCATTCCAAAATACTGGGAAAAGCGGCATGACGGCGCGACGAACCGAGGGGAACCGCCCATGAAGACACTGTTGAATATTGCACTGCTTGCCGGCCTGTCACTGACCCCGGTCTCGACGCTGGCTGACAACGGCAAAGGCAAGGGAAAGAACAAGGACACGTTCTCGGTCGAGCGCGTGGCCCCGCAGAAAGGCGCAATATCCGTTGCCAACTGCCCGCCCGGGTTGGCCAAGAAGGCCGTGCCCTGCGTCCCGCCCGGCCAAGTCAAGAACTGGTACAAGGTCGGCGACCGGATTGATCGCGACTATGTCTGGATCGACGATCCGTACCGCTATGGTCTGAAACGCGGCGGCAACTACGTTCGCGCGGGCGACTACGTCTACAGCATCGACCCCGACACGCGCAAAGTGCTGAACCTGATCGGCGCGGTGGCGGATATTCTGTATTGAAGCGAAGGCAGCCTACTCGGCCGCCACGCGTTCGGGGTTCAGCATCGGCTTGAGGTATCGCCCGGTGTGGCTGCGCTCACATTCGGCGACATCTTCCGGGGTGCCCACGGCAACGATCTCGCCACCGCCATCACCACCCTCGGGGCCGATGTCGATGATCCAGTCGGCGGTTTTCACCACGTCCAGATTGTGTTCGATCACCACGACCGTGTTGCCTTGGTCGACCAATTCATGCAGCACTTCCAACAGCTTGCGCACATCTTCGAAATGCAGGCCGGTGGTAGGCTCATCGAGGATGTACAAGGTCCGGCCCGTCGAACGTTTAGCCAGTTCTTTCGAAAGCTTGACCCGCTGCGCCTCGCCGCCCGACAAGGTCGTAGCCTGCTGGCCGACCTTGATGTAGCCCAGCCCGACCCGGGCCAGCGCATCCATCTTGTCGCGGATCGAGGGCACGGCCTTGAAGAACTCCTGCGCGTCTTCGACCGTCATGTCCAGCACGTCAGCGATGGATTTGCCCTTGAACTTGATCTCGAGCGTCTCGCGGTTGTAGCGCGCGCCCTTGCAGGTCTCGCAGGTGACATAGACGTCGGGCAAGAAATGCATCTCGATCTTGATGACCCCGTCGCCCTGGCAGGCCTCGCAGCGCCCGCCCTTGACGTTGAAACTGAACCGCCCGGGCTTGTATCCTCGCGCCTTGGCCTCGGGCAGACCGGCGAACCAGTCGCGGATCGGGGTGAAGGCGCCGGTATAGGTGGCCGGGTTCGACCGGGGCGTGCGCCCGATGGGCCGCTGGTCGATGTCGATCACCTTGTCCAGATGTTCCAACCCCTTGATCGTTTCGCAGGGCGCAGGCGTCTGACGCGCACCGTTCAGACGCATCGACGCGGTTTTGAACAGCGTCTCGATCGTCAGGGTCGACTTGCCGCCGCCCGACACCCCGGTCACGCAGACGAACTTGCCCAGCGGAAACTCGGCCGTCACGTCTTTGAGGTTGTTGCCCGAAGCCTTTACGACCGTTACCTTTTTCTTGTTCCCCTTGCGCCGCTCGGCGGGCACCGGAATTTCCCGCACCCTCGACAGATACTGCCCCGTGATCGAGGCCGCATCGGCCGCGATCTGCTCGGGTGTGCCGTGACTGACCACCTGCCCGCCATGCACGCCGGCACCGGGGCCGATGTCGAACACATAGTCGGCTTCGCGGATGGCTTCCTCGTCGTGTTCGACGACGATCACGGTATTGCCCTGATCGCGCAGGTTCTTCAACGTACCCAAAAGGCGGTCATTGTCGCGCTGATGCAGCCCGATCGAGGGTTCGTCCAGCACGTAAAGCACCCCGGTCAGGCCCGAGCCGATCTGGCTGGCCAGCCGGATGCGCTGGCTTTCGCCACCTGACAGGGTGCCACTTGAACGAGATAGCGTAAGGTATTCCAAACCTACGTTATTCAGAAAACCCAACCGTTCGCGGATCTCTTTCAGAATCGCACGGGCAATCTCGTTTTTCTGGACGCTCAGGTGGTTCGGCGCGTCCTCGACCCAGGCCAGAGCTTCCTTGATCGACATCTCGACCACCTGGCCAACATGCAGCCCTGCGATCTTGACGGCCAACGCCTCGGGTCGCAGTCGATAACCCTCGCAGGTGTGGCAGGGACGGTTGTTCTGATACCGCTCGAATTCCTCGCGGATCCACGCGCTGTCGGTTTCGCGATAGCGGCGCTCCATGTTCGGGATCACGCCTTCAAAGCTGCGGGTCACCTGATAGACCCGTCCGCCTTCGTCATAGCGGAACTGGATTTCATCATCGCCCGAGCCATGCAGAAACACCTGCTGCACATGCGCCGGAAGGTCCTTCCACGGCGTGTTCTTGTCGAACTCATAGTGGCGCGCGATCGCCTCGATCGTCTGCAGGAAATAGGGCGACTTGCCCTTGCGCCACGGGGCAAGCGCGCCGTCATACAGTTTCAGCGTTTGATCGGGCACCACAAGCCGTTCGTCGAAAAACAGCTCGACCCCCAGCCCGTCGCAATCCGGGCAAGCCCCAAAGGGCGCGTTGAACGAAAACAGGCGCGGTTCGATCTCGGGGATGGTGAACCCACTGACCGGACAGGCAAAGTTCTCGGAGAACGTGATGCGCTCGGGCTCGCCCTCGCGCGGGGCAGTCTCCAGTATCGCGATACCATCGGCTAGGTCCAGCGCGGTGCGCAGGCTGTCGGCCAGGCGAGTCTCCATCCCCTCGCGCACGACGATCCGGTCGACGACCACGTCGATGTCATGGCGGAACTTCTTGTCCAGCGTCGGCGGCTCGTCCAGTTCGTAGAACTGACCATCGACCTTGACACGCTGGAACCCCTGCTTGCGCAGTTCCAGAAACTCTTTCTTGTACTCACCCTTGCGGTCGCGAACGATGGGCGCCAGCAGATAGCCTCGGGTGCCCTCCTCCATCGCCATGATCCGATCGACCATGTCCTGAACCTGCTGGGCTTCGATCGGCAAACCGGTGGCGGGGCTGTAGGGCGTGCCTGCGCGCGCGAACAGCAGGCGCAGATAATCATAGATCTCGGTAACCGTTCCCACGGTCGAACGCGGGTTCTTCGACGTGGTCTTCTGCTCGATCGAGATCGCCGGGGACAGGCCGCTGATGTGATCCACATCGGGCTTTTCCATCATGTCCAGAAACTGGCGCGCATAGGCCGACAGGCTTTCGACATAACGGCGCTGGCCCTCGGCATAGATCGTGTCGAACGCCAAGGACGACTTGCCTGAACCGGACAGCCCCGTGACGACAACCAGCTGATCGCGCGGAATGTCCACGTCGATGTTTTTCAGGTTGTGCTCGCGCGCACCGCGCACCTCGATATTCTTCAGCTCAGCCATCCAGGCCCCCAACACACAAGTGTCCTAGAGATAGGCGAGCGACGCTGAGTCTCCAACCGAAAAGTTAGAACAAAGTGTGAACGAGCAGATTTTCTCCGCTTGGGTCACCCGTCTTCGGGCTTTCGCGCCATGGCCCAGGCACAGATCGGAAAATCCGGGTCGTTTTCCAGGCTGTCGGTTTCAGGGTCATAGACAGGCGGCCAGACCGGTTCGAGGTTCCGCAAACCCGCCTGACGGTTGCCCCATTGCGCAGCCTGAATACTTTCCGGATCAAAGCCACATTCGGTCAGCAGGTTGCGCAATCCCCGCGCCGACCAGCGCGAACAGTCGTGCGGTGCGGCATGGAATGGGATGAAGAACGGCACGGCCAACCAAAACCACCCTCCCGGCCGCAGCATTTCGAGCACGTTCAGAGTGGCTTCATAGGGCCGGTCAAGATGTTCCCAGACCTGGTTGGCCAAGATCAGATCGAATTGTCGAACCTCCCCACGCTCATCCATCAGCGGGCCTTTGCAGATATCGTGCTGACGATGCCAGATCTGGGTATGGCTGCGAAACCCGAACTGCGTTCCCCATTTTCCCGAAATTTCGGCGCAATCCAGCGCCTCGGGCCCCAGACTCCCTATCCATTTCTTGCTTTGACGAGCCATGACGACGCGGTTCAAGCTGACCATCGAAAACCCCGACTGCGTGCTACCTGCCGGGACCGATTGTCCAGAAAAGCAACCCTGTGTCCACAGGGAACGCAACGACTTTTAAGGAGAAGTGGCGCGGTTGACGGGGCTCGAACCCGCGACCCCCGGCGTGACAGGCCGGTACTCTAACCAACTGAGCTACAACCGC
>NZ_JBXWSO010000007.1:0-1132 GCF_059613465.1 Ruegeria sp. SAZA006
GTGGGCGGTAACCCAAGGCGCTGTGTGGTCGTTTCGTGTTGTAGTGCCTCCTCCATTGTTCGATCAGGATCTGCGCCTCGCGCAGACTGTAGAAGATTTCCCCGTTGAGTAGCTCGTCGCGGAACCGAGCGTTGAAGCTTTCGCAATAACCGTTCTCCCAAGGGGAGCCGGGCTCTATGTAGGCGGTCTTGGCGCCGACGGCAGCGATCCAGTCCTGGACGACCTGCGCCACGAACTCGGGGCCATTGTCTGAACGGATGAAGGTCGGCACGCCGTGGAGAATGAACAGGTCACTCAGCGCGTCGATTACATCGGTCGAGTTCAGCTTTCGCTTCACCCGGATCGCCAGGCATTCCCGACTGTGTTCGTCGAGGATGTTCAGCGTCCGGAATGCTTTTCCATCATCGGTCCTGCAATGCACGAAGTCGTAGCTCCAGACGTGGTTGCGGTACTCCGGCCGCAATCGGACGCAGGTGCCGTCATTCAACCAGAGCCGTCCCTTCTTCGGCTGTTTCATTGGCACTTTCAGCCCCTCCCGCCGCCATAGCCGCTCGACGCGCTTGTCGTTGACCTGCCAGCCGGCATCTCTCAGCAAGGCCGCGATCCGGCGATAGCAATAACGCCCGTACTGGCGTGCAAGCTCGATCATGTCCGCCACCAGGCGTTGCTCGTCAGCCCGACCCTTCGGCAGCCTTCGCTGCGTCGAGCGGTGCTGGAGCAGCACCCGGCAGGCCCGACGCTCCGATACCTTCAGCGCGTTGCGCACATGATCGATGCAGGCCCGACGGCGGGCGGGGCTCAGAAGTTTCCCTTTGCGGCCTCAGTCAGGATCAGCTTGTCCAGCGTCAGGTCCGAAACAGCCTTTCTCAGCCGCTCGTTCTCCTTCTGTAGCCGTTTGAGTTCCCTGAGTTGGTCGGTTCCCATCCCACCATACTGCTTGCGCCAGCGAAAATAGGTCTGCTCGGTAATGCGCACCTCACGGATCGCATCCACCCGTGCCATCCCCTGGCCGACAAGCACCTCAACCTGCCGCAGCTTCGTGACAATTTCTTCCGGCTTGTGTCTCTTCGTTGCCATTCTGATCCTCCGTTTTCCTAAACATAACGGCGGACCACTTCATTGGGGGAGGATC
>NZ_JBXWSO010000008.1:0-94491 GCF_059613465.1 Ruegeria sp. SAZA006
GCGTCTCAACCGTCTTTCCAGTCCGTCAGGCCGTCTCTCCGACCCGTCAGCACCGCCTCAGCAGCGCCGGTGAAGGGCGTTCTAAGGATAACTACAAATCACCGCAAGCAGAAAATGACAGGAATTGGGAAAAAATCGCGATAACGAAAATATTTGTTTATTTTCAGCATATTGAAGCCGCCACATCTCCCCAGAGCTCAGTTTTCGCTGAGGCCTCGCAGTGAGAAACCACTCACTGCCTGACTTGCCCACATGGTTACCCACAGCCCAGCACCCGAGTCACGCGGAATCGGCGCGCCGGGACGCCGTATTGAGAGCCGGTTTGGGCAGGCGCAGCAGCAACAGGGCAAGAATCACGAACAGGTAGATCAGGGGTTCGACCTGAAAGCCCTTCGCCAGCATGACGTAGTGCAGCCCCGCAAGAATGGCTGCCGGGTAGACCAGCTTGTGCAGGCGCCGCCAAGCCGCCCCCAGCCACCGGACCGAGGCATTGTTCGACGTGATCCCAAGCGGCAGCATCAGAACGAATGCCGCCATGCCAACTGTGATGTAGGGTCGCTTTATGATGTCTGCCCAGATTTGACTTGGGTCTTGCACGTCCAGAACCAGCCAAACCAAAAGGTGGCACGCCACATAGGACAGGGTTAAAATGCCGAAGGCCCGCCTGAACTTCATAAGGTTCAAGCCGGTAAGCCGCCTCAGCGGCGTGACCGCCAAGCCCAGGATCAACAACTGAAGCGCCAGTTCTCCATATTCATGTTCCAAAGCCTCGATCGGTTCGACCCCGAGGCCTCCGGTCATGCCTTGGTAGAACAACCAGGGCACCGGAACCAATCCGGCAATGTAGACGGCCCAGACAGGAACGCGGCGCAGTATCTGGTTCAGCTTGTGCATGGCCTCAGTAGTATTCCCTGAGATCCATGCCGTCATAAAGCCCTGCGACCTCTTCTTCGTAACCGTTGAACATCAGTGTCGGTTGTCGCTTGGCAAACAACCCGCCGCCGATGCGGCGCTCCGAGGCCTGCGACCACCGCGGATGATCCACGGTCGGGTTCACGTTGCTGTAGAACCCGTATTCACGCGGGTTGGCCATGTTCCAGCTGGTTGGCGGCTCTTCCTCTGTCAGAGTGATGCGTACGATCGATTTGATCGACTTGAAGCCATATTTCCACGGAACCACCAGGCGCAGCGGAGCGCCGTTCTGGTTGGGGATCGGGCGGCCATAGATACCCGTCGCCATGATCGTCAACGGGTGCATGGCTTCGTCCAGCCGGAGACCTTCCCGATAAGGCCAGTCCAGAACCGGATATGCAACGCCCGGCATCTCATCCGGACGCAGCGCGGTTTCGAACGCCACGTATTTCGCCCCCTCCTGCACGCCGGCCATATTCAGCAGGTCGGCCAGCTCGAACCCGTTCCACGGCACGACCATCGACCAGGCCTCGACACAGCGAAACCGGTAGATGCGTTCTTCGATCGTCATTTCGGACATGATGTGATGGAAATCGTACTCTCCCGGGCTGTCAACCAACCCCTCGATCGTGACGCTCCATGGTTCGGTCTTGAGGGTATGGGCGTATTTCGCAGGGTCGTCCTTGCGGGTCCCGAACTCATAGTAGTTGTTGTAGGAGGTGATCTCTTCCCACGTGTTCTGCTCCAGCGCATCTTCAGCACCAGCACGGCCCGCGATCATCGCCAGTCCCGATCCGGCGAGTCCCGCCATGATCTGTCGGCGGTTCAGGAACGCCGTCCGCGGGGTCGTATCGGCATGTTTCAGGGTATTGATCCAGCGGTGCGCCATTCCGTTCTCCGTTCACTTACAAAAATCAGCCTTGAATTAGCCCCGTTTTAGCACCGGACCAACGCAACTTGCGTCACGATTGAGAGACGGCACTGTAACGAAGCCTGCGTTGCATTCCCGTCGCGCACAGACGAACACCTGTTTGGAACGGCACCAACGGGATGGAAGCTGCACACCCGATAAGGTATCGCCGAAACAACCAGAGACTGCGTGAAGGCCGCCCCGTGTTACTGACCAAAACCATTCCTTTGTCCCTTTCGATCCTGTGGCGCTTTGCGGTGACGTTCCCGATCCTGCTCATTGGCCTTTTTCTGTACGGTGCGTTGGGTGGTGTGATCGGGTTCGTCATCGGGTTGATCCTGCCCGGAACACTGTTCATCGCAACCTTCCTGATCAGCGCCTCATCCGGCGTGATCCCGATCATGGTCGGCGCCCGGTTCGGGTTCCAGTCAAAGCTGATCCGACCCGGTGTGGGCTATCGCAAGCTGATCGTGCCCGCCATTGCCTATGGCGGGGCAGAGTCCCTGGCGATCGGCCTGATCCTTGCACCAGTGGTCGGGTTGGCCTTTGTTCAGGTCGCGCCGAATCTGGTTGATCTGACCAAGACCCCCGAAACACCGGCACTGGACTGGCTGACCTCGGCCGGCGCGTCGGTTTCTGTGGCGGGCCTCGTCGTCACGGTTGCGGTATTCACGGTAGCCTCGGCTGCGCGGGCCAGTCTGCTGGTTCCCCTGGCCGCCGCAGCCTTAGGCAGTGATCCGGACGACCGACCCTATACGCCCTTCCGCAATCTGGGTGCCTCCTTTTGGCCGCTCTTTGCTTTGGTAGCCATCAGCTATGTGTCGATGATGGTGCTTTATGTCCTCGCCTTTCTGGCCGTGGCATTCGTGGCGGGGCTACCGGCGTTGGCAACGTCCGTTACCGAAATCGAAGGCCTGTTCCGCGGTGGCGCCATCGAAAACCCGATCTGGCCTGCAGTGGCCTTGTTTCTCAGCTTTATCCTGGTCGGGCTTTGGGGGCTGAGCCTGCAATCCGCGGGCGCGGTGTTGGCCTATCTGAAGCTGCAGGGCGGGCGTCCCAGCCGCCATATGGTGGATCCGGCCCAGCGCATGGCCCCACTGGCACCACCACCATCGCCCGATTCTGGTCCGCGCCTGAGTGCCAACGACTTGCGCGCATTGCGCAAAAGCCGTCAGAACCACGACTGATGGTGCACATGAAAAAGGCCCGCCGTCTCTGGCGGGCCTTTCCTGTTTCAGCCAAGCCGCAGCTTAGTGGACCACGGCTTCGTCCGGGCGTGGGCGGTCGCTGGTACCCAACCGGTCGCCGATGATCAGACCATCGGGTCCGGCAGTTACCGGCACGGTGTCGCCATCTCGGATGTCGCCGGCCAGCAAAGCCTCGGCCAGCGGGTTCTGCAGGGCACGCTGGATCACGCGCTTGAGCGGACGGGCCCCGAAGACCGGATCGTAGCCTTCGTTGGCCAGCCACTCCTTGGCAGCATCGTCCAGCACAAGATCGATCTTGCGCCCTACAAGCCTCTTCCGCAGGCGGGACAGCTGGATGTCGACGATTGCATCCATGTCCGACCGCTGAAGCCGGTCGAAGATGATGGTCTCATCCAGGCGGTTCAGGAACTCGGGCCGGAAATGTGCCCGGACCGCGTCCATCACGTCGCGCTTGGCCTGCGCCGTGTCGGCCCCTTCGGGCAACTGGCTCAGCGCCTGCGACCCAAGGTTCGAGGTGAGCACGATCAGCGTCTGCTTGAAGTCGACCGTGCGGCCCTGGCCATCGGTCAGGACACCGTCATCCAGCACCTGCAACAGCACGTTGAACACGTCCGGATGCGCCTTTTCGACCTCGTCGAACAGAACCACCTGGTACGGCCGGCGACGGACGGCTTCGGTCAGAACGCCGCCTTCCTCATAGCCGACATAGCCCGGCGGAGCACCGATCAGGCGGGCGACGGCGTGTTTCTCCATGAATTCGGACATGTCGATCCGCACCATCGCGTGTTCGTCGTCGAACAGGTATTCGGCGACGGCCTTGGTCAGCTCGGTCTTACCCACACCAGTCGGGCCGAGGAACAGGAACGAGCCCAACGGGCGGTTCTCGTCGTTCAGACCGGCCCGGGCCCGGCGCACGGCGTTGGCCACGGCGCGCACGGCCTCGTCCTGGCCGACCACGCGGGCATGCAGCGCTTCTTCCATGCGCAGCAGCTTTTCGCGCTCGCCTTCCAGCATCTTCGAGGTCGGGATACCCGTCCAGCGCTCGACCACGGCCGCGATCTGTTCGGGACGCACCGTTTCCTTGGCCATGACCGCGTTGCTTTCCTGGCTTTCGGCCTCGGCCAGCTTGCGCTCCAGCTCGGGGATCACGCCATAGGACAGCTCACCGGCCTTGGCCAGGTTGCCCTCGCGCTTGGCGATCTCCAGCTCGGCGCGCGCCTTGTCCAGCTGTTCCTTCAGCTCGCGGGCGCTGGCCAGCTTGTCACGCTCGGCCTGCCACTGGGCGGTCAGCTCTGCGGATTTCTCCTTGAGCTCGGCCAGCTCCTTCTGCAAGGCCTCAAGCCGGTCTTTCGAAGCCGCGTCATCTTCAAGCTTCAGCGCCTCTTCCTCGATCTGGAGCTGCAGGATCTGGCGATCCAGCTGGTCCAGCTCTTCGGGCTTGCTGTCCACCTCCATGCGCAGACGCGAGGCGGCCTCGTCCACGAGGTCGATCGCCTTGTCGGGCAGGAAACGGTCGGTGATGTAGCGGTGCGACAGGGTCGCGGCCGACACAAGCGCCGAATCCGAAATGCGCACGCCGTGGTGCAGCTCGTATTTTTCCTTGATGC
The DNA here is from genome assembly GCF_059613465.1 of Ruegeria sp. SAZA006. Lineage (NCBI taxonomy): Bacteria > Pseudomonadati > Pseudomonadota > Alphaproteobacteria > Rhodobacterales > Roseobacteraceae > Ruegeria > Ruegeria sp. SAZA006. The sequence continues at coordinate 4,638 of NZ_JBXWSO010000008.1, forward strand.
CGCGCAGGATACTGATCGTGTCCTCGACCGTGGGTTCCTGCACGAAGACGGGCTGGAACCGGCGGGCAAGGGCCGCGTCCTTCTCGACGTATTTGCGGTACTCGTCCAGCGTGGTGGCGCCGATGCAGTGCAGCTCGCCCCGCGCCAGCGCGGGCTTGATCAGGTTGGCCGCATCCATCGCACCGTCGGATTTGCCGGCACCCACCAGCGTGTGCATCTCGTCGATGAACAGAACGATCTCGCCGGCGGCCGCGGTGACTTCGTTCAGAACGGCTTTCAGGCGTTCCTCGAACTCACCGCGGTATTTCGCACCGGCGATCAGGGCACCCATGTCCAGCGCCAGCAGCTTCTTGTCCTTCAGCGATTCCGGAACGTCGCCGTTCACGATGCGCAGAGCCAGACCTTCGGCGATGGCGGTCTTACCCACACCGGGCTCACCGATCAGAACCGGGTTGTTCTTGGTCCGGCGCGACAGCACCTGCATGGCGCGGCGGATTTCCTCGTCGCGGCCGATGATCGGGTCGATCTTGCCCTCTCGGGCGGCCTCGGTCAGGTCGCGGGCATATTTCTTCAGCGCGTCATAGCCCTCTTCGGCATTGGCGCTGTCGGCCGTACGGCCCTTGCGGATGTCATTGATCGCCTCGTTCAGCTTCTGGGCGGACACGGCACCGGCTTCCAGGGCCTCCTTGGCCTTGGATTTGACGATGCACAGCGCCATCAGCACGCGCTCGACCGGTACGAAGCTGTCGCCAGCCTTTTTGGCGATCTTCTCGGCCTCGTCCAGAACCTTGGCGGTCTGACCGTCCAGATAGACCTGGCCCGCGTCGCCGCTGACCTTCGGGATCTTGGTCAGGGCAACATCCAGCGCCTCGACCACGCGCTCGGGCGCGCCGCCCGCACGTTTGATCAGGTTGCTGGCCAGCCCCTGGTCATCATCCATCAGCGCTTTCAGAATATGTTCGGGAGCCAATCTCTGGTGTCCCTCGCGCAGCGCAATGGTTTGCGCCGCCTGCACGAAACCTCGTGCACGCTCGGTGAACTTGTTCAAGTCCATGGCATTCTCCTTTTCCAAGCGCCCGTTAGATTTGCGCCTGCTTGGCAGCACGCAGTGGTCCGGGCCTCATGGATCAATTTGGGAAATGTCCCCGCTGCTTCAAGAGGGTAGCGGGTGAAAAACGCTCAGCCGCGGGGAATCGTATAGACAGTATAGCCGCCGGTTTCGGCCACCTGCTGAGCATTCTGCATCTCGACAAGCGACTGCGCGGCAGCGCTGCCGGTGGGGCACGAGACAAGGTCGGCCGTGTGGTCAAGGAAATTGACGGTAAAGGCGGTTTCGCCGGTCAACTGGCACCAGTCATCTTCCGACCGATAGCCGCCGACCAGGTACAAATCGTCGTTGGTGGGCGGCGGTGCAGCGCCCGTCTCGGGCTGTGGAGGGGTGTCGTCACAAGCGGCGAGCGCGGCCACGGCGGCCAGCGGAAATAGGTGCTTCATGTTCTGTCCCTTTGGTGCAATTTTTGTTTCTGAATGGCGGCACCATAGCACAGTTAGACCACAGCGGGGAAACGAGGGTCTCCCCGCCCAGCCGTGGGGGTCAATCGCCTTCGATTTCCCGGATCAGCTTTTTTGCAACGTCGTCGCCCTGCTCGGCCGCAAGACGGTAATACTTCAACGCGCCTTCGATCTCGCCCGCCTCGTGCAGCAGCCGGCCAAACTTGCGCTGCGAGGCCATATGGCCAAGCTCGGCCGCCCTGCCCCAGAGGACAAACGCCGCCTGCGTGTCCTGGGGCACGCCGTCCCGCCCGTGATAGGTCAGCGACCCCAGATTATGCAGCGCCACGACGTCATCCTCTTCGGCGGCCTGGAAATAATACTCCACCGCCTTTTCGATATCCTTGGGATATCCGTTCTGGCCGGTTTCGTAGATCAAGCCCAGATGCACCGCGGCATCGACGTTCCCGTGATCGGCGGCCCGCTCCAGATAGTCGACCGCGCGGTCCATATCCTGTGCGACATGCGTGCCGTCGCGATGAAAGATGCCCAGGCGGACCATTGAGGGACCATACCCATGATACGCGGCCCGTTCATAATACTCGAGCGCCTTGTCGATGTCGGGCGCGACACCATCCCCGTGCTCATAGCCGTATGCCACGTTATGCATCCCCATGGACAGGCCGGCATCGGCGGCCGCCATGTACCACCCGAACGCCGTTTCATCGTTTTCGGGAACGATCTCACCCTCGTTATAGAGCGAAGCGAGCGTGTTCATCGCCAGCCCGCTGCCTTCCATTGCCGCCAGCTCCGAAAACTCGAGCGCCATTTCCAGCTTGCCGCCTTTCATCAGCGCCCGGCCGAACGCGGCGACGACCTCGGCGTCGACATTCTGGTCTTTCAGCAGTAGATCGGCACAGATCGCCATCGCATTCTCGGCGTCCACATCCGCCCATTCCACCCCGTCGAAATAGGGCGACTGGCCAGGAGCGGCAGCGGCCATCAGGCACTCATATTCTCCGTCCGAATAGTCGGGCTCGTATGGCGGATCGTCGGGGTCTGGTTCAGGCCGGGTTCGCAGGTCGGTGACAAGCAGGCGTCGCGTCTCTTCTTTGGGGGCGCTGACCTCCTCCGGTTCAGGAGGGCCTCCATTGAATTCGGCCAGTTGCTCGCGTGCAAGCTGAGAGTAGATCGGGCACTCCGCGTAGACCTCGGCAAAGCTTTGGATGGCTGCCGCCGACCCGCTGTCCTTGACGTCCGCCCAGACCAGTCGGGCCTCGCCGCAATCCGTTTCACCGGCCCAGACAGCGCCCGCCCCGGCCAAAACAGCTGCCGAAGCCACCACACCCAACCGTATCATCCTGTAGTTCCCTGCGTCTTTTCTTGTCTGATTGCGCCACACGCTCTACAGAAGCGCCGATCCCGTCAAGCCTGAAAGGTCGAAACAATGCCCGAAGCCCTGCCCCAAACCGCAGATGACCGCCTGATCGTCGCCCTCGACGTGCCCAACGCGCTGGAGGGGCTGAAAATGGCCGAGACGCTGGGCGACGCGGTATCGTTCTACAAGATCGGGCTGGGCATGCTGACCGGTGGCGGGTTGGCCTTGGCAAACGAGTTGAAGCAGGAGCACGGCAAGCGCATCTTTCTGGACATGAAGCTGTTCGACATCGGCAACACGGTGGAAAACGCCGTGCGGGGGCTGGCGCAGTTCGATCTGGATTTCCTCACCGTGCACGGAGACCCACATGTGGTGCGTGCTGCCAAGGAAGGCGCAGCAGGCAAGGATCTGAAGATCCTCGCGGTGACCATCCTGACCTCGCTGAACCGTGACGATCTGGATGCAGGTTTGATGAAGTCCGGCGACATGCAGGACATGGTTCTGGAACGCGCGACCCGCGCATTCGAGGCCGGCGCCGACGGCGTGATCGCCAGCCCGCAAGAGGCGGCCCTGATCCGCGCCTTGCCTCAGGCCAACGGCCGGCTTATCGTCACCCCCGGCGTGCGGCCGTCCGGGTCGGACCTTGGCGATCAGAAACGCGTGGCGACACCCGCCGCCGCAATCAATGACGGGGCCGATCACATCGTGGTCGGGCGGCCGATTTATCAGGCCGCCGACCCCAAAGCTGCAGCCGACGCCGTTCTGGCCGAGTTGCGTTCGGTGTGACCTTTCGAGGACAAGTCGCGGCAAATCCCCGTTCCGGAAGCAAGATTTGGCGCGCAAGCGGTTGACCTTGCGTCACTTTTAGCCGTGGCCGCGCCAAATTGCCTCTGTGCCCCAAAACACACATGAAAAACACGAGTTTTGGGACCTGCTTCGTAAGCCTATCGAAATCGACATTTTTGGGCGATTCTGATCAAGAGACACTCCCCAACGGGCCGCGTCTTCCTGAGGCCCGTTACCTCCCCCCGCGAAACTGCGGGGGGTCTTCTTGTCGGCCCCACCTTTTCGTTCAATCGCTTTGCGCTGCAGCGTGCGGTGTTGTAGTTTTGGCACCTCGGCCAGACCGCTCATTCGCGGTGCCCGTGGAAAGGAAATGATGCCCGCTCTCTGTCGCGATTGCCTTGCCAGTCTTCACGACGAACGGCGCTGCCCCTCCTGCGGCAGCCCGCGGGTACTGCGACATCCAGAGCTGTTCGACCTGACCATCGCCCATATGGATTGCGACGCGTTCTATGCCTCGGTCGAAAAGCGCGACAACCCCGAACTTGCGGACAAGCCCGTGATCATTGGCGGGGGACGGCGTGGCGTGGTGTCAACGGCCTGCTATGTGGCGCGTATTCGCGGCGTGCGCTCGGCCATGCCAATGTTTCAGGCGCTGAAACTATGCCCCGATGCAGTGGTGATCAAACCGCGCATGTCCGTCTATGTCGAGGTCTCACGACAGATCCGCGGGATGATGGACGAACTGACACCGGATATCGAACCCCTGTCACTGGACGAGGCATTCATGGACCTGTCAGGCACCCAGCGGCTGCATGGTGCGCCGCCCGCGGTGATGCTGGCACGGCTGGTCAAACGCATGAAAGACGAACTGGGCCTGACTGGCTCGATCGGGCTTTCGCACAACAAGTTTCTGGCCAAGGTGGCGTCCGACCTGGACAAACCGCGCGGGTTTTCCGTGATCGGCAAGGCGGAAACCGCCGAGTTTCTGAACGGCAAGCCGGTGCGGTTGATCTGGGGCATCGGACCGGCTGCGCAGGAGTCACTGGAGCGGGCCGGCATACGCACGTTCTCGGACTTGCTGCGATGGGATCAAGAGGCCCTCACGGCGCGCTTCGGCTCGATGGGCTATCGGCTGTGGCACCTGGCCAGAGGGCAGGACAAACGGCGCGTTTCGGCCCACGAGCCGATGAAGTCGATCAGCAATGAAACAACGTTTTTCGAAGACACCGCCAACCCCGACATTCTGGACGGTCACCTTTGGCGCATGGCCGAAAAGGTGGCCGACCGTGCGAAGGCCAAGGGGCTGGCCGGGCGGGTCGTGACGCTGAAGCTCAAGAAGGCCAACCACAAACTGCTGACCCGCCGGGTCTCGTTGCGGGATGCGACACAGATGGCCGACCGCGTCTACCGCACCGCCCGCGGGCTGTTCGATCAGGTCGGCGATCAGGGCCCCTATCGTCTGCTGGGCTGCGGATTGTCAGATCTGTGCGCCGAAGATAAGGCCGACATATCCGGCGACCTGCTGGACCCCGGGGCCACGCAACGCTCGAAAGCAGAGCGTGCGACCGACGAGATCCGCCGAAAATATGGAACTGATGCAATCGTGAAGGGCCGAGCGCTGCGGTGACTCTTCCTATTCGGCGGCCAGCCGTGCCGGCTGAGAACCAATTCGGGCGATCTCCGCGATGACTTCTTCCAGAATATCCCTGAACGCCAGGAAATTGGCGTTGGGCTCGATCGTGTTCTCATTCATATAGAGCGCCCGGTCGATCTCGATCTGAATCGCATGCTGATGACGGGCGGGACGACCGTAGGTCTGGGTCACGTAAGCCCCTGCAAAGGGCGTGTTCCGGGCCACTGTCAGACCGGCGGACGAAAAGGCCGCTTCGATCTGATCAACAATGACGCCCGATGCCGAGGCACCAAACCGATCCCCCAGCACGATCTCGGGACGGCGCCCCTTGGGGTTCCCTGCCATGGCAACGGCCTCGTGCGGCATCGAGTGGCAGTCGATCAGGATGGCCTGTCCGAACATGTCGATCGATTCGGCCAAAAGAGACTTCAAGCGGGCGTGATAGGGACGCCAATAGGTGTCGATGCGCAGGCGCGCTTCGTCCATCGTAAGTTTGCCGCTGTAGATTGCGCGACCGTTGGACACGACACGGGGGATCACGCCCAACCCCGATACCACGCGCGGGTTGTGTCCCTGACGGCGCGCGCCGAGAATCAACGCAGGATCCAGTTCCTCGGCGCTGCGGTTGAGGTCAAGGAACGCGCGCGGCATCTGCGCCGCAATCAACGGTGCGCCATGGATCGAGGCGGAAGCGAACAGTTGATCGACAAAGGCATCTTCGGAAGAGCGAATCACATTGCGGTTCAGAACCGAACGATCCAGAAAGCCCGGCAAATAGTTCCGGCCGCTATGTGGCGAAGAAAAAACAACGCACGACGTGCGTTCTGCGGGCATTTCCAAAGCGTATGCGGCGCTGTGCATGGCCTCTCCTTCTTTGCCGATAACATAGACCGGAAAATTGTTGGACCAAACCCCTTGAACCCCTTCGCGACTCCTTTTATAGACCCCTCCACCGGCGCGGAGATCCGCGCCCCGTTTCGTTATGGGGCAGGATACGCAAAGGGAAAGTGGGCGGTTAGCTCAGCGGTAGAGCACTTCGTTGACATCGAAGGGGTCACAAGTTCGATCCTTGTACCGCCCACCATCTTTTCACTGTTTCGGGTCTGACCCGGGGCACCCGCTAACCCAGGCGCTGGCCACGTCCTTGATGAAGGCGCCGCAGAATTGGAGAGAGACCATGAAGGTCAAGAACTCGCTCCGCTCGCTCAAGAACCGGCACCGCGACTGCCGGGTTGTGCGTCGCAAAGGCCGCGTCTATGTGATCAACAAGACGCAGCGCAAGTTCAAAGCTCGTCAGGGCTGAGAGCGGCAAATCGCTGTTTCAAAGAACCGCGCCTCCGGGCGCGGTTTTTTTGTGCCGCGCGCTGAGACGGACCGTTCGTGTTAGGCTGTCCAAAACAGCCGGGAGCGCGAAACGAATGAAACACTCTTGCATCGACATACTGGTGGGCACCACCAAGGGTGCCTTCGTGATCATCGGAGACTCGGATCGCGCATCTTGGCGCGTTACGGGTCCGCATTGCGGCGGCTGGCCCATCAACCACGTCGTCGGAGATGACGAAACCGGGACACTCTGGGCCGGCGGCGGCGGCGACTGGCACGGAGCCGGCGTCTGGCGCTCCGAGGATGGGGGCCAGAGCTGGGAGGTCACCAAGCTCACACAGGGGCAGCAGGACGAGTGGGCCGCAAACGATCCCGACTTTGCCGAGTTGATCGGTTGGACCGGTGAAGCAGCACCGTTCGGCGACGAGTTCTCGCAGATCTGGTCGCTGCATTGTTCAGGCGGCGCATTGTACGCGGGAACAAAACCGGCGCGGCTGTTGGTCAGTTCGGATGCTGGGCAGACCTGGGAAACGGTCAATGGCCTGACCGATCACCCCTCGGCCGAAGAATGGTCACCGGGGGCCGCAGGCTTGGTGCTGCACACGATCGTTTCCGATCCAGACGATGCGGAAAAGCTTTGGGTGGGCATATCGGCGGCCGGAGTATTCGCCTCGGAAGACGGCGGCACTACGTGGGAGCGGCGCAACCGGCTGTCGAACGCCGAGAGTTGCGGGCAGCACGACCATCCGGCAGCGCCGCGGGACGGTCAAATCGGTCATTGCGTGCACAACATGGTCCGGGCGCCCGACACCAAAGAGCTGCTGTATCAACAGAACCATCATGGTGTCTGGCGTTCGTCCGATGGCGGGCGCAGCTGGGACGATATTTCGGGCGGGTTGCCGTCGACCTTTGGATTCCCAATCCACGTCCATCCCCACGATCCCAATACGATCTGGACCATTCCCCTGAATGGAGACAGCATCGGACGGTATCCGCCGAATGCAGCGGCGGCGGTCTGGAAATCGACCGATGGTGGCCAAAGCTGGACCGCTTGTCGCGAAGGGCTGCCGCAGACCAGCTGCTTTTTCACGGTTCTGCGCCAGGCGATGGCAGGAGATTGTTGCAACCCTGCGGGTGTTTATTTCGGAACCAACAGCGGCTCGGTGTTTGCAAGCGCCGACGAAGGCGAAACCTGGACCGAGATCGCCAGGCATCTGCCGACCATTTTGTCGGTCGAGACAATTCAACGCCCGCGCTAGCCAACCCTGGCCGGCGCACCCAAACACGCTGCGGCAAATTAGACCAAGTAATTTTGTCGGATTTTCTTGCATCCCGCCCGAAATCGTTTAATTGAGCAAATCAGTCGGGAAATACCCCGCTCATGAGATTCGACAACCGGGACATCCACAGATGAAAACCACGAGCTTTATCGCCGCCGCCCTGTCGGCCCTGATCGCCGGATCGGCCGCCGCCGATGGCGAGCTGAACCTGTACTCCTCGCGCCACTACGACACCGACGAGCGTCTCTACACCGATTTCGAAGAGGCCACCGGCATCAAGATCAACCGCATCGAAGGCAAGGCCGACGAGCTGATCGCGCGGATGGAAGCCGAAGGCGCGAACTCGCCCGCCGACATCCTGCTGACCGTTGACACCTCGCGCCTGGCGCGGGCCAAGAACGCGGGCCTGCTGCAGGCGGTCGACAGCGAAGTTCTGGAAGAGCGCATCCCCGCCAACCTGCAGGACGAAGACAACCAGTGGTTCGGCTTCTCGCAGCGCGCGCGCATCATCTTCTATGACAAGAATGACGTGACCAACCCTCCGGCCACCTACCTGGATCTGGCCGACCCTGAATACAAAGGGCTGGTTTGCATCCGGTCGTCCAGCAACACCTACAACCAGACCCTGCTGGCCTCGATCATCACCCATCACGGCGCAGAAAAGGCCAAAGAATGGGCCGAGGGCGTCGTGGCCAACATGGCGCGTGAACCTCAGGGCGGCGACACCGATCAGCTGCGTGGAGTCGTGTCCGGTGAATGCGAAATCGCCGTGTCGAACTCGTACTACTTTGCACGTGCCCTGCGCAAAGACGTCAAGGGCCTGTCTGACAGCGTCGACATGATCGGTATTAAATTCCCCGCGCAGGATGCCGAAGGCGCACACATGAACCTGTCGGGTGCGGGCGTCGCGGCCCATGCCCCGAACAAGGACAATGCGGTCAAGTTCCTGGAATACCTCGCCAGCGATCAGGCACAGGTCTACTTCTCGAACGGCAACGATGAATTCCCGGCCGTCCAAGGTGTTGAGCTGGCCGAGAACGTGGCCGCTCTGGGTGAATTCAAGGCTGATGAAGTGAACCTGTCTGAAGTCGCCAAGAACATCCCCGAGGCCCAGAAGATCTTCAACGAGGTTGGCTGGAAGTAAGCCGCCATCATATCGAGCAGTTGAAGGGGCGCGGAACAGGCGCCCCTTTTTATTTTATCTATTTCTGCTAATTTTCTCATTATCGAAACTGATTCTCGGATATGAGAAATGCTAGACAACCTGTCCAGCCGCCTCGCGCGCCACCTGAGCGACCTGCGCCGCAGTCGGGACTGGTCACTTGAACAACTCGCGCAGGCCAGCGGTGTCAGTCGGGCCACCCTGTCGCGCATGGAGAAGGCCGAAGTCAGCCCGACGGCCGAGAATCTTGGCCGCTTGTGCGCAGCCTACGGGCTGCCTATGTCGCGCCTGTTGATGATGGTCGAGGACAGCTTCGACCCCAAGGTTCCTTACGAACGGCAGATCGAATGGCGCGACCCCGAAACCGGGTTCACACGGCGGTCGGTTTCGCCCCCCTCGGCGGGGCTGACGGGCGAGGTTCTGGAATGTCACCTCCCGCCCGGCACCACGATTACCTATGACGCACCACCACGTCCCGGGCAGGAACATCACTTGATCGTGCTGGATGGCGCGCTGACCCTGACCGTTGATGGCACGTCCCATGTGCTGAACGGGGGTGATTGCCTGCGCTATCATCTGTCAGGCGCAACCCGCTTTGAAACCGAGGCGTCCCGCGGCGCCCGCTACATTCTGGTGCTGATATGATTACACGCCTGACCGAAACGACTTTTGACCAAGCGGTGGAGGACCTGGCGGAAATCCTGCATTGCTGCGTGCATACCGGCGCCAGCATCGGGTTCATTCTGCCGTTTTCCCGTGACGCCGCGCGCGCCTATTGGCAGGAGCGCGTGCGCCCCGGGCTGTCAGCCGGAGACGTGGATCTTTTCGTGGCCTATGGCGACGGACGCATCCAAGGGACGGTTCAGCTGATTCCGGCTGCGATGCCCAACCAGCCGCACCGCGCCGATGTGGCCAAGCTGCTGGTGCATCCCGACGCACGGCGGCGCGGACTGGGCCGCGCCTTGATGGGCGCCCTGCAGGAGCGCGCCACCGAACTGGGCCGAACCCTGTTGGTGCTGGACACGCGCAGCACCGACCCGTCGCGCATCCTGTACCAAAGCCTGGGATTCGAAACCGCCGGAGAGATTCCCGGCTATTGTCGCAACCCGTTCGAACCTGTGTTCGAACCCACCACCTACATGTACAAGGCGCTGGGCTAACGCAGCACCAGATCGGCTGCGCCCGAGTTCTGCACCACGCGCCGGGCGTTGGGAATGTCATTGGCGAAGGCTCGGCGCTCGGCTTCATCGCGAGACAGGCCCAGCCCGATCCAACGGTCCAGCAAGCGCGCCTCGAGCGTCGGCAGGGGCACGTCCAGAAACACGGTCAGCGCCCAGTGGTCGCGCAGATCGTCCCATCCCGGTTCGCCCAGCAGCAGATAGTTTCCCTCGACGATCACCACCCGCTGGTCGCGGGTCACGAACGAACAGGCTGCGATGGACTTGTCGAGCACGCGGTCGAACTCGGGCACGGCGACCTCGTCTTCGGCCTGAAGACGGCGCAACAAGGCGTGAAAGCCCGGCAGGTCGAATGTCTCGGGCGCGCCCTTGCGCGGAAGCAGATCGCGTGCCGTCAGGATCTGGTTGTCATAGTGGAAACCATCCATCGACAGCAGACCGGTCGGAATGCCGCGCACCTGCAGCGCCTGTTGTGCAAGCGCGGCCACCGTGGATTTCCCCGCGCCCGGCGGCCCGGCCACGGCGACAAGCTGGCGGGTTTCACCGCCCGCCAGCCCGGCCACGGCTTCGGCGATCCGCTCGGCCAGCGCCTGCGGCGATGACCCTTCGGTCGTCATGCCGCGCGATCCTGTTCCGGCGGTTCTTTGGCGCCCGTCATGAAGGCCACGGCATCGGACATGGTGTAGTCTTTGGGGTCGATCACGCAAAGCCGCTTGCCAAGTCGATGCACATGGATGCGGTCGGCCACTTCGAACACATGGGGCATGTTGTGGCTGATCAGAATGATCGGAATGCCACGGGATTTCACGTCCTGGATCAGTTCCAGAACCCGCCGGCTTTCCTTAACGCCAAGCGCCGCGGTGGGTTCATCAAGGATGATGACTTTGGACCCGAACGCCGCCGCACGGGCCACGGCCACGCCCTGACGTTGTCCCCCGGACAGGGTCTCGACCGCCTGGTTGATGTTCTGGATCGTCATCAGCCCCAGTTCGTTCAGCTTGTCGCGGGCGAACTTCTCCATCGCAGGGCGGTCGAGCATCCGGAATACTGAGCCCAAAGGCCCCTTGCGCCGGATCTCGCGCCCCATGAACATGTTGTCGGTGATCGACAGGGCGGGCGACATGGCCAACGTCTGATAGACCGTTTCGATCCCGGCTTCGCGCGCGTCGATGGGCGAGTGGAAATCGACCTTGCGCCCTTCCAGCCAGATCTCGCCCTCATCCGGGGCGACGGCACCGGAAACCGCCTTGATCAAGGTCGATTTACCCGCGCCGTTGTCGCCGATCACGGCCAAGATTTCGCCCGGCATAAGGTCGAAATCGCAGTGATCCAGCGCCGTGACCTTGCCATAGCGTTTGACCAAATCGCGCCCTTTGAGAATGGGTTCCATCACGCTGCTACCTTTCTGATCCACTGGTCCACGGCCACGGCGGCGATGATCAGCATACCGATAAGAAGGAAGGTCCACTGCGCATCCGCGCCCAACAACCGCAGGCCCAGGGTAAACACGCCGACGATCAGCGCCCCGAACAACGAGCCCAGGATCGACCCGCGCCCCCCGAACAAAGAAATGCCTCCGATCACGACGGCGGTGATGCTTTCGATGTTGGCCAACTGCCCCGAGGTGGGCGAGACCGAGCCGATGCGCCCGATCAGCGCCCAGCCGGCAAAGGCGCAGATCAGCCCCGACAGCATGTAGACCGACATCAGCGTGCGATGCACGTTGACGCCCGACAGCTCGGCGGCCTCGGGGTCGTCGCCCACGGCATAGACATGGCGCCCCCACGCGGTATGCCGCAGCGCATAGGCCAGCACCAGGATCAGCACCAGCATGAAGATCACCCCGACCGTGAACACAGCCCCGCCGACATTGAACTTGGCGCCGAACAGCTGAAGGATCGGGGCGTTGGCCTCGATTTCCTGCGACCGGATGGTTTCATTCTGTGAATACAGGAAGTTGGCTGCCAGAACGATCTGCCACATGCCCAGCGTCACGATGAAGGGCGGCAGCTTGACCCGGCTGACCAGGAACCCATTCACCGCGCCGATGGCGGTCCCGATGGCCAGACCGCACAGGATCGCCACCGTGGGCGGAAGCCCATAGCGGAAGGTGAACTGGCCCATCACCACCGAGGACATGACCATGATCGCGCCCACGCTCAGGTCGATCCCGGCGGTCAGGATCACAAGACTCTGGGCGGCGGCCACGATGCCGACGATCTGTACCTGCTGCAGGATCAGGGTCAGTGCGAATGGCGAAAAGAACTTGGCGCCCAGCAAGGCGCCGAAAATCAGGATCGCCGCGACCAAAACGATCAGCGGCACCAGCGAAGGGTTCACATGCAGAAAGTGTTGGACCGTCCCCATGAACCCGCGGTGGTGATCTTCGAATTCGGCAACTTGTTCCGGGCTGCCTTTGGCCGCGGCTTCGAAGTCGTCGGACTGTCTAGATGTGTCGGACATCAGTGAGGTTCCCCCATGCGTCAAGCTCCCGTCTTGGGGCGACTCTAGCAAAATTTCGGGTGAGGTCGTGGTTCAATTCAGGGGCCGCGCGCTGCGGCCCCTTGAAGGGATCAGATCAACCCCAGCAGAGGTCCATGCCCTCTTTGACCGAGATCGACTCAACGCCTTCGGCCGGCTTGTCCGTCACCAGCGCAACACCGGTGTCATAGAAGTCCTTGCCGGGCGTGTTCTCGGGCTTCACGCCCTCGTCGGCCCATTTCTTGACCGCCTCGACGCCAAGCGACGCCATCAGCAGCGGGTATTGCTGCGAGGTTGCGCCAATCACACCGTCGGCCACGTTCTGCACACCGGGGCAGCCGCCGTCGACCGAAACGATCAGCACATCGTTTTCGCGGCCGATGGCCTTGAGCGCCTCATACGCACCGGCGGCAGCCGGTTCGTTGATCGTATAGACCACGTTGACCATCGGATCCTTGGCCAGAAGGTTCTCCATGGCCTTGCGGCCACCCTCTTCGTTCCCGGCGGTGACGTCATGGCCTACGATGCGCGGGTCGGTCTCGTCGCCCCATTTGTTCGGGTCGCCCAAGTCAATGCCGAAGCCCTGCAGGAATCCCTGGTCGCGCAGCACCCCGACCGAGGGCTGGCTGACTGCGAGATCCAACATCGCGATCTTCGCGTTCTGGGCTTCGTCTCCCAGCGTGGCTGCGGCCCATTTGCCGATCAGCTCGCCCGCCAGAAAGTTGTCGGTTGCAAAAGTCGCATCCGCCGAGTCGATCGGTTCGAGCGGTGTATCCAGCGCGATGACCAGCACACCCGCGTCGCGTGCCTGCTGAACGGCCGGAACGATCGACGATGTATCGGATGCGGTCAACAGGATACCCTTGGCGCCGTCCAGAATGCAGGTCTCGATCGCCTGCACCTGAGTTTCATGGTCGCCGTCGATCTTGCCGGCGAACGCCTTGAGCGTCATGCCCAGCTCTTCGGCCTTGGCTGTGGCACCCTCTTTCATCTTCACGAAGAAGGGGTTGGTGTCGGTTTTGGTGATCAGGCAGACCGTGTCCTGCGCGGCGGCAGCGCCTGCCATGGCTGTAAAGGCCAGCGCGGTCGCGCCAGCAAATGCTGAAATCTTCAAGGCTTTTCCTCCCAATATCTCCGATACCCGATGGGCATCTAAGGAGTCCGGACGGAATTCTGCCGGCTCCCATGTGTAAAACCATCCGGTGATTCTCGGGTTCTGTCAATAAATAAATCACTCTTATTTATTATTGACACTGGGTAGGCGCATCCACATTCTTGATCGTAGGAGGAGCGGCCCGTGCCCGAGGAACAATCAGCGCAGAGCAATCCGCCCGAGCGCGTTTCGACCGTGCGCGGGACGAACCAAAGTGGCATGCGCGCCCACAACGAACGACTGGTGCTGTCACTGGTCCGCCGGCACCAGGCGCTCGCCAAATCGGAGCTGGCCCGCATGACCGGATTGTCGGCGCAGACTGTCTCGGTGATCATGCGCCAACTGGAAAGCGATGGGTTGCTGCTGCGGGGCGAGCCACAACGTGGCAAGGTTGGGCAACCCTCGGTGCCAATGCGCCTGAATCCGGATGGGGCCTATTTCCTAGGGCTGAAGGTCGGCCGCCGCAGCACCGAGCTGGTATTGACCGATTTCCTCGGCAAAGTACGGGATCGCGCGCGGGAGACCTACGACTATCCCACCCCCGGTGCGACATTGGATTTCGCCACCGGCACATTGGACCGGATGATACACCAGATGCCGACAGCGTCGCGTGACCGGGTGGCCGGGTTGGGCATTGCGATGCCCTTCTATCTCTGGGACTGGGCGCAGACCCTGAATGTCCCACAAGAAAAGATGGATCCATGGCGCTCGGCCGATCTGCAGGCCAGCCTTTCCCTAGCGCGAAATATCCCGGTCTATTTGCAGAATGACGCCACCGCGGCTTGCGGGGCAGAGTTGGTCTTCGGGCCGTCCGAAAGACCGCGGAACTTTCTGTATTTCTACATGGGCTACTTCATTGGCGGGGGTGTCGTCCTCAACGGCGTCATTTTTTCCGGGCGCGGGAATGCAGGCGCCTTGGGTCCGTTGCCGGTTCCCGTCGGCTCGGGCGCAGTCAAACCCCTGATCGATGTCGCCAGCCTGTGCGTGCTTGAGCAGAAGCTTGTCGCCGCAGGGCTGGATCCCTTCCACATGTGGGAGACCCCGGACCATTGGGACATGCCGGACACGCTTCTCGAAGCATGGATGGACGAGGCCGCGAAAGGTCTGGCCTATGCGATCCTGTCTTCCTGCAGCCTGATCGACTTTGAAACGGTGAAAATCGATGGCTGGTTGCCCGAGAGCGTTACCGCGCGCTTGATCGAACGCGTCGAGACGCATCTCTCCCGGCTGAACTTTACCGGGCTCGAGCAGCCGTCGGTTCTGGCCGGGTCAGTTGGTCCGGATGCCCGCGCCCTGGGGGCAGCCAGCCTGCCTCTGTCGGACAGATACCTTGTCGAAACCTGAGCGACCCTCGCGGACCTGCAAAAGTATTGGCTAGGTTTCGCCTGACGAACGATCACAAAGCCCCCACCAACCCTTCCCCGTACTGCCGGTCTAAGTTATTACAGGCACGGCGCCAGCACTGCTTGGCGGGCTGCAGGTACCACATGTTCAGAATGAGGTTCTATCATTGAAACTGCGTCACCTTTTACCCGCCCTTATCGCATGGTCAGCCCTCCCCTTTGCGGCCGGTGCGCAATCGTCTGACGCCGATGGCGCCAGGTTGTCGCTGGAACTCAACGCGGCGCAGGATGTGGGGCAGGCCTGTCGGCTGTCATTCCTGATCACCAACGAAACCGGACGGGCGATCGACAAAGCCGTTTTCGAAACCGTGATCTTCGATACGCAGGGTTCGGTGATCAAACTGTCATTGTTCGATTTTAGGGATTTGCCGCAGGACCGCCCGCGTGTACGCCAGTTCGACTTGCCTGACAGACCATGCGCAACGGTGGGGCGCGTTCTGATAAACGGAGCCAGTTCCTGCGTAACCGGCGGTTCCGAGAGTGATCTTTGCAATTCGACCCTTTCGGTGACCAGCCGCTTGGAAATGGAGCTTTTGGGATGAACATCTTCAACGCGCTTGGCCAGATCCTTGCACTGGGCGGGCCAGTAGTGGCGATCCTTCTTGTGATGTCGATCCTGACCGTGGCGGTTTCGATCTACAAGCTCTGGCAGTTTGCGGCCTGTGGCGTCGGCCGCCATCGGGTGCTGTCCCAGGCATTGGCGGCCTGGGATGCCGGAGACCACGACACTGCGCGCGAGCGTCTGGCCGCCAGCAGCAGTTACCTTGCCCCGATCGTGGGTGCGGCAATGAACGCCCCGGATACTGCTGGGCTGGACGAACGGCTGGACGCCGAAGCCGGCTTAGCGTTGGCCGGGCTCGAGCGTGGGTTCCGGCTTTTGGATACAGTCGCGCAGTTGGCCCCCTTGCTGGGGTTGTTCGGCACGGTTCTGGGCATGATCGAAGCCTTCCAAAGCCTGCAGACGGCCGGGGCCGGTGTGGATCCGTCGCTGCTGGCAGGTGGGATCTGGGTTGCGCTGGTGACGACGGCGGTGGGTCTGGCGGTTGCGATGCCCACATCCATGGTCCTGTCCTGGTTCGAAAGCCGCACCGCGCGCGAGCGGGTATTCGCGGACAAGGCCTTGCGCACGATCCTCGTACCGACCCAGGCGCTGCCTACAGCAGCGACAAGCACCGCGTTTGTCGCCGCGCCGGGACATGCGTAACGCGGCCCCATTTGTTCGGCGCGCCATGTCGATGACACCGCTCATCGACGTGATTTTTCTGCTTTTGCTGTTCTTCATGCTGACGTCGACCTTTTCGACATTCGGAGAAATTCAACTCAGCAGCGCAGCCGCGGGCCCATCAGAGTCCAGCGCCCCGTCGGATCGCGCTTTTGTGCAATTGGGGGCGAACCGCGTGGTGCTGAACGGAGCACCGCTCTCGCTGGATGAATTGGCACAGGCACTGCAGCCCGGGCAGGTGCTGGTCAGTCTTGACGGCGACGTCACCGCCCAACGGCTTGTTGACTTTCTGGTGAAACTGCGCGGCCTCGACGGTCTGTCGGTAACGGTTCTGGAGTGACGCCATGATCCGCCACGACCGCCCAAGCCGCAAGCGCGACTCGACCATTCCGTTGATCAACGTGGTCTTTCTGATGCTGATCTTCTTTTTGATCGCCGGAACCGTAGCTCAACCGTTGGACCCGGACTTGGAACTGGTCAACACATCCGATCTGGACGGCCGCGAACCACCCGACGCACTGGTTCTCCACGCTGACGGGACGCTCAGCTTTCGCGGAACACCGACGGATCCGCAGACCTACATGACCGGTCGCGGGGAAGAACCCGTGCGGATCGTGCCTGACCGGAACGTTTCCGGGGCACGCCTGATCGAAGTCACCGGCGCCTTGCGCCGTCTCGGCGCCACAGCAGTCTTTGCAGTGACCGAACGGGCGCTCGAATGATCCGGGAATCGCTGTTTGTCGCGGCGCTGGCCGTTGTGCTTTCGGTGCTGCTCCACCTTTTCCTGCTGCTGCCAGCCGCGCGGGACCCTGCGGAACCTGCGACGGCCGGACCGCAACCGGACACGATTGCCTTGGGCAACGCGTTCGAAGATCTGGCGGAAACCGCGACCCCGCCCGAGCCGCCAACCCCCGCAGAAGAGCCCGAGCCCGATGTCGAACAACCGACAGAGCCGGACCGGGCCGAAATACCCGTCAGCGAAACACTGGTCGCCTCGTCGGACCCGGAAAAGGTCAACTCGCCTGATATCGGACAAACCAACCCGGTGCAGCCTGATCAGCCCGTTCCGGAAATCGTTGAGCCGGCGGACTCGGCCGAAGGTGATCGGCAGGCCGCCGATGAGGTCGACGAAACACCGCCCGTCCAAGCCGAAAGGCAGTCCGCAGCGGCGCCCGAAGCACCGGTCGAACCCATAGAGGCCCCGGTTTCGGAACCAGAGCAACTAGCTGCCCTGCCAGCCCCCTCGCCGATCCCGGACCCCTCAGTGCCGGCGGAGGAGCAGCAACCGGTCGAAAGCGACACCGAAGACGGCGTCTCGGATCTGGCGGTTGCAACATCGATCCGCCCGCGCCTTCCGGACCGGACCCCTGCTCCGGCCCCTGTACCCGACCAAAGGGCCAGCCGGCTGGACAGTTTTGACAACCTGCGATTTCCCAACAAGCAGATCGACTCACCGCTGACGACCTATCGCCGACAGGGGGTCGATGCCTTTACCCGAGGGAGCAACTCCAATCAGTCCGGCGGTCGAGGCCCGGGCAACTCGAATGTCACCAATTACGCCGGGCAGGTTCTTGTCCACCTCAACAGAACTCCGCCGGTCTATGTCTCGGTTCGCGGCTTTGCGAAAGTCTTCTTTGAAATCAATCCGGACGGAACACTGGCCTGGGTCGATATCATCGACAGTTCCGGCTCGACCGAGGTCGACAGGGCCGCCAAGGAACAGGTCCGCCGCGCATCGCCCTTCCCGAAACCTCCGGGCGGGGTCAGCCGGAAGCTGTCGTTCTACTTTCAGAACGGCTAATCGGGCCTTTGCTGCGCCAGCCCGAAGCAACTGAACGCAATCAGTCAGTCCAATGATCTTTCCCACGGAGGCTTTACGCCGATCTCGGTGATCAGAAAATCCATGAAGACCCGCACCTTTGGCGACAATACGTTCGACTTGGGATAGATCAGCCACAGCACGTTGTCTTCCGCCGCCTCATATTCGGGAAGGACATGACGCAACTTGCCCGAGGCAAGCTCCTCCTGAACGCTCCACAGTGAGTTCATCGAGATCCCCGCCCCTGCCACGGTGGCCAGCTTCTGGCTGAGCCCGTCATCCATGATCAATGGACATTTCGTGGCTCCGGGATCGAAGCTTGCGACGGCTCCCCGGGCAGATTTCAGCGCCCGGGCCCGGGTGTGGCGAAATGCGATCAGCCGATGATGCACCAGATCATCCGGCGTCTCGGGCTCTCCGTGGGCCGACAGGTAATTCGGTGCCGCGCAGAGGATGCGTTTGTCATCCGCCAGCTTGCGCCCCTTGAGGCTGGTATCGATCAGCGGTGCGTTCCGCAAAGCAAGATCATAGCTGCCTTCGATCAGATCAAACTGCGCATCCGACAGACGCAGGTCCAGGGTCACACCCGGATGCTGTTCCTGGAACTTTGCAAGGATTGGAGCAATGTAGAGCTGGGCAAATGTGCTGGGCGCAGTAAACCGGAGTGTGCCGGTGGCTTGGGCCGACCCCTGCCCCAAAGCGGCCAAGGCCGCAGTCTCCTGCGCCAGAATCTCGCGCGCATAAGGTAGAAACTCAGCGCCCTCCAGAGACAACGATACTTTCCGGGTCGAGCGGTGAAGCAACTCGACACCCAGCTGATGCTCCAGCTTGGCAAGTCGGGCGCTTGAGACTGCAGGCACCAACCCCAGTTCGCGCCCGGCGGCTGATATGTTCAGCTTGTCCGCTGCAAGCACAAAAAGACGAAGCGCTTGTGTGTCCATTAGCCTATTATACGCAAAAACCGAAAACTGAAACCTGATATCCGCTGTTTCATCGGATTCTGCAAGTGATATTTCTGGCTCCACGGAAGACAAACCAAATGGAGCCACCAATGTCCGTTCGCCCGAACGTTCAGTCACAGATCCTCGAAGCCTTCAATTTCCGGCACGCGACAAAGGTCTTTGATCCTGACCGAAAGATCAGCGACGCCGATTTCGAAACCATTCTTGAAGCTGGCCGCCTGTCGCCCACCTCTTTCGGGCACGAGCCGTTCAAAATTCTTGTCATCCAATCGCCCGAAAAACGCGAGCTTTTGCGCGAGTTTTCCTGGGGCGCCAATGGCATGATGAACGGCAGCTCCGGCCAGCTGGGGACAGCCAGCCATTTTGGCATCATTCTGGCCAGCACTGCGGCAACCATGACCGCTGGGTCTGATTATCTGCAGGACCACTATCGCAAGGTCAAACAACTGCCCGAGGACGTCATCGAATTGTTCAACGGTGCTTATGGAAAGTTCCAGTCAACCGACCATCGCATCACCACTGAACGCGAGATCACCGACTGGTCCGGCAAACAGGCCTATATCGTTCTGGCCAACATGATGACGACCGCTGCTTTGATGGGTATCGATTCCTGCCCCATCGAAGGGTTTGACATGGAACTCACCACCCAGACTCTGGCCGATCATTTCGGGGTAGATACCTCGAAATGGAAACCCGCGGTGATGTTTGCCTTTGGGTATCGCGCCAGTGATCCGCAATTCCCCAAGACCCGCCGCCCGATGGCCGAAACCGTGAACTGGTTCTGAGCCAACGTCGATAAAGCCAGGGGCTGCGTCATCCGCAATTCAGTGAGGGTACAGATGCAACGAACCGGTATCGTAAACTATCACGTTCACAAACCTGAACGGCAGGCGTTCCAACTGGACGCCGGCGGCATTGTCGGCAACCTGATTTCGCCCGAACTATTGCCGACACAGGTGAACCTGACTGATATGCGGACATCCGGGCGGCCCCTGCGCTTTGACCCCGACGGCGTCGAGTTTCTGAATGCGCCCAGTGCCATCCGCGATTTTTCCGGGGATCAGTGGAAACGGACCTACGAACACGAGCTGGCTCAACTGCTGACCGCAAAGATCGGCGTTCGCGAGGTCGTGATCTTTGACCATACCTTGCGCGTGGACGACCCAAAGGCGACGCGCAAGCCCGCGCGCAATGTCCACAGCGATTACAGCGCGGACGGTGCTCGGCAACGGCTGGAGGATTTGCTTGGCGCCGAGCGGGCGGCCGAGTGGAGCAAAGGGCACTATGCCTTTGTCAATCTCTGGCGGCCGGTCGATCACCCGATCAACAGCGCGCCGCTGGGGTTCGTCCGCCCTTCGTCCGTCGACCCCAAAGACTGGATCCTGCTTGACCTGATCTATCCTGACCGCAAAGGGCAGATCATGGGGCTTGTCGGGAATGCAAGCCATGACTGGGTCTATCTGTCTCGAATGAGCCTGGATGAAATCGCTGTTTTCAACATCTACGACAATCAGGGGTTGCCTTCCGTCGCGCACAGCGCGCTCGATATGGTCGAGGACCCGACCGTCAACACCATCCGGAAGAGCATCGAGACCCGCACTTTGGTGCGGTACTGAGCAAGGAACCATCATGTTGGACAAAAAACAAAACCTGTCCTTTGCCCCGATCAACAAGGCCTACGGTCAGGTTTTTCGGCCAGATCAGCTGACGCTAGGGCTGGTATTGCCGCTCGAGGCCTACCCGGTGGGATCCGAGCCCACGATGAAGGGCCACATAAAAGCCGCGCAATTGGCCGAGGCTCTGGGCTTTGCCGCGCTGTGGCTGCGCGACGTGCCGTTCAATGTTCCAAGTTTCGGGGACCCCGGCCAGATCTTTGACCCGTTCGTCTATCTGGGTGCACTGGCGCCCGCGACGGATCGCATTGCCCTGGGGACCGCCAGCATCGTTTTGCCCCTGCGCCATCCGGCCCATGTGGCAAAGGCAGCCGCGTCGGCGGACGTATTGTCCGATGGCCGTCTGCTTTTGGGTGTGGCGTCCGGCGATCGACCGGAAGAATATCCGGCAATGCGTCAATCCTTCCCCGATCGCGGTGAGCGGTTCCGCGACAGTGTCGACTATATCCGTGCAACGGCAACACCCTATCCCAAGCATGAAAGCCTGCAGGGACATCTGCCCGGCGACATTGACCTCCTGCCGAAACCCTCGGGAACGCGCCTGCCTTTGTTGATCACGGGCGGCAGTCGGCAATCCCCGGATTGGGTGGCTGAAAACGGCGATGGGTGGATGACCTATCCGCGCGATGCGGCATCGCAAGGGCGCGTGTTGGCCGATTACCGGAACCATCTGAAAGCACTGGGGCAACCGGACAAACCGGTGATGCAATCGCTCTATGTCGACTTGCTGGAAGACCCAAATGCCCCCGCACGTCCCATACATCTGGGGTTCCAGTCAGGTTCGAATTTCCTGCGCCGCTACTTGGCTGAAATCCGTGACCTGGGGATGAATCACGTCGCCCTGAACCTGCGTTTCAACGAGGCTGCCATCGAACCGACACTCAAACGCCTGGCAGATACGATCCTGCCGGAATTTTCATAAGGAACTGATCACATGACCAAAACCATTCTGATCACAGGCGCTACCGACGGTATCGGACTGCTCACCGCCAAGAAGCTGGCGGCTGACGGTCACCGTGTTCTGTTGCACGGGCGGAACACTACAAAGTTGGAGGCAGCCGCCCTGGAGGTTGGAGGGCAGCCGGAAACCTACAGCGCCGATCTGTCCGACCTATCAGCCGTGAGGTCGTTGGCGGAGGCCATCCGGTCCAATCACGACCGGCTGGATGTGCTGATCAACAACGCCGGCGTCCTGAAGGCTCCGCAGACCACTCTCGAAAATGGTCTCGATATCCGCTTCGTCGTCAACACGCTCGCGCCTTATCTGCTGACCGAACTTCTGCTTCCGATCATTCCCAAGACTGGCCGCGTCGTGAACCTGTCCTCGGCCGCCCAGGCCCCTGTGGATGTGGATGCTTTGACCGGCAAAACGCGGTTGGCCGATATGGGCGCCTATGCGCAAAGCAAGTTGGCAATCACGATATGGACGCGCGAACAGGCCCGCGCCCTGCCCGATGGACCGGCGTTGATCGCGGTCAATCCGGGTTCATTGCTGGCGTCCAAAATGGTCAAGGACGGCTTCGGAGTCGCCGGCAACGACCTCAACATCGGCGCCGACATCCTGATCGACGCCACGCTGAGCGATCGGTTCGCGCAGGCGTCGGGCGCCTATTTCGACAATGACGGCGGTACATTTGCAGACCCGCACCCCGCGGCGCTGAAGTCCGAACACGCAGCCGACGTCATGAAGGCCATTCAAGACACTACCCGCCAATACGGCTAAGCCGGGCGCACTCCCGCGCCCTGCCAATTCACGCGAACCCTCGCATCTTTGATGACGAGGACAGGAGAGGACTGTCCAATGAAATACGAAAACTTCCAGACCTTCGACGTCGCGGTCGAGAATGCAATCGCCACCGTGACGTTCAGCTTCGGAGCGGTCAATGTTCAGGGCCAAGAGATGCTGGCCGACCTCAACAGCCTTGCGATGCGGCTGGAGCGGGACCGGCAAACCAAAGTGGTGATCTTCCAGTCTGCGAACCCCGAAATCTGGGTCTGTCACTACGATACCGAGTTGCTCAAGGATCTTTCGACCGAAGCCGTCTCGCGTGAAGACGCCCAGCTGCTGGACCTGCAGTCCGTTTGCGAACGGCTGAGCAAGGTCCCGCAGGCAACAATCGCAAAGCTTGAAGGCTTCGCCCGTGGCGGCGGACACGAACTCGCACTCGCGCTGGACATGCGTTTTGCGGCACGCGGGAAGTTCAAGTTCATGCAGATGGAAGTTGGCATGGGCATCCTGCCCTGCGGCGGCGGAGCTTCTCGCATGGCGCGCCAAACCGGACTTGGCCGGGCATTGGAAATAATCCTGAGCGCACAGGATTACGATGCCGACGATGCCGAGCGCATGGGCACCATCAACAAGGCGCTGGATCCCGACGAGATCGGTCCCTATGTCGATGCTCTGGCCAGGCGCATTGCCCAATTCCCCGCCGAATCCATCAACGCGTGCAAGCAGATGGTCTACGAATCCATCGACAAACCTATTTCCGAAGCGTTGAGAGCCGAGGCCTATTGGCTGTACCAGGCGACAAGCAAGACGCCGGCGGTCAAGCGCTTTCGAATTGCCGATGTACAAGGGCTCGAGCATGATATCGAGAACCAGCGAAACTGGAACGAACTGGTCATGAAGGTGCAAGAAATCACCAGCTGACGACTGCACTTGATCCGCTGAAATCGGTTTCGGCGGATCATATCCCGCAGCAGGTTTGGGCGTTCCGACTGCAAGGGGGCGGAGGCACGCAGGTCGCCATACTGCGTCTGTCAAGGAACCCAAACGCCCATATTCCGAAGCCGGCGGTTAGCCAAAGGATAGACGGCAGCAGCACCGACGTCCGAGGCGGCCGGGCTGATCAACGGTGCGCGGCGCTTTTCGGTCGCCAACGCACGGGATCGAATGTGCCGGAACGACCGGCAGACTTACTGAACACACACCCCAAAAACGTTCAGCAGGCCCTTCTTTGCGCCAAAAGCAGAAGAAGTGCTCCAGAAACCGCATTGGCGTGGCTCCGAGGTTCGACGCAACTCGTCTTGATCAACCACGCCTTGAAGCGCGGAGAAAAATTCCGGCCGGCTCATAAAGCAAAGCCATCGAAGTCGATTGAGTGTCTTGGATCACTTGCGCATTTCCGCCCGAAATCCTGAAAACCCCAAGTGCGCCGACAATACCGCCGATTTTGTGGTAGGTTACTCGGTATTAACAAGAAATTTTGGGAGGACGAAAATGAAATACAAAACAAGATCAACAATAATGGCGGCCTTGTTTGCTGCAGCTGCCACAACCGTTTCCGCACAAGATGATCCCCCCATGAACTTCCTGATTATTTGGGGAGATGACATTGGATTTTGGAATATCAGTGCCTACAACCATGGCATGATGGGGTATCAGACACCCAACATCGACCGCATAGCCAAAGAAGGCGCGTTGTTTACTGATTGGTACGGAGAGCAGTCCTGCACCGCAGGGCGAGCGGCCTTTATCACAGGACAATCTCCCATCCGCACGGGCCTGACCAAGGTCGGCCTTCCAGGCGCGCCCGAGGGCATGCCCGTCGAAGACCCAACCATCGCCGGGCTGCTCAAAAACCACGGTTACATGACTGGCCAGTTCGGCAAAAACCATTTGGGTGACCGTGACGAGCACCTACCCACAAACCATGGTTTCGACGAGTTTTTCGGAAACCTTTACCATCTCAACGCAGAAGAAGAGCCGGAAAACCCTGACTACCCCAAGGATGAAGCCTTCAGGGAAAACTTCGGCCCGCGCGGGGTGATCAAGTCGACCGCTGATGGCTCGATCGAGGATACGGGGCCGCTTACGAAAAAGCGCATGGAAACCGTTGACGAAGAAGTCACGGCC
Source organism: Ruegeria sp. SAZA006 (assembly GCF_059613465.1). Taxonomy (NCBI): domain Bacteria; kingdom Pseudomonadati; phylum Pseudomonadota; class Alphaproteobacteria; order Rhodobacterales; family Roseobacteraceae; genus Ruegeria; species Ruegeria sp. SAZA006. The sequence continues at coordinate 29,438 of NZ_JBXWSO010000008.1, forward strand.
AGCGCGCTCGATTTCATGGATAGAGCTGTTGAACAGGACAAGCCTTTCTTCCTTTGGTGGAATTCCACCCGCATGCACATTTTCACGCATCTGAAGGAAGAATCCGAGGGAGTGACGGGACTTGGAGTTTATCCCGACGGCATGGTCGAGCATGATGGGCATGTCGGTGTACTGCTTGATAAACTTGATGAGCTCGGAATCGCCGAAAACACCGTCGTAATGTATTCAACCGACAACGGAGCGGAGACGTTCACGTGGCCGGATGGCGGCACGACACCCTTCCGCGGTGAGAAGAACACACAATGGGAAGGTGGCTATCGCGTCCCAACGGTCATCAAGTGGCCGGGTGTTATCGAGCCGGGATCGAAGGTCAATGGCGTAGTATCGCATACGGATATGTTGCCTACCATTCTGGCTGCGGTCGGTGAGCCAGACATCAAAGAACGGTTGCTCGATGGTGGCGTTGAAGCCATCGGCCGCCAATACAAGGCCCATCTGGACGGCTACAATCTTCTACCGTCGCTCTCGGGTGAAACGGATGAGTGGCCGCGCAGTGAGTTCATCTATTGGACCGATGATGGCAGCGTCGCCGCCCTGCGATACGAACAGTACAAGGTAACATTCCTGAAGCAGAATGCTCATGGGCTTGATGTATGGCTCTCACCGTTTGAAGTCTTGCGCGCACCGATGCTGGCAAACCTCCGCAGCGATCCGTTCGAGCGAGCCGAAGAAGAGAACGCCATGGGATACCAGCGCTGGTTCCTCGAGCATATGTTCGCGATAGCGCCAGCCGCCGCCTACGTTGGGCAATGGCTTCAAAGCTTCGAGGAATTTCCGCCAAGGCAAAAACCCGGCAGTTTCAACCTCGACAACGTTATGGAGGAACTCACGAGCCGCGCCGGGAACCAATAGCACCAACGGGACGCCGTGAGCTGTGTTCGCCAGTCTGAATTCACGGACAACTGTTTGTCGAATTCAGACTGGTAAGTCATCCCCTTGGACTGAAGACCGGCGCAGTCCAAGGGAAAGGATGAACGGCGACTTGGTTCCGTTTTGCGGGCATTGAGCGCTGCTTTCTGGACAGACCCCTGAGCGGTCGTTGGAATAACGTATTGGCGCTGCTCCGCTGTCATTCTGTTGCCGGCCTAACTCAACAAGGCAGCAACTGGCTTTTTGGGCTTTCTGCAATGAAAACCAGTCGCCTTTCACTTTCATTCCACTTTTCCTGAACCAATTCGCGCGGAGGAGTTTTCAGACGTGAAAAACCGAAAGCTCTACCTTGGCCCCCTGACGGACAATAGACGCTGGGATATGGTTCGCATCCGCCCCGACGATGTGTTCGTGGTAACACCTCCGAAATGCGGCACGACCTGGATGCAAACCATCGTATCGCTGTTGTTTTCTGGTGATCCCGAAGTTGAAACGGAGTTGTCCGTGAAGATGCCTTGGGTAGACATCCGAATCCGAGAAATGCCTGAAGTCGCAGAGCGGCTCGAAGCCATGCAGCATCGGCGCAGCATGAAAAGCCACACACCTATGGATGGGTTACCTCTGGATGATCAAGCACAGTACATCTGTGTTTTTCGTCATCCCCTCGATGCGCATTTCTCGTTTCGCAAGCACGTCAGAAACATTCCAATGACCTGGTTTGACACCTGGTATCCCGAGAACGATGAAGAAGGTATCACATTCCGTCGTTTTCTGGACGGCGGGGCGGAAGGGTTCGATACCGATGCGATGCCACTGGCACATATCATTCGGCATTACAAAGCTGCTGCGGCAGTTTCCGACCGGCCGAACGTATCGCTTTTCCACTACGCAGACATGACCCGAGACTCGAGAGGAACGATCTTCAGGCTGGCTGACATCTTGGGCACGACCCATTCAGAGGTGGTCATGGATCAATTGGTTCAAGCTGCGACCTTCGACAACATGAAGGACAAAGCAGAACGCTATGCCCCCTCAGGTGGCAAGGGGTTCTTCAGGTCGGATGCCGAGTTTTTCCACAGCGGAACGAGTGGCAAGTGGCATGGGAAACTGACGGCGGAAGAACTGGCAGGCTACGACGCGATGATGGACGCACACCTGGATCCCAAAGACCGAGAATGGTTGGAATATGGCTCTCGGGGAAACGTCGCTGCCTAGATATTGCTACCCCGGTCGAACCAGCGAATACCGAAAATAGTAAACCCGGTTCGCAATGGAATATAGAACAGAGGTTTCCCGGGGTTGCTAATCTAAAGGGGCGGCATTCAGGCAAGCAATTCCCCAGCTTGGCCGACACTTAGGGTTCCGCCTTTGGTCACCTCGACATAGACCCCCATGTCCATGTGCCCCATCAACTGCCTGATAAGATATGGTATCTTCAAGTCACGCTCGGCCGTATCCGGGTTCACTTCAGTGGCCGCACACCTTTTCGTTCGCGATAGTATCTTCAACTCAACATCGCCAAATCTCAGAACCGATCCAACTGCGTCCAACTCGGAAAACGAAGGCAAGCCGTCTATCTCGATATTCGCGCGGAAGCGCGCTGGCTGGATCTCTGCGTTCAGTTTTTCACCCAACTCTCTCACCGACGCGCGATTAAGAACGGATATCGCGTTCATCATTTTTGGTGAGACGACGGACACATCCGTAAACCGATGAGGAGCAGACGAGACGAATACCGGCAGTTCGGGATCTTTCAAGTCGATCTCTGAAGACAAGAAACTCGCCGCATTCATCCGGTCTTCTGGTGTTCGCATATTGAAGCTTTGTGTTTTGCCGTTCGCTTTGATCTCAAGATCTTGGCTCTCAATATCAAACCTCGTCTCGACGCCTGCCAGCGCTGCCTCATTCAACAGAACAACAAAGCGATCTTTCGGCAGTGGCTGAGGGTTCTGTGCGTCGAATCCTGAGTTGTAGCGCGCAAATCCGAACAGGCGATCACCCGGGATCCCCTCCTCTGCCCGCAGTGTCACGGTTTGCATCGGCTCGGCACTCAAGCCTTTGATTGGGTACCGGTTCAATCTGACGATAGAGAGCGTGTTCATACGTCTGCCCCTGATCATACGAGTCATGCACGATCCAGAGTGACCCGTGCCGTTTGACGCTATCTCCAATCCTCAAAGGTATCGACCGAATAATCCGCCAGAGCTTCACAAGCGGGTGCCAAAAACCGGTTGGCCGCTTGATGGCCGTGATTGTGAGCTGGGTCAATTTTGGCGGGTACGGCCCTTAAATGCCTCACTGCTGAAAATACATGCACACCGACGAAATCGAATAAAATTACATGAAATCAGTGGTTAATAGGAGCACTAGTCGTAAACCGCCGTCCGCTTGAGGTACGAACCTCAAAAATATCTAGACTTGATGTGCGTACCTCAAATAGCCTTGGAGGTATGCCGCGATTCGCACATCCTCGATTGACGGCGAAAAAAGGGAGGAATGGATGACTTACACAAAACTGGCCTCGGCCAGCGCAATAGTCCTTGCCGCTACTACTCTTTCCACCAAGGCGAATGCTGAAGATCTGACGCTTTGTTGGGCTGCATGGGACCCGGCCAACGCGCTTGTCGAGCTATCAAAGGAATTCGAAGCTGAATCCGGGCATACGATGAACTTCGAGTTTGTTCCCTGGCCGAATTTTGCGGATCGGATGCTGAACGAGCTGAACTCCGGGGGCAAGCTCTGCGACTTGTTGATCGGTGACAGCCAGTGGATCGGCGGGGGCGCTGAGAATGGCCACTATGTCAAACTGAACGACTTCTTCGATGCTGAAGGCATCAGCATGGACGATTTCGCGCCGGCCACCGTATATGCCTACTCGACCTGGCCCAAGGGCACGCCGAACTACTATGCGCTGCCAGCGATGGGCGATGCGAATGGCTGGTTCTACCGCAAGGACTGGTTCGAAAACCCCGACATCCAAGCCGCTTACAAAGAGGCGACGGGTCAGGACCTTCGCGAGCCTCAATCGCAAAAAGAACTCCTGCAGATCGCGCAGTTCTTCCAAGGTCGTGAGATCGACGGCAAGACTGTCTATGGCGCAGCCATCTTTACCGAGCGCGGCTCGGAAGGGATCACCATGGGTGTGACAGGAGCGCTGTATCCTTGGGGTTTCAAATACGAAAACACGCCGGGTTCCTATGACATGGAAGGCGCCGTGAACTCGCCCGAAGCGGTCGAAGCTCTGGAATTCTACAAGGAATTCTACGAAACGGCGACGCCTCCGGGATACACCAACTCTTACATGGGTGAGAGTCTGGACGCATTTAAGTCCGGTCAGGTCGCCATGGCGATGAACTGGTTTGCGTTCTTCCCGGGTCTTTACGCCGATCCCAATACCGGCGGTGACAAGATCGACTTCTTCGTGAACCCACCACAAAATCAGGCAGGTTCGACACTGGGCGGACAAGGTATCTCGGTTGTCAGCTACTCTGACAAACAGGACGCCGCACTTGAGTACATCAAGTGGTTCGCACAGCCGGACGTCCAGGCCAAATGGTGGGAGCTTGGCGGCTACTCGGCCCATAACTCCGTACTGGAAGATCCGGGTTTCGTTGACAGCCAGCCGTTTGCCGGTGACTTCCTGGAAGCAATGGCCGGGGTGCAGGATTTCTGGCAGGAGCCTGCTTATGCGGAACTGTTGCTGGCGATGCAGAAACGCATCCACGACTACGTGGTTGCGGATCAGGGCACTGCTCAAGAAGCGCTTGATCTTCTGATCCAAGACTGGACCGAAGTCTTCGAAGACGAAGGCAAGCTGTAGCCCGGACACAGGCAGGAGCGGGTGAAATCCCGCTCCACCTTCACCCGTGAGTCCTAAACCAACAAGAGCTGGCAAAGAGATGTCTGACAGGACCGTAGATCGCGTTGCGGAGGCAACGCCCGAGCGAGTTGCGCGAAAAATCCGAGGATTATCCGACCGCGCGATCGCCTGGATATTCATCTCCCCAACGATTTTTCTATTGCTGGCGATCAACATTTTTCCGTTGATCTGGACCATCCAACTGAGCTTTACCAACTACAAGGCCAACCGGATCGGGCGTGAAGTCAAAGATGTCGGTCTCAGGAATTACGAGCGTATCCTGACAGACTCGGATACCTGGCTGAACATGCAGGCGACGGCGCATTTCCTGTTCTGGACGATTTTTTTCCAGGTCCTGATCGGGTTCACGCTGGCTTGGCTGATCAACAAGAAATTCAAGGGTAACGATCTATGGACCACGATCATCGTCTTGCCGATGATGCTGTCCCCGGCCGTTGTCGGGAACTTCTGGAAATTCCTGTATCAGCCTCAAATCGGCCTGTTCAACTACATCGTGTCATGGTTCACGGGCAAGGAACCCTCAAGCTTTGAAATGCTGGGTTCGGTTACTTTGGCCCCTTGGGCGATCGTGATTGTTGACACCTGGATGTGGACCCCCTTCGTGATGCTGATCTGTCTGGCAGGCTTGCGCAGCATTCCCGACTACATCTACGAGGCGGCTGAGATCGACCGGGCCAGCAAGCTGCGGCAGTTCTTTACGATTACCATCCCGATGGTGCTGCCGTTCCTGATGCTCGCGGTGCTGTTTCGAGGGATCGAGAACTTCAAGATGTTCGACCTGGTTGTTCAGCTGACCGGCGGTGGACCGGGATCTGTAACGGAACTCACCTCAATCAATCTCAAGCGAGAGGCGTTTGAGAAGTGGCGGACGGGCTACGCCTCGGCCTATGCGATCATCTTGTTCGTCACCGTGTTCGGCCTTGCGTCGATCTACGTCAAAGCCCTGAACAAGGTGAAACAGAGATGAGCAGTTTTTCCGTCACTGAACCTTCGAACCGGTCCAAATGGATCGCAGGCTTCCTGGTCATCACTTATGCGCTGATCACGATGATCCCGCTGGTCTGGATCTTGCTGACCGGTTTCAAATCGCCCGCCGACGCGATCAGCTACCCGCCCAAAGTGGTCTTTGACCCAACGCTTGAAGGCTACGTCAATCTTTTCACCACGCGCACCAGGCAGACACAGGAGTTTCTGGAAGCCAACCCGCCGCAGAACTGGGCCGATGAGATCGTCCGCCAATACGACATGGTGATCGTTGGGCCCTCCAAGTTCGGCGAGCGCTTCATGAATTCGGTCATCATCGGATTTGGCTCGACGTTCTTGAGTATCTTCCTCGGCACGTTGGCTGCCTATGCGTTCAGCCGATTTAAGGTCCCGCTCAAGGACGACCTTCTGTTCTTCATCCTGAGTACAAGGATGATGCCTCCGGTCGCTGTCGCCATCCCGATCTTCCTGATGTTCAGAAACCTTGGGCTGAGCGATACGCATCTGGGAATGATCCTGCTCTATACAGGGGTAAATATCTCTCTGGCGGTTTGGTTGCTGAAAGGGTTCATCGACGAAATCCCAAGAGAGTACGAGGAAGCCGCCCTTATCGATGGCTACACGAGGTTTCAGGCTTTCTACAAAGTGGTGCTGCCGCAAGCCGCCACGGGCATCGCGTCAACTGCGATCTTCTGCCTGATCTTCGCCTGGAATGAGTACGCGTTTGCCGTGCTGCTGACATCTGCAAATGCACAGACCGCACCGCCGTTCATCCCGACCATCATCGGTATTGGCGGCCTGGACTGGCCTGCCGTTGCGGCCGGCGCGACGATCTTCCTGATCCCGGTCATGATTTTCACCATCCTGATGCGCAAACACTTGCTGCGCGGGATTACATTCGGAGCCGTACGCAAATGAGCGAGTTTCTTTCCGGATTGATGCGGCTCCGCCGCGGCCCATGGGAGATGGTGGCAACCATCCTGATTGCACTGGGTGTCTTCATGCTGATGCAGCCGTTTGTCCTTTGGGCCTTCACTTATTCCTTCATCGTCACGCTGATCGGAACCGTCATGTTCATCATCGTCAGCCATTTCCCGGAGTAGAAATGGCCCAGATCGTAGTCAAAAACGTAAAGAAGATGTTCGGCGATTTCACGGCTGTCCGCGAAAGTTCGTTCACGATTGAAGACGGCGAGTTTTTCATGCTGCTGGGGCCATCCGGTTGCGGGAAAACGACGACGCTGCGGATGATCGCGGGATTGGAGCTTCCAACGTCGGGCGAAATCTATCTGGACGGCGAAGAGATCAGCCAGCGGCCGCCATCAGAGCGGGACATTGCCTTCGTGTTCCAGATGTTCGCGCTGTATCCCCACATGAACGTGCGCAAGAACATCAGCTACCCCCTGATATCGCAGGGCATGCCGCGCGCTGCTGTCAAAGCCAAAGTAGAGGAAGTCGCGGGAATACTAGGGATCAAGGACATCCTCGATAGCCCGGTAGGCGGTCTTTCAGGTGGCGACAGGCAACGCGTGGCGCTGGGGCGCGCGATTGTTCGCGAACCCAAGGCGTTCATGATGGACGAACCTCTTGGTGCTTTGGATGCCGAGTTTCGTGAGCACATGGCCGAAGAATTGCGCGCGCTCCACGATCGCATGGGCGCAACCACTGTTTACGTCACACATGACCAACTGGAAGCCATGCAAATGGGCGACAAGATCGTTGTGATGAATAACGCTGTGATCGAGCAATTCGGCACGCCTCAGGAAATCTACGACAAACCGGCCACAATGTTCGTTGCGGATTTTATCGGGTCTCCTTCGATGAACTTCCTGCCTTTTCAGGGAAAGGTCGCACCTGGCTCGGAATTGGTTCGACTGAATGGTCATGACGAAGCCGTACCCAAACTGATGGAAGGTGCGGAAGGTGACTTGGTTTTCGGCGTTCGACCCGAGCATGTTTTTCTGTCAGATGCCAGCGCCTACCGAGCCAAGGTCCTGGCCGCAGAGTATCTTGGAACCACCCAGATCGTGACGCTGCAAAGCCCGAACGGAGAGCTGAAAGCCCGGATTGATGCTCGCGAAACCGTCAATCCCGGCGAGACGGTCGGATTGGAATTCCGCTCATCCGCAGTGACCCTTTTCGAAAAATCTACTGGACGCGCGCTGAGGTCCGCACTGAACGACGAGGTACTGAGCAATGGCTGAAGTCGTTCTGGAAAACATTTCGAAGTCATTCGGCGACATCAAAGCGGTGGATGATATCTCAATGACGATCCCCAACGGCGCCTTTGTGGTGTTGTTGGGTCCGACGGGTGCGGGAAAGACAACGACGCTGAGATTGATATCCGGGCTTGAGAAACTGGATTCAGGCACAGTTCGCATTGCCGGGCGCGACGTCGGGATGGATACACCCGCCCAGCGCGATGTGGCGATGGTTTTCCAGCAATACTCGCTGTACCCGCATATGACAGTGCGTGAAAACCTGTCTTTCCCTCTGCGGTCGCCGATCCTGAAGACGCCAGAGGATGAGATCGCGAGGAAGGTCACCGAAGTGTCGGAGATCCTGCAGATCCCGCACAAGCTGGACAACAAAGCCACCGAACTGTCCGGCGGCGAAATGCAGCGTGTGTCGATCGGACGGGCGCTGGTGCGCGACCCCCAGATCTTCCTGATGGACGAACCGCTCAGCTCTTTGGACGCCAAGCTTCGGGCGGATTTGCGGGTCGAACTGAAAAGAATTCAGGCCGACCTGGGATCAACCTTGCTTTATGTGACCCATGATCAGGTGGAAGCCATGACAATGGCCACGCATATCGGCGTTTTGGAGAACGGCAGGCTGGTTCAGTACGGTACCCCTCGCGATATCTACGAAAATCCCGGCAGCGTTTACGTGGCCAGCAGGTTGGGTCTGCCACGGATTAACATCCTGCCGTCCGAGTTGTTCGGAGGCGACCACAAGGGTCCGCAGATTGGTCTTCGCCCGGAAAACATCATTGAAGGTGAAGGCAGCGAGGCGCGCGTGATACGCGCCGAGCATCTGGGCGATCAAACACGGCTGCACCTGGACCTAAACGGTCACCCGGTCGTGACGTTGATAGATGTCCACCAGGACTATCCATCTGGAAAAATTATTAAAATCCGCCCCCACAACCCATTGTATTTTGACGCGTCCGGCGCGCGGGTGAATTAAGGAGCAAAGCATGGCCCAGTTCCTCAACACAAAAGAAACTCTGGTAACAGATGCCATAGACGGTCTTCTGGCCTCCTCTGGAGGGAGGCTGACCCGGCTGGACGGCTACCCGCATATCAAAGTTGTCTACAGGTCGGATTGGGACAAGTCGAAGGTGGCGTTGGTGTCCGGTGGAGGGTCAGGTCACGAACCCGCCCACGCGGGCTTTGTCGGCGCCGGTATGCTGACGGCCGCAGTCTGCGGCGAAGTGTTTGCATCCCCGTCGGTCGAGGCGGTTCTGGCGGGCATTCTTGCAGTCACGGGTGAGGCAGGGTGCTTGCTGATCGTCAAGAATTATACCGGTGACCGGCTGAACTTTGGGCTGGCCGCTGAACGCGCCCGTGCATTGGGCCGCAAGGTTGAGATGGTGGTCGTCGACGACGACATCGCCCTGCCTGACCTGCCGCAGCCACGTGGCGTGGCAGGCACGTTGTTCGTGCACAAAATCTCCGGAGCGCTTGCGGAAAACGGTGCTGACCTGGACACCGTTGCCAAAGCAGCCAGAAGCACCATCGAGAAGGTTGTCAGCATCGGTATGAGCCTGGACACCTGTACCGTTCCGGGATCTCCGAAAGAAGACAGGATCGCACCCGGCAAGGCGGAACTTGGCTTGGGCATCCATGGCGAGCCGGGTGTGCAGCAAGTCGAGTTCTCAAATGCCGTATCGGCCATGTCCACAGTGGTGGAGAAGCTGAGGCAACGGCTTGGGGCCGGGGAATGTGTGGCGTTGGTCAACAACCTCGGTTCCACGACTCCGCTGGAAATGGCCGTCCTCACGCACGCCTTGTCCGAAACCGGTATTGCCCACCATATCATCGGCCCGGCCCCCATGATGACATCGCTGGATATGCACGGGTTTTCTGTTTCCATTCTACCCGTGGATCAGGCCGATTTGTCAGCTCTTGAAGCACCTGTTGATCTGGCCGCGTGGCCCGGGGTCAATTCCATCGACCCGATCAAAGTGGCACCATTGCCTGACGGCCTGACGCCGATCGATCCAATTCCTTCGAACAATCCCACCACAAGGGAAACGATCTCGCGCTTGTCCGAACTCCTCATCAACGCTGAGAAGAACCTGAACGAACTGGACGCGAAATCCGGTGATGGCGATACAGGAAGCACATTGGCGACGGCCGCAAGAGCGCTGCAAGGCAGCCTTGACCGCATGCCGCTCGCTGATTTGACTCAGCTGTTTCCGGCGTTGGGCAATGAACTGAGCCAAACCATGGGTGGCTCCTCCGGCGTGATACTTGCAATTTTCTTCAACGCAGCTGGTGACGCATGTGCCAATGGGGCAACCGTAGCCAAATCCCTGGAAGAAGGCCTGAAACGCGTCAGCCAAGTTGGAGGCGCCAAGGTCGGCGACAGAACTATGATTGACGCCTTGGCACCCGCGCTTGCCGCTCTCCCGTCGGGGTTGACCCATGCCGCAAATGCCGCCCGCGAAGGTGCAAACAATACAGCCAAAATTCGTCGTGCGAAGGCGGGCCGAGCAGCCTATGTTCCCGAAGACAACCTAGTTGGACATAACGATCCCGGCGCTGAGGCCGTTGCCTTGTTGTTCGAGGGCTTGGCGCGGGAGCTTGAGGGCTGAAGAACACGTGGCAGACCAAAAACAAAAACTAGAATTGGTGAAGAAGCCAACCGTCAATGACATCGCGCGGGTTGCGGGTGTCAGCCTGGCCACTGTGGACCGGGTCTTGAACAGGCGCCCCGGCGTGCGCGCAGTGACCGTTCAGAAAGTACAAAAGGCAATTGATGAGCTGGGGTATGTGCGCGACACCGCCGCGGCCAACCTCGCACGAAACCGGGTTTACAATTTCCTCTTTGTTCTGCCGGACACCGACAACGAATTTGTCAAAGCGATCAGCAACCAGATCGCAGAGCAATCCCGTGACCAGTTTATCGAGCGGACTCGCATCACGATCAAAAGGGTCGCTCCGTTCGAACCGCAGGATATCGTCGACATTCTGGATGCTGTCGACAGTTTGGACGTTGATGGAGTTGCCGTTTTCGGACCCGAAACGCCTTCTGTTCGCGATGCGGTGAGACGGCTCAAGGACAAAGGGGTTCCGGTGGTTGCCTTGGTGTCTGATTTGCCGAGTTCCGAGCGAGACCACTTTGTAGGAATTGACAACGTTTCCGCAGGACGAACCGCCGGTCAATTGATGGGGCGGTTCGTGCATCGGGAAGGCAAGGTCCTGGTTCTGACTGGCTCTCGTTTGGCACGTGACCACCTGGAGCGTCGCCAGGGCTTTGATCTTGTTGTGGCCGAGGAGTTTCCGCATCTCGAGGTCGTGGCGTCTGTTGAGGGCCGGGATGACCCGGATCTGATTTACAAGATGATGCCCGAAATCTTCGAAACCTACCCGGATCTGGTCGGAATATACTCGTCAGCAGCGGGCAATGCCGGCCTTATTCAATTCCTTTCGGAAAACAAGCTCAGCAAGGATCTGGTGATCATAGCGCATGAACTGACTCCGCTTAGTCGAGAGGCTCTGAGGCTTGGCACGTTTGACGCCCTGATCTCGCAAGACACCGGGCACATTGTTCGTTCCGCCGTCCGCCTTCTGCGTGCGACTTCAGACAAAGTCCCATTCAACAAAGCGCAGGAACGTATCCGTATCGACATCTATCTGAGGGAAAATTTACCGCCATAGCGGCTTAGGTTTTGGGGAGGAAACTTATGAAAACGATCAAAGGTCCAGCACTATTTCTTGCACAATTCGCAGGGGACGAAGCGCCGTTCAATTCGTGGGACGCGATTACCAAATGGGCGGCTGACTGTGGATACAAGGGCGTCCAGGTTCCCAGTTGGGATGGCCGGTTGTTCGACCTTGAACAGGCCGCGTCCAGCACCGGTTATTGCGATGACTTCAAAGGCAAAGCCAGGGAAAATGGCGTCGAAGTCACTGAACTGTCAACGCACCTTCAGGGTCAGCTTGTGGCCGTTCACCCGGCCTATGACAGCGCCTTTGATGGCTTTGCCGCCGAGAGCGTCAGAGGAAACCCGAAAGCCCGGCAAGAATGGGCCGTAGACCAGGTCAAAAAAGCATTGTCCGCTTCGAAGAACTTGGGCATTTCGGCCCATGCGACATTCTCGGGCGCGTTGGCATGGCCCTACGTCTATCCCTGGCCGCAGCGCCCTGCCGGCTTGATTGAAACGGCATTTGATGAACTCGCCCGCCGCTGGGTGCCGATCCTTGACCACGCCGAGGAATGCGGCGTCGATGTCTGCTACGAAATTCACCCCGGAGAGGACCTCCACGACGGCGTGACCTACGAGATGTTCCTCGAACGGACAGGCAATCACCCACGGGCCTGCATGTTGTACGACCCATCGCACTACGTGCTGCAATGCCTCGACTATCTGGACAATATCGACATCTACAAGGATCGGATCCGGATGTTCCATGTCAAAGATGCCGAGTTCAACCCGACCGGGCGGCAAGGGGTTTATTCAGGATACCAAAGCTGGGTCGATCGTGCCGGCCGGTTCCGGTCGCTTGGTGATGGCCAGGTGGATTTCGGGGCGGTCTTCTCAAAAATGGCGGCGAACGACTTTGATGGCTGGGCTGTGGTCGAATGGGAATGCTGCCTCAAACACCCCGAGGATGGAGCGCGTGAAGGCGCTCAGTTTGTGTCGGATCACATCATCCGTGTGACCGAGAAAGCCTTTGATGATTTCGCGGACGGTGGCGCTGACGAAGCCGCCAATCGCAAGATGCTGGGGATCGAATAATGGTTACAGGACGCAGTGAAGAAGCCTCGGGTCGCATTCGGCTTGGCATGGTCGGCGGTGGAAATGACGCCTTCATAGGCGGCGTTCATCGCATAGCAGCGCGATTGGACGACAGGTTCGAGCTGGTTGCCGGCGCTTTGTCTTCGACGCCCGAAAAATCCATTGAAAGCGGCCGGGCATTGGGTCTCGAACGGGTCTATGAAGACTTCAAACAAATGGCGATCCGGGAAGCCCGGCTCAAATCCGGGATTGAAGCGGTCTCAATCGTCACGCCAAATCACGTCCACTATGCCGCCGCGCGTGAATTCCTGAAACGCGGGATTCACGTCATTTGTGACAAGCCACTCACCTCGACCCTTGCCGATGCAAAAAAACTGGTCAAAGCGGCGGAAAGCGCGAATGCCCTGTTCATTTTGACCCACAACTACACGGGTTATCCGATGGTTCGGCAGGCGCGTGAAATGGTTGCCAACGGCGATATTGGCAAGATCCGCGTCGTCCAGGTTGAGTACCCGCAGGATTGGCTGACCGAGCAGCAGGATTTCAAACAGGCGGAGTGGCGAACCGATCCCGAACGCTCGGGCGCGGGCGGATCAACCGGTGACATCGGAACCCATGCCTACAACCTCGCTTGTTTTGTGACCGGGCTGAGGGCGGAAAGCCTTGCGGCGGATCTGCAGGCCTTTGTGCCTGGGCGCCAAGTCGATGACAACGCACATGTCTTGCTTCGCTTCGAAGGCGGAGCGCGGGGTATGCTGTGGTCCTCTCAGGTGGCTCCTGGCAATGAAAACGCACTTCGGTTGCGGGTCTACGGTGAAAAAGGTGGGCTGGAGTGGGCTCAGGAAGACCCGAACTATCTCTGGTTCACGCCCTACAACGAACCAAAGCGTCTGATCACTCGCAATGGCGCTGGAGCTGGTGACGCTGCCAATCGCTTGAGCAGAGTTCCTCCGGGCCATCCCGAGGGATATCTTGAAGGGTTCGCCAATATTTACGGAGAGGCTGCTGAGGCGATCCAGGCTTTCCGAAATGGGATTTCACTTGAGGTGGGCGTTGTTTACCCAACCGTGCATGACGGGCTAGACGGTGTTAAATTTGTAGCCGCTTGTGTGCAAAGCTCGTCCAGAAACGCGGCTTGGGTCAAGTTGGAGTAAGTCTGGCTGTGGGCATAGGGTAGGCACCGGATACTGAGCCAGACAACCCTTCCCTGCCACTCGGCTCGTCCGACCACCAGTTCGCCGCAGTATTGAAACTCTGTGGCCGCCAAAACCACGGCCCGCCGGCGAAGCAACCCTTCGCCGCATCATCCACCGATGGCCGCTCTGCGGACGAAGCCGCCAACGCGGCCGGCAAGTAAAAATGGCCCGAACCGGCCCACAAAGGAACCATCGGCAAGAGCGTCAATCCAGCACAGCAGCTCAAAGATATCAGCGACCGCTTTTCAGAAAGATCGCCGCAACGGAAGGCGATCAAGGCAAAACTGTATGGGCACGAATAGTCTCCAACCATCACGTATCCGCTGCCGGATTTTGAGGTCTCGGTTTACGCCTCTAGGCCAAACAACCGAGCGCGCAAGCCCCCTCGATTTGACGACCCTGTATTTTTTCTGATAGATAGCGCGCCCTTTCCCAAAAATAGGAGGACCTGCAGATGTGGGTAGCATTCTCGACGCCCGAGGGTTCGGGCTTTTTCTCAGCCGTTGCCAAGGATGAGGACGGCAACACCAGCGGGCCGCACATGGGATCCCGCGTCTGCCTGCGGTTTCGCCGCGCACAGGACGCCGAATTGCTGCGCGACTATGACATGGACGGTCAGGTGATCGAAACACCGGGCGGCGATTACCGTTACCGGGCATTCATACCGCGCAACCACCTCGTGACCGTGCTGATGAACTTGGGCAACCACATGTCTTACCCCAATTTCAAGGCCAGCATCCCAAAAGATGATGTGGCGTTCGAACGCGCCTGCCACGAGGTTTGGGCGGCATTCGGCGAACTACAGGAAGGCGGACCATATGGAATGGGGTGAAACACCCTGTTTAACCCAACGCGGTTGCCTCGGAGTTGCCTTGAGACAAAACACCTCGGGTTCACTACATGGGCCACACTGCCAAAACCACTGTTTTTCGGGAGTTACCAGTGGCGGACCGAGGAGGATTCGAACCCCCGACCCCTTGATTCGTAGTCAAGTACTCTATCCAGCTGAGCTATCGGTCCGCGTTGGTGAGGCGGTATTTAGACCCGGCGTTCGGGACGTGCAACCCGATTCTTCAAAAATAATTCAAAAACCCATCTCCCCCCGTGGGAGCCTTATTTCAAAGACCGTGCCCTCGGGGCCGGTGCTGGTCAGCACCAATTCTCCCCCGTGGCCGCGCACCAGTTCCTGCGAAATCGCCAGACCCAGTCCCGAGCCACCTTTGCGCACACCACCCTGAAACGGCGTGAACAGATTCTCCTGCGCTCGTGGCGGCAAACCGGGGCCGGTATCCCGAACCTCGATGACCCATGCGTCCTGATCTTCGCAGGCCGAGATCGTGATTTTTCCTGGTTGGCCGGATGTCATCAGTGCTTGGCGTGCGTTGCGCACAAGGTTCATGATGACCCGGAACATCTGTTCCGGATCGGCCCGAACGACCAGGTCTTCGGGAACGTCGTTGGCAAATTCAATACAGCCGCCGTCTACGGCCAGAGCCTCGCTGGATGCTACGTCGGCAGCGATATCGCGCAACCGCACCATGGTCAGGGTGGGCGCGGGCTCTTCGGCCCGCCCGAACGCCAGCGTACTTTCGCACAGGGACACCGCCCGGGTGATCGAGTTGACCAACTTGGGCGCCATCCGTCTGACCAGCGGGTCGTCACTGGCCTCGATCCGGTCAGTGAACAGCTGGGCCGAGGCCAGGATGTTGCGCAGATCGTGGCTGACCTTGGCCACCGCGCCACCCAGTTGTGCCAGCCTCTCGCGCTGTTTCAGGGCCTGGGTCAGGTCGGTCTGCAGCATCTGCAGGGCTTCTTCAGCCTCGCGCAGTTCGGTCACCTTGGATTGGGGAGAGATGATGCCGCGCGCATCCTCGGGCGCACGGGCGTAACGCTGCATGTAGCCCACCACGCTTTTGATCGGGCGCACCAGAACCACCCGCACCGCAAGAAACAGAAAAAACGCGGTGATGATCGAGATAACAAAGGACAGGCCGAGGATGCGCAGGCCATAATCGATCATCGCCATACGCAGCGGCGCGCTGTCCATGGTAACCTCGATAAGCAAACCCGCATCCCGCACAGGCTGCCCGATGACGCGAATGACCTGGTTCTCGGGCGTGAAGAAACGGATCATCGCGTCCCGAATGAGAACCCAAGGCCCGGCGCCTCGCAAATCATAGGTCTTGGCGACCTGGTCTGGGATAGGGGAAGACAGCATCAGCTGGCGCACCTCGTCCCGGCGTAGCACCACGTTGTAGACCCCGGCATTGGCCAGAAGCTCGGCCTCCAGCTCGTCTGCCAGCATGTCGTCTGCCAGCAGCGCCAGCGAGGCGATCTGGGCGCGTTCCAGCCGGTTCAGAAGGAAATCCTCGCGGAAGCGCGCGATCGACGGCACGAAGATCAGCACCTCGGCCAACATCACGAAGACCGTCGTCAAGATCAGGAAACGACCCGACAGCGAGTTCAAGTGGCGCTCCTTTCCCGATCAGGGGATCCAGCGCTGGACCAGCCTGACCACTCGTTCAACCATCTGATTCTCAAACAGTCTTGGCGAGAAATAGGCGCCCGCCACCCGTTTGTTAAGCTCTCCGATCGTGGGATAGGGCGACACCATCGCCGCGATCTGGCTCATCTTCAGGTTATTGGCCAGCGCCAGAGACCACAAGTTGATCAGTTCGCCGGCCTGATGCCCCACGATTGTGGCCCCCACCGGACGCCCCTTTACGACCATGACCTTGATGAACCCAGTCGTTTTGCGTTCGGCCACGGCGCGATCGTTGTGGGCATAGTCGAACCGGGCGATCTCGACCTTGTCGCCATGGCGGTCGCGCGCCTGCGCCTCGGTCAGGCCGACCTGGGCCAGTTCGGGGTCGGTATAGGTTGCCCAGGGGATATGCGCCGTCTTGGCCTTGGACCGCAGCCCGAACAGGGCCGAACGGATGATGACCCCGGCATGATATCCAGCCACATGGGTGAACTGCATCCCGCCCGCGACGTCGCCAACCGCATAGACCCGCCGGTTGGTGGTGCGCAGGCTGTCATCCACATTGATGCCCGTGTGCGTCCGGTCGATCCCGGCAGCCTGCAGGTTCAGGCGGTCGGTGTTGGCCTTGCGTCCTACCGCCAGCAGCAGGTGCGAGCCCGCATGGACCGCGCCATCCTCGGTGACGACCTCGACCGCGCCGGCCTTCCCGCGC
Organism: Ruegeria sp. SAZA006; assembly: GCF_059613465.1. Taxonomy (NCBI): domain Bacteria; kingdom Pseudomonadati; phylum Pseudomonadota; class Alphaproteobacteria; order Rhodobacterales; family Roseobacteraceae; genus Ruegeria; species Ruegeria sp. SAZA006. The sequence continues at coordinate 46,594 of NZ_JBXWSO010000008.1, forward strand.
ACCCGGGCCACCATCGCATGTTCCAGAACTTCGACCCCTTCGGCGCGCAGGGCCTCCAATACCACTGCGGCTGCCTCGGGGTCATCTTTGCCCAGCGCCCGCGCGCCTTCGATCACCGTTACCTTGCAGCCCAGTCGCACATGCGCCTGCGCCATCTCCATGCCGATGGGGCCCCCGCCGATGATCAGCAGGTGGTCGGGCTTGTCGCGCAACTCGAAAATGGTCTCGTTGGTCTCAAACGGCAACTCATCCAGCCCCGGGATCGGCGGCACCAGCGGGGACGAGCCCGTGGCCAGCACCACGCGGCGGGCGGTGATGACGAAATTGCCGGCCTGAACCTGTGTGGGCGACAGAAAGGTCCCCCAGTCGCGAATGACGCGCACGCCGAACCCTTCGAACCGTTCCTGGCTGTCCATGGGCTCAATCTGGGCGATCACGTCCCGCACATGGTTTTTGGCGGCGGCATAGTCCACCTGTGGCGCGCGGTCGGCAACGCCGAACGGCTCGGCATGGCTCTGCGCATGGGCCAGCTTGGCACTGGCCAGCAGCGCCTTGGACGGGACGCAGCCATAATTCAGACAGTCGCCACCCATCTTGTGCCCTTCCAGCAGGATCACGTCGGCGCCCATCTGACTGGCCCCAGCGGCCACCGACAGGCCACCCGACCCGGCCCCGATCACCAGGATGTCGGTCTTGAGTTCTTGCATGGATCAAAGGCCCCTTCGGCCGCGAATGAGTTTGAGGAAAATCGGCAGAGCCGCCAGCGCGCACAGACCCAGGATCGGGCCGATCACGAAAGGCTCGGTCAGCAGCGACAAGTCCGGCGTCTCGCCCCGGTCGAACACGCCGCCCAGGCCGACGCCGATCCAGGTATAGACGATGCCGCCCGGAATGATACCCAGCGCCGTGGTCAGCAGAAAGTTCCGGAACTTCACCCCCACCAGCGCTGGCACCAGGTTGGCGACGAAGAACGGCACCACCGGCACCAGCCGCATCAGGAACAGCACCGGGATCTCGTTCTCGCGCAACCCGTCCTTGATTCGCTTGACGGTGCCTTCCGAGGCCTCCAGCCGCGCCGTCAACGCCTCGCCCAACCCCCAGCGGGCCGCCAGAAAGATCGCCGAAGCCCCCACGGTTGCAGAGAAGACGTTGAACACGGTGCCCGCGAACAGCCCGAACAGGAACCCGCCCGTCATCGAGGCCACGGCCGCACCGGGCAAAGAAAAGGTGACGATCAGGACATAAACGAGGATGAAAACGCCCGCCAACGACCAGTAGTTGGCGTCGCGCCAGGCCAACAGCGCCTCGCGATTGTCGCGCAGGGTTTCAAAGGTCAGGTAGTCGCCCAGCGCAAAGAAGCCAATGACGGCAACCGTCAGGATCACGATCAGAGGAATATGTCGCGCCAGCCCGCTGCGCGGCACCTGGGTGGTTTCGGTCATCTTGTCGTCCGGGTTCGAATGCTTCATCTGCCCCACAAGATGCGCGCTTGGCCTTCTGTGCAACAGGGTCCTCACGCCGGGTTGAACACGCACCGGTTCAATGTGAGAAATCCGCCATCCACGGGCTGATTCTGAAACTTTTGCCCGGTCGCCCGACAGAATTGTTGCAAAAGGCACGAAAACCGTTGCGATGGGGTTTGACTTGCCCGCCGGTTGCCAGTAGAGGACGGGCTTCGAACACCACGGGCAGGCGAATCCGCGCCGCACCCGACCGCCAAAGATTGGAGACGGAGCGATGAAACGCACCTATCAGCCTTCGAACCTGGTTCGCAAACGCCGCCACGGTTTCCGCGCGCGCATGGCCACCAAGGCCGGCCGCAAGATCCTGAACGCACGCCGTGCCCGTGGCCGCAAGTCGCTGAGCGCATAAACCGCGCGACCTTTCAGGTTTTGAACATGACGCCGCCGGAGGCCCCTGTGGATGGCACTGACCACCCCGGGGATATGCCCCCGGCGGCGTCCGTTTGCGCACCTCCCCTGTCGGTGCTGCGCAAGCGCAGCGATTTCCTCAGGGCCGCTCGGGCGCGCAGACAGGGCACGCCTTCTATGATGGTGCAAGCCCGCAAGCGCGCACCGGATGAGGCCGACGGCATTCGTGTCGGGTTCACCTGCTCGAAGAAGGTCGGCAATGCCGTGGCCCGCAACCGGGCCAAGCGCCGGCTGCGCGAGGCGGCCCGCGCCGTTCTGCCGGACCACGGCCGGGACGGATGGGATTACGTCCTGATCGGACGGGCCGAGGTGACCGCTGCCCGCACCTTTGACGCTCTGCTGGATGATCTGCGCCAGGCCCTGCGCAAGATCCACAGCCCGCGCAAATGACCCCTCTTGCCCATATCCTCGCGCTGCCAATCCGGGCCTACCGGCTGATCTTCAGCCCGTGGGTGGGGTTCAATTGCCGCTATCAACCGACCTGCTCGGCCTATGCGCTGGAAGCGCTGGAAAAGCACGGTCCGATCAAGGGCGCTTGGCTGGCCGCGCGCCGTATCGGGCGCTGCCACCCCTGGGGGGGTGACGGCTATGACCCGGTGCCCGACGACACGCCCGATGCGCCCTGATCTGACACTCCGTCACGCTTGACCCAAGGGGGCTGCGCCGCTGAACATCGGTTTCACCAACAACCGCCCGAGGCAACCATGTCCAGATCCCACGCCCGCAAGACCCTGCCCACGCATGAGGTGACGAACCAACCGCCCGAGCAAGGGGACGTTGACCTGTGGGCCTCTGATCTGGTTCTGCGCGATTGCGCCACGCGCGCCGGGGCACGGGCGGCCCCGCTGGCCGCCTACGGGGCCGCTTTGGGCCGGGCCGAAACGCGCGAGGCCGGGCGCGACGCCAACCTGCACCCGCCCGAACTCTGCCTCTTCGACCGGGGTGGCCGCCGCCTGGACGAGGTGCGGTTCCACCCGACCTATCATCACATGATGGATCTGAGCCAATCGGCAGGCTATGCCGCGCTCGCCTGGGACGGAGCGCCGGGCGGTCACGCCACCCATGCCGCGATGGTCTATCTGGCCAGCCAGGTCGAGCCGGGCCATTGCTGTCCGTTGACCATGACCTATGCCGCCGTGCCGGCGCTGGCCGCCAACCCCGAACTGGCCGAAATCTGGCGCCCGAAACTGACCGCCGACACTTATGACCCAGCCCCCCGCCCGATCAGAGAAAAACGCTCGGCGACCTTGGGCATGGCGATGACCGAGAAACAGGGCGGCTCGGACGTGCGTGCCAATACCACCACCGCCAACCGTGACGGCGATGCCTGGCGGCTGCGCGGCCACAAATGGTTCTGCTCGGCCCCGATGTCCGACGGGTTCCTGACGCTGGCGCAGGCTCCGGGCGGGCTGACCTGCTTTCTACTGCCCCGCTGGCTGGAAGGCGAGCGCAACGCCATCCACCTGATGCGCCTCAAGGACAAGCTGGGCAACCGCGCCAATGCCTCGTCCGAAGTCGAGTTCCATGACGCGCTGGCCTATCAGCTGGGCGACGAGGGGGCCGGCGTGCGCACGATCATCGAGATGGTTCATCACACCCGGCTCGACACCGCGATGGCCCCCGCCGGCCTGATGCGCGCAGCCCTGTCCGAAGCGCATCACTGGGTCAGCCACCGCAGCGCCTTTCAGCGCCGCCTGATTGACCAGCCGTTGATGCGCGCCGTTCTGGCCGATCTGGTGCTGGACTGGGAAGGCGCGCTGACCTTGGGCCTGCGCGTGGCCCGCGCCTTTGACGGGGACACCGCCGAAGACCGCGCCTTTGCCCGGATCGGGGTGGCGCTGGCCAAGTTCGTGTCGAACAAACGCTGCCCGGTCGTGGCGGTCGAGGCGATGGAGGTGCTGGGAGGCATGGGCTATGTCGAAGACACGCCGATGCCGATGATCTATCGCGAAGCGCCCCTGAACGGCATTTGGGAGGGGTCGGGCAACGTGATCTGCCTGGACATTCTGCGCAGCCTTGCGCGCGACCCGCTGGCCGCCCAGACCTTGCAGGCCGAACTGGACGCGGCAACCGGAGCCGACCGCCGTTATGACGCCGCCCTGAAGGCGCATCGCGACCGCTGGCCCACCCTGCCCCCCGAGGCCGAGGCCCGCTGGTTCGCCGAGGCCACCGCGCATCTGCTGACCGCCGCGCTGCTGCTGCGCCATGCGCCCGGTGCGGTGGCCGATGGATATATTGCCACGCGGGTTCTGGGCGAAAGCGGGCGCATACCCGGATCGGTCTCGGGGCTGGACACCGACGTCCTGCTGGGCCGGCTGTCCGGCTAGGCGGGCCTTGCCCGGTCGGCGCATCTGCGGTAGGGGCTGCGCATGTTCGACGAAGCCGACGATATCCATCCGCTGTTTGCCGGAGCGCCCTCGACCACCGAGTTCAAGAAGCTGCGCAAACGCATCGTGCGCCAGACGCGCGAAGCGATCGAGCAATACGGCATGGTTGACCCGTCGGCCCACGACAAGGACGGCAAGCCGCCGCGCTGGCTGGTCTGCCTGTCGGGCGGCAAGGACAGCTATACCCTGCTGGCCGTTCTGTACGAGCTGAAGTGGCGCGGCCTGCTGCCCGTGGACCTGCTGGCCTGCAATCTGGATCAGGGGCAGCCGGGCTTTCCGGCCACCGTGCTGCCCGAGTTTCTGGAACGCATGGGCGTGCCGCACCGGATCGAGTATCAGGACACCTATTCCATCGTGGTCAACAAGGTGCCGCAGGGCCGCACCTATTGCGCGCTGTGCTCGCGCCTGCGCCGCGGTAACCTGTACCGGATCGCGCGCGAGGAAGGGTGCTCGGCCGTGGTTCTGGGGCATCACCGCGATGACATCCTGGAAACCTTCTTCATGAACCTGTTCCACGGCGGCCGTCTGGCGACCATGCCTCCGAAACTGGTGAACGAAGAAAGCGACCTGTTCGTCTATCGCCCGCTGGCCCATGTGGCCGAGGCTGATTGCGAGAAATTCGCAAAAGCGATGAACTATCCGATCATCCCCTGTGATCTGTGCGGCAGTCAGGACGGCCTGCAACGCCAGCAGGTCAAACAGATTCTGGACCAATGGGAAAAGAACAGCCCTGGCCGGCGGCAGGTGATGTTCCGCGCACTGACCAATGCCCGGCCCTCGCACCTTCTGGATTCGAAGCTGTTCGATTTTGCCGGACTGACGCTGAACCCCGACAAAAACGGCGAAAATCCGGAAGAAATTCCGCTTCTGCGTTAACGTCTGACTCAGATTGATTTCCTAGCCTCCGATTGGACTCAGTTCTCCCAATTGGAAGGCCGGAATCGATGCTAAAAAGGTTCTCACTCCAGAGTTTTCGGAATGCCCTGCTGACCGTTCTGGCAATGCCGCAGGTTTTGGCGTTCGTACCTGCATTGTGCCTGGCTGCTTTCTGGCTGGGCGGCGACACGGCGTTGGTCGTTGTCGCCCTGGGGCTGCCCTTGTTGTTTTCGGCCGCCCAACGGCTGCAACCGGGCGCCGGTCCTGCTTTGGCGACGCACATGCGGCCCAAGGGACTGTTGCCACGTGATATTTTCTGCGCCGAGATGGAGTATCTGCACAGCACATCGCGGGCAACCGGAGAGGATTCAGCCTGCATCGTTGTGTCTCTAGATGATTTCGACGATGTCGAAGAGCTGCACGGCACCGCGGCAGCCGACTATGTGGCAGGGCGCTTCTGCGACCGCATCCTGGCGGTGATCCGGAGCGAGGATATTGCAACACGCCTGTCGAGAAACACGTTCCTGATCGGGTTGCGCCCCTCACGGCATCTGGACTTGGAAAGCTGCATCCAAACCTCGGGCCGCATACAAAGCACGGTGGAAGAACCGATCCCGCTGGACAATGCCAGCCTCTATCTGTCCTGCTCTGCCGGATTTTGCCTGCACTCTGCCGTTGCCGACGAAGCGCCGGACGGATGGATCGAGGCCGCTCGGGCCGCGCTTGCCGAAGCACAGCGGAACGGGCCTTCCACGATCCGCGCCTACTCCGAGGCCACGCGACGCAGATCAGTCGTCCATATCAATTTCCGCAAGGAGTTGGAGACCGCTTTGGAAACCGGTCAGATCCGCCCTTGGTTTCAGCCACAGGTTTCAACGGACACCGGCGACATCACCGGGTTTGAGGCCCTTGCTCGATGGGAGCACCCTTCCAAGGGAGTTGTCGGGCCGCAGGTGTTTCTGCCTTTTGCCGAACAGGCCAAGCTGATGGACAAGCTGGGCCAGACGATCCGCCACCACGCCTTTCGCGCGATGCGCGACTGGGACTGCGCCGGCGCCGTTATTCCTCGGATCGGCATCAACTTTTCATCGGACGAATTGCGGGACCCCTCACTTGTTGACCGGGTGCGATGGGAGTTGGACCAGTTCGACCTTTCGCCGGACCGGCTGGCCGTGGAAATCCTTGAAACCGTTTTTTCGCGCCGACCCGATGATGTCATCACCCGCAACGTGACCCAGTTGTCCAAGCTCGGCTGTTGCATCGATCTGGACGATTTCGGCACTGGTCACGCATCATTTTCGTCGATCAAACGGTTCGATGTCGCCCGCATCAAGATCGACCGGTCTTTCGTGTCCAATGCGGATCGGGATCCGTCCCAGCAGCAAATGGTCAGCGCCATTCTGATGATGGCCGAGAGGTTGAACCTTGAAACCCTGGCCGAGGGGGTGGAAACCCCCGGCGAGCACGCGCTGATGGCGCAATTGGGGTGTCACCATGTCCAAGGGTTTGGGATCGGCAAGCCGATGCCGGTCGAGCATACGCTCGACTGGATCAAGGACCGCCGCTCGAAACTGGGAGGCGCACCGCGGATTGGCCGCGAAATGGGCCGGAAATCCTGATTTCGGAGACTGGATTGCCCCACACTCACGATTTCCGGGGCGATTCCGCTTGACCTTTTGGGCTGCACTCTGTTGAACCCTGCGGTGTCTTTCACTGCTCAAGGTGGCTGTCCCAGATGGACGATCAGAACAAGAATCTCATCCTTGCAACCGCGCTTAGTTTCCTTGTGATCCTGGTCTGGTTTGTGCTGTTCCCTCCGCCAGAACCGACCACAACGCCTGAGCAGGCCGAGATCAGCGCCTCGGAGGGGAACGAGGTTCAGACGCCAAGCGCCGGAAGCACGACTGTCGGCGAGGCAACCGCCACCGCAGAGGAAACCCTGCCGGAAGCCACCGCGCCACGGATCCAAATCGACACGCCGCGTCTGTCGGGCAGCCTGTCGCTTTCGGGTGGACGTATCGACGAACTGTTTCTGAAAGACTACAAGGTCTCGATCGACGAAGGCGCGCCGATCGTCGAACTGCTGTCGCCGGTTGGGTCCACCTCGGCCTACTACGCCCTCTACGGGTGGGCGCCCGGTGCCGGTTTGGCTGGCTCGGACGTGCCGGGCCCGAATACGATCTGGACGCTGGAACAGGGCGAGACCCTGTCGGTAGACAGCCCCATAACCCTGACATGGGAGAATGGCGCGGGCCTGACATTCCGCCGCACGATTGGTGTGGATGCGGATTACATGTTCACCGTGACCCAATCCGTCGAAAACGGCACTGGAGCCGAGGTCGGAATGGCCCCGTACGGCATTCTGGCACGCCACGGCATAGGCGAGGATGGCGATCTGCCGGGGTTGAAGAACTTCTTCATCCTGCATGAAGGTGTGATCGGCATGGCCGACGGGACCCTGTCCGAGGTCGATTATGGCGATGTCCGCGATTTCGACATCGACCCCAACGAACGGGCGCAGGCCGAGGTCTATCAGGTCAAGGAAAACGGCTGGATCGGCTTTACCGACCACTATTGGATGACCACGCTGATCCCCGATCCGGGGTCGGCTTTCAAGGCGGCCGCGAAATATGACGCGCGTCGCAAGATCTACCAGGCGGAAACGGTGTTGCCGACGATGACGGTTGCCCCCGGCGAATCCGCCGAGGTTACCACCCGACTGTTTGCCGGCGCCAAGGAATGGGAGACCATCCGCGAATATCAGGCGCAGGGCGTTCAGAAATTCATCGACAGCATTGACTGGGGTTGGTTCTTCTTCCTGACCAAGCCGATTTTCTGGCTGCTGCACAACATCAACGCCCTGATCGGCAACATGGGTTGGTCGATCATCGGGCTGACCCTGATCATCAAGGCAATCCTGTTCCCGCTGGCGTTCAAATCCTACGTCTCGATGGCGAAGATGAAGGAACTGCAGCCACAGATGGAAGCCCTGAAAGAAGCAGCTGGCGACGACCGCCAGAAGATGCAGCAGGGCATGATGGAGTTGTACAAAAAGGAAAAGGTCAACCCGGCCGCCGGCTGTCTGCCGATCCTGATGCAGATCCCGATCTTCTTTTCTCTCTACAAGGTGATCTTCGTCACCATCGAACTTCGGCAAGCCCCCTGGTTCGGTCCTTTCCGGGACCTGAGTGCGCCGGATCCGACGTCGATCATCAACTTCTTCGGCTGGCTGCCGTGGGCCGGACCTGAGCCTGGCACGCTGATGGCAACGATTTTCATCGGCATCCTGCCGCTGCTGCTGGGGATCTCGATGTGGCTGCAGCAAAAGCTGAACCCGGCGCCCACCGACGCGACTCAGGCCATGATCTTTGCCTGGATGCCATGGGTATTCATGTTCATGCTCGGCAGCTTTGCCAGCGGGCTGGTCGTTTACTGGATCGCGAACAACACCATCACGTTCACCCAGCAATACCTGATCATGCGCAGTCAAGGCTATACGCCGGATGTGTTTGGCAACATCAAGTCGGGGTTCAAGAAAACCCCCAAGACGGACAAGAAATGACCGGACAAGTCACGCAGATCTGGCGCCATCCGATCAAAAGCCATGGCAGGGAACCCCTGCAGGAAGTCACCGTTATCCCCGGGCAGACCATGCCCGGGGATCGCGTTTGGGCGGTGGCGCATGAAATGTCCAAGGCCGACGGGTCTGAGTGGGCGCCCTGCGCCAATTTCAGCCGCGGCTCGAAGGCGCCCCAACTGATGGCGATATCGGCCGTTCTGGACGGGGATCGCGTGACCCTCAGCCACCCGAATCGTCCCGATCTGACCTTCCACCCGGACACAGAACAAGACCTGTTTCTGGAGTGGGTCCGCCCGCTGATGCCCGCCGACCGCGCGGCATCGGCACGGATCGTCCGGGTTCCTGGCCGTGGCATGACCGACAGTGACTATCCCTCGGTCAGCCTATGCAACATGGCCTCGCATCGGGCGGTCGAGCAGCGTCTGGGCCGCGAGCTGTCGATCTGCCGCTGGCGTGGCAACATCTGGTTCGATGGCCTTCCTCTTTGGGAAGAATTTGATTGGCTTGATAAGGATGTGCAGATCGGCGAGGCCGTATTTCACGTACGCGAACGGATTACGCGCTGCATGGCAACTACCGCGAACCCCGACACCGGAGTGCGGGACGCAGATACGCTAGGTGCTCTGCGCAGCTGGGACCATCAGGATTTCGGAGTATACGCCGAAGTCATTCGCCAAGGCACAATCCGCCCCCGAGACAAGGTGCAGGTTCTATGAAAGCTCTGCCATTTCCCCTGGCGGCCGATCCCGACGACCATGCAAAAGAGGCCGGCCGCAAGCTGTTTGCCGGGCCGTCCGAATTCGTCAAAGGCGTCGTGGCAATGAACGGTCTGCCCGCCCCCGACCGGCTTGAGGTCTGTTTCGCCGGCCGCTCGAACGTGGGCAAGTCCAGCCTGATCAACGCTCTGACCGGCACCAAGGGGTTGGCCCGGGCCTCGAACACGCCGGGTCGCACGCAAGAGATCAACTTCTTCACTCAAGGCCCCGAGCTGTATCTGGTTGACCTGCCCGGCTATGGCTATGCCAATGCGCCGGTCAAGGTGGTCGAGAAGTGGCAACGCCTTCTGAAACAGTACCTGAGCGGGCGGCAGACCCTGCGCCGGGCCTTCGTGCTGATCGATTCCCGCCACGGCGTGAAACCCGTGGATGACGAGATCATGAAGCTGCTGGACACCAGCGCCGTAACCTTTCAATGCGTGATGACCAAGGCCGACAAGGTCAAGGCCAAGGACCGAGAAAAGGTTCTGGAACAGGTGCGCGGTGCCCTGTCCAAACACCCCGCCGCCTATCCGGAGATCGTGCTGACCTCGTCCGAAAAAGGCGACGGCATCCCAACCCTACGTTCGATCATCGCCAATCTGGAATGATGCTGCTGATGCGCGTCATTTCGGTGCTGACGCTGGTTGCCGTGATGGTAGCCGGTGCAATCCCGATGGGCTGGATGCCCACGCGCAACTCGGACGGGGCGATTCTGATGGTGATCTGTACCGGCGACGGCCCGGTCGAGCGCTGGATCGATCCGGGCGAGGACGCCCCGGACCACGACGAAACCGACGAACGCAGCGCCTGCCCCTATGGCCGGATGGTACTGGCAGGCCAATTGCCTCAAGTCAGCGCGGTGCTGCCCGCCAACTGGCCGATTGCCGCACGTTGGGCGCATGTGGATTTCACCCATCGCAGCGCAGGGTTCCACGCCCGGTACGATGCCCGGGGTCCGCCCCACCTTTCCTGAGACCGAGAACAAGACTTGAAACCTCGGCCGCCCGGGCGGGGATGTTCCGAATTTCTGGAGACTGAAATGGCACAAGACAGCCAAACCGGGGGTGCGCAGGCGGCCCGGCGCGAGCACGCGCAAAAATTCTATAGGGCCGCCTGGCGGTGGCACTTCTATGCGGGGCTTTTTGTTGTCCCCTTCCTGCTCATCCTGGCGGTGACCGGCCTGATGATGATGTTCATTACCCAAACCGATGGCCGCGACGGAGAAAAGATCGCGGTCGAGATCACGGGCCAGGCGATGCCCGCATCCGAACTGGCCGATCTGGTGCAGGCCCGCGTACCGGGCCGCGTGGTCGAATGGATCGGCCCCAAGGCGCCGGATCTGGCAACCGTGTTCCGCGTCAAGGCCGAAACAGGCCAGCGCATGGTGGCGATCGACCAGTATTCCGGCGAGGTGATCCAGGTCTGGGACCGTCGCGCGGGGTGGTACGATCTGGCCGACAACATCCACTCGACCCTGCTGATGGGCGATACCGGCGACCGCATTCTGGAAATCGCGGCCGGGATGGCGCTGCTGCTGGTGTTCACCGGCCTTTACATGTGGTGGCCGCGCGGAAACGTTGTGGCGGCCCTGGTGCCTGACCTGCGGGCGCGGGGCCGGGCCCTGTGGAAATCGCTGCACGCGGTCACCGGGTTCTGGATGTCGGTTCTGCTGGTCGGGTTCCTAATCTCGGGCATGTCGTGGACCGGGATCTGGGGCGGCAAGTTCGTGCAGGCCTGGAGCAGCTTTCCGGCCGAGAAATGGGACAACGTCCCACTGTCGGACGAGCTGCATGCCAGCATGAACCACGGCAGCCAGAACGACGTGCCGTGGGCGCTGGAACAGACACCGATGCCGGCCTCGGGTTCGGAAGCGGGCATTGCCGGGGTGCCGACGGGTGTTCCGGTCGATATCGATGCGATGGTTGCGCTGGGTGAGTCCCTGGGCATGCAGAACCGGTTCCGCGTCGCCTACCCCAGCGGTGACACGGGCGTGTGGACCCTGAACCGCGACAGCATGAGCGGCGATTCGACCGACGCCACCGAGGACCGCACCGTCCATGTCGACCAGTACACCGGCAAGATTCTGGCTGACGTGCGGTTTCAGGACTACTCGCTGATGGGCAAGGCCATGGCGGTGGGTATCCCGCTGCATATGGGTCTGGCGGGTCTGTGGAACTTTGTCCTGAACGTGGTGTTCTGCCTGTCGGTGATCTTTGTCTGCGCGTCCGGCGTGGTCATGTGGATCAAGCGGCGGCCGTCCGGGGCCAGCCGTCTGGCGGCGCCGCCGATGCCGGCTGAGATGCCCCTGTGGAAGGGCGCGGTGCTGATCGGGCTGTTCACGGCCGTGGCCTTTCCGCTGGTCGGATTGACGCTGCTTGCGGTGCTGACCGTCGACCTGCTGGTGGTCAGCAACATCCCCGCGGTTCGGCGCGCATTCAGCTGATCGGTTCGGGCGGTACCACTGTGGCGCCGTCCGGCTGCGTGGCGCGACAGCGTCCCCCTTTTGGCGCGCCACGCAACAAAACCTGCAGCCTGCCCGTTCCGGGCTTGGCAGGTCCGGCCAAAGGCCCTAACAGGGAAGGCCAGAGGGACGACAGCCATGAAGAAACAGGATATGAACCGGGATTGGATAGCCACCGCCGCCACGCTCAACAGCGCCCTGCCCTATCTGCAGCGCTATGACGGGGCGATCGTCGTGATCAAGCTGGGCGGGCACGCCATGGGCAGCGACGAAGCGATGGAGAGCTTTGCCCGCGACGTGGTGCTGATGCGTCAGGTCGGCGTGAACCCGGTTGTCGTGCATGGCGGCGGGCCGATGATCAACGCGATGCTAGACAAGCTCGACATCCAGTCGGACTTCGTTAACGGCAAGCGCGTCACCGATGCCGCCACGGTGGAAGTGGTCGAAATGGTGCTGTCCGGCGTGGTGAACAAGCGCATCGTGCAGGCCATCAATGCTCAGGGCGGAACGGCCGTCGGCCTGTCGGGCAAGGATGCCAACCTGATGAGCTGTGACCAGACCGACGCGTCGCTGGGCTATGTCGGCACGCCCGCCGAAATGAACCCCAAGATCCTGCATGATCTGTTTTCGCATGACGTAATCCCGGTGATCGCTCCGCTGGGGGCCGGGCGCAATGGCGAGACGTTCAACGTGAATGGCGATACCGCCGCCGGCGCGATTGCCTCGGCGCTGAAGGCCGATCGCTTGCTGCTGCTGACGGACGTGTCCGGCGTCAAGAACGCCGCCGGAGAGGTCGTGACCGAGTTGAAGGCCGGCCAGATCCGCGAAATGACCCGCGAGGGCACCATTGCAGGCGGTATGATCCCCAAAACCGAAACCGCGCTGGACGCGCTGCACAGCGGCGTGCGCGCCGTGGTCATTCTGGACGGCCGTGCCCCCAATGCCGTGCTGCTGGAACTGTTCACCGAACATGGTGCGGGGTCTCTGATCCGCCCCGACTGACGCGTGCAAACCCGCCCTTGCAGTTCGCATTCACATGCTTAAATTTGAATGCATGGAGCGTGAACTCATCATCCGCTTGGGCATCTTTCTGACGCTGTTTCTGGCCTTCGCGTTGGCCGAAAGGCTTGCCCCGCGCCGCCCGCTACGCGTGCCTCGATCGCGCCGCTGGCTGACCAACCTGTCGGTCACCCTTCTGAACACGCTGACACTGCGGGCCATGGCGATCGGGTTCCCTTTGCTGGCGGTCGGGGCTGCCCTGGATGCCGGCCGGTTGGGCGTCGGAGTTTTTAACACTCTGGACTGGCCCAAATGGGTAGAGGTCACCCTTTGTGTCCTGGTGCTGGATTTCGCCATCTGGGTGCAACATCTGATCACCCACAAGGTGCCGGTCCTGTGGCGTCTTCATCGTGTGCACCATGCCGACCGGGACATGGATGTCACCACGGCCGTTCGCTTTCATCCGATCGAGATCGCCTTGTCGACGGGTCTGAAGATCGGTCTCGTCTACCTGCTGGGACCCAGCGCGCTGGCGGTCATCTTGTTCGAAATCCTGCTGAACGGCACGGCTTTGTTCAACCATTCGAACATCCGTCTGCCCGCCGTCGTGGATGCCGCCATGCGCCAAATACTGGTCACACCGGACATGCACCGGGTCCACCATTCGGTGCTGCGCAGGGAACATGACAGCAATTATGGCTTTGCATTATCCATCTGGGATCGTTTGATGGGGACATATGTGGCACAGCCCGAGGCCGGCCACGATGACATGACGGTGGGGCTGGAATGGCAGGACGATCGACCGACGAAGCTGGGGTGGAGCCTCGCTCTGCCGTTTCGACGCAAGTGACCTATGATCAAGTGGTGTCCACATCCGAGGCAGCGGGCCTGATCGTCATGGGCGCACAACACCCGCGGGTGAGTGGCGCCAAACAGTTGGATCGCGGCACGCTTATTCTGCTCGGGGCAGGCAGCAGCTTTTGGCCGGTCCTCACCGCTTCGGCCGAGTGGTTGGACGGCAAGCCAGACCCGGTCGACCGTTGGTCGCTCCGAGTGGTCGGCACCCTTGCGGAAAACCTGGGCGCCCAGGCGCGGTATCCATTCGGCGGCCCCCCGTATGCGCCATTCATAGATTGGGCGTTGAAATCGGGACGTGCGTTTCAAAGCCCGGTGGGCGCGCTGGTGCACGACACGGTGGGAATGATGATTTCATTGCGTGGAGCCCTGCACTTTGATCACGAGTTCGACATTCCCGTCGCAGACGACCCGTCGCCATGTATCAATTGCCCTGCGCCCTGTGCATCGGCCTGCCCGGTCGGGGCCTTGAACGCCAAAACGTTCTATGACGTCGACGCCTGCCACGGCTACCTGAGAACTCCGCCCGGTCAGGCCTGCATGACACAGGGATGCGCAGCCCGGCTGGCCTGTCCGCTCAGCGCGGGGGCCGGACGTCGGGCCGAGCAATCCGCCCATCACATGAGAGCCTTTCACCCGGAATGACCCGCACGCTTATCCTGACCCGCCACGCAAAATCCAGTTGGGACCATCCCGGCCTGCCCGATCATGACCGACCACTGAACAAGCGCGGGCGAGCTTCGGCCTCCGCCATCGGCGATTGGCTGCGACGCAAGGGTTATAGGCCCGACGAGGTCCTCAGTTCTTCATCCGAGCGCACGCGCGAGACCTGGCTTCGGATGGGGCTGAGCGCGCGCAACATCCGGTTCCTCCCCGAACTCTATCATGCCTCGCCCGACCAGATCCGGCAGGCGCTGTCCAGCGCGACGGGCCAAACGGTCCTGCTGCTGGGCCACAATCCGGGGATCGCGGAGTTTGCGGAACGTATTGCTCAGTCTGCACCGGAGCACCCGCGGTTCCTCGATTATCCGACCTGTGCGACCACGGTTCTTCAATTTGATATGGCGGACTGGTCCAGAATCGGTTGGCACGACGGCCAGGTGATCGAATTCGTCACGCCGCGCGCGTTGCTGGAATGAAAAAAGGGCGGGATCACCCCGCCCTTTCCAACGTCGTATTCAACCCGAGTCAGTGACCCAGAATCTGGCTGAGGAACAGCTTGGTCCGTTCGCTTTGCGGGTTGTTGAAGAACTCTTCCGGCTCGTTCTGCTCAACGATCTGACCGGCATCCATGAAGATCACCCGGTTCGCCACCTGGCGGGCAAAGCCCATCTCGTGCGTTACGCAGAGCATGGTCATGCCTTCCTCGGCCAGCTCGATCATCGTGTCGAGCACCTCTTTGATCATCTCGGGGTCCAGAGCGGAGGTCGGCTCGTCGAACAGCATGATGCGCGGACGCATGCACAGGCTGCGGGCGATGGCCACACGCTGCTGCTGACCACCCGACAATTGGCCGGGATACTTGTTGGCCTGCTCGGGGATCTTGACCTTTTCGAGAAAGTGCATCGCTGTTTCTTCGGCCTCTTTCTTGGGCGTTTTGCGCACCCAGATCGGGGCCAGCGTGCAGTTTTCCAGAATCGTCAGATGCGGAAACAGGTTGAAGTGCTGGAACACCATGCCAACCTCGGACCGGATCTTGTCGATGTTCTTCAGATCGTTCGACAACTCGGTTCCATCCACCACGATCTTGCCCTGCTGGTGTTCTTCCAGCGCGTTCAGGCAGCGGATCAGAGTGGATTTGCCCGACCCCGACGGCCCCGCGATCACGATCCGCTCGCCCTGATTGACGGTCAGATTGATGTCGCGCAGCACGTGGAAGGACCCGTACCACTTGTTCATGTTGGTGATTTCGATGGCGACCTCGTCGCTCACCTGCATTTTAGAGCGGTCAATTTCGCGGTCGATTGCAAGTTCAGACATGTGTTGAACTCCTTAGTGATGATCCGTGGCAAGGCGACGCTCGAGCCACTGGGAATATTGAGAGATGCCGTAACAGACGACGAAGAACAGAAGCGCGGCAAAGCCCAGAAGCTCCCAATAGACGCCGTTCCATTCGGTCGACGCCAGGATGGGACCCCGGATCATGCCCACCAGATCGAACATCGAGATGACCGAAACCAGCGTGGTATCTTTGAACAGGCCAACGGCCACGTTTACGATACCAGGGATTGAGATCTTCAAGGCCTGTGGCAGGATGATCAGACGCATCGCCTGCGGGTAGTCCAGACCCAAACTGTCTGCTGCCTCATACTGACCGCGCGGAAGCGCAGCCAGACCGCCGCGGATCACCTCGGCGATATAGGCGGCAGAGAACATGGTGATCATGATCACAACGCGCAGAAACAGGTCGACCGTGCTGTCAGGCGGGAAGAAATAGGCCAGCATCACCGAAGCCACGAACAGCAGCGTGATCAAAGGCACGCCACGGATGAATTCGATGAAGATGACGCAAACCCACTTGATCAGCGGCATATCGGACTGACGACCCAGAGCCAGTGCAATACCCAGGGGCAAAGACAGTGACACACAGGTCACACCCAACATCAGGTTCAGCATAAAACCACCCAGGTCACGGCTGGGCACCGCAGTCAGCAGCGCACCTTCGTTGGCGTCTTCGGGAATTAGCGCCCCGCCGACATTCCACACGACCAGCGCCACGACAATGGCCCCAAAGAACCCGGCTGCAAAGCTGTTGCGGCCAAATTTCTGGAATACCACGCCTGCCGCGACACAGCCCAGCAGGGCCACGATGGGCACCATGATGGTTCCACCCCAAATCAGCCAGAAAGCGATAAACGGGTAGAGCGCCGTAAACAGCAGCAGCTTACGAGGCAGGTCGAAGAACAGAACAGGTGCCACAGCCACCAACATCAGCACAAACGCCAAGTTCGGGCGCCAATACGCTTCTACTGGATATTTGAACCCGTAGATCAGTTGATGCCAGCGTTCGGTCAGAACTGCGAAACAGGCCCCGGTCTTGCCGTCCAGAATCTCGCGGCATTGCGCGAGCGAGTCCGCATTCCAAACGCCGTTCAAAATCCACGGCAAGGTGTTCTTGAGAAGCACATAGATCAGCAGAATCGACAGAAGAGTAAGGATCGTGTTTGTGACACCCGAGAAAAGGTTCTCACGCAGCCATTTGACGATACCCGTCTGGTTTGCCGGCGGAGGCGACGGAGGAATGGTTCCGTCGGCCACAAATGCGATCGGATTTGTTGTTTGATCAGCCATGGCTCAGCGCTCCTTCAACTTGACGGATGCGTTGTAGATGTTCATCGCCATCGAAATCAGCAGCGAGGCTGTCAGATAGAACAGCATCAGCAACAAGACGCACTCGATCGCGCGACCGGTTTGGTTCAGCGTGATGCCACCCAGTGTTGCGGTGATATCCGCATAGCCGACTGCAATCGCAAGCGACGAGTTCTTGGTGATGTTCAGGTATTGCGAGATCAACGGCGGGATGATGACCCGCAGCGCCTGAGGCAGGATCACAAGATTCATGATCCGACCGGGACGCAGGCCCAACGCGGCCGCAGCCTCGGTCTGGCCTTTTGAAATCGCTTGAATACCCGCACGTACGTTTTCTGCGATGAAGGCGCCGGTATAGATTGACAAAGCGAACCACAATGCGATCAGCGGACCGCCGACCTTGATACCACCGCTGAAGTTAAAACCTTTCAGAGCAGGGACATCCCAGGTCAGGCCCATCAAAATCATCAGCAGCGCAAAAGGCACAAGCCAAACTGCAAGCTTCACAAGGCCGGTCTTTGGACGCTCGCCCGTCTGTTCCTGTTTGAGCGTGGCGCGTTTCTCAATTTCACGAGACGCAAACCACGAAGCGACCAAAACCGCGATGACCAGCAGCCAATTCAGAAAGGTCGAACCGAACAGCCCATTCGCAAACTCGGGGCGCGGGACATAGACGCCGCGGTTGGTAAAGGCGAACAGATCAAACAGCATGCTGGATGTTGGGTTATCCCCCCGGAACTCCCTCGGTCCCGGCAGCACGGCGGTCATGATCGTGAAGATGATGATGATCCAGATCAGAACCGGAATATTCCGGAAGATTTCCACGTAGACCGCCATCAGCTTGGATACAAGCCAGTTGTTTGACAGGCGCAAAACGCCTGCGATCACGCCAAACACCGTCGCAGTGATACAAGCCAGGACTGCAACCAAAAGCGTGTTGAGAATACCGACGACAGCCGCACGCCCATGCGAGGACTGACTGTCATATTCGATCAAACGCTGGTTGATGTCATACCCGGACGGATCGCCCAGGAAAGAATAGGAAATATTGAGCCCTGCGGCCCTAAGGTTCTGGATCAGGTTGTTACCAAGATACCAGATGCTGAGCGCAATAACGATTGCCGCGATCACCTGAAATGTAAGAGAGCGATAGCGTGTATCGTTTATGAGCATCGACAACCGAAAGTCAGCCTTCGGTGGGTCAGTCATAGTCGACATATTTTGGGATCCCCGTGCTTTTCGGACGCTTCCTTCCCGGCAGGGTTTTCCCCGCTCCCGAGCAGCCCGTAGCATTCTGTTTTGCAAAAAAGGGCGCAGGTTGCCCTGCGCCCTTTTCCGTGGATTTTAGCGGAACGGCGGCGAGTACAGCAGGCCACCATCGGTCCACTGTGCGTTCAGACCGCGTGCCAGACCGATCGGGGTTTCCTCACCGATGTTCTTGGCAAACACTTCGCCGTAGTTACCACCCGCCTTGACGGCGCGCATGGCCCACTGTGCGTCCAGGCCCAGCATCTCGCCCAGGGTGCCTTCGCTACCCAGCAGACGGTTGATTTCCGGGTTCTCGGTACCTGCAGCCATCTCGTCGATGTTCGCCGAGGTGATGCCCAGCTCTTCGGCCGAGATCAGCGCGTTCAGGGTCCAGCGAACGATGTCGCCCCACTCGTTGTCGCCGTGACGGACCAGCGGGCCCAGCGGCTCTTTCGAGATGATTTCGGGCAGCAGAACGTGATCACCGGGGTTTTCGAACGTGGCGCGGGTTGCGGCCAGGCCCGAGGCGTCGGTGGTGTAAACGTCACAGGCACCTGCCAGGTACTGCTGCTGCGCTTCGGCGTTGGTTTCGATCGGAACCGGCTCGTAGCTGATGTTGTTCGAGCGGAAGAAGTCCGCCAGGTTCAGCTCGGTAGTGGTGCCGGTCTGGATGCAGACGGTTGCGCCATCCAGTTCCTTGGCCGAGCTGACGCCCAGTGCCTTGGGAACCATGAAGCCCTGACCGTCGTAGTAGTTCACACCCACGAATTCGAACTTCAGGTCGACGTCGCGGCTGAAGGTCCAGGTGGTGTTACGGGCCAGCATGTCAACTTCGCCCGAAGCCAGAGCGGTGAAGCGGGTTTTGCCGGTGGTGGGAACGAATTCAACAGCGTTCGCGTCACCCAGAACGGCGGCGGCTACTGCGCGGCATACAGCAACGTCAAAGCCCTGCCATTCGCCATTCGCGTCAGGTGCAGCAAAGCCAACCAGACCGGTGGTCACACCGCAGTTCAGCTTGCCGCGCGCTTTGACGTCGTCCATGGTTCCTGCCGCGGCCGCGCCGGCAGCAAGACCGGCAATCGTCGCCGCGCCCAAGATTACGGATTTTTTCATTTTTACCTCTTCCTGATTTCCCGCCCCATCCCGGGACGGATCTTGTCCGACACACAAAGGTAGCCGGATAGGTTACCCCAAAGGTGTCTCCCCTTTAGTGCGCCCGAGTTTGGGCGCATTCATAAACAAACGTCAAGGGTCGGATCAGTGAAAACGATATGTTCCCGGCAAGGCAGCCGCCCAAGCCTCTCAAATCAGGACCAGAAAGGCTCAAACCGATAGATCGTAGAAGGTTTTCGCATGCAAAAAGGCAATCTTCTTGAGTTCGGCGGCTTGGACCGCCTCGTCGTCATCCCCCCATTGCTCGGCCTGCCAAGATTCATCCAGCCGAGAAATGCGCCATATCTCGTCCGGTTTGCGCCAGTTTTGGGCAGCGGCAAAACCCAGAATCAACGAACCCGACAGGCTCACAAGGTCGTGAAACGCCGCCAGACGGAACGCGTCCAGGCCGTGAACCTGCCGACGCAGCCTGTCCAGTGCCTCGGGGGCTTGAGGCTGATGCCGTACGCCTTCAACTGGGATCAGCCTGGCGCCCAGCGTTTCCGCGGCCCAGTCCAGCGCGGGATCCCATTCGTGGCGCTGACGTTCGATCAGGGCTTCGGGGTGCGTTGCGCGATAGCACAGCAGGTCCGAATCGCCATAGTCCGACAACATGTCGGCGACTTCCGTGTGCTGATGCTGCACCTTGTCGATTGCCGCGTTGGCCGAACGGGTGAAGGGCATCGTCGCCGGATCGATTTCCTTTTCCTGCGCGTCCCATTCGCGGGCCACCGCCTCGGCCATGGCCCGGGTGGGCAGGACCAGAGCAGCCTTGGCCGGTGTCCGCACGCGGCGGCCGTCCAATTCGACAGTATAGCCGCCATCGGTCGCGACCACGGCACTGCCTGTCCAAAAGCGTTTCGGTTTCCACTCACTCATGTCGTTATCCCCAGACTGCGGTCAGGACGCCGGGCAGCTGCTCGAACCGGTCGATCACCGCGGACGCCGCACCTAGCTGCGACCGATCATGATAGCCCCAGCCCACGCCGATCCCCGCAACCCCGGCGGCCCGCGCCATTTCCATGTCAAAGCTGGTGTCGCCGATCATCACCGCATCACCGGCCGACACCCCTGTTTCAAAAAGCGCCGTTTCGATCATCGAGGGATGCGGCTTGGATGGATGATGGTCCGCCACCTGACGGGTGACGAAGACAGAATCCAACCCGTGCGCCTCGAGCAAGGCATCCAACCCCCGCTGCGATTTACCCGTCGCCACGCCCAGAAGGATCTCGGGCACGGCCTGCAACGATCCGATAATCTCGCGCGCGCCGGGATAGAGCGGTGAACTTGCCGCCCCCATCTCAAGCCGATGAGCGTGATACGCCTCTTTGTAGCCTTCGACCAACCGGCTTTGAGTTGCCTGTGACTGATCCGGCGCGAGGCGTGCGATGGCAATCGGCAAGGACAGCCCCACGATCGACAGGATCGCCGCGCGATCCGGCACCGGAAGGGACAGAGCCTGGAAACTGGCGGTCATGGCCGACACGATGCTGGCCTGGCTGTCCACCAGCGTCCCGTCGACATCGAACAGAACCAGGCGCAGAGGCGCGGTCATTGCAACTCCTCGAACGGATCTGCAGCGGCCAGATCTTCGGTCCAGCCCAAAGTATCCCAGCTGTCCTTCATGTGAGGCGGCAGCGGAGCGTTGATCGTGACCTGCTTGCCGGTCATCGGATGCTTGAACGACGCGGTTCGGGCGTGCAGGTGCAGCTTTTTGCTGATGACCCCGCCCAGCTGCGCGCCCCAGCCATCGCCTAGGTTTTCCTGACCCGAGCCGCCATATTTCCCATCGCCGATAATCGGGTGCCCGATGGCCGCCATGTGCGCGCGCAGCTGGTGCGTGCGGCCGGTGACGGGCTCCATCGCGACCCAAGATGCACGCCCCGCCACCCGATACAGCGTGGCATAAAGTGTATGGGCTCGTTTGGCACCCGGTGTACTGTCGATCTCGTTCAGGTGGACGGCGATCATCTTTTCGCCCTCCCCCTGCTTGCCATGACCGGGGGCCTTGACCAGCCCGGTCTTGATCTCGCCCAGATACGGGGTCGGCACGCCAGCCACCAGCGCCCAGTAGATCTTGCGCGTGTTGCGATGCCGGAAGGCCGCGGTCAGGCCCTTGGCCGCTTCGCGCGTACGCGCCATCAGCAGCACGCCCGAGGTGTCCTTGTCGAGCCGGTGCACCAGCCGCGGGCTCTCGTCATAGCCAAAGCGCAGTGCCTCGGCGAGGCCATCCACATGCCGGGCCTGACCGCTGCCGCCCTGAACGGGCAGGCCGTGGGGCTTGTTCAGTGCCAGGACATGGTCGTCGCGATAGATCACGCAGGACTGGATCATTTTCGCATCGGCATCGGTCACGCGGGGGCGGGCCGGGGCCGGTTTGTGATCCGGGTCCGGCAGGGGCGGCACGCGCACCACCTGCCCCGCCTGCAACCGCGTCGCGCCCTTGACCCGCCCGCCGTCCACGCGCAGTTCGCCCTTGCGGCACATCTTTTCGATCCGGCCTTGGCTCACATGCGGGAACAGGCGCCGCAACCAGCGGTCCAACCGTTGGTCGCCGTCGCCCGGCTCGACCGTGATCATCTGTACGCCGCTCATGCCAATACCCCTTGCGACCGGATGCTGCGCGCCCGGAAAATCGCCCGTGTCAGTGCCTCAGAAAACATCCGCGTCTGTCGCGCGCCGCAAGGCAAGAGTCAAGCAGGCTCACGGGTTCGCGGGCCAAGGCCGTTCAGATATCGGTGAAATCCCCGTGCCGCCCGGTCCCATCGCGGAACCGAGCCGCGCCGGACGTGCCCTCGCGGCGGATGGCGTCCAGCCCGTTGGCCCACTCGACCTTCAAAGCCTCGCGCATCGGCATCCCCCTGGTTTCGATGATCGAGCGGCGGTCGGCGCGGACGGCCTCCTGCGGGAACCGGGCAATCTCGTGCGCCATCGCTTCGGCCGCCGTGCGTGCTTCACCCTGCGGCACGATTTTCTCGGCCAGCCCGATCCGTTCGCACTCGTCAGCTTCGACCTTGCGCCCTGTCAGCGCGATCTCAAGCGCCTTGCCCTGCCCGACCAGCCGCGGCAGCCGCACCGAACCGCCATCCATCAGAGTGATCCCCCAGCGGCGGCAATAGACGCCCATATAGGCGTCCTCGGCCATCACCCGGATGTCGCACCACAGGGCCAGTTCCATGCCGCCGGCAACAGCGGCACCTTCGATCGCGCCGATGACCGGCTTTGACTGCTCCAGCCGCGATGGGCCCATAGGGCCCAGCAGCGACGGCGCCGCCCCGATCGGAAAGGCGTGCCTGTCGAAATAGGGCTCGCGCAGGTCCGGGTCGGACAGCGTGGCTGCCATCTTTAGGTCCCAGCCCGCGCAGAAATTGCCGCCCTTGCCCCAGAACACGGCGGCCTTGGCCGTGCTGTCCTCGAAGGCGATGAAGGCCTCGGCCAGGGCTGCCGCGTGTTCGGCATCTACGGCGTTTCTGGCCTGGGGCCGGTCGTGGATGATGGTCCACACGTCGTCTCTCTTGTCGATGGAAACGGTCATCTGCGCTCCTCCCTGGCGGCATGTTACCCCAGGGAAACCCGGGCGCGCCTTGGGTGTCGCGCAGAACGCGACGGCACGGTCTGATCTGACCTTACGTCACGACCCGTTGCGTTGGCTGCGCAGTTTCGAAAAGTAGTCCAGACGCTTTTTCAACTCGCGCTCGAATCCGCGTTCGACCGGTTGGTACAGAACCGGCCGCTTCATGGTCTCGGGAAAGTAGTTCTGCCCCGAGAACCCGTCCTCGGCATCATGGTCATAGGCATAGCCCGCGCCGTAGCCCTGATCCTTCATCAATCCGGTCGGCGCATTCAGGATGTGTTTGGGCGGCGGCTCGCTGCCCGACTGTTTGGCCAGACGCATCGCGGCCTTGTAGCCCACATAGGCCCCGTTGGATTTGGGCGCCAGCGCCAGATAGACGACCGCCTGCGCCAGCGCCAACTCACCCTCGGGCGACCCGAGCCGCTCGTACACTTCCCAGGCATGCAGGCAGATCGACTGGGCCTGCGGATCGGCCAGACCGATATCCTCGACCGCCATTCGGGTGATGCGGCGGGCCAGATAGCGCGGATCCTCGCCCCCGGTCAGCATCCGGGCGAACCAGTACAGCGCCGCATCCGGGTCGGACCCGCGCACCGATTTGTGCAGCGCCGAGATCAGGTTGTAGTGCTCGTCCCCCGACTTGTCGTATTTCGCGGCGCGGCGCATCAGGCGCTTGGCCAACGCGTCGGGGTCCAGCGGCGCGTCCACCGACCAGGCCGCGATCTGTTCGATCAGGTTCAACAGCGCCCGACCGTCTCCATCCGCCATTTCCTGCAGCGCATCGCGGGCTGCGGGTGCCAGGGGCAGAGCCTTGCCCAGCTCTTTTTCGGCACGCTGAGTCAGGCGTTCCAGATCGGTCAGGTCCAGCCGTTCCAGCACCAGAACCTGCGCGCGGCTGAGCACGGCGGCATTCAACTCGAACGAAGGGTTTTCCGTGGTCGCGCCCACCAGAAGGATCGTCCCGTCCTCCATATGCGGCAGGAACCCGTCCTGTTGGGCCTTGTTGAAGCGATGGATCTCGTCCACGAACAACAGTGTCCCCTTACCGTTCCGCCGCCGCAACTTGGCGGCCTCGAACACCTTCTTGAGGTCGGGAACGCCGGTGAAGATCGCGCTGATCTGTTCGAAATGAAGGTCGGTTTCCTTGGCCAGCAACCGCGCGATGGTGGTCTTGCCCACCCCAGGCGGCCCCCAGAAGATCAGGCTGGACAGGCTGCCCGACGCCAGCATCACCCCCAGCGGCGCCTCGGGGCCCAGAACCTGTTGCTGCCCGATCACCTCGGACAACGCCTGGGGCCGCAGCCGGTCGGCCAGCGGGCGGTTCGGGGCCGGCTCGGAGCCCTGGTCTTCGGTGTCGAACAGGTCACTCATGCCGTCAGAGCCTGAACCGCAACGACACAGGCTTGCCACCGCGCACCAGATCGATCTGCACCCGCCGCCCCGGGTCGCGCAGCGCCCGAACGATGTCGCGCGGGCGTTCAGCATGTCGCCCGTTCACGGCATTAATGACATCGCCGGGCCGCAAGCCGGCCCGAGCACCATATGGGCCGGGGTCGACCACGACCACACCGGTCTGCGAAAGAAGCAGGCCCATCTTGGCAATCATCGCCGGGTTGATGCGCGCAACCGTCATACCCGGCAGAACCGTGCGATCGTCCAGAGTGGTTTCCTCGGCCGGAGGCGTCTCGGGCGCGGGCACCAGATCGACGCTGACCTCAGCACGCTCGCTGCCGCGGAGCCGGGTCAGAACGGATGTCCCGCCAACACCCGCCACAGACATGCGGAACTTCATCTCAGCCGGAGAATTCACCTCTTCGCCGTCCACATGCGTGACGATGTCGCCGACCCGCAAGCCGGCTTCGGCCAACGGGCTAAGCGGATGGAGATCCGAGATCACAACGCCCTGCGGCAGCGAAAGCCCAAGGGATTCGGCAATGTCCGCGCTCATGGTCTGTCCGGCCATACCCGCCCAAGGGCTGACGAAACCGTCGTTTCCTTCCTGGGCCTGCCGCAGAAACTCTGCGACCAGATTGGCCGGAATGGCGAAGCCAATCCCATTGGATCCACCCGACCGCGTCAGGATCGAGGTGTTGATGCCGATCAGGTCACCATTCACGTCGATCAGGGCGCCACCGGAATTGCCCGGGTTGATCGGCGCATCGGTCTGAATGAAATAGCCCCGCGCATTGCCCGTGGCGGTGCCAGACCGCGCCAGCCCCGAAATGATGCCGGACGAAACGGTCTGCCCGACGCCGAACGGGTTGCCAATGGCCAGAGCCAACTCCCCCACCTCGACATGGTCAGAATCCCGCAGACGCAGAAACGGCAGTCCCTGCGCGTCCTGCAGGCGCAGGATGGCGATGTCGCTTTCCTCGTCGCCCAGAACGACCTCGGCTTGGAACTCGCGACGATCCGTGGTCACGACCCGGATCTCGGTCGCGGTGCCAACAACGTGATAGTTCGAGACAACATAGCCGTCCTCGGTCAGGATGACGCCCGACCCCAGCGAGTTTTGCACCCGCGGCCGCGGGGCACCGAACCCACCACCGAAAAAGTCGCGAAAGAACGGATCCGTGAAAATCGGGCTGCTGCGCCCGGGCCGGACGATCTTGGCATAGATGTTCACCACCGCCGGGGCCGCCTTTTTGACCACCGGGGCAAAACCCATCGAAATCTCGACCTGTGACTGAGGAACCCGCGTCTCGGCACCGGCATGGGTGGCCAGTGTCATCAGGCATAAGGCCAGGATCGTGCGTATCATGACAGCTCCGTTCATCATCCGCCGAAGATATGCGGAGGTCGGCACGCGAATGCAATAGAGCACGCGAAACCTTGCCGCTGCCATGTCCGCCGCGACCGAGGCGATCCATAAGAAAAAGCCCCTGCCCGGGATGTCCGGACAGGGGCCATGAAACGGCAATGTAGCCGGTTCTTATTCTTCGTCAACGTCCACTTCTTCAGCGGCAACGCGGGCCTTGTCAGCTGCGCCTTTGGCGTCGATGTCACGATCAACGAATTCGATGATCGCCATCGGAGCCATGTCGCCATAGCGGAAGCCGGCTTTCAGGATGCGGACATAACCGCCCTGACGGTCCTTGTAGCGCGGGCCCAGAACCTCGAACAGCTTGGCGACGTCCTTGTCTTCCTTCAGCTGAGCTGCGGCCTGACGGCGGGCGTGCAAGTCGCCGCGCTTGCCCAGCGTGATCAGTTTTTCAACGATCGGGCGCAGTTCTTTTGCCTTGGGCAGGGTCGTCTTGATCTGTTCGTGCTCGATCAGCGAGCCGGCCATGTTCGAGAACAGGGCCTTGCGGTGCTCATGAGTACGGTTCAGGCGGCGGTAACCACGTGCGTGACGCATTTTTTAATTCCTTCTTTCGCGTTTTGCTTTGTCTGGCCGGCGATGCGTGTCACCGGCTCTCCTTGGGGCGGAAATGCCCATACGGTCCCCGGCAGCCCGGGCATTGGCGAAGACGCGCTTAGAACGCGTCTTCGAATTTCTTCGCCAGATCTTCGATGTTGTCGGGCGGCCAATCCTCGACATCCATGCCGAGGTGCAGACCCATGCCGGACAGCACTTCCTTGATCTCGTTCAGCGACTTTCGGCCGAAGTTCGGAGTGCGCAGCATCTCGGCTTCGGTCTTCTGGATCAGATCGCCGATATAGACGATGTTGTCGTTCTTCAGGCAGTTTGCCGAACGGACCGACAGTTCCAGCTCGTCCACTTTCTTCAGCAGCAGCGGGTTGAACTCCAGACCATCGTCCTCGTCCTGGCGACCAGCCGATTCCGGTTCGTCGAAGTTGACGAAGATCGACAGCTGATCCTGCAGGATGCGCGCGGCAAAGGCCAGCGCGTCCTCGGGTGTGATCGAGCCGTCGGTTTCGATCTTCAGGGTCAGCTTGTCATAGTCCAGAACCTGGCCTTCACGGGTCGGCTGAACGTCATAGGCGACCTTCTTGACCGGCGAGTAGATCGCGTCGATCGGGATCAGGCCGATGGGCGCATCTTCGGGCTTGTTCTTCTCGGCCGAGACATAGCCTTTGCCGGTGTTGACGGTCAGTTCCATGAACAGCTCGGCGCCATCGTCCAGGTGGCAGATGACGTGATCACGGTTCAGAACCTCGATGCCGGCGCTTTCGCTGATATCACCGGCGGTGACAACTGCGGGGCCTTTGGCATTGATCGACAGGCGCTTGGGCCCTTCGACTTCCATGCGCAGAGCAACCTGCTTGAGGTTCAGGATGATGTCAGTAACGTCTTCACGAACGCCTGCGACCGAGCTGAACTCGTGCAGGACGTTGTCGATCTGGACGCTGGTGATGGCCGCGCCTTGCAGCGAGCTCATCAGAACACGGCGCAGCGCGTTGCCCAGGGTCAGACCAAAGCCACGCTCAAGCGGCTCCGCAACCAGGGTTGCCTGCCGCGCGGGATCGTTGCCCGGCTTGCCTTCCAGCTGGGTCGGCTTGATCAATTCTGCCCAATTCTTGTGGATCATGTAATCCCTCCATTCCTGTCTGCGCCCCATGACCAATCAGGTGCAGACGCCCGAGGTTTCAAAACGGCGAACCGGGGCCGTGTAAAAACACGGCCCCAGCCTGGTAATTCGATCGGTTAGACGCGGCGGCGCTTCGGTGGGCGGCAGCCATTGTGGGCAATCGGGGTCACGTCGCGGATCGACGTGATATTGAAGCCCACGGCAGCCAGCGCGCGCAGAGCCGATTCACGACCCGAACCGGGGCCCTGAACTTCGACTTCCAGCGTCTTGACGCCATGTTCCTGCGCCTTCTTGCCTGCGTCTTCTGCAGCCATCTGAGCGGCGTAGGGGGTCGATTTCCGCGATCCCTTGAAGCCCATGGTGCCGGCCGACGACCAAGCGATGGCGTTGCCCTGCACGTCCGAGATCAGGATCTTGGTGTTGTTGAAGGTCGAGTTCACATGGGCGACGCCCGATGCGATGTTCTTACGCTCTTTGCGCTTAACGCGAGTCTTGTCACGTGCCATCAGTCAGACCCTCCCTTATTTCTTCTTACCAGCGATGGCCTTTGCGGGGCCTTTGCGGGTACGAGCGTTGGTGTGGGTACGCTGACCGCGAACCGGCAGGTTGCGGCGGTGACGCAGACCGCGATAGCAGCCCAGGTCCATCAGACGCTTGATGTTCATCTGAACTTCGCGACGCAGGTCACCTTCGACGGTGAAGTTGGCGTCGATGTATTCGCGGATGGCCAGAACTTCGGCATCCGACAATTCATTGACGCGACGAGTCGTGTCGATGCCAACGGCTTCGCAGATCGCTTTGGCCGAGGTGTTGCCGATACCGGTGATATATGTGAGGGCGATTGGTACCCGCTTTGCAGTCGGGATGTTTACGCCGGCAATACGTGCCACGTGTCACTTTCCTTTCGTTGCGGTTCCGTAGTTCCAGAACCTTTTTTCACAACGCCTAACCGTGGCAGTGTGGCCAGAGGGTTCAGCATTATTCGAGGTGGTCTATACATGCGGAACGAATCCCGCATGCGCGATTGATTCCCCAAAGGGATGGGGGTCGATATGGGCTTTTGGGCTTGGCGTCAAGCCCTTTGCAAGCTTAACCCAATATGGCTGCGATCGAGGCCCGGACTTCCTTGATGTCCGCCAGCCCGTTCACCGGTCGAAGATCGCCCTTGGCGTAGTAATAGCCAATCAACGGTGAGGTCTTCTTGTAATATTCCATAAGCCGGGTGCGCAGGCTTTCCTCGTTGTCGTCGGCACGACGGACGAAATCGTTTTCCTTGCCGCAATTGGTACATTTGCCATCGGCTGGGATCGGTTTGGTCTTGTCATTGTAGACCTCGCCGCAACCGCCACAGGTCGACCGGGCAGTGATCCGTTCAACCAGAGCCTCGTCATCCACGCGCATTTCGATCACGGTGTGCAGCGACTGGCCCAGCTTGGTCAGAAGGGCCGACAAGGCGTCAGCCTGGGCCAAGGTGCGTGGAAAGCCGTCGAAGATGAAGCCTGCGCCCTTTTCGGTGGTCAGTTTCTCTTCGATCAGGCCAATCACGATCTCGTCGGTGACAAGCTTGCCCGCGTCCATGATCGCGGCCACCTTCTTGCCCATCTCGGTTCCCGAGCTGCGGGCCTCGCGCAGCATGTCACCGGTGCTGAGCTGGATCATGCCCCGCGTTTCAACCAGGTGACGTGCCTGCGTACCCTTGCCTGCCCCCGGGGGGCCCAGAAGAATGATATTCATCGACGAGCGGGTCCCTTCCTGCCGCGTTTCTTGCCTTTGCCGCGCAACTGGGACTTTTCGATCAGCCCTTCGTATTGATGCGCCAGCAGGTGGCTCTGAACCTGTTGGATCGTGTCCATGGTCACAGAGACGATGATCAGAACCGAGGTACCGCCGAAATAGAATGGGATGGCGAACTGGCCGCGCAGAATTTCAGGCAGCAGGCAGACCGCCGCCAGATAGGCCGAGCCCAGAACCAGTACGCGGTTGACCACGTATTCCAGATACTCGGCGGTCTTCTTTCCGGGACGGATGCCAGGCACAAAGCCGTTCTGCTTTTTCAGGTTGTCCGCCACGTCATCCGGCTTGAACGACACGTTGAACGTGTAGAAATAGGCAAAGAACACGATCATCGAAGCGAAGAACAGCAGGTACAGCGGCTGTCCCGGTCCGAAATTGGCCAGCAGCCACGACATGATCGGTCCGTTTGCAGCGCCCGACGAGAAGGTCGAGATCGTGACCGGCAGCAGCAGCAGCGAGCTGGCGAAGATCGCCGGAATAACGCCGGCCGGGTTGACTTTGACCGGCAGATGGCTCGAGCCGCCCTCGTAGACCTTCATGCCGACATTGCGGCGCGGGTACTGGATGTGGATCTTGCGGAGCGCGCGCTCCATGAACACCACGAAGGTGATAACGGCGATCACCATCACGATCACGCCGACGATCACGGCAGGGCTGATCGCGCCCGAACGGCCCGAGGCCAGGAACTGGGCCAGTGCGGCCGGAACCTCGGCGATGATGCCGACGAAGATGATCAGCGAGATGCCGTTGCCGATACCGCGCGCGGTGATCTGTTCACCCAGCCACATCAGGAACATGGTGCCGCCGACCAGCGTGATCATCGTGGACAGGCGGAAATACAGGCCCGGATCGGTCGCCAAATCGCCCGATTCCAGCGAAACCGCAAGGCCATAGGCCTGCACGGTGGCCAGCGCCACGGTGCCGAAACGGGTGTACTGGTTGATTTTCTTGCGGCCCTGCTCGCCCTCTTTCTTGAGTTGTTCGAGCGCGGGCACCATCGAGGTCAGCAGCTGTACGATGATCGATGCCGAGATATAGGGCATGATGCCGAGGGCAAAGATACCCATCCGCCCCAGCGCCCCGCCGGTGAACATCGAAACCATCCCACCGATGCCCTGCCCCGCCTGCTCCATGAACTCGCGCAGCGCCTGACCGTCGATCCCCGGCACCGGAATAAAGGTGCCCAGACGATAGACGATCAGCAAACCCAGCGTGAACAGGATGCGGTTGCGCAGATCGGTGGCCTTGCCCAGAGCAGCCCAGCTTGTGTTGGCTGCCATTTGTTCTGCTGCTGATACCATAAATCGGTCTCTCTTATGAAAACGCCGCCCGGAACCGTTTTCCGGCTCGGGCGGCGTCTTGGAAAACTCTGAGGTCTATGTAAGCGGGTCGGCGCCCGCTCACAAGCGCTTACTCTGCCGCAGCGGCTTTTGTGACCTTCAGTGAACCGCCCGCTTTTTCCACGGCTTCGATCGCCGCCTTAGAGGCGCCGGTCACTTCGAGGTTCAGCTTGGCGCTGATTTCGCCCTTGGCCAGAACGCGGATACCGTCCAGCTTGCGGCGCACCAGACCCGAGGCAACCAGTGCGTCCTCGGTGATGGCCGATTTAACGTCCAGCTTGCCGGCATCGACGAATTTCTGGATCAGGCCCAGGTTGATGACGGCGAATTCCTTGCGGTTCGGATTGTTGAAGCCGCGCTTGGGCAGGCGCTGATACAGAGGCATCTGGCCGCCTTCGTAGCCATTGATGGCCACACCCGAACGGGATTTCTGGCCTTTGATACCACGGCCACCCATTTTACCTTTGCCCGAGCCAGGACCACGGCCAACGCGGGTCCGTTTCTTGACCGCGCCGGGATTGTCGCGCAATTCGTGCAGTTTCATGTCGCTTCTCCTTCGCCGGAATTGACCCCGAAGCGTGATGGGTCAAACACGGCATTTCTTGGTTTTGATTCTCGTGGCAAACACGCCACCGGAGCGCAGTACAGCCTCGGGCCCCGAGTTGCAAGTTTTGATTGCCTTGCAGCAGCGGCTCAGTCGTCGCGGCCAGCGATGGGCGCATCTTGGGGCACAATTCCATGTTTGGCCACAAGTCGCCCGACCAGGCTGTCAGGATGTGGTATTCCGCCATGGTTCTTTCGCATGATCGCCCGCATCCGGCGCCCGTACAAATGGATCGAGACGGTATCCTCGTGGAAAAACCGGTCAAGATTTTCGTTCGGCCGGGCAAGGGCCCGACGCCGCGAAAAGTTGATCGGGTAAAAAACATGCTCTGGCAGGGCGTATTTTATCTCGCCTGTTTCCTTCAGCGCCCAGGTGAATGCCTTTGGTCCCCAAACGCCCCACAACGCCTCGGGAACGTTGGTCGGGTTTCCAGCGTCGCGCGCCTCTTCCAACGGCCGGCGGTGGCGCGGGGGCAGCCAGGGCGGGACACGGTAGGGATCATTCGTGTACTCGATCAGCTTGGCCAGAGTTTCACTGTCCTGCGGCAGACCCAGAACCCCGATCGCCACCTCACCCTCAAGATACCCATAGTAATGACCATTCGCCGTTGAATAGGGTTTCAGGCAATAGGCATCGGTGTCTGCCCAAATCAGGTCGGGCTCCTGTGCCAGCATTCGGTACCGGAACTTGTCGGAATGCGGCGCGGGGCTGTTGGTGCGCTCATGAGTGATAAATTCGGAATCCGGCAGAATCTCGCGGGCATCACGGTGCTCGACACCCTCAGGGATGTTCGTCACATTGCTATAGGTATATAGCCGCACGCTGTGGCCCATATCCAAGTAAGACTGGATGCACAGCAGTTCCAAAAAGCTGAGCGGCCCCTCGACCCACAGCATTGCAATCTGGAAGTCCCGTGCCATGTTCTGCCCTCTCTGCCCAATGTGTTCGTGCCCTGACGGCTTGCCTGCATTGGAGTGACCCAATTCCCGGCGCCGCGCAACGTCGCAGTTGTGGTGACAACTATTTTCCTGCCTGCGTGGGATCCGTAAACACAAAAGAGGCGCCACTTGGGCGCCTCTGCTTCTTCTGTTGTCGTCCCGTTTTTTACGAGCAGTAGGCATGCTCGCGAGCGATGTCGGCGATGTCGCACCGGCGGATGCCGATGTCGTTCAACTCGCGGTCGCTCAGACGCTGCAACTCGGTATACGTGCGGGTGTACTCGCTGGCCCGGGCGCGGTTTTCTTTCACGCGCTCGATCAGGTTTGCGATACGGGCGGTCAGGTTGAAGCCGCCATGTGTCAGGGTCGCTGTGTGTGCCATTATCTCATTTCCTTTCGAATGTCGGGGCGTATTCCCCGATGTCACTTACTTGGTTCCTGTCTTGGACAGGGTTGAGATAGGCACTTCAATTACCGCTAACAACGATGGTTTTGGACTGGCCGCTATGCATTTTTGGCATGGCGGCACAAATCAGGAGTGACCGCTACTGGCCGCAAGCCGGGACAGGTTGTCCAAAGCAGCAGACCAGCCACCTTTGTAGTCCTGAAACAGTTCTGGCCCGGCCAGGCTTGTGATCTGCAACGTGACGCGCAGCGTACTGCCACGGCCATTCGGCATGATTTCGTGGCCGCACAGCGAGACCGAGACCAACTCTCCCTGAATGACCAGCGTTTCGGTCAATGAAAGAAACTCCGGCGAGACTACGTGGAACAGGCTGGTCGTATTGAACTCGGGCGCTTCTTT
Organism: Ruegeria sp. SAZA006; assembly: GCF_059613465.1. Classification (NCBI taxonomy): domain Bacteria; kingdom Pseudomonadati; phylum Pseudomonadota; class Alphaproteobacteria; order Rhodobacterales; family Roseobacteraceae; genus Ruegeria; species Ruegeria sp. SAZA006. The sequence goes on from NZ_JBXWSO010000008.1 coordinate 79,698, forward strand.
CGGTCCACATCGCGTTTCCTCACGGCCTCCGGGTCGACAGTCGAAAACATCGATCAAAACTACGCTTTCATCGTCTGGTGCGGCCCATTTCTGGCGCATCTCGCGGTCGGTCAACACCTGAAACAGCCGGTCGGGAGCGCAGGCAATCTCGCGTTCCAGGATCAAAGTTTCGTAATCAGCCATCATCGGATTCCTTTTCTATTTGCTCGGCAAGTGCGGACAGGCGATCCAGCCGGCCTTCCCAGAGGTGACGTTGTTGTTTCAACCAACCTTCCGCCTCGGCGATCGGGGCGGCTTCGATATGCAACATGCGAACCCGACCGATCTTCTCCGAACGGATCATTCCAGCGGATTCCAGCTTGCCGAGATGCTTCAGAAACGATGGCAGCGCCATGTCGTGCGCTTCGTGCAGCTCTGACACGGCCGCTGGGCCAGTGATCAGCCGTTCGATCACGGCACGCCGGGTCGGATCGGCCAGCGCAGAAAAAAATGTATCGAGTTTGTTAGCCATAAGGCTAAGTATTTCAATGCAACGCTTACGTCAATAAAAAGTTAGCCGTTTGGCTATGTTTTGATTTTTAGGTCAGGACAGAGGGCAAAAAGGTGTCTATCTGCGAGTTCCTGGCCAGGCCGTGGCCTAGTTCACCGCAAAAGGCGGCCTTCCGACATTCCGCACAGGCGACGGCTAAAAAAGAAAACGCCCCCGATCAGATCGGAGGCGTTCATTAGGCTTTCGAAGCTGGCGCTCAGCCGCGCTCTTCGATGATCTCAACCAGATGCGGGATCTTGTTGACCATGCCGCGGATCGACGGAGTGTCTTCCAATTCGCGGGTCTTGTGCATCTTGTTCAGGCCCAGACCGATCAGGGTTGCGCGCTGTTCGGCGGGGCGACGGATCGGGGAACCGATCTGCTTGACGACGATGGTTTTTGCCATTGCTCGCTCTCCTTACGCTTCGGCTTCAGCCGGTGCTTCATCCCGCTTGGGCAGGATATCGGCGACCTTTTTGCCACGACGCGCGGCAACCGAACGCGGGCTCTGTTCTTTCTTAAGGCCGTCGATGGTGGCGCGGATCATGTTGTACGGGTTCTGCGAGCCCAGCGATTTGGACACAACATCCTTCACGCCCAGCATTTCGAACACGGCACGCATCGGACCACCGGCGATGATACCGGTACCTTCCGGTGCGGTGCGCATGACCACTTTACCAGCGCCGTGACGGCCCTCGATGTCGTGGTGCAGAGTCCGACCTTCGCGCAGTTGCACGCGGATCATCTGACGCTTGGCTTGCTCGGTCGCCTTACGGATGGCTTCAGGTACTTCTTTCGCTTTACCTTTGCCAAAGCCCACGCGGCCTTTCTGATCGCCAACAACCACCAGAGCGGCGAAGCCAAAGCGCTTACCACCTTTTACGGTTTTCGACACGCGGTTGATTGCGACCAGACGATCGGCAAATTCCGGTGCTTCTTCACGGTCGCGGCCACGGCCCCGACGGTTTTCACGTTCTGCCATTTGGCATCCCTTTTCTCATGTGGCGCTTGGCGCCGTTTTCTTCAATCCAAGTGAGCCTCGACTGACGCCGAGGCCCCCGGATCATCGGGGCGGATCGAAACCCGCCCACAGGTCTTAGATTTTCAGGCCGCCTTCACGCGCGGCGTCGGCAACTGCCTTCACCTTGCCGTGGAACAGGAAGCCACCACGATCGAAATAAGCCTCTTCGACGCCGGCCTTCTTGGCCCGCTCGGCGATGGCTGCGCCCACTTTGGTGGCCGCTTCGACGTTGTTCTTGCCAACAACACCCAGATCCTTTTCCAGGGTCGAGGCCGAGGCCAGGGTCACGCCACGTACGTCGTCGATCAGCTGAACGGAGATGTTCTTGTTCGAACGGTGTACGGACAGACGCGGACGACCCGCGTTGACCTTGCGAAGTTTGTTCCGAACGCGCAGGCGGCGCTTCAGAAACAGGGTTCTTTTGCTGTTTGCCATTGTGTTCGTCCTTACTTCTTCTTGCCTTCCTTGCGGAAGATGAACTCGCCCTTGTAGCGGATACCTTTGCCTTTGTAAGGCTCGGGACGGCGCCACTCGCGGATTTTCGCCGCGGTTTCGCCCACCAGCTGCTGGTCAATGCCTTCCACAACGATCTCGGTCTGCTTCGGCGCGGTGATGGTGACACCTTCCGGAGCAACGAAATCAACATCGTGGCTGTAGCCCAGGTTCAGCTTCAGGGTGTTGCCCTGCATCTGAGCGCGGTAACCCACACCCTGGATTTCCAGTTCCTTCTTGAAGCCTTCGGTCACACCGGTCACCAGGTTGGCGACCATGGTGCGGCTCATGCCCCACTGCTGACGCGCACGCTTGGACGAACCACGCGGGTCGATTTTGACCACGTTGTCTTCGACCGTCAGGGTGACGTCGTCGGTTGCGGTGAAGCTGCGGGTGCCTTTCGGACCTTTGACTTCGATGGTCTGACCCGACACAGAGGCGGTAACGCCGCTGGGCAGCTCGACCGGTTTCTTACCAATACGAGACATTGCAGACCTCCTTAGAAGACGGTGCAGAGCACTTCGCCACCAACGTTGTTGGAGCGAGCGTTTGCGTCCGACATCACACCTTTCGGAGTGCTGACAATCGACACGCCCAGGCCCTGACGAACCTGCGGGATGTCATTGACGCCCATGTATACGCGACGGCCGGGCTTCGAGACCCGCTTCAGTTCGCGAATGACAGGGGTGCCTTCGTAGTATTTCAGGCTGATTTCCAGAGCCGGATGACCGTTTTCACCGGTCGTCTTTTCATAGCCGCGGATATAGCCTTCGTCCGCCAGCACGTCCAGCACCCAGGCGCGCAGTTTCGACGCCGGAGTGATCACGGTGGACTTGCCGCGCATTTGCGCGTTGCGGATGCGGGTGAGCATATCGCCGATAGGATCGTTCATATCTGTCTCTCCCTTACCAGCTCGATTTCACCATGCCGGGGATCTGACCAGCAGAACCCAGCTCGCGCAGCGCGATACGGCTGACCTTCAGCTTACGGTAGTAAGCGTGGGGACGACCGGTCAGCTGACAACGGTTGTGCAGACGGGTAGCCGAGCTGTTGCGCGGCAGTTTCGCCAGTTTCAGACGCGCTTTGAAACGCTCTTCCATCGGCTTGCTCTCGTCATTCGCGATCTCTTTCAGAGCCGCACGCTTTTCGGCATACTGTGCCACCAGGCGTGCGCGCTTCTTCTCGCGTTCGATCATTGCTTTTTTAGCCATGTCTCAATCCTCCCGGCGCTTACGCGTTGAACGGCATGTTGAAAGCTTTCAACAGTGCCTTTGCTTCAGCGTCGGTTTTCGCTGTGGTGGCAATTACGATGTCCATGCCCCAGACCTCGTCGACCTTGTCGAAGTCGATTTCCGGGAACACGATGTGCTCTTTCATGCCCATGGCAAAGTTGCCACGGCCATCGAAGGACGGTTTCACACCGCGGAAGTCACGTACGCGAGGCATCGCGATTGTGATCAGACGGTCCAGGAATTCGTACATCCGGTCGCCGCGCAGGGTCACCTTGGCGCCCAGCGGCATGTCTTCACGGACGCGGAAACCCGCGATCGACTTCTTCGCCTTGGTCGAAACGGCCTTCTGACCGGCAATCGCCGTCAGATCTTCGACCGCGGCTTTCGCCTTCTTCGAGTCCTTCACCGCCTCGGCACCACAGCCGATGTTCAGAACGATCTTCTCCAGCTTGGGGATCTGCATATCGTTCTTGTAGCCAAACTCTTCTTTCAGAGCGGCACGGATGGTTTCAGCGTACTGAGCTTTCAGACGCGGGGTGTAGGTTGCAGCATCAAGCATCGATCACGTCCCCCGTGGTCTTAGCGTAACGAACCTTCTTGTCACCTTCCATGCGGAAGCCGACCCGGGTTGCCTTGCCGTTCTTGTCCAGCAGGGCCAGGTTCGACAGGTCGATCGGCAGAGCCTTGGGCAGGCGGCCACCTTGCGACGTTTGCGACTGGCGGGTGTGGCGGATGGCGATGTTCACGCCATCAACGACAGCTTTGCCGGCTTTGGGGTCGACCGAGGTGATAGTCCCCTCTTTGCCCTTGTCCTTGCCGGCCAGCACGACGACCTTGTCGCCTTTGCGGAGTTTAGCAGCCATGATTACAGCACCTCCGGAGCCAGCGAGATGATCTTCATGAAGTTCTTCGCGCGCAGTTCACGAACAACGGGGCCGAAGATACGGGTACCGACGGGCTCGTTGTTGTTGTTCAGGATGACGGCGGCGTTGCGATCGAAGCGGATCGCGGTGCCGTCTTCGCGACGGACTTCTTTGGCGGTGCGCACGACGACGGCCTTGCGGACGTCACCTTTCTTCACGCGGCCGCGCGGGATGGCTTCCTTCACCGAGACGACAATGATGTCGCCGACGGAGGCGTATTTACGCTTGGAACCACCCAGGACCTTGATGCACTGAACTCGGCGGGCGCCGGAGTTGTCAGCGACATCCAGATTGGTCTGCATCTGGATCATGTGGTTTCTCCCGACCTGTGGGGGCTGGTCTTGTTAAATCCCCCAGGGTTTCGACAAATGGAAAAATCCCGGAGGCTTAGGCCTCCAGAACCTCCCAACGTTTCGTCTTCGATTTCGGCGCGCATTCGATGATGCGTACGGTGTCGCCGACCTTGAAGGCGTTCTTTTCGTCGTGAGCCCGGTATTTCTTGGACTTACGAACGGTTTTCTGCAGCAGGGGGTGCTTGAAACGGCGCTCGACCAGAACGGTGATGGTCTGTTCGTTGGCGTCGCTGGTCACGGTGCCTTGCAGGATACGCTTGGGCATCTGATTACTCCTCGGATGCCGCGGCAGCGGCCTTTTCGTTCAGGATGGTTTTGACGCGGGCAGCATTGCGGCGAGCCGCTTTGATACCAGCAGTGTTTTCCAGCTGACCGGTGGCCTGTTGAAAGCGCAGGTTGAAGCTTTCTTTCTTCAGGTTGGCCAGTTCCTCGCGGAGCTGGTCCGGGGTCTTTTCACGCAGTTCTTGGGCGTTCATCGCCTTTTCCTTTGCTCAAAACACCAGAAGGCCCCGTACACGGGTCACCTTGGACCTGGTGGATGAATGATAGACATGCGAATCGCCCGACAACGCCGGGAGACCGCAGGATGCCGCCGTATAAGGGTTTGATGGGTGGGTGGCAAGGGAAAGTTTTGCAGCCAGAACCGGGCAACCAACGGGTCACGTCAGAACCTTACCACTTGCGCGTTGTCTTTTGTGGAAACGGGTTTGGCCGAAACTCAAAAGACACGTGAAACCCTTGAAGTATCTTTATCCCGCTGACTTAGGAACGGTGGAAAAAATGGAACTGGTTGTCCTAATTGGGTTCGCGGCACTTCTAGTTGTTTTAATATCAAGAAAGCCACGCTTTGTCGCCCGTCATAGAGGCCTTCAAAAACCTACGCAAGCCTCCACACGGAAACGAGCAATCCCGCGACAACAGCCTAGTGTTGCTCTCTCCAACCGCGTTCTGACGGGGCGCGCTTATGTGATCGATGGCGACACAATCATTGTCCGTGGAACAAAGATCCGTCTAGCCGGCATTGATGCGCCCGAGCTGGACATGCCATGGGGTCTAAAGGCAAAGTGGACGATGGTCGAAATCTGCAAAGGTCAGGAGATTACCGTCAAGCTGAACGGCGAAACATCTTACGACCGGCTAGTTGGAATTGGATACCTACCCAATGGGCAGGACATCGGCGCGGAGCTGGTCAAAAGGGGGCTTGCGCTGGACCTGCCTTTCTTTTCAAAGGGAAGGTATAGGCATCTCGAACCGACCGGCGCCAGAGAACGGCTGCGGAATGGGGCATTCGGCCACGCATCAATTTCGGTTCGCAGGACGACGACAGTCGTCGCCTATGGGCGCAGATCAAACCGGCGCAATGCGGGCAGTTGAATACGCCCCTAGGGGTTCACTCCCACTTATAGTTAAAACTTACCGAAATCCGCTCTTCCTCGGCCATGTTCATCGGCACCTCGTGGCGCAGCCAGCTTTCCCACAGCAGAACGTCGCCGACCTTCGGCTTCATATAAATGAAGGGCTGCAATTCGCGTCGGGCGCCCTTGCGGCGCACCGGCGCGGCCATCATGCGGCCCGAGCGGGGGTCTTCAAGCTTAAGCGCGCTGGCGCCTTCCGGCATTGACACATAGGTCGTTCCAGAAATCACACTGTGCGGATGGATGTGGCTGGCATGCATTCCACCCTCGGGCAGGATGTTGATCCAAAGATCCTCCAGCTTCAATTCCCGGTCATCGAGATCGAACTCAAGGTCTTTTGCGAATGCAGCCACGTGCTGATCCAAAGTCTTCACCAAATCCTGAAAGATCGGAAACCGCCAAGGCAGATCAGTCAACGAGGCATAACTGGTGTAACCTGGATAGCCGTTCTTTTCGCACCACTCCTGCCCGGCCTCGTCATCCTCAGCGATGACAAGACACGAGTTCTCCAGCTCCTCCGGATCAATCCTTGGATCGAACTCAGACAGAGCGGCGCGGTAGAGACGGGTAACGAAGAGTGATTCAATCTGTGCCATGGGCGTCCATTACCCCATTCGACGCCAAGGCGCGATAGAGGAACTTTCTTCGATTCGGGAAAACCGCTGCAGCTGTCACAAGTCAATATAGGGCAACGGGTCGCTGTGGTGCGCGATCAGCTTCCACGCTCCACCTTCATGGCGATAGACATTCGTGCCGCGCATCCGGATACCGGACCCATCGCCCTGCCCCGATGCCTCGGCGACGTGATGCACGGTGGCAAGCGTATCCCCTAGCACAACATGCCGGTTCAGCACTTTGATCGACCCGCCCAGATGCGCCCGACCCTGCGCGACCCAATCCTGATCCGTGACCTTCCACCCGATGTGGAACAGATCGGGTGATGGCCCCATATAGATGACGTCGTCTGCGTGCGACCACAGCGCCTCCATTGGTGCAACGTCACCCTCGAACATAGCGTTCAGTGCGGCAAAGAAGCCGTCGTCAATCTTTTCAATCTCTGACTTCAAAGTCATTTGGGGCCCCTGTTTTAGGCTTTTCCGAAATATCAAAAGCTGAAGCTGAGCCTAACCCAAGCCATCCGTAAAACAAAAAACCCCGCCGGAACGGCGGGGTTTTCTGAAGTGTTAGAAAGACCGGCTTACCAGTCCTCGCGGACCACCACGCGGGTCTTGATCGGCAGCTTCATCGCAGCCAGGCGCAGGGCCTCGCGCGCGATTTCATCGTTGACGCCGTCAATCTCGAACATCACGCGACCGGGCTTCACTTTGGCTGCCCAATAGTCGACCGAGCCTTTACCTTTACCCATACGGACTTCGGTCGGCTTCGAGGTCACGGGAGTATCCGGGAAGATCCGGATCCAGACGCGACCTTGACGTTTCATGTGACGGGTCATGGCACGACGAGCAGCTTCGATCTGGCGTGCGGTGACGCGCTCGGGCTGCAGGGCTTTCAGACCGTAGGTGCCAAAGTTCAGATCAGAGCCGCCTTTGGCTTCGCCCTTGATCCGGCCTTTGTGCATCTTGCGGAATTTTGTACGCTTTGGTTGAAGCATATCTTTCCCTCCTTAGCGACGACCGCCACCAGCACCACGAGGTGCAGGGCCGTCCTGGAGTTCCTGTGCTTTACGGTCACGTGCCTGCGGATCGTGCTCCATGATCTCACCTTTGAAGATCCAGACCTTGATCCCGATGATCCCGTAGGGGGTCATCGCTTCGGCATGTGCGTAATCGATGTCGGCACGCAGGGTGTGCAGAGGCACGCGGCCTTCGCGGTACCATTCGGTCCGTGCGATTTCGGCGCCGCCCAGACGGCCAGCGACGTTCACCCGGATACCCAGGGCGCCCATACGCATGGCGTTCTGAACCGACCGCTTCATCGCGCGGCGGAACGAAACGCGGCGCTCCAGCTGCTGAGCGATCGACTCGGCAACCAGCTGCGCGTCGAGTTCCGGCTTGCGCACTTCGACGATGTTCAGGTGCAGTTCGCTGTCGGTCATCTGCGCGATCTTCTTGCGCAGAACTTCGATGTCCGCGCCTTTCTTGCCGATGATGACACCGGGACGCGCAGTGTGGATCGTGACGCGGCACTTCTTGTGCGGACGTTCGATGATCACACGGGCGATGCCGGCCTGCTTGCACTCTTTCTTGATGAACTCACGGATCTTGAGGTCTTCCAGCAGAAGATCACCGTAGTCCTTGGTATCTGCGTACCAACGGCTGTCCCAGGTGCGGTTGACCTGAAGGCGCATGCCGATCGGATTGACTTTATGTCCCATTAGGCTTGCTCCTCAACTTGACGCACCTTGATGGTGATCTCCGAGAACGGCTTCATGATCTTGCCGAAACGGCCACGGGCACGCGGACGACCGCGCTTCATGACCAGGTTCTTGCCAACCCATGCTTCGGCGACGATCAGCTCGTCCACGTCCAGGTTGTGGTTGTTTTCGGCGTTCGCGATTGCGGACTGCAGGCACTTTTTGACGTCCTGCGCGACACGCTTGTTCGAGAAAGTCAGGTCGGTCAGAGCCTTCTCGACTTTCTTGCCGCGGATCATTTGCGCAACCAGGTTCAGTTTCTGCGGGCTGGTGCGAAGCATACGGGTTTTTGCCATTGCTTCGTTTTCAGCCACGCGGCGGGGGTTCTTTTCCTTGCCCATGACTTACTTCCGCTTCGCTTTTTTGTCTGCAGCATGGCCATAATAGGTCCGGGTCGGCGAGTATTCACCGAACTTCTGACCGATCATGTCTTCCGAGACGTTTACCGGGATATGCTTCTGGCCGTTGTACACACCAAAGGTCAGACCCACGAACTGGGGCAGAATGGTGGAACGACGCGACCAGATCTTGATGACTTCGTTGCGGCCCGACTCGCGCGCAGCTTCGGCTTTTTTCAGCACGTAAGCGTCGACGAAAGGACCCTTCCAAACAGAGCGAGACATGTCTTAACGCCCTTTCTTCTTGGCGTGCCGCGAGCGGATGATCAGCTTCTGGGACGCTTTGTTCTTGTTGCGGGTACGCTTACCCTTGGTGTCTTTACCCCAAGGCGTAACCGGCGTACGGCCACCCGAGGTCCGGCCTTCACCACCACCGTGCGGGTGGTCGATCGGGTTCATGGCAACACCACGGACCGACGGACGCACGCCCTTGTGGCGCATACGACCGGCTTTGCCGAGGTTCTGGTTGCTGTTGTCGGGGTTCGACACGGCACCGACGGTGGCCATGCATTCCTGGCGTACCATGCGCAGCTCGCCCGAGCTCAGACGGATCTGAGCATAGCCGCCATCGCGGCCGACGAACTGGGCGTAGGTGCCCGCCGCACGTGCGATCTGACCGCCCTTGCCGGGCTTCATCTCGATGTTGTGCACGATGGTACCGATCGGCATGCCCGAGAACGGCATCGCGTTGCCGGGCTTGATGTCGGCCTTGGCCGAAGCGATGACCTTGTCGCCAACCGCCAGACGCTGCGGCGCCAGGATATAGGCCTGCTCGCCGTCGTCATATTTGATCAGTGCGATGAACGCGGTCCGGTTCGGGTCATATTCGATCCGCTCGACGGTTGCCGCTACATCCAGTTTGTTCCGTTTGAAGTCAACGATCCGGTAGAGACGCTTTGCGCCACCGCCACGGCGGCGTGAAGTGATCCGTCCGGTGTTGTTCCGGCCGCCCGATTTGGTCAAACCCTCAGTGAGAGACTTGACCGGACGTCCTTTCCAAAGCTCCGAACGGTCGATCAGCACCAGCCCGCGCTGGCCCGGCGTCGTCGGTTTGTACGACTTGAGTGCCATGCTTTCTGTCTTCCGTTTAGCAAGCGCGAGGATCAATCCCCGCTATGTGAGAGGCCCCCGTAGGTGCCCAGGTTATAGGGCCCCGAAGGTCCCCGGTTGCAAATATCACAGGCCCCGGAACGAATCCGAGGCCGCAAGATTTGGAGCGTGTAGCAGGGTTGGGGGTGGGGGGCAATAGCTAGAACGCCTTCTCAAGTAGTTATTCTCGAACCGCCTTTAAGCCTTGTCCACCGCTTTCGAAAACGCCTGCGCCAAAATCGCTGCAACCGATTTTACAGTTCCCTCGTCTACGCTGGCAGAAGAGGCAACCGTTTGGTTGTGCTGCTGACCGAACATGCGCTTGATTAGTTCCGCTTTTATCTTTTGTTGCTCTGTCGCTTCTAGGTCGGCCATGAAAGGATCAAGCGCCTTAGTTTCAAGCGCAAACGATAGCATTTGCTTCTCATTGTCGCGATGCATCTTCGACTGTTTGGAGGCGTATCCAGCGGCGACAAGCAAAATAGCAGTAAGCGATGTCGCCGTTACGATGCTCGCCCAATTCAGCGAGCCGGAAACAGTAGGATCAAAGCCCATCCAGTACTTGAAGCCCAACCAAAAGACCGCTGCAGCAAGCGACGCCATAGAAATCCAGCGCCAAAGGTCAGCCTGCATTTTTTCTTCCTCCGCGCTACTTTGGTAGCCTCCGGCAACGCTATCTCGACCTACCAGCCTGTGAATTTCCAACACAGATTGGTGCTTTTCTCTCACGTCTTTCATTATTTCTTCGCCTTCACTTGCGAAGTGTACTAAAAGCTCTTCAAGTTTTTTTGCCTGCTCTGCGCCTATCTCGGAGTGCTGCCGATCAATGGACTTCCTCCATTCGGAAAGCTGATTCTCAAATTTCTTTTCGCGATCAATTTGCACCGTGGAAAACTCTTCAGCACGCTCCGTCTGCTTTTCTGTAAACTCTGATTGCCACTCTGAGAGTTTCGCTTCCGTTTCTGATGACAAAAGATCAAGCCGCTGGCGGAACTCGTCCGCTTTGCCGGTCAGCTCCGACAGTTTCCCCACGCTCTCCCCGATTTGTTCTTTTGTCTTACTTTTAAAGTCGTTCATCACGACAGCGAGCGAATGAAAGGCTTTCTCAGTATGACGAATGACTTTCTGAGATTCTGGAAGCCTAGACATGGCTGCCAAGTGATAGATCTGAGGAGAATACTGCGAAATATGATCGTTTGCAGCCCGCAGAGGGGCAGTTTGTGGCGAGTTTGAATAATTCTGAAGCTGCTGGAAAAAATTCCCATGCCTCAAGTGTTGGTTGAGTTGGTTCAACAACGCCAGAGGAAAAAATTCTGGATCGATACCTGCAAGTGTTTCTTCCAAATTGCTCAGGATCTTCCTGAGACGCCGCCGCTCTTCTTCAAATTCTGCATCTATATCTCCGGTATCAACATCCAACCACTCAACGGACTGACGCAGCGTTTCATGCAAAGGGTGTTTCTCAAAATCTATTGACCAGCGAGACAACTTAAAGATCCTCCGTTTGCATTCAGAACACGTTATGGATGTAACGCACACCCGCGGACTATGCATGTATGAAATTGAAGGAAAAAACAAAAAACCCCCGCCTTTCGGCGGGGGCCTTCATCTCTCTCCAAAGACGGGTCCGATCAGAGACCGGTGGTCACGTCGATGGTGTTGCCCTCTTCTAGGGTCACATAGGCCTTTTTGACGTCTTTCCGCTTGCCCAGCTGGCCGCGGAACCGCTTGACCTTGCCTTTGGTCACGGTGGTGTTCACCGCCTTGACCTTCACACCAAACAGCGCCTCGACGGCCTCTTTGATCTGCGGCTTGTTGCTGTCGATCGCCACTTCAAAGACAACCGCGCCGTTTTCGGACGCCATGGTCGTTTTCTCGGTGATGATCGGCTTGCGGATCACGTCGTAGTGTTCTGCCTTCGCGCTCATTTCAGTCGAGCCTCCAGTGCTTCGACACCCGCCTTGGTGAGCACCAGCGTGTCACGCTTGAGGATGTCATAGACGTTTGCGCCCATCGACGGCAGGATATCCAGGCCTTCGATGTTGCGGGCTGCGCGGGCGAACCCTTCGTTCACGGTGGCGCCGTCGATGACCAGAGCGCGCTTCCAGCCCAGGTCTGCAACCTGCTTGGCCAGTGCGGCGGTCTTGCCTTCGGCTTCGGCGCTTTCGATCACGACCAGCTCACCGGCTTTGGCCTTGGCCGACAGTGCGTGGCGCAGGCCCAGCTTGCGGAACTTCTTCGGCAGATCGTGGCCGTGCGAACGCGGTGTCGGACCCTTGTAGATGCCACCCTTGCGGAAGATCGGCGCGTTGCGGTCACCGTGACGTGCGCCACCGGTGCCCTTCTGGCGATAGATCTTCTTGGTCGAGTAGCTGGTTTCCGAGCGGGTCTTCACCTTGTGGGTGCCAGCCTGCGCGTTGTTGCGCTGCCAACGGACCACACGGTGCAGGATGTCCGCGCGCGGCTCCAGGCCGAACAGGTCCGCATCCAGCTCGATGTTGCCGGCTTTCTTGCCGTCCAGTTTGATTACATCAAGTTTCATGCTTCACCACCTTCCGCGGGTGCTTCTTCCGCAGGTGCTTCGGTTGCAGCCGATTTCACAGCAGCCGGGAAAGGCAGGCCTTCCGGTGCTTTCTTCTTGACGGCGTCCTTGACGGTGACCCAGCCCGATTTTGGTCCGGGAACGGCGCCTTTGATGAAGACCAGACCACGGTCGGCGTCGGTTTTGACGACCTCGAGGTTCTGGGTGGTAACACGGGCAGCACCCATGTGACCGGCCATCTTCTTGCCTTTGAACACCTTGCCAGGGTCCTGACACTGACCGGTCGAACCGTGCGAACGGTGGCTGATCGAAACACCGTGCGAGGCGCGCAGACCACCGAAGTTGTGGCGCTTCATTGCACCGGCAAAGCCTTTACCGATCGAGGTGCCCGAAACGTCAACTTTCTGACCAGCCAGGAAGTGATCTGCCGAAATCTCGGCGCCCACTTCGATCAGCGCGTCTTCCGACACGCGGAACTCGGCCAGCTTGCGCTTGGGCTCGACCTTGGCGGCGGCGAAATGGCCGCGCATGGCCTTCGAGGTGCGTTTTGCCTTGGCAGCACCGGCGCCCAGCTGAACGGCGGTGTAGCCGTCTTTGTCAGCGGTACGCTGTGCAACGACCTGCAGGTTGTCCAGGTGAAGAACGGTCACAGGGATCTGCTTGCCGTCTTCCATGAACAGGCGGGTCATGCCGACTTTTTTTGCGATAATACCAGAGCGCATCATCAATACCCTCCGATCTTACGACTGCAGCTTGATCTCGACGTCCACACCAGCGGCCAGGTCGAGCTTCATCAGCGCGTCCACGGTCTGGGGGGTCGGATCTACGATGTCCAAGAGACGCTTGTGCGTACGGATCTCGAACTGATCGCGGGATTTCTTGTCAACGTGAGGACCACGGAGAACCGTGAACTTCTCGATCTTGTTCGGCAGCGGGATCGGGCCGCGCACGTTCGCGCCGGTCCGCTTTGCAGTGTTGACGATCTCTTGCGTGCTGGCATCCAGGACGCGATAGTCAAATGCCTTCAGCCGAATACGGATGTTTTGGCTTTGCATATTAACAGCCTTTTTTCAGGCGTTGGAGTTGAGAGGAGGACGGGCGCTCATCGCCAACCCTCATCGAACCCAAAAGGCGGGAATCACCCCGCCTTCACGTTCTCACCGAGAACTCGCGCGGTTTAGAGGGGTTGGCGCTGTTTGGCAAGGGGGAAATGCCACCAAGCCCCAAATGCGGATTGTCTGACGAGTGATAGGCCGCCGCGCTGAATCTTGAACACCCTACCCGGCTTCAGGATCGTTTTGGGATTGCCCCAATTCCGCCAGCTCTGTCCAGACCGCATCCGGGATAGACCAGCCGGCCCATTCGAATGTCTGGTCCACGTGCTGCGGCCATGTCGCGCCGCAGATTGTCGAAGCGATATCTGTGTTTTTGACCGAGAACTGCAACGCAAGTGCCCCCAAGGGGACATCGTAGCGGGAACAGATACTCTCGACCGCATGAACCGGGCCCAGAACCGCTTCGGTCGCTGGCTGATAGACGTAGAAATGATGAGCAGAGCTTCCCTTGGCCAATATTCCTCCGGAATAGGGCGCCGCATTCAGAACGGTCACTCCCTTGGAACGCGCGAGTTCAATCAGCGGAGCGGAATTCACGTTGACGACTGTATGCCTGTTGTGCGTCAGAAGGACGTCGAACTCACGATCGCGTAGCATTGGCATCAGGACGTCAATTCGACCTCCGGCAAGCCCCACAGCTTTGGCCAGGCCTTCTTCCTTCATCCGAAACAGCTCATCAAGCGCGCCGCCCTTGCCGATCACCTCGGAAAGATCTGCTGCGTATTCAGGGTCATGAAGGTGAAGAATATCCACGTGATCAACGCCAAGGGCTTCAAGGCTTGCTTCAAGCGACCTTCGCGCTTGTGTCGCATCAAATCTGTTACTCTCCAAATCCCGGTCCAGTTTCGTGGACAGAACCCGGCCCTCGGGCCACCCGCCCAGTTCACGAATGACTTGCCCGATACGTTCTTCGCTTCGGCCCAACGCATACCCGCGCGCTGTATCAATGAAGCCATCCGGACGCTGTAGAATTGCCCTGATGGTATCCAGTGCACGGCTTTCGTCTACTTCGTATCCATATATCTGTGGAATGCTTCCCAGCCCTGTTGAACCGAACCCTATTTGCGGCAAGCTGACTCCAGTCCGGCCGATTTCAACATGCTTGGTCATCCCACCATCCTCCCCTACTGGACAATTCTGACTGCAATTGTGTCGAGGGGTGCCGCTCAACGCAAGCGTGGCGTATTCGCGTGCAACACCAAGATCGGCGCAACCATGGTTTTGGGAACTTAACGAAAAAGGGCGCCCCAAGGGACGCCCTTTCCATCAGTATGCGCTGATGCGCCTTACTCGATGATTTTGGACACGACG
>NZ_JBXWSO010000009.1:0-118358 GCF_059613465.1 Ruegeria sp. SAZA006
GTGGCCCGTTCGTCTATCGGTTAGGACGCCAGGTTTTCAACCTGGAAAGAGGGGTTCGATTCCCCTACGGGCTGCCATTTTCACCCCCGAGAAACGCTAATCCAGCGCTACCACTGCGGCGACTTTCTGCATCGAAATTTGCAAATCGACGGAGCGGTGTCGCTGAAAAACCCATAGTGAAGGGTCATTGGCATGCTCTTTTCGCCTGGCTTATGACGCCACGTCGAGTGGGTTAAAAACCATATATTTTCAAGGCTATAGTAACTGTATGCGTTGGGTCGAACAGGCCATTTTCGCCATTTACTAATTTTTTAGTTTGACAGACTCGCGAAAAATCGCTGATGCTGTTCGTCATCCGGTTTGCGCCGGAGAACCATAAATTTTGGGAGGAGAAAGATGCGGAAACATCTTTTGTCCGCAGTGGCGGCGGCTGCCGTCATTGCGGGGCACGGTCCTGTTTGGGCCGACGAAGCCGCAGCACAGCGCTGGGTCGACGATGAATTCCAGCCATCCACCTTGTCGAAAGACGAGCAGATGGCGGAAATGCAGTGGTTCATCAAGGCTGCCGAACCGTATGCCGGGATGGAGATCAACGTTCTATCCGAAGGTATCCCGACCCACTCGTATGAATCCGAAGTTCTGACGAAGGCGTTCGAGGAAATCACCGGCATCAAGGTCAACCACCAGATCCTGGGTGAAGGTGAGGTCGTTCAGGCCGTTCAGACGCAAATGCAGACCGGACGGAACCTGTATGACGGCTATGTCAACGACAGTGACTTGATCGGTACGCACTCGCGCCTGCAGTTGGCCTATCCCCTGTCGGACATGATGGCGGGTGATTGGGCGGCGACAACCTCGCCGACGCTGGACCTGGATGACTTCATGGGCATCCAGTTCACCACCGGTCCCGACGGCAAGCTGTACCAGCTGCCCGACCAGCAATTCGCCAACCTGTACTGGTTCCGCAAGGACTGGTTCGATGACGAAGCCAACAAGGCCGCATTCAAGGAAAAATACGGCTATGATCTGGGCGTACCGGTCAACTGGTCTGCCTACGAGGATATCGCCGAATTCTTCACCAATGACGTGAAGGAAGTGGACGGTGTCGCGATCTACGGCCACATGGACTACGGCAAGCGCGCGCCTGACCTTGGCTGGCGGATGACCGACGCATGGCTGTCGATGGCCGGTGCCGGCGACAAGGGCGAGCCGAACGGTGTGCCGGTCGACGAATGGGGCATCCGCATGGAAGCGGGCACCTGTAACCCGGTCGGCGCCTCGGTGTCGCGGGGTGGTGCCGCAAACGGCCCAGCGGCCGTTTACGCGATCCGCAAATGGGACGAGTGGCTGCGGGCCTATGCGCCTCCGGGTGCGGCGTCCTATGACTTCTACCAGTCGCTGCCCGCCCTGTCGCAAGGCAACGTGGCCCAGCAGATCTTCTGGTACACAGCCTTTACCGCCGACATGGTCAAGCCCAAGTCCGAAGGCAACAACACTGTCGATGATGAGGGCAACCCGCTGTGGCGGATGGCACCCAGCCCGCATGGCCCCTATTGGGAAGAAGGCCAGAAGGTTGGCTATCAGGATGTAGGATCGTGGACCTTCCTGAAGTCCACCCCGTCGGATCGGGCGCAGGCCGCGTGGCTGTATGCTCAGTTCGTGACGTCCAAGACTGTCGATGTGAAAAAGTCCCACGTGGGTCTGACCTTCATCCGCGACAGCTCGGTCAACCACGAGTCGTTCACCGAACGCGCACCCAAGCTGGGTGGCCTGGTCGAGTTCTACCGCTCGCCCGACCGTGTGGCGTGGTCGCCGACCGGCATCAACGTTCCCGACTATCCGAAGCTGGCCCAAATCTGGTGGCAGCAGATCGGTGACGTGAACTCGGGCGCCTTCACCCCGCAAGAGGCGATGGACCGTCTGGCTGAAGAGATGGACATCACCATGGCCCGCATGCAGGCCGCGGATGAAAGCGCCGGCGTCTACGGCGGCTGTGGTCCGCGCCTGAACGAACCGCAGGATCCGGCCTTCTGGCTGGAGAAGCCGGGCGCGCCTAAAGCCAAGCTGGAGAACGAGAAGCCGCAAGGCCAGACCGTCAACTACGAGGAACTGGTGGCACGCTGGCAGTCCCAGTAAGCCACTACTCCCCGGGGGGCGCCGGTACCGGCGCCCCTTACCAACCACGACCAAACAGCGTTGCCACGCGCTGCGGGATCGGAACCCACGGACATGATCGAACTACAAAACGCAACCAAGCGGGTCGGCACCGTTACCCATATCAAACCCACGTCCCTGACGCTGCAGACCGGCAATTTCAACGTGCTGCTGGGCGCGACCGGGTCGGGCAAGACCTCTCTGATCAAGATGATGGCCGGGTTGGACCCGATCGCTTCGGGCAAGGTCCTGATGGATGGGCAGGACGTCACACGGCAGAATACGCAGAAGCGAAAAATCAGCCTCGTGCACCAGTTCTTCGTGAACTACCCGCATATGACCGTATTCGACAACATCGCCTCGCCCCTGCGCGTTGCCGGAATGGCGCAATCTGAGATCGAAGGCCGCGTGGAAGAAGCCGCCGACCTGCTGCAACTGCGCCCGATGCTGCACCGTCGTCCGCATGAACTGTCGGGCGGCCAACAGCAGCGCACCGCACTGGCCCGCGCCATCGCAAAGGACAGCCGCGCCGTGTTCCTGGACGAGCCGCTGGCCAATCTGGACTACAAGCTGCGCGAGGAACTGCGCGAACAACTGCCCGAGCTGTTCGCCGGGCGCGGCGCCGTGGTGGTCTATGCTACGTCCGAACCCGAAGAGGCGCTGCTGCTGGGCGGCTATACCGCCTTGATGGAGGACGGCCGCGTGACCCAGTTCGGCCCGACGGCCGACATCTATCGCAATCCCGAAAACCTCGCCGCCGCGCGGGTGTTCTCGGACCCCCCGATCAACGTGGCACGTGTCACGGTCGCCGGTGCCCAAGCGCGCCTGGCCGGTGGAGGCGGATGGACTGTGACCGGGATTGCCGATGGCGAATACATGGTCGCGGTGCGTCCGCACAGGGTCACTCCGCTCAAGGCTTCTGACGACGACGTCGAACTGACCGGCCGCGTGATCGTGACCGAGCTGTCCGGGTCCGACTCCAGCGCGCATTTCCAACATGGCGAGGACGCCTGGGTCTCGCTGGCCGCCGGGGTCCACCCCTATCAGGTGGGCGAGGACCACACATTCTACATGAACCCGGCCCATTGCCGGTATTTCGGCCAAGACGGCAAAAGGGTGGCCTGACATGGCGCAGATCAAGCTTTCCAACCTCAAACACAGCTACATGCCGTCGCCGCAAGGCCCGCAGGACTATGCGCTGAAGGAAATCGACGTGACCTGGCGTGATGGCGGGGCCTATGCGCTGTTGGGGCCGTCGGGCTGCGGCAAGTCCACGCTGCTGAACATCATCTCGGGCCTGTTGACCCCGTCCGAAGGGCAGATCCTGTTCGGTGACCGTGACGTGACCGCCCTGCCCCCCGATCAACGCAACATCGCACAGGTGTTCCAGTTTCCGGTGATCTACGACACGATGACCGTGGGCGAAAACCTGGCTTTTCCGCTGAAGAACCGCGGCGTCGATCCGGCGACGATCAAGCGCCGCGTCGACGAAATCGCCGAGATGCTGGATGTCACTGACATGCTGAACACCCGCGCCAGCGGCCTCAGCCCCGACAACAAGCAGAAAATCTCGATGGGTCGCGGTCTGGTCCGCGACGACGTGAACGCGGTAATGTTCGACGAGCCGCTGACCGTGATCGACCCGCATCTGAAATGGAAGCTGCGGTCCAAACTGAAAGAGCTGCACCAGCGCGTCAAGGCGACGATGATCTATGTCACCCACGACCAGACCGAAGCGCTGACCTTCGCCGACGAGGTGGTGGTGATGCAGGAAGGCGAAGTGGTCCAGATCGGCACCCCGGTCGAGCTGTTCGAGCGCCCTCAGCACACATTCGTGGGCCATTTCATCGGCTCGCCCGGCATGAACGTACTGCCCTGCGAGGCGCGGGGCGATCGCGCCCTGTTCGAAGGGCACGAGGTGGTGCTGGAAGGTCCGGTCAGCGGCAGTGGCGGCCGCACAGATCTGGGCATCCGGCCCGAATATGTGGGCTTTGGCGCCGAGGGCATTCCGGCCCATGTCACCAAGGTGGCCGATATCGGCCGGCATTTTGTGGTCAGTGCCATGGTCGGCAACACCGCACTGAAGGCGGTGACCGAACACGCGCCCCCCGAGCCCGGATCGCAAGTCTTTCTGCAATTCAAACCTGAACAGACGCGCGTCTATCGCGACGGCTGGATCGCAACCGAGGAGCGCGTCCGATGAGAACGGAAAACCAGAAAGCGTGGTTCTTTGTCCTGCCGGTGCTGGCGCTGGTCGCCTTCAACGCGCTTGTGCCGATGATGACGGTGGTCAACTATTCGGTGCAGGAAACCTTTGGCAACAACCAGTTCTTCTGGGAAGGGCTGGGCTGGTTCGAACAGATCCTGCGGTCTGACCGCTTCCAGGCGGCGCTGGGGCGGCAGTTCCTGTTCACCGCGCTGATCCTGATGATCGAGGTGCCACTGGGCATCATCGTGGCCCTGTCGATGCCGCGCAAGGGATTCTGGGTGCCGGTCTGCCTGGTCCTGATGGCCCTGCCGATGCTGATCCCGTGGAACGTGGTCGGCTCGATGTGGAACATTTTCACCCTGCCAAAGATCGGCCTGCTGGGGTATTTCCTGAACGACGTACTGGGCATCAACTATGACATGACCCAACAGCCGCTGTCGGCCTGGATCACCATCGTGGTGATGGATGTCTGGCACTGGACCTCGCTGGTGGTGCTGCTGTGCTATGCCGGTCTGGTGTCGATCCCCGACGCCTATTACCAGGCGGCCAAGATCGATGGTGCAAGCCCCTGGTCGGTGTTCCGCTATATCCAGCTGCCCAAAATGAAGACGGTTCTGACCATCGCGGTTCTGCTGCGGTTCATGGACAGTTTCAACATCTACACCGAACCGTTCGTTCTGACCGGGGGCGGCCCCGGCAACTCGACCACCCTGCTGTCGATCGACCTGGTGAAGATCGCACTGGGACAGTTCGACCTCGGCCCCGCGGCCGCGATGAGCCTGATCTATTTCGCCATCACTCTGCTGGTTTCCTGGGTCTTCTACACCCTCATGACAAAGGATGACGCGCAATGAAGAAGCGGTCTCTCATCCCGATCCTATATATCGCGTTCCTGATGCTGCCGATCTATTGGCTGGTGGCGATGTCCTTCAAGACCACGAACGAGATCCTGTCAGGCTTTTCCCTGTTTCCCCAGACTTTTACGCTGGAGAATTACATCACCATCTTCACCGATCCGACGTGGTATTGGGGCTATATCAACTCGATCACGTATGTGACGTTGAACACGATCCTGTCGGTCTGCGTGGCCTTGCCCGCGGCCTACGCGTTCTCGCGCTATAGGTTCCTGGGCGACAAGCAGCTGTTCTTCTGGCTGCTGACCAACCGCATGGCCCCGGCGGCCGTGTTCGCCCTGCCCTTCTTCCAGCTGTATTCGTCGATCCATCTGTTCGACACCTATCTGGCGGTGGCACTGGCGCACACTCTGTTCAACGTGCCGCTGGCGGTGTGGATCCTGGAAGGCTTCATGCGCGGCATCCCGAAAGAGCTGGATGAAACCGCCTATGTCGACGGCTATTCCTTCCCCCGGTTCTTCGTCACGATCTTCCTGCCCAACATCAAGGCGGGCGTGGGCGTGGCGGCGTTCTTCTGCTTCATGTTCTCGTGGGTGGAAATGCTGCTGGCCAAGACCCTGACAGCGGTTGAGGCCAAACCCATCGCCGCCGTGATGACCCGCACCGCGTCCAGCGCAGGCTACGAGCTGGGTCTGCTGGCCGCCGCCGGCACCCTGACCATCATCCCCGGCGCCATCGTCATCTGGTTTGTCCGCAACTACATCGCGCGCGGTTTCGCGATGGGACGTGTATGAGGTTCGACATGCGCAAACTCCTTCTCTCCCTCTCCCTGTTCGCCCCTTCCCCGGCACTGGCGCAAGCCAAGGCCGGCTGGGGCAATGTCGGTCAGGAAGAACCCAAGGGCTTTTCCTGGACCGACCCGCTGTGGCCCGACTTCTGGATGGCCTGGACCCCGGCAACGCTGGCGGTTTTCGTGGGCATCTTCTCGGCCATCGCCCTGATCGGCGTGCTCGAGGTGGTCAAGTTTCGCGACGGGATCGAACGCCGGGGCGTGCTGGGCCTGACCACCACGTTGGGCGACCGGCTGTTCATCACCCTGCTGGGCTCGGCCTATATCTTTCTGGCCTGGCTGGGGCTGGTCGGCCAACCGGTCTGGACCCCGCTTTTCCTGTCGATCGGCTGGGGCATTTTCGTTTTCTGGAAAGTTTAGGCTTTGCGTAACCGTGAAAGGATGCTTGTCTGGCGAGCATAACAGGCAAAATGGTGACACCGAGACCGATGCGAAAGAGAAAGACAGGAAATCTGCTGACCGAGGTCGAACTGGAGTTCATGAACGAGCTCTGGGCACTTGGCGAAGGCTCGGTGCGCGACGTGCTGGACCGGCTGCCGCCCGAGCGGAACCTGGCCTACACCTCGGGCGCGACGATCCTGCGCATCCTGGATGAAAAGGGATTTGTCCAGAGCCGCAAGGACGGCAAAACCCTGATCTACCGGCCGCTGCTTGAGAAGGACACTTATCAGGCGCGGTCGCTGCAGAACCTGTCCCGCACGTTGTTCGATGACACCCCGGCCTCGCTGGTGGCACGACTTGTCGACGACGCCGGCCTGACCGAAGCTGATCTGGAGGAAATTCGAGCACTGGTAGAGAGGAGACTGCAAAATGACAGCGGTTAAACCGGTTCTCGATGTATTTCTCGACCTGAACGTGGTGCTGGTTCTTTCGGCACTTATCTGGTTGGGCGCCCGCATGGCCGTAGCCCGAACGCGCCTGCGGCACGACTACATGACACAGCTGCGCGTGCTGAAGGTTCTGTGCTTCTGCGTCATGCTCAGCCCTGTTCTGGCCCTTGGGGTCACGGCAGCAGCCGGTTTTTTCTGGCCGGGTCAGGCCGTTTCCATCGGTGATATTGCGGTAGCGGCGTATTTGCGCGGTGAAATCGCGATGCCGGCCACACAATTCGAAGCCCTGCTGAACACGCGCGAACGTTGGGTCGACACGGTTCTGTCCGGACAAAGCGCCCTTGTGACGGCCGCCTTGGTGCTGCTGGCCCTGGCCGCCCTCCGGATGCTGGTCCGCACCGTCCGGGATGCGCTGGCGATCCGCGATACGGTGGTTTCCAGCTTCCTGTGGCGGCGGTCGGCCAACGTGGACATTCGCTTGTCCGATCGGATCACGGTTCCATTTGCCGTGCGCGGGGCGCGTCGTCGCCATGTCGTTCTGCCCAGCCATCTGCTGGACACCCCCCGCGAACTGCGATTTGCCCTGGCGCATGAATTGCAGCACGTTCGCGCCCGGGACGTCGAATGGGAGATTGCGTTTGAGGCCGTGCGACCGCTGCTGTTCTGGAACCCTGCCTACTGGGCGTTGAAATACCAGTTCAGCCGACTGCGCGAACTGGCCTGCGACCAGTCCGTCGTCACCCGACGCGGGATCGACGCGCGCGACTATACCGACTGCCTGCTGGACTATTGCGCCCGGACCGTTGCGCAGGGCCGGCCACGGGTCTTGAACGTGGCGCTGGTCTCTGGTGGCAAGGCCAAACGGGTTCTGAAACAACGCGTGATCGCGCTGGCCGATGCACCCTCGTTCTCGGCACCGTTGCCGGCACTCTTCATGGGTTCGGCCCTGCTGTTCGCTGTTCTGCTGGCCTTGGGCGCAGCCACGATCCGCCAGACTCAGGACTGGAGCCATGACCGGCTGATGCTGTCGACCGTCGTGAACCTTGAACGGCTCGAGGCACGCAATCAGGGCAATTGATCGGCGACGCCAGGATCCATCCTGTTGCTGGCCTGACCGCTGAACACCGGTCGCTCGAGTGGGCGGCCTAGCGTTTGGACGTGCCGCCAGAGAAACACGGCCCAACACGCTCCCCAAGCCAGGGCCGCGGGCACGTCTGCAGAGGACGCCCGCAAAACCGCAGCAAGGCACAAAAAAGCAAATCCGATACCGTCGATCGCGCTGGGGCGCAGCCGGCCGCAACGGCGCGCGACGGCACGGGCAGCTACGGCATAGATCGCGCAGCTGACCGCTCCGACCGTCAGAACGTGCAACGCATCAGACACCGCCAGCAAGTCGGGGAAATACAGGGAAGCCGCCAACAGAGACATACCAGCGGGCAACCACGCAAAGGCCATATGAAGCATCGCCAGCAGACCATCCTGTCGAACTGCCGTTGAATGCCAGAGCCACAGACGCCCACCCGCGCACCCCGCGCAGATCACAAGCAGGACCCCGATAAGCGGACCATCGTCGACGGAAACAAGCCCGACAAGGACCGCGGCCAAAGCCAGAGCTGCCGCCGAAGCGTCTCCCAATACCCTCGCGCACCGAAAATCTTGCGCGGCGGTTGGGCTTTGGTGCGTCCAATTCCATGTAAATGCAGCGATCATGCGCCCGCCGACAACCGAAACCAAAAGTGCAACGAGCAAAACTGAGGAGAAGGACGGCGCAGACCCAGTTAGAAAGGCAAGCTGGCAGATGACCAAGAAAAGGGCGAAAAGCGCCTGCAGTCCTCCGGCAACCGCCTGCGCGCGCAGTGCAGCCCAAGCGAGACGACCGGCGAGAAAGAGCAAGAACGCCGTGCCCGTTGGGACGATGAACATGAGTTCGCCCCCAAGCGCACCGATGGCGGCAAACCGGGACATCGCCCAAAGCGCGAACAGCAACAATGTGCCGGTTGGCGAGACAGACTCGCCCCCCGACCAGCTGCGTATCGCCGTCAGCGAATAGCCCGCAAATGCCGCGCCGACGAAGCCGAACAGCATCTCATGCGCATGCCAAGCCCACAGCCCCGGCAACGGCGACCAATGGGTGATGAAATCCTGCCCCAGAAACAGGCCGCTCACCCCCAGAAGGGCAGCCGCCCCCGCCGCAGGAAACATAATCCGATGAGGCGAGGACAGCATGGTTTCCGATCATGCAAGGGACGCCTGGGCTATCCTGCGATAGCCGGCCTGACCGTGGTAGAACCCATTGCTGAACGGCGTATCCGCACAAACCTGCCGCAACCGGGCTTCGGCCGCCTCGGTAGACATGCTTTGATCCAGCACCGCCCGGTAAACCTCGGCGACGGTGACCATGTCCACGGCCTGCGGCATCAACCGCAAATGGCTCACGCCATCGGCAACCAGTTGCGGCAGCTCCTGCAGCAGGATCAGATACCCTTCGGATTGGGTCTGGATCCCGTTGATGCGCAGGATCGGCTGCTCATCCCTCGTACGCAGCGGCATCCCGTCGGGGTCTTCTTCGCAGACGAATTGGCAATTGTCCTTTGTCCGCCCGTGCGAGCGCGCATGATAGCACCGCGCCGAAACGGCCAGCGACGCCCGCCCAAAGACCTGCACTTCAACCCCAAGGCCCATGTCGCGCGCCATTCGCGCCGCGACGGCGATCGAGGGCGCTGGCAACTCGGTGGGCAGGCAGACATGCGTCGCCCCCTTTGACGCCATCCAGCGGATTGCGGCCTCGTTATAGGCATTCATGAATGGGCCGATGCGATGCGGTCGCGTACCGCGTGCATACAGTCCCGCAGCGTTGTTGATTTCGATCTCGGGCGACTCCATCTCAGACAGATCTTCGGTGGCCTTGCGCTCACGTTTCAGCATCACTTCGGCCAAGGAGGACAAAACCACCTTTTTGCCAGCCCGTTCGAGCCTTTCGATGATGGACGGCAGGTCAGCCTCTTGGAACGGGGCGCGTTTTGAACAGATGACCTCGCCCAGATAGACCTCATCCACCGGAGCTTCGTCGGCGACACGCGCATAGAAATCCCAGCGTTGGTCGGCCGACCAGTGATAGGCGATCGGGCCCAATGTAAGTTTCGTCATCGTTTCACCGCCATTTCTTCGTGGCAAAAGCGCCTTGCGTCTGTTTCTGACCCTCGGTCAGTGCGACGAGGTTCCCGATATCCGCTTCGCGACCCGCCCGGATATCGTCGACAGCGTTTCGAAATGCAGACACCACGGACCGGACATAACTCTTGGACCTTTGCCGCCCTTCGATCTTGAACGCATGGACACCGGCATCGATCAACTCGGGCAGAAGTCGGGCCAGGTTCAGGCTGATCGGTTCCTCGAACGCATAGTACCCGTCCGGGCGATGAGCGACCTGATAGCGGCCCTTGCAAATCGTCGGATAACCGGCCTTCTCATCTGGCCCGAACCGGTCGATGGTAAAGCCAGCCAACTTCGATGACATCGAACCATCGGCATCGCGCACGTACTCCACGTCAGACGCCGGCGAACAGACGCCATCGAGGTTCGTGGACTGCCCGGTCAGATAGTTCGTCAGGCTGCAGCGCCCTTCGACCATCAGACCGTGGTTTCCGAAGATGAAGGTTTCGATCTCACAGGGGATTTCTTTTCGGATCTGCCGGATCTCGGGAATGGTCAGAATACGGGGCAGGACTACGCGTTTGACACCGAAATTCTCGCAGTAGTAGCGGATCGCCTCGGGTGACGACGCAGCAGCCTGCACCGACAGGTGCAAGCGTACCTGTGGATGGGTTCGGGCGATGTAGTCGGCCACGCCCATATCAGCCACGATAAAGGCATCAACACCGATCCGCGCACCGGTGTCGGCAGCGTGCCGCCAGAGGTCGACCTTTCCCGCCGGGGGATAAGTGTTGAGTGCCAGAAGGACTTTGGCGCCCTTGGCATGGGCATAGGAGACCGCCTCCTCCAATTCCTGCGGCGTGAAGTTCAGCCCCGGAAAATTTCGGGCGTTGGTGGCGTCCTGAAAGCCGCAATAGACGGCGTCGGCCCCAGCATCGACTGCCGTGCGCAGGGCAGCAGGAGTTCCGGCGGGGCATATCAATTCGGCGAGGCTCATGAAGCGGTCGCTCCTTCTACTTCTTGGTAATTTCGGCGCAACTGGGACAGGATAGCGCGACCAGGCGGGCCGAACATGTCCGCAGCCTCCTGAGCGATGGATCCATCCATGTCGTCCAATGCATTGCGCAAACGAACGACAGCCTCGGTATCTCCTGTGATCTCCAAATCGCGCGAGAAAAAGGCTGCGTCGCCGTCCTGTTCCGCATCAACCAGTTCCAACAGCAGCAGGAACCGCCCTCGTATAACTGCTGTGGCGTCAGGCAGCATCGACCGCGGCACGGCGCGAAAGCTCAGGTTCTGAGGATCCGGGCGCAGATGCAGCGCGAACGGCAGCTCGATCGGGTCGATCAGGAAATCGGCGCTTTGATACGGGCCAAGCCGGGCGAATAGCGCAGGGTGTTCCTGCGCGACCCTACGGACCACCCGCGCGAGAATGGGCTGAACCGCCAAACAGGCCAAACGCGAGACGATTGCCTGTCCCGGCGGCCTTGGCCTGTTCGATGTCTGTGTTGGGCTCACCATATGCTGCATGTAATGCCTCATCCGTTTGGCTGTTGTATTTGTGCGGGCTCAACCCGGTGCCGCCGTGTTTCGGCCTTGCGCGATGGACCATCGGCACCATTCGACCACAACGTCCTCAAGGGGCGGCAGGAGTTTGGCGGTTCCTCCGGCAAACTGATCGAAGGCGGCGCGATGGGTGTTGCTCACGCCGATCAGGACCGGAATATCTCGCGCCAAGGCCTCGGCAATGAGCGTGCGAAATCCGCGGCCCTCGGCCTCGCTGAGTCCGAATTTGTTCAGCAGAACGATGTCGCAACTGTCTTCTCGAAACCGAGCGGACGCGATGCCGACCACGTCTTCGATCGCACCGGCGTCCATGCGACACGCGCCTGAGCCCGAACCCAGATCCTGCGTGATCCGGATATTGGGGCCATGCGGCAGCAGTCCAAGCGTTGTCTCACAAAACTGGGTGCCAGTGTCCGGAATGTTCACACGCAGCGCTCCGAGCAAGCGCAGACCTTCTTCCTGCAATCGCGCGGCAACTGCCGCCAGCAAATGATCCGTTCCGCCTGCCCCACTTGCGTCGACACCTGCCAGAAGCATGATTGAACCCCTCTACCGTTCGAACCGTGGAAACAGGACCTGGTTTTCAAGCATCATGAGCCGGTCAAGATCCGCCAGAAGGTTCCGCAGCCCGTCGTAAAGCCGTCGCCAAGACCCGCAGGCATGTGCGGGCGGTGTCAGGTCATGGGTGATATGCCGGATCAGAGCGATACTCTCGGCGTGACCATCGTGATCGGCGCGCATAACTCGGATCGGGTTTTCGATTCCTTCCATGCCGCCCATACGCATGGCGGGAAACAGGACGATCTCCTCTTTTACCATGTGCGTTTCCATTTCGGCCGCCAGTTCGGTCAGCGCACGAACCAACCCTCGGGGGGCTTGGGGATCGTCTCGGTGAACCGAGGCCACGCGTTCAGCAAGATGTTGAAGCTGCTGAAGCTCGGTCCGGTGTGTTTCGTGATACCGTGTGAGGATGTGATCAATCAGGGCGCTTGTCTCAAGATCAGCTTCGTGCATATCGAAGTTCGTCATGGTTCGTGCTTTCAGGGTTCACGACCCGAGCATCTCGAATCGGAGTTTGATTTGCGCATTCTGTTTTGCTAATACGCATAAAAAATACCGATTGGAAAACGCGACCATGCGCCTCACCTCATTCACAGACTATGGTCTCCGCATTCTGATGCGGCTGGCCGGCAGCCCGGACCGCCCGTTTTCAACCGGCGAACTTGCGGATGAATTCAAGGTGTCACGCGCCCATCTCGCCAAGGTCATTTCGGCGCTGGCCAATACCGGTTACCTCAATACGCGACGCGGCGGTGGCGGCGGGGCAATCCTGTCTCGCCCGGCGTCGGACATCCGCTTGGGCGACGTAGTGCGCACTCTGGAGACCGGGCAACCAATCGTTGAGTGTTTTTCGGCCGATGGCAGTGCGTGCACTCTGACACCAAGCTGCCTTTTGAAAGACCGGCTGAAGCAAGCCGAGCAGGCGTTTTTTGACGACCTGAATCAGGCAACACTGGCTGATTGCATCTATCGCCCGCCGTGGGAGGTTTCGGCGGCAGAATAGCAGCTGGCCTGCCCCTTCCGACAATTCGCCTGGGTTCTCTCAGAACCAATCAGGCTGCGAACACGGTTACGTTCGTGCTTCGATCGGTCAGATCAGATGCCCCCAATCTCGGCAGCGACGGTCAACCGCACGCCTCTGGAAATTCAGCTAGCTGTTTCTCCGGCGGACTTGCCTGATTCTCCGAATAACAACCCGAAACTCTTGTGCGGATAAATGCAGGTTGTAGTCTTGGCGGACTGGCCGGAGAGATCCCATTGGAACTGCAGAGACTCCTTGACGACGCCAAGGCGCTGATTACCGAGGCCCAATTGGATGACGGCTTCTGGCCCTGTGGTGTGCGGGACATGGTATTGGCGCAGACGCGCCAATCCAAACGCCCGTCATGCTCAGTCGTTGAACCCATGATCGGGCTGGTGCTTCAGGGCAGCAAGTCGGTTCAGTACGGAACCGAGCATGTCCGCTATTACGCAGGGGACGTCATTGTCGTGGGAAGCGCCCTGCCAATGGTCTCGGGCCTTGTGGATGCCTCGCCCGAAAACCCCTACATCGCCCTGTATCTCGGCATCGACATGCGCGTATTGCGGGGCGTCTACACCGACATGGGCGGCACCTCGCTGGACGATGCGGGGCCGGCCTTGGAAAGCGGTCAGGCCGATGTGGAAGTCATTGATTCATTTGCACGTCTTTTCCGTTTGCGCCGAGATCCGATCGCAGAGCAAACGCTGGGGGCCGCCGCCGTCCGCGAGGTTTATTTCCGGGTTCTGCGCAGCGACAAAGGGCGCGCGCTGCGCCGTATCATCCGCGCGGACAGCAAGGCCAACCAGGTCGCCAAGGCTATCGCACATATCCGCAAAGAGTACCGCTCGACGATCAAAGCCTCGGACTTGGCCGCGATCTCGGGCATGAGCGCGTCGGTATTCTATGACGCTTTCAAACGGGTCACAGCCAACAGTCCGCTGCAGTTCCAGAAAGACCTGCGCCTGACCGAGGCCTTCCAACTGCTTCAGCAGACGGGAACGCCTGTATCGAGTGTTGCACACGCGGTTGGGTATGAAAGCCCGGCCCAATTCAGCCGTGAGTTCGCCAAGAAATTTGGCGTTCCGCCCCGAGAACTGACCCGGGATCACGTGACCTGAGCTGCACGCTTTGCTCTTGGGTTTCGGAGAATCGAGCAAGAGTTGAGGAGGAAGCTCTGTGTTCCGCCCGGAGCGGACAGGTTAGGTTCATCCATGATGCAACCGGGCGATGTTGCCCCCGAAATCGTAAGGATACCTGATGGCAGTCTCCGACCAAGTTCCTACAAATTCCGGATTTCACGCAAAAAGCACGGCGGCCGAAGTGCTGGCCAATATCGACCTGACCGGAAAGACCGCAATCGTAACCGGTGGCTACAGCGGTATTGGCCTCGAAACCGTCCGCGCCCTTGCCGACAAGGGGGCCGCAGTGATTGTTCCCGTACGCTCGGAAGCCAAAGCGCAGGAGAGCCTGGCGAGCGTGGATGGCAATATCAGGACCGCACCGATGGACCTGGCGGATCTGGGATCAGTCCGACGGTTTGCCAAGACGGTATCCAGCGACTTGCAAAACCTGGATCTGCTGATCAACAACGCCGGGATCATGGCGTGCCCCGAGGCCCGTGTTGGACCCGGTTGGGAATCCCAATTCGGTATCTGCCACATGGGCCACTTTGCCCTGACCAAGTTGCTGCTGCCGCTTTTGGAGCAAACGCCGGGCGCGCGGGTCGTGGCTCTCTCCTCAACCGCGCACAAGATTTGTGACGTCCATTGGGATGATATCCAGTTCGAAAAGACGGACTACGACAAATGGCAGGCCTATGGGCAAGCAAAGACCGCAAATGCGTTGTTTGCCAACGCCCTGTCCCGCCGTTTGGCAGCGACCGGCGGGTTGGCGTTTTCGGTACATCCCGGTGGGATTTTCACCCCTCTGCAACGGCACCTGCCGAAGGAAGAGATGATCGCACTGGGTTGGCTGAACGAGGATGGCGAGCCGTCCGAATTGGCCAAGGAGGGTTTCAAGACGCCCGAACAGGGCGCGTCAACAACGGTTTGGGCGGCGACGTCGCCAAAGCTGGTTGGCAAACCCGGGGTTTATTGCGAGGACGCTGACATTGCAGCTCCAACCGACCCCAACAGCCCGACGGCCCGATATTTCGGGGTCAACGCACATGCCTGCGATGACGCATCGGCTGAAAAGCTGTGGGAGATCAGCGAACGGCTACTGCAAGAGGCCTGATACCCACGCAGTCCGGTCGGGATGATCCCGGCCGGACTGCGCTTTTGGGCGATAAGACAGCGCTAGGGTTTTAGAACGCAGTCGCGCCACCTAGCCCTCTGCGCTGCCGGTCCCGGCCCGAGCTGGACCCCAACGGTTCAAGCCAGAGCCTGCTCGGGCGCTGGATCGGCGATCAACAGTTCGACATCTGATACGCCCAGCGCCACGGCCAACTGGCTTGGCGGGACCGTGTCGACGATCAACGTGTCCAAATCCGACAGTTCGCACACTTTGTGCAACTGCTTGTGATTGAACTTCTGGGCATCAAGCAGAAGATGGTGTTCCGCAGAACGGCCCAGCATCGCGCGTTTTACGGCGGCGATATCACCTATCGGTTCGCTGGGTCCATCCTCGGACAACCCCGAAGCGCCGATCATGCATCGATCGACATTGAAACGGCCCAGAAACTCCAGCGTTTCGTAACCAACGACGGCAGCCTCGGCGGCAAGATAAGCACCGGGGCAAACAATAACCTCGGCCGCGCTGCCGCCCAGTGTCACGGCCACCGGAATCGAATTCGTGATGACAGTGCAACGTATGTCGCGAAATGCCAGTGAGCGCGCCAGTTGTGCGGTTGTCGAGCCCGAGTCGATCATGACCGTCTCACCTTCACGCACAAGGCCAGCGGCGGCGTTTCCGATCCGCTCGCGTTCGGCAACCCGGGCCGCATTGCGCTCGTCCAGACTGAGATAATGCCCTTGCACCGGCGCCGACGCACCACCGTGCGCACGCGCAATCAGGCCGTCTTCGGCCAGCGCGTCAAAATCTCTGCGGACGGTCTCGGTGGATACGTCGAAACTGCGGGCCAGATCACTGATGCGCACGTGCGGGCGCAGCTTGAGTTCAAGCAGGATACGTTGACGACGATCGGATTTTTTCAGCCGATCCCGCCCTTTCTTGCTCTGTTTCTGACGTGTTTTGGCCTTTGACATCTCATTGACCCGGCTAGACGATAATCAACTTTTGTGGCGTTTACCTCATTTTTGCAAATATTTTGTTGCATTGCCCTCAAACTGGTGATGAAGATCGTCGGACTCACCCCATTGTGGAAGGCAGAATGTTGGCCATACAACGGCGCAGCGCAAACAAGGTATCGAACGCATGATCGTGCTGGCCACCCATCTGGCGGCCGGCGTCGCCCTGCTTTTGTGGTCTGTCCGGTTGATCCGGACCGGAGTAGAACGAGCGTTCCTGCCCGAGTTGAAACGCGGCCTTAAAATCCTGTCTGAAAACCGAATGTCCGCTGCATTGGGCGGCGGTATGGCAGCGATGCTGATGCAAAGCTCGACTGCAGTTGCATTGATCGGAGCCGGATTCGCGGTATCGGGCATGCTCGCCCCACCCTCAGCCCTTGCGCTGCTGCTGGGGGCAGAGGTGGGATCCGCCCTGATGGCAAAGGTGCTAACCCTACCCGTCCAGGCGGTGATGCCATTCGCATTGCTGGTCGGGGTCGTGGTGTTTTTGAAAGCCGGACGGCGGCGGACGAAACAGATCGGGCGCATCACCATCGGTTTTGCCCTGGTGCTGTTGTCTCTTGGAATGATCCGCGAAGCCACAGTGCCAATCGGGGCCAGCCCAATCGTTCAAAGCATTGCGGCATATTTTCAAAGCGACTTGATCAGCGCTTATGTGGTCGGAGCAATTCTGGCGTGGCTCATGCATTCCAGCCTTGCCGCGGTGCTGACCTTTGCAACATTCGCGGCGTCAGCGCTGGTCGGCGGCACGGTGGCCGCCGCACTGGTCATCGGTGCCAATCTCGGCGGCGCCGTGATCTCATTCGCCCTGCTCTGGTCGCAGGAGCGCCCGGCCAAGTTGGTCGTCCTGGCCAACCTGGTGGCTCGGGCCTGTGCCACTTTGGTGGCGCTGGCCCTGCTGCTGACCGGCGTGCTGAACATATCCGTGTTCGGCACAGCGCCCGGTCAACAGGTGGTGATGCTGCACATTGCGATGAATGTCGCCCTTCTGGTCGTTGCGCTGCCATTTACCAACCTGCTGATCCGGTTGGCCGACACGTTCGTTCCCCGCCATGCCAGCATCACCGCCGACAACGTGACCGCATTGGACCCCAGCGCACTGGACCACGTGCCTCTGGCGCTGGCCTGCGCACAGCGCGAACTTCTGCGCATGGCTGAAACGGTTCAAGCGATGCTGGTGCCGACCATTCACCTGTTCCGTAACTGGGACCCCGAACTTGCCCGCACCATCGAACTGCGGGAGAACGATGTCGACCGCATGCATTTTGACATCAAAATCTACGTCTCGCGTCTGCGGGAAGGCGATCTGACACCTCAGCAGGAGAAAAAGACACTCGAGCTGGTGTCGATGGCCAACAACCTTGAAGAGGCTGCCGATCGGATCGCGGTCAACCTTGTGGCGCTGGCGAATAAAATGGCTGACGAGGGCATCACCTTTTCCAAGGAAGGTCTGACCGACATTGAACAATTCCACGATCAGATCACGACGAACGGCCAGTTGGCTCTGAGCATTCTGACCACCGGCGACGCTGAGGCGGCCCGCCAATTGGTGGCCGAAAAGGATCGCATCCGGATCGAGGAACAATACCTGCAGGAGCGCCACCTGAAGCGCCTGCAAAGTCGGGGTCCGGCCAGCATTGAGACAACCAATATCCACCAGGAGACGCTGCGCCTATTGAAGCAAATCAACGCGGCGCTGGCCTTTGTGGCCTACCCGATCGCCGAGGAGACGGGCGATCTTCTGGAAAGCCGTTTAGCCAAACCGCGTATAATCTCGGACGCACCTTAGCCACAGCACTCTTCGGATTGTACTTTTAAGGACCGGCAGCGAAGGCTCCCGCCCTTCCGTGAGTACATGGCTTTTCTGGCTTCCTGGATCCGGCAGAATTGACAGTCGACCCCGCTCACATACTATCGTTATATAAGAATGTTATGACATAAAACCGTTTCTTTGAATTCGAAGCTGTTGAATTGGGAGGTTCTCATGCTGCGACTCTACGTCTGCTCAATGCTACTGACACTCGGCCCGGCAGGCGTTCTCGCCGACGCTGTACCGACCAAAGAAGCCGCAGAGGGAACCTTTGCCGAGCGTCCGTTCTCGCCCTATGCCAACCGGACATTCCCGGAGCGCCCTTTTTGGGGGGACACGCACCTGCACACCGGGTTGTCACTGGACGCCGGAACGTTCGGGAATACGCTGCTGCCGGATGACGCCTGGCGATTTGCCAAAGGCCAACAGGTCATCTCGTCGACCGGACAGCCGGTAAGGCTCGCGCGCCCACTGGATTGGATGGTTCTTACGGATCACACGGACCTGATGGGGTTTGCCCCGGACCTGCAGGCCGGAAATCCAGGGGTCTTGGCACATCCCAAGGGTCTGGAATGGTACGAAGGATACTCTGCGGGCGGGGACGAAGCTGCCATAGCGGCGTTCGACATCATTTCCAATTTCTCGCAGATGACCCTGCCGGAAGACCTGCTTGAATCATACAGCCCCGGAGCGGACGCCTTTGCGTTTACCTGGGAACATATCGTGATGGCCGCAGAACGGCACAACGACCCGGGCAATTTCACAGCGTTCATCGGTTTCGAGTGGACCTCGGTGCCCAAGGGATTCAACCTGCATCGAAACGTCATGCTGCGCGATGGCCCAATCCGTGCGCTGCAGATGGTGCCGCCGGTCACGCAGCCGCCCTATGGGAATACGGATCCGAAGGCACTCTATGCGTGGCTCGAGGAGTACCAGACCAAGACCGGAGGCCGTGCCGTTGCCTTCGCGCATAACGGCAATCTGTCGAACGGCTGGATGTTCCCGACCGAAGACACCTATCACGGCGGCAAGGTGGATGAGGAATACGTACAGAACCGCGCCAAGTGGGAACCGCATTACGAGGTCACCCAGATCAAGGGTGACGGCGAAGCCCATCCCTATCTCAGCCCTGACGACCCATTTGCCGACTATGAAAACTGGGATGTCGGGAACCTCGATATCTCCGAGCTGAAAACTGATGACATGCTGGCCGGCGAATATGCGCGTGAGGCGCTGAAGCGTGGGCTGATGCTTGAAGAAAAATTCGGCGTGAACCCCTACAAGTTCGGGATGGGCGGCGCGACGGACAGCCATACGTCGCTGGCCACGGCCGAGGAAGACAACTATTTCGGCAAATCCGTAAGTGCCGAGCCGTCGGCCACGCGCGTTTTGCACCCCTTTGTCGAAAGCGATCTGGGCGCCTTTGAGGGGCATACGCTGGTCGCATCGGGCTACACCGCAGTCTGGGCGTCCGAGAATACGCGCTCGGCCATTTTCGACGCGTTCAAGCGACGCGAGACATACGCCACGACCGGGCCTCGCATCGGGCTTCGTTTCTTCGGCGGATGGGATTTCGATGAGACCGACCTGCTGACTCGTCTTGTGGCTGATGTGGGATACACCAAAGGCGTGCCGATGGGCGGTGACCTGCGTCCACCCGAGGGTGAAAGCGCACCGACTTTCCTGATCGGCGCGCTGCGCGACCCCGTCGGTGCAAACCTCGATCGAGTTCAGGTCGTCAAGGGCTGGCTGGATGCCGACGGCGCGCTTCAGGAAAAGGTCTATAACGTAGCCTGGTCCGACGATCGTGCGCTGGATGCCAATGGCAACCTTCCCGAAGTCGGCAATACCGTCGATCTAGACACCGCCAGCTGGAGCAACTCGATCGGCGCATCGGAATTGGTGACCGTTTGGACGGATCCCGACTTCGATCCCGACGCGCGGGCATTCTACTACGTGCGGGTTCTGGAAATCCCGACCCCGCGCTGGGTGTTGTACGACAAGCTTCGTTTTGGAATCGATCTGCCCGCCGAGGCCCAGTTGATCCATCAGGAACGGGCGTATTCGTCACCGATCTGGTACACGCCTGCGAGCGAATGAGCCAAGACCGAAACCGGGGGCGCGGGACCGCGCCCTTGGGCCGGGGTCGTTGCTGCAACATCTTCACCCCAAGTTGAAATCGGCGATTTGACATGACGGGCCGTTGGGATCAACGATCGGGTATCGAATTGCCAGCAGGTCAGATCTTTCATGCGCTTTTATAAAGAACCGCTGTTCCACTTCATTCTGATCGGGCTGGCCATTTTCGGCTGGTTCTATCTTGTATCCGACGAGGCCGAGCCCCCGGTAGAGACCGAAACGATCACAATTGACGGCGACGACATCGCGCTTTTGAAAACACGGTTCGAGGCCAGCTGGAAACGGCAACCCACCGACGCCGAGTTGCAGGCCCTGATCGATTCCTGGACCCGCGAAGAAATTCTTGTGCGCGAGGCCCGAAAGCTGGGTTTGGACCGTGGTGATCAGGTGATCCGGGCCCGCCTTGCCCAAAAAATGGAGTTTCTGACCACCGCAATTGCGTCCTCGGTCGCCCCCGAAGACGCTGTTCTGCAAGAGCATCTGGCCCAGAACGCAGACCGCTTCACGACCCCCCCTATGATCGCGTTTGATCAGATCTATCTGGGTGATGCCCCAGACCCGGACGTTGTCGATGACACTCTGCAAGCTTTGAACGGTGGCGCGGATTGGTCCAGCCTTGGTGTTTCGTCCTTGCTGGCGCGGTCGATGCCACTGACAGCCGCGGGCGCAATCGACACAACCTTTGGGCGCGGGTTTGCGTCTCAGCTTGACGGGAGCGAGCCGATGATCTGGATCGGCCCGATCAACTCGGGATACGGACAGCATCTTGTCCGCGTGACCGAGGCAAAGCCCGGCTACCTCCCACCGCTCGCGGAGATCTACGATTTCGTTCTGAACGATTGGCGTAGGGCGACGGCTCAGGATCTGGCGCAAGCTCAATACGAAAGCCTGGCCGCCCGGTACCGGGTCGAGACACCCGAATCCGCAGAGGGCGGCTCGTGAAGACGGTCTTCTTTGTTCTGCTGGCTTTCTGGCTGGGCATGGTTCCACAATCCAGCCGAGCACACGCGCTTGACCCCGGCTATCTGGACCTGAACGAACTGGCGCCGGGCACCTGGAGAATCCTTTGGCGTGTTCCCGACGTGAACGGACAACCCATGGAGATCGATGCGGTTCTGCCCGACCATTGCGCTCCGGCACATGGCCCGGAGCCAACAGCGGAAAACCAGGCGTGGGTGTCTTCTTGGATTGCAGAATGTGACGCCGAAATAGCAGGCCATGTTGTGACCATAGACGGGTTGGAGCGTCAGCAGAACGATGTCTTGCTGCGCGTTCGACTGCTGAATGCTGAACCCGTGACGCTCAGATTTACGCCGGATGAGGTCGAATTGACGGTCCCTGCGGAGCCTACGATCTGGTCGGTTTTTGGCAGCTACTTCCTGCTTGGTTTCGAACACATTCTGGGAGGCTGGGACCACCTGTTGTTCGTCTTTGCGCTTTTTGTTCTGGTGCGGAACCCATGGCGGTTGGTCGGTGCGATCACCGCGTTTACAGTCGCGCATTCGCTGACGCTGGCGATGGCGACGCTTGGGTTTCTCAACGTGCCCGCCGGCCCCGTCGAACCCGTCATTGCATTGTCCATCGTATTCCTTGCTCTGGAAATCCTGAGGCACAAAGAGGGCGAGCTGCGGTTATCCGAGCAATACACGTGGATCGTTTGCTTCAGTTTCGGCCTTCTGCACGGGCTCGGCTTTGCCGGTGCTCTGGCTGAAATCGGCCTGCCCTCGCAAGAGATCCCCGCAGCGCTGCTGGCTTTCAACATCGGCGTCGAGGCCGGTCAGCTTGCCTTTATCGCAGTGCTCGCGCTTCTGATTGCGATGTGGCGCCTTATCGCGCCACGGAACGCCGATTGGGTGACCCACTTGGCCACCCCGGTGACAGGCTATGCCATCGGGTGCATATCGCTCTATTGGCTGATCGAGCGGGTCAACGGGTTCTGAGCGCCTAAGCGGTCAATTCACAGATCTTTGCATTCCGGCACGGCGGTCAGAACCGATCCGTCATTGAGATGCTGCAACAGATTGTCCACCGTCAGATCACCCATAGCGGCACGCGTTTCGACAGTAGCACTGCCCGCATGCGGCAACAGAACCACGTTTGGCAACTCGCGCAACGCCTGTGGAACGCGGGGCTCGTCCTCAAAAACATCCAGCCCTGCCCAGCCAAGCGCACCGCTTTGCAGCGCCTCAATCAGAGCCGCCTCGTCAACAACAGATCCTCGGCTGACATTGATCAGCGTGCCCCCGGCCCCCAACGCCCGCATCACTTCGGCGTTGACCAGCTTGTTGGTCGACGGCCCGCCCGGCGTTATGCAAATCAGCACATCCACGTGTTTGGCCATGTCGACCAGATTGTCGAAATATCGGTATGGCACATCCTTGGGACTGCGGGTGTGATAGGAGATTTCGGGCGACCACGGCCCCAGTTTGTCAGCAATCGCCTGGCCGATACGGCCAAGCCCCAGAATTCCAACCTTCTGATTGTCGGCTGATCGGGTCAAAGGGGCATTGCCTTCTGTTTCCCACCGGCCCGATCGGACGTACTCATCGTCGCGCACAAGCTCTCGGTAGCAGGCCAGCATCAGCAGAACGGCGGTGGTTGCGACCTCGTTGTTCAGCACATTCGGGGTGTGCGTTACGACAACTCCACGGGCTGCAGCAGCCGTTGCATCGACTGCATCATATCCCACCCCGTAGACGCTGATCATCTTCAGGTTTGTCAGTTGGGCCATCAGGTCGGGCGGCACGCCGTCATGTCCGTTCGTGACCACATGCGTGATGCGCGCGGCATCAAAATCGTCCAACTGGCGAATATCAAATGCGGTGGACAGCCGATCTTTCATCCGGTCGGTAATCCCGCCGATCTGCAACAGCTCAGTCATCCTGACTGACCTTCTGCCGCTGCGTGCCCAGCCCGTCGATCCTCAGTTCCATCACGTCGCCCTTCTTCAAATAGACCGGATCGGGCTTGATCCCCATGCCGACCCCAGGCGGTGTGCCCGTCGAAATCACGTCACCGGGATGAAGGGTGAACAACTGGCTCAGATGCTCGATGATCTCGGCAACGGTAAAAATCATCGTCGCCGTGTTTCCAGTCTGCATCCGCTGTCCGTTCACATCCAGGGACATGCCCAGCGCCTGAGGATCGGGAACCTCATCGCGGGTGACCAACCACGGACCGGTCGGACCGAACGTGTCGCAGGACTTCCCCTTGGTCCATTGTCCGGTCAGTTGCGTCTGGAAATGCCGCTCGGACACATCATTGACGATGCAATAACCGGCGACATAGTCCAAAGCATCAGCCTTGGAGACGTATTTCGCCGTTTTGCCGATCACCACACCCAACTCGCATTCCCAATCCGTATGGGTGGACCCGCGCGGCATCACAACGTCATCATAAGGCCCCACGATGGCGGAGTTTGCCTTGAAGAACAGGATCGGATGCTTGGGAATATCCGCGCCCGTTTCGGCAGCATGGTCCGAGTAGTTCAGTCCGATGCACAGAAACTTGCCGATCTTGCCGACGCAAGCTCCGATCCGCGGATCCCCTTCAACAATCGGCAAGCTTTCGGGATCAATTGCGCGCAGCCTGTCCAGCACTGCGTCGCCCAGCGTTTCACCGGTGATATCGGTGACATGGGCGGACAAGTCCCGCAATTGACCCGCAGAGTCGACCAACGCAGGCTTTTCCGACCCTGCGGCTCCGTAGCGAACAAGTTTCATTTCGGTTCCTTTTAGTGATTGTCCCGCGGCAGGAATTGCCGCGCGATGTCCCTGAATTTGTCGGCGCCCTTCAGCGTCATGCCGCGATCGAGACGATCGACCTTCTCGCGGAAGATCTCCTGCCAGGGTGACTGGTCGGGCGGGACCGAGTAGCCACCTGCGGCTTCCAGTTCGCGGGCACGTTCATGCAACTCCTCCAGCGGAACAAGCATGTCCGCCGTCCCTTTGCCGAGATCGATGCGCAACCGGTCGCCATTTCTCACCAGCGCCAGCCCGCCGCCTTCGGCCGCCTCGGGCGAGGCGTTCAGGATCGACGGGCTTCCGGAAGTGCCGGACTGGCGCCCATCACCGATGCAGGGCAGCGCTTCGATCCCCTGTTTCAACAGGTATGAGGGCGGCCGCATGTTCACCACCTCGGCCGCGCCCGGGTAACCTTTGGGCCCTGCGCCGCGCATGATCAGGATACAGTCTGCGTCGATGTTTTCTGCCGGATCATCGATGCGGTGATGAAAGTCTTCAGGCCCGTCAAACACGACCGCTCGGCCCTCGAAGGCATTGGGGTCATCCGGGTTCGACAGGTAGGCATCGCGGAAAGCGGACGAGATCACCGATGTCTTCATGATCGCGCTTTCGAACAGGTTGCCCGAAAGGTTGATGAACCCGGCCTGATGCTTGACCGGATTCCTAACCGGCTTGATCACGTCGTCGTTCAGCGACCGGCGTGTCCCGCTGTTCTCGCCCATCGACTGGCCGTTGACCGTCAGTGCATCGGGGTTGGGTAGCAATCCGGCATCAATCAACTCACCGACCACGGCAGGGACACCGCCGGCGCGCTGGTAGTCCTCTCCTAGGTATTTCCCGGCCGGCTGCATGTTGACCAGCAGCGGCACGTCGTGACCCAGGCTTTGCCAGTCATCGTTGTTGAGAGGAACGCCAAGGTGCCGGGCGATCGCGTTCAAATGGATCGGCGCGTTCGTCGATCCACCGATCGCCGAGTTGATGACGATCGCATTTTCAAATGCCGCCCGGGTCATGACATCGCTTGGGCGCAGATCCTCCCACACCATCTCGACGATGCGCTTTCCGGTTTCATAGCTGATCTGCCCGCGTTCCCGGTACGGGGCCGGTATCGCGGCGGACCCGGGCAGTTGCATTCCCAAGGCTTCGGCCAGCGAATTCATCGTGGTCGCTGTTCCCATCGTGTTGCAATAGCCAACCGAGGGCGCCGAAGCCGCTGCGATTTCCATGAACTCATCAGTGTCGATTTCACCGGCGGCCAGGTCTTCCCGAGCCTTCCAGATCACAGTTCCCGACCCTGCGCGCTCGCCCTTCCACCAGCCGTTCAACATCGGGCCGACGGACAGAGCGATTGCCGGGATATTGACGGTGGCGGCCGCCATCAACAGCGCCGGCGTGGTCTTGTCGCAACCGATGTTCAGCACCACGCCGTCGATCGGGTAACCAAACAAGCTCTCGACCAGCGAAAGATAGGCCAGATTGCGATCCAGCGAGGCAGTCGGCCGCTTACCCGTTTCCTGAATCGGGTGCACCGGAATTTCGATGCACGTGCCACCGGCCGCGATGATCCCGTCGCGCACACGTTTGGACAATTCCAGGTGGTGGCGGTTGCAGGGGCTGAGATCGCTACCCGTTTGCGCAATGCCGATGATTGGCTTGCCGGATTGAAGCTCGGCGCGGGTCAGGCCGTAGTTGAGATACCGTTCCAGATACAGCGCGGTCATCTCGAGGTTCTCCGAGTTCATGAACCATTTCCGCGACCGCAGATCGTCCTTTGTTATCTTCGTCATTGGCCTGACCACCCCCCATCGATTATGTGTGTATGTCCTGTGGTGAAAGCACTCTCATCGCTTGCCAGGTAGACGACCAGTGCCGCTATTTCTTCCGCCTTGGCGACGCGGCCCATGGGTTGGCGAGCCACGAACTGCGCCATGGCCTCTTCCCTGCTGCCCAGCTCTTGGGCCAAGGCCTCGACCCGATCGCGCCAACTGGGGCTGTCGACCGTTCCGGGGCAGATGCAGTTGCAGCGAATGCCCTTTGTGATGAAATCAACCGCAACCGATTTCGTCAGCCCAACAACCGCAGCTTTGGTCACGCCATAGACAAAGCGGTTGGGCGCGCCGATGATCGACCCCAGAGCGGAAGACATGTTGATGATCGAGCCACCGCCCCGTTCGACCATCCCCGGCAGCACAGCCTTCGTTGTGCGCATCATGGACCGCACGTTGAGGTCCATCGCAAAATCCCACTCCTCATCGGTGGCGTCCAGGATGGTCCCGTGATGCACGAAGCCCGCACAGTTGAACAACACGTCCGGATTTGCCCGCTCAACCCCCTGAGAGACGCTGGCGTCATCGGTGACGTTCATCTCGAAAATTTCGATATTTTCGAGATTCTCGGACCGAATCGAAGAAAGGTTTTTGAGGTTGATATCCGTCGCAAACACCTGCGCCCCTTCGCGCGCCATTGCGATTGCGCTGGCACGCCCGATACCCTGTCCGGCGGCCGTCACAAGGACGCGCTTCCCCACAAGTCTTTCTGACATATGTAAAATTTACCTTTCACTACTTGCGATCAAACACCACGACCCCGGGCCCGAGTGCGACCGGGCAGCACCAAAAAATTCTGCGTGGAAACGCAACAGGCTTTGGCGCAGGAACTTGATGCCGTTAGCGTATGACAGAGATTTTGGTTTGGCTATAACCATGCGTGGTGCGGCCCGAAGGAGGATAAGCAAGTATGAGCGAACAGCGCAAAGTGACCCTTTTGGGCACCGGCCTAATGGGGGCGCCGATGGCACGAAACCTACTTGCGGCAGGCTTTCCCCTGACCGTTTGGAACCGCAGCGCCGAAAAGGCACGACCATTGGCGGACCAAGGTGCTACAGTTGCGGAGACCCCGGCCCAAGCGGTTGCCCAAGCCGATGTGATCGTGACCATGCTGGCCGACGGATACGCAACCGGCGCGCTGCTGGAAGACCCTTCCTTTTTCGACCAGCTGAAACCTGGTGCCGTCTGGATCGACATGTCCAGCGCCAAGCCTGAACATGCCCGCGCGCAGTCGGCCCAACTCGAAACCCTCGGCCTGCGGCATCTGGATGCCCCGGTC
This sequence comes from Ruegeria sp. SAZA006, assembly GCF_059613465.1. Lineage (NCBI taxonomy): Bacteria > Pseudomonadati > Pseudomonadota > Alphaproteobacteria > Rhodobacterales > Roseobacteraceae > Ruegeria > Ruegeria sp. SAZA006. Next base: position 27,244 of record NZ_JBXWSO010000009.1, read on the forward strand.
TCCGGTGGCACCAGGGGGGCCGAGGCGGGCTCGCTGGCGATCATGGTGGGCGGCGACGAGAAGGTCATGCTGGAGGTACTGCCAATCCTCTCCGCCATGGGGCGACCTGTGCATGTCGGACCCAGCGGCGCAGGTCAATTGTGCAAACTGGCCAATCAGACGATCGTCGCCGTCACGATTTCCGCCGTTGCCGAGGCAACCCTGCTGGCCGAACAAGGTGGCGCAGACCCGGCTGCTTTGCGCGCCGCGCTGCGCGGTGGGTTTGCCGACAGCGTGATCCTGCAACAGCACGGAGAACGCATGTCCAACCGGGATTTCGTTCCCGGCGGGCTCTCGAAGTTTCAGCTGAAGGATCTGGACAACACCTTGGATGAGGCACGCGGTCTCGGCCTGGAACTGCCCAATACGCAAGCCGTACGCGACCGGTTCGAATACCTGATAAACGAAATGGATGGGGCCGAGCTGGATCACTCTGCGCTCTACCTCGAGCTCAGAAAACGGAATGGCATGTCGTGACGCATATCCTCATCATCGGCGGCGGTGGAATGCTGGGTCAGAAACTGGCGCATCACATTTCGGCCGAGCAGACCTTTGGCCCGGACGCCCGTGTATCATTGTTCGACCTTTCATTTCCGGTCGAGGGTGCACCCGGCGAAATTACCGTTGGCGACATCGCGGCCCCGAACTCGGCCAAGCTTCTGGCCGCTCAGCGCCCTGACGTGATCTTTCATCTGGCCGCGATTGTCTCGGGTCAGGCTGAAGCTGACTTTAACCTCGGTTGGGACGTCAACCTGATGACGACCTGGGCGCTGCTGAACGCATTGAGGGACGAGCATAACGCCACCAGCGGCGCCTACCGCCCGCGGCTGGTCTTCGCTTCGTCCATAGCCGTCTTTGGCGCCCCTTTCCCCGCAAGGATCGACGATGAATTCCTGTGCGCCCCTCTGACCAGCTACGGGGCGCAGAAGGCTGCGTCCGAGTTGATGATTTCCGACTTCAGTCGAAAAGGATACATCGACGGCATCTCCCTGCGTCTGCCGACGCTGTGCGTGCGTCCTGGCAAGGCAAATGCCGCCGCTTCCTCCTTCTTTTCGGGTATCATACGAGAGCCCCTGAACGGGCTCGAGGCGGTTCTGCCGGTCGACGACACCGTTCGCCACTGGCACGCCAGCCCTCGGGCAGCGGCACGATTTCTGACCCACGCGGCCGATCTTGATACTAAGCTGCTGAACGACCGGCGCGCCCTGAACATGCCAGGCATCAGTTGTACGGTCGCCGAACAGATCGAAGCTTTGCGGACCATCGCCGGTCAAGACGCGGTCAACCTGATCAAGCATGTTCCCGACCCGGACATAGAGCGCATTGTCAAAGGCTGGCCACGCGACTTTCAAACCGATCGCGCGCTTGAGCTGGGCTTCCGCGCAGAGTCGAGCTTTGAAGACATCATCCGCGTTTATCTTGAGGATGACTTCCGCGCTTAGTCGCCCATCGTCTTGCCTGTCAGATGGCGCTTGAGGTGGTCATGAATTTTCTGCTTGGTCTGTTGCTCATCGCCGGACAATGCGGCCTCGAGGATGTCGGCGTGATGCCGGATGTTCTCGGAGATGAACTCGAACCGCCGGTCCGCCACCATCAATTGCTGCCGGAACTGCGCGTAAATTCGGCCGTGCATCTGCTTCAACGTGTCCGACCCACAGGCCGATATCAGCGTTTGATGGAATTCCTTTTCCGAAGCAAACCAGATCTCGATCAGCTCGCTAGGGTCGTCGGTGGCATGAATGCGCTTTTCGATATGGCTCAGCTTGTGATGCGCCGCGGTCAGCCTGGCTTCCCAATCCACCCCGCCGTTGCGGATCGACATCGCGGTGCCCTCTCCCTCCAGCAAAACGCGGATGTGGGTCAGCTCGATCAGTCTTTGCGGCGAACGCTTCGGGACGCGAAAGCCCTTCTGCTCCTGAAAGTCCACCAAACCCACAGATGACAAACGAAAAAGAACTTCGCGAACCGTGCTGGCCGAGCACCCATAGTCCTTGCGCAACTCTTCGGCCCGAACCTTGGCACCATGCTCGAATCCGTTCGAGATTAGACGCATTTTAAGGTGCTGATAAATATCTACTTCTTCATTCATTCCGGTTTGCACCTTTCAGGTCTGGCCCCTTAGTGTCCTAGTCATATTTTCGACTTATTGCAAGAATCTCGAAATTTTTGGAAATTTCATATTTTTCTTGTTGCATTCGATTCGACCGCTTAACGTCTAGCAGCGTGTCGACAAGGGAGGCGGCAAGATCTCCTACCCGGCGCACTGCTCAACGTCTGGGAGGACAATATGAAAATAGTCAAGACAGCGGCTGTTGCCGCCGTAGCAACGACGATGGCGGCCGGTTTCGCGGTGGCCGAAACGACCAAACTGAGAATTCAAACCCATTTCTCGCCCGAGACGCTGTCCGGGCAGATGGCGGCAAAATACGTCGAAGACATCCAGGAAATGTCGAACGGCGAGATCGAAGTCGAGATGTTCTACTCGTCCTCGGTGGTCAAATCGGTCGAAACCTTCGATGCCGCGGCAACGGGCATCCTCGACTGCGACATGACCGGCGGCGGCTATCAGACCGGTAAGAACCCGGCCTTCCAGTTCGCGGGCGATCTGCTGGGCGGTTACCAGAACCCCTATCAGCAAATGGCATGGCTGCTACACGGTGGCGGCAGAGATGCCGTCAATGACCTGTACAACGGCTACGACATGGAATTCATCGGCTGGTGGATCCCAGGACCGGAATCTCTGGCCTCGACCAAGCCGATCGCCAAGGTCGATGACTTCAAAGACTGGAAATTCCGTTCGCCCCCGGGCCTGGCCACCAAGGTCTTTGCCGAACTGGGCGCATCGCCGATCGTTATGGACTTCAACGAAATCTTCACCGCTCTGGAAACCGGCATCATCGACGGCGCGGATGCTGCGAACCTGACCAACAACGTGGGTCTGGGTCTGTACGAAATCGCCGGTCACACGAACTATCCCGGCTTCCACTCGATGCCCGCAGACCACCTGGCCTGCCGCAAGGACGTTTGGGACGCGATGCCTGCACATCACAGAAAGATCATGGAAGTCGCGATGGACAGCCTGGCGCTGCACAATGCGACGATCAACGAAGTGCAGAACGCTCAGACCGCCAAGGACCTGAAGGCCAAAGGCGTTCAGCTGTATGAATGGTCGCCGGAAGATCTGGCCGCCTACCGCGCAGCTGTCCAGGTCGGGTGGACCGAGTTCGCCACGACCCCAGAGGCCAAAGCGCTGCTGGAAAGCCACATCAACTTCCTGCGCGATCTGGGCGCAATGCAATAATCGGGCTTCGGCCATTCAACGACAATCGGAAAGGCCGTGCTGACGGCCTCTCCGAATGTGCCCGGGACCCTGCATTTCATGAAAATCACCAAGATCACCAGCCATGTACTGCAGTACGAGATGCCCGAAGTCCTGGGGTATTCGCAGCAGTATTATGATAAGCGCACAACCCATCTGGTCGAGGTTCAAACCGACGAGGGCGTGACCGGCTGGGGAGAGTGTTTTGGCCCCGGCAACGTAGCAAGAGCCAACAAATCCATCGTTGAACAGGTCATTCAGCCGATGGTTCTGGGGCTGGACCCTTTGGACAAGGACGTGATCTGGCACAAGGTGTACAACCTTCTGCGAGATCATGGGCAAGGCGGAATGCCGATACAGGCGCTGTCCGGCGTGGACATCGCCCTGTGGGACATCGTCGGCAAGGTGGCCGGTTTGCCGCTGCACAAACTCATTGGCGGCGCACATCGGACAAGCGTTCCCTGCTACGGCTACGGAATGATGCTGCGGGATGAGCCGATTGCCGACCTTGCCGCCCGGTTCGAGGACGAAGCCGCAACGATCAAGGACATAGGGTTTGTCGCCACCAAGATGAAAACCGGGTTCGGACCCAAACCGGACGTACAGCTCTGCGAGGCGGTGCGTCGCGGGGTTGGCGAAGACTTCCCCTTCATGGTCGACGCGAATCATGCCTACACGACCTCGGACGCGTTTTATGTGGGCCGTGCCTTGGAAGAGCTTGGCGCCTATTGGTTTGAAGAACCGGTGGCCCCTGAGGATCTTGACGGCTATCGCGAACTGCGCGCGGGGCTGAAGATCAATATCTCCGGCGGCGAGGCTGTCTTCAATCGCTGGGCGTGGCGCGCGCTTCTCGAAAACCGCAGTGTCGATATCGCTCAGCCCGAAGTATGCGCGTTGGGCGGAATCTCGGAGTATCTGCGGGTACTTGCGCTGTGCCACGCGCATTTCACCCCGGTCGTCAATCACGTCTGGGGAAGTGCGGTTGCTGTGGCCACCAACCTGCATCTGCTGGCGTCAATGCCGGCAATGCCGGGCGGGCTGCACCCGTGGGAACCGATGTTGGAATTCGACACCACGGACAACAAATTCCGCGACGATCTGCTGACCGTTCCGCTGGAGATTCAGAAACAAGTCAAGGCCAACAACGGCCGCGTGACGATCCCGACCGGCCCCGGATTGGGCGTCGAGCCGGACCTGGAATTTATCGATCACCACCGGATCGACGGATAAGGACGAGGGCTACGTGTTGCAAAAAAACTCAGGCGGAATACTGGAGTGGCTCATCCCGCTCGCCTTCGTCGCAACGGCCAGTTGGCTCGTCTGGCATTTGCCGGCCTTCCTGTTGGACTGGCTGCCGTACACGTCCGAATCTCTGAAAAGCCAGGTAACGGAAATCTATCTGCGCAGCGACGTGACGCCCGAAATGGCCGGGGTTTTCGGCGGATTTGTCGACATTGTCGATATCGGCGCGCTGATACTGCTGCCGATCCTTGCGGTGATCGGAACCAAGACCGTCCAGCCGGCCGCGATGGAATACGAGGGCACGACTGCGATGGACCGCTTCGCCCTGTTCATCGGTCGGGTCACGATGATGATGATCGCCATCATGACGGTGGTGATGCTGTACGAAGTCTTCATGCGCTATATCCTCGAGAAGCCGACTGAGTGGGCCAACGAGATGACCCTGTGGTTCGCCAGCTTCGTGTTCCTGATGTCCGGCTACTATGCCATGCAGCAACGCAGCCATATCCGGATCTTTCTGCTGTATGATGCGGTTCCTCGCTGGTTGCAGCGCGTGTTCGACACGATCTCGACCATCCTGATCGTGATGTTCGCGTTCTTTCTGGTCTACGGCAGCTATCAGCAGGTCTTCGTCAACAAGCTCTATAAATGGGAGCTTTACGGCTCGGCCTTCAACCCGCCGATCCCGGCGACGTTGCAACCCATGGTCCTGATCGTGATCACTCTGGTCGCCATGCAGGCCGTTCTGAACCTGATCGCGGATTGGAACAAAGAACCGGAAATCCACACGGATGAACCGGACGAAGACGAAATTGAAATGATCAAACGAGCGGTGGGACAAGACTGATGGATATTGGAACGATCTCACTCATCCTGATGGTCGCCCTGATCGTGCTTCTGGCGATCGGGATGCCCCTGGGTCTGGCCTCGGCCTCGCTTGCGGTTCTGGTTCTTGTCCTGAAGTTCGAACCAACACTTCTTTTGAACCCATTTTCATTCGGCGACGGCATTCTGACCGGACGCCCCGGGACTGGGCCACTCTACATTCTGGCGCAGAAGATATATGGGCTCTTAACGGACTACGTGCTCATATCCGTGCCATTGTTCATCTTCATGGCGTCGCTGCTGGAGCGGTCCGGGATCGCGCGCGACATGTATTCGTCGCTGAATGTCTGGCTGTCCAGAACGCGCGGCGGCATCGCGATCGTGACCTCGATCATGGCGGTGATCATGGCAGCCATGTCCGGCATCATCGGCGGTGAGGTTGTCCTTCTTGGTCTGATCGCCCTGCCCCAGATGCTGCGCCTCGGCTACGATCAGAATCTCGCGATCGGCGTGATCTGCGCCTCGGGGTCGCTGGGGACCATGATCCCGCCCTCGATCGTTCTGATCATCTATGGGCTGATCACCGAAACCTCGATCAAGTCGCTGTTCACCGCGTCCTTCATCCCGGGTTTCATGCTGGCCTCGATGATCATCCTATACATCATCATCCGCACGCGGCTGAATCCCCACCACGCTCCGCTGCCGGAACCGGACCCGAACGACCCCGAGCCAACCGAAAAGCGCAAACTGTTTGCCGCCTTCATGAGCATCGTCGTCGCCGGATTTTCCACCGTTCTGTTTATCCGCGCCGCGTTTTTCGAGCTTTCCGGCTCGAACGCTGCCAGCCAGGGCGAGCCCGCACGGCTGGGTACCGCTGACTACCTGCCCTGGTTTGCTGGCATCACCATCGTCGCCCTTTTGCTGATATTCTTTGTCTTTGGCCGACAGCGCGCAAAAATCGGCTGGGAAATGGGCAAAGGCCTCGTTGCACCGCTTGTCGTCATCGGCGTCGTGCTCGGCTCGATCTATGGCGGGATCACCGGCATCACCGAGGCTGCAGGCATGGGCGCCTTCGCCGTTCTGATCATCGCCATCCTACGTGGCGAAGGATCGTTCGAACTGGTTTGGGACAGCTTGATGCGGACGCTCAAATCCACAGGCACCATCATCTGGGTTACGATCGGGGCCGCCGCGCTGGCGGGTGCCTACACCATTGCTGGCGGACCCCAATACGTGGCCGATCTGATCGTCGGGCAAGACTTGCCGACCATGCTGGTCATTCTGGTGATGATGCTGATCCTGCTGTTCATGGGCGCATTCATGGATTGGGTCGGCATCGTGCTTTTGATCATCCCGGTCTTTCTGCCGATCGTCCTGCGCCTTCCCATCGAGGAAATCGGACTCATCGGTCAGTTGCAGCCCAGCCATGTCGCGATCTGGTTTGGCGTCGTGTTCTGTATGAACATGCAGGTCAGCTTCCTGTCGCCCCCGTTCGGCCCGGCGGCGTTCTACCTGAAATCCGTGGCCCCGCCGCATATCAGCCTGACGGATATCTTCCGCGGCTTCCTGCCATTCATCGGGATCCAGCTGCTGGCGCTTTCCGTTCTTCTGATCTGGCCGGGCATCATCGCGCTGCTGTTGTGAGGTTGCACCCATGCTGACACAAGATCAGATTGGCAAGTTCCAGACGGACGGATACCTCGTGGTCCAGGATGTAATTCCCGGCGATGTCCTGGATCGGGTACAGGCCGAATACTCGGATGTCCTGAACCGGCTCTATGACGGTTGGTACGAAAAGGGACTGGTCAAGGACGAGCCGTCAGGAATGACCTTCTGGGACAAACTTCTGTCCGCCTATCAGGCCGGTTGCGACTATTTCCAGCCGCTGGACATCTCGCTGCCCGGCGACCGGATCATGGCTGACACACCGTTCCATATTGGGCCCGCCGTGTTCGACCTGCTGACGGCCCAGCCCATGCTTGACATCGTCGAGCAGTTGATCGGGCCGGAGTTGGTCAGCAATCCGATCCAGCACGTTCGGCTGAAGCCCCCTGCCCTCAAGCTGTCCAAGGACGAGGTACGGGCGCATATTACCGCAACGGACTGGCATCAGGACCGGGCAGTTGCGTTGGAGGATGCGGACCAGACCGACATGGTCACGGTTTGGATTGCCGTCAACGATGCAACGATCGAGAACGGCTGCCTGCAAGTGCTGCCAAAGGCACAGGACCAATCCATCCTGCCGCATTGCGCGCGCACGCAGACAGGCATTGCCGACGGGTTCATTGACGAAGACCGAGCCGTGCCCTTGCCCGTCAAGGCGGGCGGGGTCATCCTGTTTCACCCTCTGACGCCACATGCGTCGCTGGTCAACGAAACGGACCGGTTCCGCTGGTCGTTCGACATCCGCTTCAGTGCAGCAGGCCAGCCCACCGGTCGAGACCATTTCCCCAGCTTCATCGCAAGGTCCAGATCGCGCCCCGAATCCGAACTGCGGGATTGGCGTGTCTGCAAATCCAATTGGGAGGCGGCACGAGCAAGGCTGTCTGGACAGCCGCATATAGATATTCACCGGTGGACATCGGACTCGCCGTTCTGCGCCTAGCTGCAGCCGCCAGGAAAGCTGATTATGACTTTTGTACGTTTAGATCGAACGGATAGCGTGGTGGTTGCAACTCGGCCCCTGGAGGCCGGCAGTGTGGTCGAAGGTGTCACGACCAATGCGCGCATCCCATCGGGCCACAAGGTCGCCACGAGGACCCTTGCACCCGGCGATCCGGTCAGAAAATACGCCCAGATCATTGGTTACGCCACCCAACCGATCCACCCCGGCGACCATGTGCACACCCACAATGTCGAGTTCCGCAACACCAGTGTGGATTACGAGTTTGCAACGGATCACAGGCCTATGAGACCCGCCACCTCGGTCGATACATTCATGGGCTATCGCCGGGACAGCGGTCGGGTCGGCACGCGCAATTACATTGCGGTTCTGACCACCGTGAACTGTTCTGCTACGGCGGCTCGCATGATCGCCAACCACTTCACGCCGGACAAGTTGGCCGCGTATCCGAATGTCGACGGCGTGGTGGCCTTTGTCCACGGAACGGGCTGCGGAATGGCAGATTCCGGCGACGGTTTCGAGGCTCTTCAACGGGTCATGTGGGGGTTCGCGAAACATCCCAACCACGCCGCAGTACTGATGGTGGGTCTGGGCTGTGAGATGAACCAGATCGACTGGCTGCTGGATGCGTATGGATTGAAGCAAAGCCCCACCTTCCAGACGATGAACATCCAGAACGTGGCCGGATTGCGCCGGACTGTGGAAATGGGCATCAGCAAGATCAATCAAATGCTGCCCATTGCCAATGAGGCAAGCCGCAGCGAAGCCCCGGCGTCCGAGCTGATGCTTGCGCTGCAATGCGGTGGATCTGACGCCTGGTCCGGTGTGACCGCGAACCCGGCGCTCGGACATGCCTGCGACCTGTTGGTCGCTCAAGGTGGCACGGGTGTCCTTGCGGAGACGCCCGAAATCTACGGAGCCGAACATCTTTTGACCCGCCGTGCCCTTGACCGCGCAACTGGGGAAAAACTGATCGGACTGATCGATTGGTGGCAGGACTACACCGCCCGCAATCACGGTTCGATGGACAACAACCCCAGCCCCGGCAACAAGCAAGGGGGTCTGACGACCATCCTCGAGAAATCGCTGGGGGCTGCGGCGAAGGGCGGAACCACCCCTTTGACCGGTGTATTCAAATACGCCGAACCCATCACTGCCAAGGGCTTCGCCTTCATGGACAGCCCCGGATATGACCCTGCCTCGGTGACCGGGCAGATCGCGGCCGGGTGCAACCTTGTGTGCTTCACTACAGGGCGCGGTTCGGCCTTTGGGTCCAAACCGGCGCCGACGCTAAAAATCGCCACCAATTCTGAATTGGCGGCGCGCATGTCCGAAGACATGGACGTGGACGCGGGCGACATCCTGACCAAAGGCGTCAGCGTCGAAGAAAAAGGACAGGAGATATACCGACGGCTGCTCCAAGTCGCCTCGGGCGCGCGAACCAAGTCCGAGGCGCAGGGCTTGGGCGACTACGAATTCGTTCCTTGGCAAATCGGAGCGGTAATGTGAAACGGATCCTTGTAGCCGGCGGCGGATTGATCGGTATTCGCCACGTCCGCGCCGTGATCGAGCATCCCGGCTGCACGTTGGTCGGGTTGGCTGATCCGAATGTCTCAATCCAGATCGATGCGCCGCGTTTTGCCAGTATGGACGAGGTGCAGGACACAGTAGATGGCGTCATCATTGCAACGCCGACCCGCCTGCATGCCGAACATGGCATTCTGGCCGCATCCCGCGGTTGGCATATGCTGATCGAAAAGCCGGTTGCCGCATCGATCGATGATGCCCTGCGCCTTAAGACAGCCGTTCGCCAGGCCGATGTCCGCAGCCTGGTCGGCCACCATAGGCGGTACCACACAACCTTGCAGCACCTGAAGGAGGTGATCGCGCAAGGTACGATCGGACAAGTCATCAACATCTCGTTGCTATGGGCCATGCGTAAACCCGAGAGTTATTTTGAACAGAACTGGCGGACATCTGATGGCAGCCCGGTCATGATCAATCTGGTGCACGACATCGATGTCCTGCGCTTTGTGATCGGAGAAATCTCGGATGTCGTCGCCCTGCCCGGCGCGCCGATCCGCGGATCGGATCGGATCGAAAGTGGCGCTGTGGCGATCGCATTCGAAAACGGCGCGACGGGCACTATCAGCTTTGCCGACACCGCGCCCAGCCCTTGGGGGTTTGAAGCCGGAACCGGTGAAAATCCGAACATCGGCACGACCCATCAGGACATGATGTGGATCACGGGAACCAGGGGCGCTGTGAGTTTTCCCTCCATGACCCTGTGGCGCGGACAGGATTGGGGCACTGCGGCCCAAAAAGACCAACTTCCAAGACCGGACCAGAAACGCACACCGCTGGAGGCGCAACTGGATCACTTCCTTGACGTGATCGATGGCGTCCCACCCCTGATCGACGTCGAGGATGCAGCCCGGACGCTCGAGGTCACATCACGCATCGAACAGGGGCTGAAGGCGCGAACGGCTCGAGCGCGGGCGCCGGCCTGACGGAGACGCGGCCGGGCAATATATCGGACCGTTCAAAAACCAATGACTATCCTCCGGGCAATATGAGCAAACAAACTGCAAATCCGCCCGCGACAGACACAAGAATGAAAACCAGACATATTCACGGAAAGGGAAACCAATGAACAAACCATCAATCGGGTTTATCGGCCTGGGACTTATGGGCGGAGCCATGGTGAGCCGGCTGTTGGACCAGGGATACTCGGTCACGGTGTTGGGAAACCGCGACCGCACACATCTGGACGCCGCGATTGACCGGGGCGCCCGCGAGGCGCAAAACGCGCGGGAGTTGGCTCAGGCCAGCGACATCGTGATGCTGTGCATGGGAACGTCCGAGCAGGTCGAAGGTCGTATGCGCGGTGCTGATGGAGTGATCGCGGGACTGAAGCCCGGGGCGATCGTCATCGACTTTGGCACTTCGCTTCCGGGCAGTACACGCGCCCTGGCCGAGGAGGTTGCAGCAGCCGGCGGAAGCTATCTTGACGCGCCACTTGGCCGGACACCGTCGCATGCGCTGGAAGGCAAGCTGAACATCATGACGTCCGGCGACAAGGCTGCCTTCGACAAGGCCGAGCCGACACTGAAGGATCTGGGTGAAAACGTCTTTTACCTGGGCCCTGTCGGATCGGGACATACGATCAAGCTGATCAACAACTTCTTCGGCATGACGGTCGCGAACGCGATGGCCGAAGCCTTTGCCATGGCTGACATCACCGGCGTTGACCGCAAGCAGCTGTATGACGTTATGGCCGCAGGGCCGCTGCATTCCGGAATGATGGATTTCGTCAAAGCCTACGGTGTCGAGAATGATCCAAACCAGCTGGCCTTTGCCATCAAGAACGCCGCAAAAGACCTTGGGTATTATGATCGAATGGCACGCGAGGCCGGCGTTACCAGCGTGATGTCACAGGGCGCACTTTCCGCGCTGAACGACGCGCGCGACCACGGTCAGGCGGATGACATGGTCAGCCAGATGGTTGACTACTACGTCAAACGTTTCAACACCTGATCTATGGCCGTCACCGCCAACCCCAACGCGGACCTGCCGCGCCTTGGCATCGTGCTGATGCTGACGGCGTGGCTGTTCTTTTCGCTGGTGGACCTTGGGGCCAAATGGTTGGCGTTGGCCGGCGTGCCGGCATTTCAGTTGGCTTTCATGCGTTATGCAGGGCACTTCGTGATCTCTGTGGGCGTGATCGCCAAGGGCGGGATTGAGGCCAGCCGGTTCAAGACCGACCATCCATGGCAGGTCATTAGCCGGGCCTTACTGCTGATCTCAGCAACCGTTTTCAATTTTTATGCCCTGCGGTTTTTGCCTCTGACCGTCGTGTCGGCAATCATGTTCTCAAGCCCGGTCATCGTGTGCTTTTTGTCCGTCTTCGTGTTGAAAGAAAGCGTGGGACCATGGCGTTGGGCGGCTATCATACTGGGTTTTCTGGGGGTGTTGGTTGTCGTGCGGCCGTTTGGTTCGGCATTTCATCCGACCATGCTGCTGATCGTCTACAATGCCACCGCGTTGGCCTTGTACTCGATCATGACGCGCAGGCTGTCGGGGGTTGTTGCCGTGGACACCATGCAATTCTACCTCGGGCTTACCGGGACGGTGGTCCTGCTGCCCTTCGCCAACTGGTTTTGGATCCAACCGGAAAACACTTGGAGCATGATCGTCCTGATCAGTCTTGGCGTCTTTGGGTGGTGCGGGCATCAACTGCTGACGAACGCGCATCGCTTCGGAACGGCGAACCAGTTGATGCCATTCACCTATTCGTTCCTGATCTACGTTGCGATCTGGGGCTATCTGTTCTTTGACACGATACCGGACGCATTCACGTTGGCAGGGGCTGCGCTGATCATGGCTGCCGGTCTCATCATCTGGAAAAGAGAAAAGAAATGACGCGAATTGCCTGCATCGGCGAAGCAATGATCGAATTGTCCATGCTGGAAACCGGCGCAAAGGTGGGCGTCGCGGGGGATACGCTGAACACGGCCATCTACATGCACCGCGCAGCGCCTGATCTGCAGGTGGAGTATGTGACATGTTTGGGCGACGACCCGTTCTCGGGGCGCATCGCGGACTTCATCGCCAGCCATGGCATCGGGACATCCGGCATCCGCATCATTCCGAACGCCTCTCCGGGCCTGTACGCGATCACCACCTCTGCGGACGGTGAACGCAGCTTTACTTATTGGCGCAGCGAAGCGGCCGCCCGTCAGCTTTTTGCCAATCACGATTTCAGCTCGTTGAACGGCTATGACGTGCTGTACTTGTCGGGGATTTCCGTGGCCATTCTTCCGCATTCGGTAAGGCTTGCGCTTCTGGACTGGCTCGAAGGCGCTTCAGTCCGGTTGGTCTATGACAGCAACTTTCGTCCGCGTCTTTGGGATAGCGTTGAACACGCCCGGCAGATCAACCAACGGCTTTGGCGGCGTGCGGACATTGCCCTGCCATCCATCGACGACGAGATGGCACTGTTCGGGGAAAGCGCCGAACAGGTGGCGGCACGCTTTGCGGTTCATCACGGAGTCGGCGCGTTGAAGCGCGGAGAGAATGGCCCCCTGTCCATCGGTCAGAACATTGACCAAACCTATGAGCCTGCCAAAAACGTGCTGGATACGACAGCGGCCGGCGACAGTTTCAACGGTGGGTACCTCGCGGCCTTGCTGACGGGGAAATCACAGGCCGAGGCCCTGATGGCTGGACACAATCTGGCATCCACCGTTGTTCAGTTCCGCGGCGCGATCATTCCCGGATAAGCGGCGCGAGATCCTCGGCTCCAACAAGACGCAAAAGCGGCACTAGCGGATCTGGCTGCTTGGCAGCCAAAGCGATTTCCGACGCGCAAGGATCGTTCAGCACCCGACCCTTGGCGGTCTCGGACAGGCAATAGGAGACCCAGGCCCGCATCCCCGCAATCACCGCCTGAGAGCCGGTCTCACGAAGTGTGGGAACAAATCGATACGGCAGCTTCTGGCTTCCATCCATCGCGATTTGGTCCAGACGGTGCGCCAACTCGGGGTTTTCAAAGCGGCGCAACAGAGCCTCGGCATAGTCCGGAGCTTGCGCTTGCAGCGCTGCGGGCAGCGTTGCGCCCGCATCCTTCATCAACTGGGAAACCAACGGGCGCAGAACCGGGTCTCGAACCGCTTCGTGGACGTAGGTCAGGCCCCGCTCCAACCCGGCATAAGCCAACAGGGAATGGGCCCCGTTCAACATGCGCAGCTTTCGCATCTCGTGCGGGGCCACGTCATCGACCAGTTGCACGCCCGGCCAATCTGGGTGCGGGCCCGCAAAACTGTCTTCGATCACCCACTCAGAGAACGCCTCGGTCGGAACGGCCATAGGGTCACCGCTGATTGCGCGAACGGCGTCCGTTGTGGCCGGGGTGATCCGGTCGACCATCGCGTTGGGAAAGCGAACGGCGTCCCAATTGACGTCCAGACCGGCTGCATTCGCGAAATCGGATACGGCCGTTTCAAGCGTTTTTCCGTTCTCCATACGATTGTCGCAGCTCAGCACCGTCACGGGCTTGCGCCGTTCCGCAAGACCAAAGGCAAGAAACCCGATCAGCGTTGCGGGCCCCTGCCCCGCCAGATCGGCGACAATCGCCGGGTCCCGAAGGTTCAGCTTGCCCGCGGCATCCAGATGATAACCTTTCTCGGTCACTGTCGCCGAGATGATCTCGGCATCCGCCATCACATCGAAAACCGCTGCACGATCCTCGGGCGCGACCAGAACATCCCTCAGAACTTTGATGCGACGGACACCCTGCCCCTGTACGCACAGATCGTACTCGAAACCCTGTCGCGCCAATCCATCCCGAACCGAGGATGAACGCAGGCTGACGCCGACAACGTCCCATCCGCCCGCTTGATCGGTGTAGTCCAGCAAATGCGCCCGGGCAAAGTTTCCGAGGCCGAAGTGCAGAATTTTACCCATCTAGCTTTGCAATCCGTAAACCTGTTTCGCCAGATCGACCGCCAGCAACCGAGCAAGATGCTCGGCACTGTCCCGACCGAAGTAACCACGCGCAACCTGCTCGGCCAAATGAATCGCTACGCCCCGCCGCCAAAGGTCGTTTCGTGCAGGAATGGACAGAAAAGCCCGTGTGTCGTCATTGAATCCGGCCAGGTTGTAATATCCGGCCGTTTCAACGACCTGATCAAAATACCGCGCAATCCCGGCTGGGCTGTCATGGAACCACCAAGGCGGCCCTATCCGAAGGCACGGCCAATGTCCCGCCATCGGGGCCAGTTCACGGGCATAGGTGCCTTCGTCCAGTGTGAACAGAATGATGCGCAGTTCCGCTGAGTTTCCCACCCGGTTCAACAGCGCCTCAAGGCCCGTGACCCAATCCATCGCGATTGGAATGTCGGCCCCCTTGTCCCGTCCGAAGTCCCGCATTACCGCGTGGTTCGTGTTGCGCTTGCTGCCTGCATGTATCTGCATGGTCAGACCATCATCGACAGACATCTGCGCCATTTCGATCAGCATATGCCCATAGAACCGGCGCGCGTCCTGTTCGGTCCCTTCCCGCCGTCTCAGCCGTTGGTACAGCGCATCCGGGTCGTCCAGCCACTCGGTCTGTACGCGTTCGATACCGTGGTCCGTGGCGGTACAACCAAGCTGGATGAAATAAGTCCGCCGCATCCGCAGCGCGTTGAGGTAGCCATCATAGCTGTGCAGATCGCAGCCTGTCAGCTCGGCCAACTTGTTCAGGTTCTGTACGAACTCCGGGTCCGCCCCATCCAAAACCCCGTCCGGGCGGAACGTCGGAACAACCCGCCCGCCCCAACCGCTTGCACGGATCTCCTGATGCTGTGTGAGAGTGTCGAGAGCCGAATCCGTAGTGGCCAGAACCTCGATCCCGAACCTGTCGAACAAAGCCCTCGGGCGAAAATCGGGTTGCGCCAGCTTTTCCGCGATCTTGTCGTAGATCAGATCTGCCGTACGCGAAGACAACTCCTCAGACACGCCCAGCGTTTCATGCAGCACGTAGTTCATCCAGATCCGGGAAGGCGTTCCCAGAAATAGATGCCAATGTTCGGCAAAGGTGCGGAAAACGGCGCGAGGATCCTTCTTTCGCCCCTCTTCCCCAACGCCGAGTTCCGACAAGGGAACGCCCTGCGAATAGAGCATACGGAACACGTAATGGTCGGGAACCACCAACAGCTCTGCCGGGTTGGGGAACGGCGCATCGGTTGCAAACCACCCCGGATCGCAGTGACCATGCGGAGACACGATCGGCAGGTCCTTGATGCCCAAATACAGGTCTTCTGCCATCCCATTCAAATTGCCAGTCAATTCTGCCTCCGATACTGCTACCCGCAATTGTTAACACAGTTTTTAATGGTTGCATCTTTCCCGTTTGAACCCGCAGACTGACCGGGTGATCCGGGGGACTGAATGAATATTGCGCTGATTGGTTTGGGGATGGTTTCTGGCACGCATGTCGCCGCCATTCGGGCATCGGATCAAGGCCTCAGTCTTGCCGGAGTCCTCGGGCGCAATCTTGAAAAAACAGCTGAGTTCGCGCGGCGAAACGAGACCCGCGCATTCGTCTCGGTCGAGGAAATCGCAAACGACCCAAACGTCGACTTTGCGATCATCGCAACCCCGCCTGATCAGCGCACAGAGTTGGTACGGATTCTCTCGACCGCTTCGAAGCCGATCCTGATGGAAAAGCCCATTGAAAGAACGCTGGGCGCCGCGAAAGCCATTGTCGAGCAGTGCGAGGTGTCTGGCGTACCGCTGGGCATCGTTTTTCAGCACCGCGCCCGCGCCGCCTCGCATGCGCTGAAATCGGCCATCGAACAGGGGGAACTGGGCACGATCGCCACGGTGGAAATCCGTGTCCCCTGGTGGCGCGATCAGAGCTACTATGACGAACCGGGTCGCGGCACTTATGCACGCGACGGTGGCGGCGTCATGATTTCGCAGGCGATCCACACGCTTGACCTTGCGATGTGGCTGCTGGGGCCGATCTCGGACATTCAGGCCGTGATGAGAAAAACTCCACTACACAATCTCGAGGCCGAGGATTGGGCGGGTGCAGTCTTTGAAATGGACAACGGCGCGGTGGGAACGTTGATGGCAACTACCGCCGAATATCCCGGGGCTGCTGAGTCCATCACGATCCAGGGCACGCGCGCCAAAGCGCATCTGGAGCCAGGTGTCCTGACCGTGACCACTTTCGACGGCCGGGAATCCACGGTCGGCGAATCCGCCGCCACAGGCGGAGGGGCCGATCCCATGGCGTTCACACATGCCTGGCACCAGGCGGTCATCGAGGACTTCGCCAAGGCCGTTTCCAGTGGAACACAACCTATGGCCACCGGACGCAGTGCCCTTTTGACCCACGCCGTCATCGACGCGATGCAGATCGCCAATCGAACCGGCCAGAAAACACGAGTCATCTCATGAGCCTGACCTGCGTCGCCCTTGGCCTGGACCACCGCCATATCTATGGCATGACGGAAAACATGCGCAAAATCGGCGTGGACTGCGTTGGCTATTGGACACAGGGCGATCCGGAGACGCTGGCGGGATACGTAAAAAGGTTTCCCGATATTTCGCGGCTGGCCCGACTGGAAGACGCCCTGACTAGCGGGGCGGATCTGGCGCTGATTTCAGCGATACCGGCAGATAGGGCCGCGTTGGCGGTCCGCGCGATGCAGAACGGCATGGATGTCATGAGCGACAAGCCGGGCTGCACGACGTTCGAGCAACTCGACCAGATCAAGCGAACGGTTGCGGACACCGGTCGGATCTGGTCGGTGAACTTTTCGGAGCGGTTCGAAACGCCCGTCAGCACCCGGGCCACCGAGCTGGTCGAGGCCGGTGCCATCGGGCGCGTGGTCCAGACGGTCGGACTTGGCCCGCACCGATTGAACCGGGCAACCCGGCCGGAATGGTTTTTCCGGCGTGACCGCTATGGCGGCATTCTGACCGACATCGCCTCACATCAGATCGATCAGTTCCTGCACTACACAGGTTCGGAAACCGCAGAAATCACGAACGCCTACGTGGCGAACTACGCAAACCCGAAAGATCCCGGATTGCAGGATTTCGGCGAGGTCAATCTGCGCGGCGAGAATGGCACCGGGTACATCCGGGTTGACTGGTTTACGCCGGATGCCCTGCCAAACTGGGGGGATGGCCGTCTGACGATCCTGGGCACCGAAGGCTATATCGAGTTGCGGAAATACGTCGACGTGGGTGGAGCCACGGGGACAGATCATCTGATCCTCGTCAACGGAGAAACCTGCCAAAAGATCGACG
The DNA here is from genome assembly GCF_059613465.1 of Ruegeria sp. SAZA006. NCBI lineage: Bacteria > Pseudomonadati > Pseudomonadota > Alphaproteobacteria > Rhodobacterales > Roseobacteraceae > Ruegeria > Ruegeria sp. SAZA006. The sequence continues at coordinate 45,099 of NZ_JBXWSO010000009.1, forward strand.
CATCCGACGCCGGCCTTCCCTACTTTGCGCGCCTGGCCGATGACATTCGCAACCGGACTGAAACCGCAATGACGCAGACCCACTGCTTTACAGTCATGGAACTGGCACTGCGCGCGCAGGAAATGGCGGAACGCGGATGATCAACGTTGCGATCCTCGGCGCAGGTATCGGTGCGCAACATCTGGACGCTTTGGAACAACTTGACGGCACCTTTCGCGTAGCCGCCGTGGTCGACCAGAACACGGACCGGATCGAACAGATACGACAGAACTCGGGTTTTCGAACACTGACCAACATTCAGGACGCTCTGGATGATCCGACGATTGATGTCATCGACATCTGCCTGCCGCCGCATCTGCATGTACCAACCACGCTTGCGGCACTGGCCGCAGGAAAACACGTTGTCTGCGAAAAGCCTCTTGCGACCTCGATGCGGGATGTGGATCGGATCACGGCAGCCGCACGCAACGCGGGCAAGCATGTGTTTCCGGTTTTTCAATACCGGTGGGGCACGTCATTGGCCCAACTGCGCCACCTGCAACGCGCAGGCCTGACCGGAGCGGTCCAAACTGCCGCGCTTGAAACCCATTGGTCCCGAGGGGCGGACTATTACGCGGTGCCGTGGCGGGGAACATGGGCCGGTGAACGCGGCGGCGCGGTTCTGGGCCATGCCATCCACAACCATGATCTGCTGACACATATTGCGGGCGATATCGCCTGGGTGTCTGCAATGACCACAACGCGGGTCAACCCGATCGAGACCGAAGACTGTGCCGCAATCTGCTTTGGCATGGCTTCCGGAGCCTTGTGCACAAGCAATATCACCTTGGGCGCTGCCACGGACGAAACCCGCCTGCGGTTCGTCTTTGAAAAATTGACCGCCACCTCTGGCACCGAACCTTATGCCCCGGGTCAAACGCCCTGGTCATTCGTCGCGCGGGACCCGGCGGATCAAGCCGCTATCGACGCGGCTCTTGCAGCCGCCGCTGCCGAGCCAACGGGGTTCGAAGGGTTTTTTACCGAAGTCGGCAAGGCGCTGCGGTCCGAGGCAAATTCGGCCGTTACGCTGAAGGATGGCGCTGCGTCCATCGGCCTTGTGACGGCGATTTATCACGCGGCGCGCACCGGGCAGCGCGTTGCCCTTCCCATCAGGCCCGATCACCCACTGTATGAAGGATGGCTGCCATGAAACAATGCTGGCGTTGGTTCGGACCCGAGGATCCGATCGCCCTGGCCGATCTCCATCAAGTCGGGGTTCAGGGCATCGTCACCGCGCTGCATCACATCCCGCCGGGACAGCCTTGGGATGAACAGAGCATCGCCGACCGGCAGGCCGTTCTGGCGGCGGCCGGGTACAGTTGGGACGTTGTCGAAAGCCTGCCAGTCTCCGAGGCGATCAAGACGCAGTCGGCGGACATGGCCGAGCATCTGCAGGCGTACAAGTCCAGCCTCTGGGCTCTATCCGCCCGTGGCATCAAAGTTGTTTGCTACAACTTCATGCCGATCCTGGATTGGACGCGCACCGCCCTTCGTGCCCCACAGCCGCATGGCGGAACGGCCATGCTGTTCGACCTGACCGATTTTGCAGTTTTTGACATACATATTCTCGAACGTCCGGGCGCGTCCGAAGACTATTCCAACACCGTCCAGCAAGTGGCCAAGGATCGCTTTTCGCGCATGTCGGAGGAATCCAAGGCCCAGTTGCAGCACAATGTCACCGCGGGGCTGCCGGGCGCCAACGATCAGTGGAGCGTAGAGGACGTGCGCGGCTTGCTGCAGACATATGCCGAGATAGACCGTGACCGGCTGCGCGCAAACCTCCTCGACTTCCTGTCTGAGGTCGCCCCGATAGCCCAAGAATTGGGGGTGCGCTTGTGCTGTCATCCCGATGATCCACCCTTCTCGTTGCTCGGTCTGCCGCGGGTCATGTCCAGTACCGAGGACTACGGCGCCGTACTGGATGCGGTTGATATGCCCGCGAACGGCGCAACCTTGTGTACCGGATCGCTTGGTGTTTCCTCCGAATTCGATGGGCCGGAGTTCGTGCGCCGGCATGGCGACCGGATTCACTTTGTTCACTTGCGAAATACCCGACGCATCGCGGGGTCGGACAGTCAGAAGCCGGATTTCTATGAGGCTCCGCATCTGGAGGGCGACACCGACATGGTCGGAACCATTCGCGAGCTGATGGACGAACAACGCCGCCGCAAATCTCAAGGGCGTAGTGACTGGCAAATTCCGATGCGACCCGACCACGGACAAGAGCTGCTGAGCGATCTGGGCGGACACAGCACTCCCGGCTATCCGCTGATCGGACGAATGCGCGGGTTGGCGGAACTGCGCGGCATCATGGCGGCGTTTTCCTGATACGTCTGATGCGGCAGTTTCTTTCCGCCCGTATCACTTCTTTGCTTGCCTGAGCGCCGCAATCTTCGTTTACTTACGGTACGTAAACGGGCAGCGGGGTGTCTTCCGGACTCGCCCGACGTCTGTTCAAGACGCGTGAAACTCCCGCGAAAACCGATGCCTTATGGCATCATTTTTCGAAACGTCTGCCAGACGGAAATGGCGGAAAAACGGGAGGAATCCAAATGAAAACCGCAGGCGTAATCGGTCTTGGCGACATGGGCAGCGGCCTTGCCAAGAACCTGATCAAGGATAGTTTTGAAACATCAGGTTTCGACCTGAGCGAGACACGCATGGCGGCATTTACCGACATGGGCGGCCTGGCCAAGGACAGCGTGGGACAGGTCGGCCGTCACGCCGCCAGCGTGTTTGTCATGGTGATGAACGGAGATCAGGCCCGCGATGTCATTCTGGGTGAAAACGGCCTGGTTGCGAACATGGCCAAAGGCGGAACGGTCATCCTGTCCGCGACCATTACTCCGGCCGAAGCAAGCGCTATCGGACAAGACATGGAGGGTTCGGGCATCCACCTGATCGACACCCCGGTCTCGGGTGGGTTTCCCGGCGCGCAGAACGGCACATTGACGATGATGGCTGCCGGTGCTGCGGATGTGCTGGACCAAAACGCCGAAGTCATGCAGGCGGTGTCGGCAACTATTCACCGGGTCGGAGAAAACGCCGGTGACGGGCAAACCGTGAAAGCCTGCCTTCAATCCCTGATCGGATCGATCTTTTCCGCCACATTCGAGGCTGCGGCTCTGGCGGCCAAAGCCGGTGTCAGCGGTCAGGCATTGCTCGACGTGTTCTCATCCTCCAGCGCGGGGTGCGGTGTCGTGAACACCGCCCTTGAAAACATCATTGATCGCGAGTTCGAGGCTACCGGTAGCCATATCGCAACCATGCACAAGGACCTGACGATATCTCTGGCACTGGCCGGTGCGCTGGGCGTTCCGATGCATACAGCCTCGTCCGCAATGCAGATCTTTCACGCCGGAAAAACCAAATACCCGAACGGCGACAACTGGGTGTGTACCCGCGTCATCGAAGAGATCGTTGGCGCAGAATTGCATCGCTGAGGGAACCGGACATGAAACTAGGTGTGATTTGCGACGGCATTTCCCGCGATCTGCGGCATGCCGTGGACGTGATGGACGAGTTCGGTCTGGACTATGCAGAGCTTCAATTCGTTGGCGACACCGAGGTCGGGGACCATTCCCCGCAGGAAATTGCCGAGATCGACGCGCTCTTGCGAGACCGAGGCAAGCCTGTGTCGTGTCTGTCGCGCCATATCTTCGCGGGGATGACAGCTGCCAACAGGCCCGGTGACGACCTGCACACCCGACACATGGACGCCTTGAAACGCGTGATCGACATGGCGCATGTCGTGGGGTCTCCGCTGGTTCGGATCATGACCCAACGAAAAGAGCAGATACTCTGGGGAAAAAACGGCGCCGAGAAGTGGAACGTGGCGCATGGGGTATGGGACTCGATGCCGCCGCTGATCGCGCCGGCGGTTGAACTTGCCAGGGCTGAGGGCGTGACGCTTGTCGTAGAAACCGGAAACGGCACGCTGGTCAATTCCAACTATACAGCCCGCAAACTGATCGACGAGTTGGATGCAAAGGATGCGTTGAAGGTACTTTGGGACCCCGGAAACAACTGCTGGTGCCATGAACTGGCATACCCGGACGGTTACGAAGAACTGCGCGGCGGCTATCTAGGGCACATTCACATCAAGGACGTAAAGGTCGACACGCCACGGGCAACGCTGGAAGTGCGCCGTATGGGGGAAGGTCAGCTTGCGCCTCTGTTCCAACCCATCGCGGAAGCGCTCCGATCCGATGACTATGATGGCGTCATTTCTTTCGAGAGCGTTTATCATCCCGGCAACGGAAACTTCGAAGATGGGTTTCGTCTGTGTGTGGACAGGTTCAAAAGCCTGTTCGCATGAATGAAGCGCCATTGTACGTTACAAATCATATACTTGAGTTTCCAAGTTGAATTCCGAATGGGGTGCGGAAAGCTGGGCGCATTCGCGCAAAATCAAGGAAAGGATCTGATGGATGAAGCAAGAGTTTTTTGAGCTGTCCATTGAAACGCCCGGCAAATCCCTCACCGACATCAGCGGGGTGGTTCAGGGTGCGGTGTCTGACCATGAACTTGGCTCGGGCCTGCTGACCCTTTGGTGCGTCCACACCGGTGCCGCGCTGTTGGTTCAGGCCAATGCCGATCCCGAGGTGGTCAAGGATATCGAGACGTTCTTCGAAGAACTGGTCCCCAAATCACCAGGCAAATATCACCACCGCCCGAGCGAAGACGACAACGCACCATCGCATTTGCGGGCGCTGTTGACGCAAACGCAGGTGTCCATCCCGGTCGAACAGGGGCAGCTTCCGCTGGGCCGCGTACAAAGCCTGTATCTCTTCGAACATCGCGAGGCACCCAAGACACGACGATTGAAGGTGCACTACATCGGGACGTGATGCCTTGTGTCACATGGAGAGTTGACGGGGTTACCGCCCCATCCAGCCCCCGTCGACAACAAGGATTTCACCGTTGACGTAGTCCGACGCTGCAGAAGCCAAAAAGACTACAGGTCCGGCAAAATCACCAGGCGTACCCCAACGGCCTTGTGGTGTTCGTTCCAGAATCGACTTTGATCGAACCGGATCGTCCTTCAAGGCTTGGGTATTGTCAGTCGCGATGTAGCCGGGGGCGATCGCATTCACGTTCACACCCTGCCCGGCCCATTCATTGGCCAAGGCCTTGGTCAGCTGTCCAATCCCACCTTTCGACGCCGCATATCCGGGCACGGTGATGCCGCCCTGAAACGTCAGCAGCGAGGCGGTGAAGATGATCTTGCCCGAGCCGCGCGCCAGCATGTCCTTGCCGATCTCGCGAGACAGAACAAACTGAGAGGACAGGTTGACCTCAATCACTTCGTCCCACCAGTCGTCCGGGTGTTCGGCGGCAGGTTTGCGTTTGATTGTACCGGCATTGTTGACAAGGATATCAGGGGTTTGTCCATCGGCTCGTAACTGATCAATAAACCCATGCAGTGCAGAGCGGTCCGAGAAGTCGCATTGGTAAGCCCGGAAATTGCGCCCCATAGCGGTGACGGCTTCTTCGACCTCCGAGCCGGACAGCTCGAGCGAGGCGGACACTCCGATGATGTCTGCTCCAGCCGATGCCAATGCCTCGGCCATGCCGCGCCCGATGCCGCGTTTGCACCCGGTCACAAGGGCCGTTTTTCCCGTCAGGTCGAAACTTTGCAAAACACTCATGAACGCGGTCCTACTTCGATCAGGCTTTTCATTGCGGTTGGGCTGCGATCTAGTGCTTCGAACGCGGCCTGAATGTCTGCCAGAGGGCTGACATCAGTGATCACGACATCCGCGTCCACTCCGCCCGAGGCGACAACTGCGATCGCCTTCTCGTAATCCTCCGGCTCATAGACCCGAGCACCGATCAGTTGCAGCTCTCGCCAGAAGAATTGGAAGAGGTCGATCTTGGGTTTTTGAGCATGGATCGCGACCATCACGATCCGGGCCCGCGTCGCGGCAACGGCTGTCATCGCATCAACACCGGGCTGCGTTCCCGATACCTCGAAAACTACATCCGCCCCTTTGTCGCCCGTGCGCCCGTTGATCGTGGCCGCCAGATCAGTTTCGATTGGGTTGATCGTGTCAAAACCAAGCTTTTCGGCAATGGCCAAGCGGTTTGGGTTCACTTCGGAAATCACGACGTTTCCGCCCGCGTCCCGCGCAACCATGGCAACCAGGATGCCGATCGGGCCACCGCCGATGACGACCACGTCCTCGCCAGGTTGCAGGCCAGACAAGCGCACATCGTGGCAGGCAACGGCGACCGGCTCGATCAGCGCCGCGTGATCCATGCGCAAGTCATCCGGCAGAACGTGCAACGTATGGGCCGGAACGGTCCAGATCTCTTGCATGGCACCATCGGTATCGAGGCCGAGAAACTTGAGGTTCTGACAGATATGCTGATGCCCCCGTTTGCAGGCCGGGCACTCGCCGCAGTGATCAAGCGGTCGGACGACGACCTTTTGGCCGGGTTTTATCGTATCAACGCCCTCGCCCACCGCTTCTACGACACCGGACATCTCATGCCCAATTACCCGGTTCAGGCCGACACGGGCATCCATGTTGCCGTGGTAGACGTGCATATCCGTCCCGCAAATCCCGCAATAGGCAACGCGAATGGCGGCCTCGCCGGGGCCCGGTGCCGTCGCCTGGGCCTGTTCCACGGCAAAGCTCTTGTTGCCCCTGTAGTACGCCGCAGAGATCGTCTGGGTCGTCATGTATGCATCTCCCTGTGTTCCGCATTCAGTTTGTCCCAGTCGAATTCCACTCCGGTCCCCGGCGTATCCGGGGCCACGGCCAGGCAGTCTTCCACGACCAGCGGACGGGTCGTGTACTGGTCTATCGGGAATGAGTGTACTTCCAGCCAACCCGCATTGGGTTGCGCAGAAACAAGGCTGACGTGCAGCTCCTGCATGCCATGGCTACAAACCGGAATGCCGTGCTGGGCGCTCAGCGCGGCTACGCGCAACCAGCCGGTAATCCCGCCACAGTTTGAGGCATCGGGCTGGATGAAACTCAGCTTCGCATCATCGAAGGCGTACTCGAATTCGTGAATCGTGTGCAGGTTTTCACCCATGGCAAGGGGAACGCCCGTGGCTTCGGCAATTCGGCCATAGCCTTTGTAGTCGTCTGGAATTGTCGGTTCCTCGAACCACAGGATATCGCAGTCGGCGAACCCTCGGGCTGCCACGATGGCCTGCTCGACGCTCATGGAGTAATTCGCGTCGACCATGAAGAACCGGTCCGGCCCCAACATTTCGCGCACCGCCCGGGCCCGCGCCAGATCATCGGCCAGATCCGGTTGACCGACCTTGATCTTGACCGCGTTGAACCCACGCGCAAGGTAGCCTTCGGTCTGGCGCAGCAGTTTCTCCAACGAGAAATTCAGGTCGATCCCGCCGGCGTAGGCCTTGCACCGTTTGGACGCTCCGCCGGCCATTTGCCACAGCGGTGCATTCTGCCTTCTGCCACGAATGTCCCAAAGGGCAATATCCACGGCCGAGATGGCGAACGATGCGATCCCGCCCCGTGCGACGTAGTGGACATGCCACTGCATGGCATCGTACAGGCTTTCGATCTGTTCGGCGTCTTGTCCAACCAGGAACGGCGCTAGATCATGCTGGATCATCGCCAAGATGGCATGACCGCCCTTGCCGCCCGTATAGGTATACCCAACCCCCTCAACCCCATCCGACGTTTGAATGGTAACGGTGATCAATTGAAAGAACGTGTGGTCGCCATGTTTGGCATCGACCAGGACTTCGGCGAGCGGGACGTTGAACAGCCGCGCTGAAACACTTTCTATGCGATTCACGAACCCAAGACCTTCTGCTGCCTGGCAATAACCCGAGACTGTAAAAGGATGACCACAAAAAGAAAGCCTCCACGTATGACCATCTGCCAATAGGCGCTGAAACTGATGGTCCCCTGACCGTTTTCAAAGTTCAGAACGTTGAAGACCAGCCCCAGCAGCAGCGCGCCGGCCACCGTCGCGGGGATCGACCCCATTCCACCCGTCAACAGAGTGCCGCCCACAACGACGGATGCGATGGCCGACAATTCCCATCCGATGCCCTCAAGGGGTTGTCCGGCTCCAAAGCCCGAGGCCAGAAAGACGCCAGCCAGCCCTGCGCAGCCGCCCGAAAGCAGGTAGACGAAAGCCTTGGCGCGATTCACCTTCAGACCCATGAGGTTCGAGGCATCCTCGCTGCCACCGATCGCCAAGACGGTCCGCCCGATGGTTGTTCTTTCCAGCACCAGCCACAGGACCAGCGTCAGTCCGGCCACTATGACTATTGCCCATGGAAACAGACCAAACGCCTGCCCCATGCCAAGCTTGGTAAAGTTCGACCCCCAATCAACCGAAATTGTCTGGGCGCCCGAAATCACCAATGCGCCGCCTTTTGCGGCAAGCATGGTCGCCAGTGTGGCGATGAAGGGCGGAATACGAAGGATGATGATGCAAAAGGCGTTGATCGCTCCGAAGCCCACCCCGGCAAGCACGGCCCCCGGCAGCGCAACCTGAATCCCGTATGGGCTGAGATAGGCCGCAACAACCGACGTAAAGGCCGCAACGGATCCAACCGACAGATCAATCCCGCCGGTCATGATCACAAAACACATACCCAGCGCAATCGCGATGAACATCGCGTTGTAGTTCAGGAAAGACGAGAAATTGTAGGCGCTGCCAAAGTTGTCATAGCGCATCAGCCCAAACAGGATCAAAGCCAGCAGTGCGATCCACACCGTCACCGAAGCCGAATTGCGCCGAAGATACTTTCGCAGGTCAAAAGCCGTTTCATCCAACATCGATCAAACCCTCCGGAACTGCTGGACCCAGACGGCCAGGATAATAATGACCGCTTTGGCGATCAGTGCAACTTCGTCCTCTACCCCGTTGGCCAGCAATGTATATTTGACCAGCTGGATGATCACGGCGCCCAGTATGGCACCAAAGATCGGCGCCCGTCCGCCTTGTAAAAGAGCCCCGCCAACGACAGCGGCCGCGATGGCGTCAAGCTCCATCAGATTGCCGTTGCGCGCGGCGTCCGAGGCCGAGTTGATCGCAACCACAATCAGACCAGCCAAGCCCGCAAGCACCGCGCAGATGACATAGGCCCCGATCTTGACCCGCCGGACGGGACCACCCGCCAGATAGGCCGCACGTTCATTTCCGCCGATCGCCAGCAGGTAGCGGCCCCAAGTGGTCCTGGTGATCACCCAGAACAGCACACAGGCAATGGCCAGCGCCAGCCAACCCTGGAACGGCAAGCCAAGCACCTTGCCGGTTCCAAGATAACTGAATGAAGGGTTTGAAAATGTCTGCAGGTTGCCATTCGTCAAAACCTGGGCAATACCGCGACCCGAGATGAATAGAATGAGCGTCGCAATAATGGGCTGCACGTTCAACACGGCAACCATCACGCCGTTGAATACCCCGCATAAACCCGCGACGAACAGTGGCAGGACAATGGCCAAAATGACGCCAAGCATCGGATTGGCGGCGCCCAGATCCGATAGAAAGATCAGCGGGGCCAACGCCCCCGCCAGAGCCATGACAGCGCCGACCGACAGATCAATTCCACCCGTGGCGATGACAAGCGTCATACCCATGGCCACGATGGCGATCGTGGCAACCTGGCTGATATTCACGAACAGGGTCTGCAGCTGCAGGAAATTGGGGGTGAAAAACGCGTTGAACACCAGGAGGGCGACCAACGCGGCGATACCGCCATGAAAGCGGAAGGGCATCGATGCGACCCGTTGCGGCAACTTCATTGCGCGGTCCATGAACCAGTTCCTTCTTCATGATGCGCAAGCGCGCGCACCAATATGTTCTCGGTAATCCCGGGGTTGGTCAGTTCCTTGACCGAGCGCCCTTCGTGCATGACCACGATGCGGTCGGCGCCTTCCACCAGTTCTTCGAATTCCGAACTGATGAGGACGACGCCAAATCCTTTCTCGACATAAGACCGAATGAACGATTGGATCTCTCGCTTGGCGCCGACATCTACGCCTCGGGTCGGTTCGTCCAGTATCAGGATGTCTGGCTGCGTCGCCAGCCAACGGGCGAGCAGTACCTTCTGCTGGTTGCCGCCGGACAACTCGCGAATGGGTTGGTCCATATGCGCCGCCTTGATACCCAGATCGTCGATGAAGGCCTGAACGATCTCGCGCTCGCGGGCAAAGTCGATCTGACCACGGCTGGCCAGTTTCGGCAGCAGGGCCAGCGTCATATTCTCGCGCACGGACATGTCAGGAATGATCCCTTCGGCCTTGCGATCTTCGGTCAGAAAGCCAACCCCGTTTGCGATCGCGTCACCCGGTCCGGACGGTTGCCCGACCGCACCGTGCAGCTCGATTGCGCCGCCGCGTGCACTATCCACTCCGAACAATGCGCGCGCGGCCTCGGTCCGGCCTGAGCCCAGAAGCCCGCCCAGCCCAACGATCTCCCCGCGGTGGAGCGTGAGGTCGAAATGCGTCAGTCGCGGGCCTGTCGAAACAGAGTCGGCCCGCAAAACGATATCGCCTTTCTTGGCCTTGGCGCCTGCAAAGTCCGTGAGTCCGTCTGCCGCGATCTCGTCCTTGTTGCGGCCCAGCATGTCCGCGATCATTTCCAGTTTGGTCGTGTCCTGCACGTTGCGCGTGCTGACGGTACGCCCGTCTCGCATCGTTGTGACCCGGTCGCAGATCTGGAACAACTCATCGAGAAAATGCGAGACATACAGGACGGAAACGCCCTGTTTCTTTAACTCGCGCACCACACCGAACAGAACCTTGACCTCGCTGGCATCCAATGACGAGGTGGGTTCGTCCATGATGACCAGCTTTGCGTCCAATGACACAGCCCGCGCAATCGCAACCAACTGCTGGATCGCTGTCGAGAAATTTCCCAGCGGCTCGGTCACGTCGATATCTATGCCAAAGCGCGAAAGAACCTCGCGTGCGCGCCTGTTGCCTTCGCGCCAGTCGACCAGAAAGCCGAGACGTTTGGGCTCGTACCCCATGATGATATTCTCGGTCACTGACCGCAGCGGCACCAGGTTGAGCTCTTGATAGATCGTAGCAATTCCGGATTCCTGTGCTTCGCGCGGGGTGGAAATGCGACTTGGCACACCCGCCAGATGGACGTCTCCGGCATCCCGGTCGTAAACTCCGGTCAGGACCTTGATCATCGTCGACTTGCCGGCACCGTTCTGACCGATCAGCGCATGAACCTCGCCCGGTGCGATCTCCAGGCTGGCCTGGCTGAGTGCCGGTACGCCGGCAAAGGACTTTTCAATTCCCGACATCGAGACGAGCGCATTCATGAGATGTCTTCCTCCGATTGCTTGCAGGCGGCGCCGACCACAGGCCAGCACCACCCACCAGGGAGAATCAATAGGCTTCGTCGATGTGATCGGCCGCGTTGTCCTTGGTAAAGATGCGATCTTCGACTTTCACCCATTCCGGGATCGTCTCGCCAGCCGCGTATTTCTTCATGACTTCACAGGCCAGTGGGCCGAAGAAGGGCGAGCTTTCAACCGTGACGCCCATCTTGCCGTCGATGATGGCCTGAAGCGCATCGCGTGTCCCGTCGATCGACACGATGGTCACGTCCTCGCCGGGCTTGCGGCCGGCCAGTTCAAGAGCCTGGATCGCGCCGATCGCCATCTCGTCATTGTGGGCGTAGACCACGTTCACGTCGGGATGCGCCTGCAGCAGGGTTTCCATCACCTGACGACCCAGGTCGCGCGCAAAGTCCCCGGTCTGAGAGGCCACGATCTCAAAACGGTCATCCGCTGCGATCGCGTCGTCGAAACCCTTTTTGCGGTCATTTGCAGGCGAGGACCCTGTCGTGCCTTCCAACTGGACGATGATGCCTTTGTCGCCCTCGAAATTCTCCATCAGCCATTGCGCGGCCCGGTTGCCCTGATCAATGAAGTCCGATCCAAGGAATGCCACGAAATGTTCGCCCGGCTTGGCGACGGCCGGATCAACCGAGCGGTCCACCAGAAAGGTCGGAATGCCGGCGGCACGAGCCTTCATAACGGCCGGGATCAGCGGCTTTTCTTCCCGCGGGGGCAGGAACAGGACGTCGATGCCTTGGGCGATCATGCTGTCCACATCCGCAACCTGCTTGGCCGCAGATCCGGCCGCATCCGTCGCGATAAGATCCCAGCCGCAGGCCTCGGCCGTGTCATGGAACGATTTCGTCTCGGCAATGCGCCAGGGATTGTTCGACTCCATCTGCGCAAAGCCGACCTTGTAGCGATCTTTCTGCTCAAGCGGCGGCAGATCCTGTGCCATCGCCGTGGTGCCCAACAGCGCACCTGCGACAACCGTCGAGATCAAAAGAGTTCTGCGTTTCATGGTTATTCCTCCTCCATTGGTGCGGTCGCCTCCGTTTTGACCGCGAGTTTTCAGGTCATGCCCAATTCATGTAAGTCGTCTGTTTCCTCAGATAGCCATCGAAGCCATAGGCGCCGTCTTCGCCCCCAACCCCGGACAGCCCCCAACCTGTGTGAAACCCCTGCACGGCTTCGCCATTCGAACGGTTCAGGTACAGTTCGCCGAACTTCAAACGGCTCGGGGCCTCCATCAATCGGCGGTGCGATGCCGTAAAGAGATAGGCGGACAGCCCGAATGACGTGTCATTTGCAAAGGCTATCGCCTGATCGAAATCATCGACTCGCATGGCTGTCGCCACGGGACCAAAGACCTCCTCCTGCATCGCGGCATTGCCGTTGTCGGAGACCTCGAGAACGGTCGGGGACATCCAGTGCCCTTTGCCGTGCGCGCCGTCCGTCAAAGGCCCACCTTCGAGATGCACCGTGGCACCCTCTGCGATGCTGCGTTGGATGATTTCGGCGACCTTGGTCACTTCGACCTTGCTGACTTTGGGCCCCAGGTCGCAGTCCTCCATCGGATCCCCGATCGACAATGCGCGGGCTGCTGACACAAATTTTTCCAAGAACTGGTCTGCAATGCCGCGATGCAGATACATACGCTCGTTGCAGGTGCAGATCTGGCCGCAATTGGCAAACCGGGCGGCAATGGCGGCCGAAACGGCGGCGTCAACATCCGCATCCTCCATCACGATGAACGGAGCTTTGCCCCCAAGCTCGAGCCGGACAACCTTGATCCGGTCGGCCGCTGTGCGAAAAATCTCTTTCCCGGCGCGCGTGCTGCCGGTCATCGTGATCAGCGACGTATCGGGGTGCTCGACCAACCGCTGCCCAACCACCGGCCCTCTCCCCGTCAGAACATTCAGAACACCGGGCGGAAAGCCGACCTTGTCCGCAAGTTCGGCAATCGCAAGACCCGACAGCGGCGTGATTTCATGCCCCAACAAAACAACGGTGTTGCCCGCGACCAGCGCTGGCCCGATTTTCCTGGCGGCCAATGCCAAGGGATAGTTCCAGGCCGTCAGCGCAACGACAACACCATAGGGATGGCGTCGTACCTGGATTTCTTCGGACCTGTTGTCCGAGGCCACTATGTCACCCGAAATCCGCCGGGCCTCTTCAGCTGCATGGCAAAGAAAGGTGACGGCGGCATCCACTTCACCTCGGGCTTGCGAGATCGGCTTGCCCTGCTCGGCTGTGATCAAAGCAGCCAGACGCGCGGCGTCGACCCGAATGGCCTCGGCGAGCTTTCGGACCTTTTGCGCCCGCTCGATCGCCGGGCGCGCAGACCACGCACCAAAAGCCCGGCGGGCCGCCTCGACCGCTGCATCGGCATGCATGGCACCACCATCTGGAACCTGCGCTACGATCTCTTCATTTGCAGGGTTTTCGACATCGACCGCGTCCGCGTCAAAGTCGGCAAAGCGGCCATCGATGAACATCGAATGACGAACGACTTGACCCAACTCCCCCACTACAGACCGCAATTTCGCCTCCCGCATTTGCTCGGCCAGATCACACTGGCGACCGCACCGCCGATCAAAACACTAATAATATTATTTCGTCAACACTAATATTATTTATCATCTACTAATATTAGTTGCACGCCCTCCGCATAGTCGATAAAAAGGATGCGAACAAAAAGGTTGAGCGATGAACGATCAAGCGAACAAAGCCGGGCAGCACAGGGGTGTAGGACGAGTCGCGGGCCGGCAGCGCGTGACGATGCACGACATTGCGCGCGTCGCCGGGTGCTCGCAGACGACAGTCTCGCTGGTTCTCAACAAGAATGATTCCGTCAAGATCTCCGAGGATACCAAGCAACGGGTCCTGGATGCCGCCAACACGCTTGGATACGCCATGCCCTCTCAACTCAGGAAACCCCAGGACAGCGCGCGCCGGCCCGCGGCGCTGGACAGAACCATCGCTTTCGTCGTGGATGATCTGGCGTCGAGCCCCGAAATGGTGAACGCGTTCAACGGCGTGAAACAGGCCGTTCGGGACACCGGAAATCTTGTGTTGCTGGCCGAGACTCAAAACGACCCCGAGGTCGAGCCCAGAACGCTGAGGTATTTCCTGGACCAACAGGTTGCAGGCATCATCTACGCGACTGTTTTTACGCGGCGGGTGGTCGTGCCGGAGATCCTCAGGCAGACGGCCACCCCGGTTCTGCTGTTGAACTGCTTTTGCGACGACCTCTCTTTTCCTGCGGTGATCCCCGGCGAAGTAGCTGCCGGACATACGGCGACCAACGCCCTGATCAAGGCCGGGCACAAACGAATTGCCACCATCACCGGCGAGCCGTTCATGGAATGCGCCGCCGGGCGTACGACCGGGTACAGAAACGCCCTGGCTTCCGCCGACATCCCATTTGACGAGGATTTGGTCATCGAGGGCAACTGGCTGCCCAGCGCAGGCTACGCCGCCACGCGGGAATTGATGGACCTGCCCTCTCCGCCAACCGCCATTTTCTGCCAGAACGACCGCATGGCCATCGGCTGCTATGAGGCTCTCAAGGAACTTGGCCTGTCCATCCCCGAGGACATTTCAGTCATCGGATTTGACGATGACGAAACCGCGCGGCACCTGTCGCCGCCCCTGACCTCGATGATCCTTCCCACCCGGGCGATGGGACGCTGGGTCGTCGAACAGCTGTTCCACGGACCGACGGACGGTCAGCGGCACCCACTCGTGAAGCTTGAATGCGAACTGGTCGAGCGCGACTCGATCAGCGAACCCAAACGCCGGACCTGAAGGCGAAATCATGACGGAAACCTTCGATCACATCGTCATCGGCGGCGGCTCGGCCGGCGCCGCGGCAGCAGCGCGGCTGGTCAACAAAGGCAAGTGCGGGGTTCTGGTGCTGGAGGCGGGGCATTCGCATCGCCATCCACTGCTGGACATGCCGCCGGGTATCTTCAAGATGATCAACGGGTCCAAGTTCATGACCTACCACCAGACCGAACCGCAGGACCATCTGGACGGTCGGGTGCATGACATTCCGCAGGCCAACGTGCTGGGCGGCGGGTCGTCCGTGAATGCGCAAGTCTATATGCGTGGCCGGCCTTCCGACTATGATTCGTGGGACGACCTGCTGCGACAGACCAACGACGGGGTCGGCTGGGGATGGGACGATGTGCTGCCTTATTTCCGCAGGATGGAAGGCAACAACAGGCTTCACAACGACCTGCATGGCAGCGACGGTCCGGTGCAGGTCTCGGATCCGGGGCATATCGACGACATGTCCCGTTGGTTCGTTCAGTCTGTGCAGGCCCTTGGCGAACCATTCAACACGGACTTCAACGGCGCAACGCAGCGCGGTGTCGGGTTCTATCAATTCACCAATCGCGCCGGAAAGCGCAGCTCGTCAGCTTACGCTTTCCTCGCCCCACTTGAGACGAACCCGAACTTGACCATCCGGCTTGGCGCAAAGGTCAGCAAAGTCATCATCGAAAACGACCGGGCCGTCGGCGTGCAGTATCGCGACAAATGCGGGGCCCACACCGTCCGGTGTGATGGTGAGGTTGTGCTTGCGGCTGGCGCCCTGGTCACGCCGAAAATTCTAATGCTGTCGGGAATTGGACCGGATGCGCATCTTGCCGAACACGATATTTCCGTGGTCTGCCCATTGCCCGGGGTCGGCCAAAACCTGGTCGACCACCCCGAGGTTCCGATCACCGCCTTTGCCAACGGCCCTTACGGATATTTCAAGCAAGGTGAGGGCTGGCGGATGCTGCGCAACGGCATCCAGTTCAAGCTGTTCGGCAGCGGCCCGGTGACTTCGGCCGGGGTAGAAGCCGGCGCGTTCGTCAATCCGTCGAACCCAGATGGAGAACCGACCATCCAGGCCTTTTGCGTTCCCATCGTCTATCTGGATCGCGACGCGCTGGACGAGGTGCAGGATGACTTTGGCCTGACCGTCACGACCGTCGTGGTCAAACCGAAATCACGCGGAGAGGTTCGGCTTCGCTCGGCAGACCCCGACGCCATGCCGGTGGTTTCGCCGAACCTTCTGAAGCATGAAGACGACATGCAGGAGATGATCCGGGGACAGCGTTTCTTTCGCCGGGCATTCACGTCCGGCCCGCTCGCGCGAAGGATCCGCGAAATCGTCATTCCAACAGCGGATGACGATCAGACGCTGCGAGCACATTGCAAGCGGTTCGTGAAAACCAACTATCACCCGGCGGGCACCGCCAAAATGGGCCAGGACGGCGACGGTATGGCCGTGCTGGACGCCAGAATGCGCGTGCGTGGGATCGAGAGCTTGCGGGTGTGCGACATGTCCGCCGTGCCGGATATCAACGCCGGCAACACAAACGCACCCGCCATGATGCTGGGCGAACGATGTGCTGACCTGATCCTTGGCATTGGATCAGCACGCGAGGACCGCAATTCCTAGCCCAAGCTGCGGGGCCGCTGTCGGTTGATCCGATTTCCGGCGCAATGATATGCCCCCTGCCCCGCCCGTCTCGCCAAAAAACAGATTAACCAGCCGCAAGGCTTCAAGAAAATCGCAGCCCGAAGCAAGGGCGCTCGCGGAAAGCGCCTTACAGAAAGTCGTCCCGCCTGGGCGTGAAACAATCGATCAACTCTCCGGCCGCCAGGCAAACACAACCATGGCTTACGCCGGACGGAATGATCAGGCTGTCGCCGGGCCCCAGCTCTCGCTCCTGATCTCCGATGACGAAATTGAACCGCCCGGACCGCACAAATGTCGACTGCACATGCGGGTGGTCGTGCAGTGCGCCTTCGGCACCTTTCGCAAACCGGAAGGACACCATCATGAGGTCTTCGTGATCTGCCAAAACCTGGCGCGAGACGCCCGGCGCGGGCGACACAATCGGATAGCTTTTTGTCATGATGCAGTGTCCTCGGTCAGGCGGCGGCGTTCATTTCACTCGAAATACTCGGCATGTTTCGCGTGAACCTCCTCGATGGTCTTGTCGATACGGCCCAGATGACGGCGAATGGTTTCGCTTGCCATCGCCTCGTCGCGGTCTGCAAGCGCCTTGGCCAGCGCCACATGATCCCGAACCAGAGTCTCGGCCTCGCTCTCGCGCCCGAGGCTCAGAACGCACAGGCGGTCGATCTTTCTTTTGCATTCCTGGATCGTGTCGAAGGCCAGCGGGTTGCCGCTCAACTCGCATATCAACCGGTGAAAGTCGTAGTCGAGTTGATGGAACTCTTCGGCGTCGCTCCTTGAAACCACGTCTTTCTGCTGCTTGAGATTGTCTTCCAGCAGCTTCGAGTATTCGGGCTTCCAGACCTGGCATGCAGCGCGCACCACCTCCAACTCGACGGCCAGGCGAACAAAGCGTGCATGACCGATCCGTTCCATTGAAAAGCTACGTACCCGGGTGGCTTTCTGAGGCCGGATCAGCAGCAAATCCTGCGCCTCGAGCCTGTTGAAAGCATCGCGGACAGGCTGTCTGGACACCTCAAATTTTTTTGCGATGTCTGCTTCGGACAGTTTCGTCCCCGGCAGGATTTCAAGCGAAACGATCGCCTCGTACAGGCTCTCATAAACGATGTCGGTGGTTGTGCGCCGCTCGATCTTGTCCGTAATACTTTGCATTTCCTGCCTTTTTCTGCGCGTGACCAACTCGGGCGATCTTCTGAGGCTCGAGGCCCCTCCCTCGATACTCCTCAATGTATCTCTAGCCAATTGATTTGGCACGCGTCGTGCGATGCCGTTTGTGATCCCCAAACAAAGTTGTTGACAATACTAGTATCCTAGTCGACTAAAATATGCAACACTGCTCCATGCCTGTTGGGACTCAAAGTTCGGAACGGGCGCGCCAACAGGCTGACCGGGGATCCAAAGGGACAAGAGAATGACCGAATTGAACGCTGAACAGATTGGCCTGAACCGGAACCTTGCAGGAAAGGTTGCGATCGTGACCGGCGGCGGACGGGACATTGGCCGTGCCTGTGTTCTGAAACTGGCCGAGGCCGGAGCGTCGGTCGCAATCAACTATCACAGCTCATCCACGGGTGCAGAGTCGGCGGTCCAGGAGATAACGGCTGCCGGCGGTCAAGCGATCGCCGTACAGGGCGACATGACCTCTGGCGCAGATGTAGACAGGCTGGTCTCAGAAACGATTGCCGCCTTCGGGCCCCGGATCGACATTCTTGTCCACGTGACCGGAGGGTTGGTGGCCCGAAAGACCCTGTCCGAGATGGACATGGACCATTGGCGTTACGTTATGGACCTGAACACCACTTCTTTTGCCCGTGCCGTTCAGTCGGTGTTGCCGCACATGAAAAAAGGTGGCGCAATCGTCGGGTTTGCAAGTCAAGCGGGTCGTGACGGAGGCGGTCCCGGCGCGGTCGCCTATGCGGCCTCGAAGGGGGCGGTCATGACGATGACACGTGGGCTGGCCAAGGAACTGGGCCCCGACATCCGGATCAATTCGGTTTGCCCGGGCATGATCGACACAGATTTCCACAATGTCTTCACCAAGACCGAAGTCCGAACCAACGTGGCCAGCGCCACACCGCTGAAACGCGAAGGCACGTCAGAGGATGTGGCAAACCTCGTCGC
This sequence comes from Ruegeria sp. SAZA006, assembly GCF_059613465.1. Classification (NCBI taxonomy): domain Bacteria; kingdom Pseudomonadati; phylum Pseudomonadota; class Alphaproteobacteria; order Rhodobacterales; family Roseobacteraceae; genus Ruegeria; species Ruegeria sp. SAZA006. Next base: position 64,043 of record NZ_JBXWSO010000009.1, read on the forward strand.
GTTTCTGGCCTCGGACGCCGCCGCATTCATTACGGGCGCGAACATCGACATCAACGGAGGCTTGCTCTTTTCATAGCCGGCTTCGACCGATCACCAAAAACATCTGTCTGCTTCTAGGGAGGAAAGCATGAACACCAAACTTACAAAAACACTGATTGGCGCCGCAGCCATGGTCGTCATGACCGGCAGCGCATCTTTGGCCGAGGATTGGCGCGGGTGGAACATCCACGCAGACGGCTACCCGAATACTGTAGCGATGGACAAATTCGCCGAACTGGTCACCGAAAAGACCGGCGGTGAAATCAACCTGCAAATGTTCCACGGCGGCACATTGGGCAGCCAGCCAGATGCGGTCGAACAGGTCCGCGCTGGCGCTCTGGAGGTCGGAAATTTCAACCTGGGTCCGATCGGACCGATTGTCGCCGAGGCAAATGTCGTTTCATTGCCCTTCATCTTCAAGGACGTCCCTCACATGTTCCGCGTTCTGGACAGCGAGGGCGGCGCCGCGATCGCGGCCGGTATGGCAGCCAAGGGTTTGACCCCGCTTGCCTGGTATGACGCCGGCGCCCGATCCTTCTACAATGGCACCAAGCCGATCAATACCCCGGCCGATGTCCAAGGCATGAAAGTTCGGGTCATGAACAACGACCTGTTCACCGGCATGATCGCCGAACTTGGCGGCAACCCGTCGCCCATGGCCTTCGCCGAGGTTTATCAGGCGCTGAAGACCGGGGTCGTCGATGGCGCCGAGAACAACTGGCCATCCTACGAGTCGACCGGCCATTTCGAGGTTGCCGGCTATTACTCGCTGTCCCAGCACCTGATCATTCCTGAATGCGTTTGCGTCAACACCGACAAATTCAACGCCTTGTCGCCCGAACTGCAGGCCGCCGTCAGAGAGGCGGCGCAAGAGTCCGCCGAATTGCAGCGGCAATTGTGGGCCGAACGTGAAGCGGCCAGCCGCGCGGCGGTCGAGGCTGCGGGTGTGGTAGTGAACGAAGTGGCCGACAAAGCGCCGTTCCAGGCCGCGATGGCCCCGGTCTACGAGGCCTATTTCGCAACGAACCCTGACCTCCGCCCGTTGGTTGAAACCATCCAGGCGACCGAGTGATCGGACCGCATCGGATCTGACACCGCCCGGCCCTGCCAATGCGGGGCCGGACATCTGATCAAGAGTTTCAGGCTTATGAGCAATACATCTCCGCCCCCGTCCGCGCTGCGCAAGATGGTCCGGATCCTAGACCGCATCGCCGATGCATGCCGGATCGTGACCGGTGTCGCGCTGGTCGTGGTCACCGTCATTTTCGGGTGGCTCGTCTTCGGCCGCTACGTCCTGAACGCAACGCCAACGTGGGTCGAGCAGGTCGCCCTGCTACTGGTCATGACAATCGCGTTCATCGGCGCGGCGGTCGGTGTGCACGACAACACGCATTTGTCCGTGTCCCTCGTGCGCTCGGCGGTTCCGCGGCGAGTCAGGACGGCTCTGGTCGTTTGTACAGACGTGATCATGGCCGGATTCGGTGCTCTGATGCTGGTGTTCGGGGCGCGGCTTACGATGTTTAAATGGGGGTCGCTCATCCCCTTGATCCAGGTTCCAGAAGGCTTGCGGTCACTGCCCCTGACCATTGGCGGGGGCCTTATCCTTATGTTTTCCGTTGGTCACCTGATCCGCCTCTGCGTCGGCTTTGACGAGCGAAAAGACAGCATCGAATAGAGGCGGATCATGGGAATTTTTCTTTTGCTTGGCGTATTTGCCCTGTGTGTACTGATCGGAACCCCCGTGGCCTTCGCCTTGGGCATTGCCGCCATCTCGGCCTTCTGGTTCGAAGGCTTGCCGCTGATGATCGGGTTCCAGCGAATTGTCTCGGGCATCAACGTTTTCTCGTTGATGGCAATCCCGTTCTTCATCTTCGCCGGTGAACTGATGTTCCACGGTGGGATCGCCATGCGTCTGGTGCGGTTCGCGTCAGCCGCGGTTGGCGCTGTTCGTGGCGGGTTGGGCATCGTGAATGTGTTTTCGTCGATGTTGTTTGGTGGAATCTCCGGATCGGCCATTGCCGATATCTCTGCCCTGGGCTCCATCCTGGTTCCCGTGATGAAAGAGAAAGGCTACGACGCGGACTATGCGGTCAATGTGACTGTCACGTCGTCGATCGCAGGGATCATCATCCCTCCCAGCCACAACATGATCATCTTCGCCATTGCAGCAGGCGGCGGCATTTCGATCTCGAAGCTTTTCCTCGCGGGCGTAGTTCCCGGCGTATTGATGTGCCTCTGCCTTGCCGTCGCCGCGTATCTTGTTGCAGTGCGCCGAGGGTATCAGGCCGAAACCTTTCCGGGCTGGAAGGCTCTGGTCATCAGCTTTCTCAGCGCAATCCCCGGGCTGCTGACTGCGGTGATCATCGTCGGAGGTGTACTGTCGGGCATCTTCACGGTCACCGAATCCGGGGCGTTCGGCGCAATCTATGCCTTTGTCGTCACGCTCGTGGTCTATCGGAGCATCACCTGGGAGAAGTTCTGCATCGCGGTTGCATCAGCCGTACGCACGACGGCCATGGTCATGATCCTGATCGCCTGCGCCGGCGCCTTTGCCTACATGCTGACCTTCTACAGAGTGCCGGACAAAACGGTGGATCTGCTGACAGGCCTGACGGAAAACCCGATACTTATCCTGTTGATGATCAATGCGGTTTTGTTGCTTCTGGGCATGATCATGGACATGGCGGCACTGATCCTGATCTGCACGCCGATCTTCCTGCCGGTTGCCAACAGCCTTGGTATTGATCCCCTGCAGTTCGGAATGATCTTGCTGGTGAATCTGGGCCTGGGACTTTGCACCCCTCCGGTTGGCTCCTGCCTGTTTGTCGGCTGCGCCGTCGGCAAACTGCCGATGGAAAAGGCGGTTCGGACAATATGGCCCTTTTACCTCGCAATTCTGGTCGCCCTGATGCTGATCACCTTTGTGCCCGCTATCTCGCTGACTCTGCCGGGGTTGCTTGGATAGCAAGGGCAAGCAGGCAAAAGATCCGGACGCACCTTGGTTAAAGGTGCGCCCATTTCCAACACTGGCGGCAACGGAAGAAACACCTGCGGTCGATGCCGGAAGCTGAGCGTCAAAGGCGCCGCCACACGGTGATTACCCGCACAAACGCCGTTGGCTCCCTGCTTTAGGCGTCCCAGACCACACTATGCCCGGACATCGCGCCAAGAACGGTATCGTTTCGTCCATCGCTTCGCCCGCATCTGATTTCGCATCAGCGCGAGAAACGCCGAGTGCGGTACTTTCGGTGGCTTGCCATTTGCCAGTCGTTCAAGTTGGAAATATGCCAGAACCATCGAGGCGAACCCCGCCAGCCTTTTGTTTTTCCAAGACACTTCCGGGATATTGACCGACTCTGATTTGCCATTCCGCCAGTTTTCGACAAGATCAGGTTCAAACGCCATCGCGCGGGCCACCCCCAGAACCGAGACGCCAATCCCGCCCCTGTTGTTGGCCAATGCATCCTCGGCAACAGCCCGAGAGCGAATGCCGCCGGTCACCATGATCGGTATTTTCGAGTCAGCAGCGATGTCCCGCGCAAAGTCTACAAAATAGGCTTCGCGCCGGGCCGTGCTGGTGCCATCCTCCTGCCTGCCCTGCATGGCCGGACTCTCATAGGAACCGCCGGACAATTCGACCAGATCAATAGCCGTATCGCCAAGTTGGTCGACCACCCATTTGGCATCATCCTGCCCAAATCCACCTTTCTGAAAATCAGCCGAGTTCAGCTTCACCGAAACGGTGAAACCCTTGGACACGCTGGCCCGGATCGCGCGAACGACCTCAAACAGGAAACGCGCCCTATTCTCCAAAGAGCCGCCCCAATGGTCGGTGCGGCGATTCGTCAAGGGCGATAGAAACTGGCTGATAAGGTAACCGTGGGCGGCATGTATCTGAACGCCGCCAAATCCAGCTTCTTCGGCCAACGCGGCTGTTCGGGCAAAGCGGGCAATCAAGCCTTCGATTTCGGCCTCGGTCAGGGCCCGCGGCGGTTTGAAGTTTTTGGACATGCCGGGGATCTCGACCGGAACGTCGGATGCCGACAGCGCTTCTTCTCCCAGGCTCGCCAGGACCTGACGACCGGGATGATTGATCTGCATCCAGATTGCTCCGCCGCGCATCTGCCCTGCCTCGGCCCATTCCCGGAAAGGCGCAAGATCAGTTCCGTCTTCCAGAACCACGCTGGCCGGGCCGGACAGTGCATCAGCCGAGACCATTACGTTGCCAGTGATCAACAGGCCCGCGCCGCCCTCGGCCCAGCGGCGGTAAAGCCGGTGAATTTTCTCGTCTGGCACCTGTCCGAAAGCCGCCAGGCTTTCTTCCATTGCAGCTTTTGCCAGACGGTTTCTGAGAACCGCGCCATTTGGCAATGTGAGCGGTTCAAACAGCGGTGAAACAGTCATCTTGGGATCCTTTTCTTCTCGATCCCTGGTGATATAAACCTTCAACAATGGTTGAAGGTCAAGGGCATGAAGATCGGAAAATTGGCAGAAGCCACGGGCGTGTCAGCGTCAAGCATTCGGTTCTACGAAAAACACGGCCTGATCCCACCGCCCGAGCGTCTGGAGAACGGTTATCGCGACTATCCCGAAGCAATGATTTCCCGCATCAAGACCATCGCAATGAGCAAGTCGCTTGGCTTTTCTCTGTCGGAAATCAAGCGCTTCCTACCGGAAGACCCGGAAAACACCATCCCGCGACCCGAGGTGATCGCGAACCTAAGAAGCAAGTTGGCCGATGTGGATCAAAAGATCAAAGACCTGCACAGGATTCGCCGCGACCTGGACCAGATGATCGCCTACCTGAGCGACCCTGAGTCAAATGCCTGCTGAGGGTCTGGCAGCCCGAAATGCACCCCGCAGGAGCACAAGAACTCGCTCCTCAGGCTTCGTATGCCGGAAGCTTTGACAGGGCGACCTTCAGCGCATCGCCCCACCCTTCGGATATTGTCCGAAAGTACTGATCGTCAGGCTCGAACCTTGAACGCGTACCGGCCGTTAGGCTGTCTTCCTCATAAAGCAGCAGATCAAGCGGTGCACCGACGGACAAATTGGCCTTGATCGTTGAATCGAAACTGACCAGCAACAGCTTGACCGTTTCGGAAAAGCTCATGTCCGGATCAAACGCACGTACCAGTATGGGGCGGCCGTATTTCGTCTCACCGATCTGAAAGAACGGGGTGTCCTCACCGGCCTCGATAAAATTGCCCTCGGGATAGATCAGAAACAGGCGCGACGGGCCGCCTTTGATCTGCCCCCCCAGGATCAGGGTTGCGTGAAAGGCGCTGTCGGCCTGCTGGCCCGCTCGGGAATGCCCCTCGATGACGTCGTTCAGCGTTGCCGCAACCAATTGGGCGACCTGAAACATCGTCGGCGCCTCAAGGATCGACGGCGACCGGTCTTCCGGGGCTTTTGTGCGTTCTTCCAGCAGGCTTATGGTAGCTTGGGTAGTCGCCAAGTTGCCGGCCGACAACAAGGTGATCGAACGGTCGCCTTCGAGGGTCCAATTGAACATCTTGTTGAAGGTGGACACGTTGTCGACACCTGCATTCGTACGCGTGTCCGACATGAAAACCAGTCCGCGGTTCAACCGCATGCCCACAGCATAGGTCATCAGGTTCTCCGTTACTGCTGTGCGACCTGCAATTGAACCGTCAACTGCTCGCCCGCTGCCCCAATTCTGTTTCCTATTACCGGGGCCGCCTGGGCATAGTCCAGACCGGTTGCGACACGCACGTATCGATCATCGGGTGAAATCCCGTTGGACACGTCGAATCCAACCCAGCCGAGCCCGTCCAAATGAACTTCGGCCCACGCGTGGGTGGCATCCTGCAATTCGGTTTCGTTCATCATCAGGTAACCCGAGACATAGCGGGCCGGCACGCCGATCTTCCGCGCGCAGGTGATGAACACATGCGCGTGGTCCTGGCACACGCCGCGCCCGGCCTTGAGAGCGTCTTCTGCGCTCCAGTCCGGGTGCGAGCCTCCCACTTCGTAAGAAACCTGAGCCCGAACTCTTTCGGACAGCGCATGCATCCGCTCAAGCGGCTCACCATCCGGCAACTCGGCGATTACGTCTGCAACACCCTTGCCCGGCGTTGTCAAAGGCGTGCTCCGCTGAAAAAGCCACAACGGCGTCGAGCCCTCGTGACGTCCCAACACACCATGCGTGTCTTCAACCTCGACAACACCTTCGGAGATCAATGAGATGCTTTGTGTATTCGCTTCGAAACTGATCAGCTCCACCGTGTTGCGGTGGTAGTCCTCAAAGCTCAGTTCCTTGCGCCCCCCGGTCACTTCGGTGCTCCAAGAGAGGATATTCTGATTGCGGAAAGATTTGGGCGTCTTTCTCAGCTGCTGCAGGCCAAAGGGAACCGGCGCGTCGAAATCGTATCGTGTCTCATGGCGAATATGCAGTTTCATTGGTCACTCATAGAACCGGTAGTCAACTTCAATCTGGCGGCTCAAGTTCCCAAGATCCTTCAAAAAGTCCTGAATGTACTCGTGCAGCCCAAGGTCAAAGATATCAGAAATCTGCCGGTCGAGGTATTTTTCGGACAGCGCATCGGCTGCCGTAACCGACGGCCCCATAAAACCATAGTCTTTGCTGAGATAGGACAGGTTCTCTTGGATTTTCCTGCAGCAGAAATGCAGACTGCGGGGCATCCGCTGATCGAGGATCAGAAACTGAGCGATTTCCGACGGCCGGGTATTCTGGCCGTGGGTCATGCGATAGCCACCGCCCGCACCCACGGACCGCAGAATGCTTTCCCATTGGATGTTGTCCAGTGACGAGCCGACCGAAAAGGCCGTGGGCAGAAGGACATAGTACTTCACGTCCAGGATGCGCCCGGTATTGTCGGCCCGCTCGACAAAAGTGCCGATCCGGGTGAAATCGAAAATATCGTTGCGCAGCATGGTCCCCAGCGTCGCACCACGAACCAGAGCCGCCTGTTGACGAATAAGCTCCAGCGTTCCCGGCAGGTCCCTCTCATTCACGCGGCGCTTCATGGCTTGATCAATCTGCATCCATGTGGCGTTCACCGCGCTCCAGACATCATGGGTCAATGCGGTTCGAACAAGACGCGCGTTGTCTCGCGCCTGCTTGATGACGGACTTGATCGAGGATGGGTTGTCGGCATCACGCAACATCCAATCCACGGCATTGTCTTTTGAAATCTCATCATATTTGGCGCTGTAACCGCCGAAAACGCCGGCGGTTTTCAGAACCGAGCCCCATTCCGCATCGGAGTTCTTGGTCCGGGTCAGTGCCATCCTCTGGCCTGTTTCAAGCAGTCTGGCCGTGTTTTCCGCCCTCTCAAGAAACCGGGACATCCAGAACAACCCGCCAGCAGTTTTTCCCAGCATGGTCAGTCCTCCAGAACCCAGGTGTCTTTGGTCCCGCCGCCTTGGCTTGAATTCACGACCAGGGACCCTTTTTTCAGCGCAACGCGCGTCAGGCCGCCGGGGGTGATCTCGATCCCATCCGGGGACACCAGAACAAACGGCCGCAGATCGACATGCCTGGGGGCAAGTCCCGAACGGGCGAAGATCGGCACCGTCGAGAGAGACAATGTGGGCTGCGCGATATAGTTAGACGGCCGCGACTTGAGCTTGTCGCGGAAGGCCGAAATCTCTTTCTTGCTGGCGGTCGGACCGATCAGCATCCCATAGCCGCCCGAGCCGTGCACCTCTTTAACGACAAGATCTGACAGATTGTCCAATACGTAGGACAGCGACTCGGGATCGCTGCAGCGCCACGTAGGAACATTTTTAAGCAGGGGCTTCTCACCCGTGTAGAACTCAACGATTTCAGGCATGTAGGAATAGATGGCCTTGTCATCGGCAATGCCCGTGCCCGGCGCGTTGGCGATTGTAATGCCCCCGGCCCGATAGACGTCCAGAATTCCCGGAACGCCCAGCGCGCTGTCCGGGTTGAAGTTCAGCGGGTCCAGGAAATCGTCGTCAACCCGGCGGTAAAGAACGTCGATTGGTTTGTAGCCTCGCGTGGTGCGCATGCAGACGCGCGCATCAACAACCCGCAGGTCGTGCCCTTCGACCAGTTCAACGGCCATCTGATCGGCCAAAAACGCATGTTCAAAATAGGCTGAATTGTAGATCCCCGGTGTCAATACCGCGACGGTCGGCTCGCCATCCGCGCAGGCCGGCGCACTGGCCGCAAGCGAGCGTCTCAGATTGCGGGGGTAGTCGGATACATTGCGAACATTCGTGGCGCTGAAAAGCTCGGGGAACATCTTCAGCATCGTTTCCCGGTTTTCGAGCATGTAGCTGACCCCGGACGGGGTGCGGGCGTTGTCTTCCAACACGAAGAACTCGTCTGGCCCGGTACGCACCAGGTCGACGCCGACCACATGGGTATAGACCTGCCCCGGCGGTGAGACACCCAGCATCTGCGGCAGGAAGGCTTCGTTGCTGGCAATCATCTCTGCCGGCACGCGACCGGCACGCACGATTTCCTGACGGTGATAGATGTCGTGAAGAAACGCATTGATCGCCCGAACCCGCTGTTCAATGCCACGCTCCAGACGTTGCCATTCGCGCCCTGAAATCACGCGCGGAACGATATCAAATGGGATCAAGCGTTCTTCGGCCTCGGTCTTGCCGTAAACGTTGAAAGTAATCCCCGTCAGCCTGAAAACTTCTTCGGCTTCGCGCTGTTTGGCCCTCAGCCGTGAGACATCTTCCGCATTGAACCAACGTCCGATCTCTTCGTAAGGACCTCTGAGAGATCCGTCGCCGTTGAACATCTCATCAAAATACTCGCTCATACGAGAAGTGTGACGATCATTTCAAAGTTTGCAAGTTGTACGGGCTTTTCCAGTTGGCGGCCTACCAAGAAATGCACAGTTTTCGAGCGAACGGCAGCCCGCCCGTCGATGACGAAACTGCTTCTGGGTGCAGCGAAAATCATCGCCGCCCCTCTACCGGCTTCTGACTTCAACGACGTGTAGCCACCAAAGCATTCCTCGAAAGCAATCAGCGGCTACGGCTCCGCCTGAGAACCGACTAGGTGCCCACCGCATCCAGCAGCGCGCCCCGGACTGCGTCTACCATTCTGGCACGGGTTGACATTGCCACACTCGCAAGACCGACGATGCGTCGGGGTCCGAACTGCTCCAGAGGAATTTTTCTGAGCCGCAAATGGTCATTAGACGCCAGACGACTGTCAGGTATGATCGAGACTCCGAGTTCAGCGGCGACCATGCTTGATATTGCCTCGAGGCTTTCAAGCTCCATGGCGTCTTTGACTTCTATGCCCATCCTTTGCAGCCAGGTCTCGATCTGCCTCCCCACAACCGCGTCGCGAGTGAACCGAATAAACGGCAACGCGCCGAGCAGTTCTTCGGGAGAAAGGTCCGGAGTGTTTTCCGAGACGAGCAGGACCAGTTTCTCGGTCACGATTTCCGAGAACTCCAGCGACTTCGGCAGGATATCCGGGCGTGAGATGATTGCTGCGTGAACCTGCTTGCGGTCCAGCTGCAACAGCAGTTGATTGGTCAAGCCCGGAACAAGTCTGACACGCACGTCAGGATGTTCTGACTTCAGCCTTGATAACGCAGCAGGCACCAAACCCGTCAAACTCGTTGGAACTGCACCCAAGATTATCTCGCCTGCAAGTTCCTTGTCTGATCTCACCTTGTCGGTCAGGCCGTCATAGGCGGCGACGACCGCCGCCGCTTCTTCAACAAGCATGAGCCCCGCACTGGTCAGTTTGGGTGTCTTCGCCGACCGGTCAAACAAGTCGAGCCCCCACATGGCTTCAAGATTCCGCATCTGATGGCTTACCGCCGACGGCGTCAGGTGCTCGGCCTCCGATGCGGCTCGAAAGCTTCCATGCCGATGTATCGCGATCAGTGTTCGCAGCGCTCGAATGCTCATCTCAAAGGCCTCGCCACCTTTGTCCGGGTCCACGAAAGGTGAGAGATTTTCACCGATAGATCAAATCATTTTCGTTTTTGTTTACATTTTTTGATCTGTAACCTGCGCGAAACAAGCTCAATGAAACAGCGCCCCGAGGTCCCTATGGTTGCCCCAAAGTCCAACACCTACACGTCCATCGTTGCCAAGCCTTTCGCTCCGAACCTCGGGGCCGAGATCTATGGGGTCGATTTGAGCCAGCCTGTGCCCGACGAACAGTTCGCCGAAATCCGCGATGCCTTTCACACCTATCAGGTTCTGTTCTTCAAAGAGCAGAAAGAGATACCGCCTGCGCAGCACATCGAGTTTGGAAAACGCTTCGGGCCGCTCCACGCACACCCCGCAGCCCCAACGATGGAAGGATACCCAGAGATATTCGAGATCCATGCCACCAAAAACTCAAAGGTGGCCAACGGTGAGTTCTGGCACTCGGACGTGTCATGTGATGAAAAGCCCCCATTGGGTACAATGCTTCAAATCCACATTGCCCCGCCTTGCGGCGGGGACACCATGTTCAGCGATATGTATGCGGCTTACGACGATCTGTCCGAACCGATCAAAAGCATGCTCGACGGCCTGTCCGCCCTCCACAGCTCCGAGCACATATACAAAGGCCGGTACAGCGACCGGGGCCAAAAGGACGCCGATATTGATTGCCCCGAAGCAATTCATCCGATCATCAGAACTCACCCCGAGACAGGACGAAAATCGCTGTTCGTCAACCGAACGTTCACAACGAAGATTATCGGCTTGTCGGACAAGGAAAGTGAGGCGATCCTCAACATGCTTTTCGAGCATGCCGAACAGATCAACTATCAAATCAGGTTCCGGTGGTCGCTCAACGATATGGCGTTTTGGGACAATCGTTGCTGTATGCATCGCGCCATCTGGGACTATTGGCCCGCGGAACGAAAGGGGCGGCGTGTAACCGTGAAAGGCGACCGCCCCGTCTAGTTTCGACTGGACAGGATTTCACGGTCGAAGAAACCATTTTGGGAGCGCGAAGTGCGAGCTGCAGTCGTCAGAGAGTTCAACGAGGACCTTTCGATTGAAACGGTCCCGGACCCAACCTGCCCCGACAACGGAGTGGTCTTGGAGGTCGCCGCCTGCGGCGTGTGCCGCTCGGACTACCACGGCTGGTCCGGTGCCCACCCGAAAGTTCAAAACGGCTCCATCCTAGGGCACGAATACTGTGGCACCGTGGTCGAGGCCGGGTCCAATGCGAAACACAAGGTGGGTGATCGCCTCATCGCCCCATTCATCCTAGGCTGCGGCAGTTGCCATGCCTGTCAAACCGGAGTGTCGAATACCTGCGCCAACCAGATCGTTCCCGGATTTGGCGCACCGGGCGCCTATGCGGAATATGTTGCGGTGCCCTTTGACCATAACTTGGTTCACTTGCCAGACACACTCTCCCCTGCCCTCGCCGCCGGCCTGGGCTGCCGCGTCACCACCGCATGGCATGCTTTGACGGACCGAGCAGATGTTGCTGCGGGCGAATGGGTTGCCGTCCATGGAACCGGTGGAATTGGTCTGTCCGTCCTCTTGCTTGCGAAAATGCTGGGATGCCGGGTTGTCGTGGTGGATGTCGTCGATGAGAAACTCGAGCACGCAAATCTCCACGGCGCGGACGCGACGGTCAATGCATCCAAGGAGGATGCGGCGACCGCGATCCTGGAAATCACCGGTGGAGGAGCGCAAGTTTCCATCGAAGCTCTTGGCATCGAAACAACGACGAACGCGTCACTGGAGTGCCTCGCGATCTTGGGCCGTCACGTACAGATTGGGATGCCGTCGGGTGACGGTTGGATGCGCATGAACATGCGCGCGATCTATTCCAAACAGCTCTCGGTTTTTGGCACCCGGGGCATGCCGTTTTGGAAGTACCCGCGTCTGCTTGGACTGATCGAGCGGGGTGACGTTGACATACAGCCGATGGTGGCCAGGGAGGTCCGCCTTGAGGACGCCAGCGGTGAGCTTCGCGCGATGCGTGGTCCGACCTCGCCCGGCACCGCTGTAATCACGAGTTTTCGGCCTTGATTGGGTGCCTGCGTCTTGCATGATACACGCGGGCCTGCAAAATAAAATCATTGAAAATTAATGACTTAAGGAAAGTAGCGGGGTTTGCCCCGGCTGTCGCCAGACACATCCAAAACACTGTTAACGAAAAATGTAGTGAAGCCATTTCAACAAGAAAAGCCCGCCCAAACAGTTTTGACCAGTCTAGGCGGGCTTGCCCATCAGAGTATGAAATCACCTTCGTCTAGGCTGCTGGCGCGGACGCCGAACAACGAGATTTCCGTGTCTCCCAAATCGATCTTGGTCTTGAAGAAACGGCCGCTGATCGCATCCTCGACTTCCTCGTAATCTGTGAAGCCGTAGGCGCTGAGGTCAATCTTGTCGCGACCTGCGCGAAAGCCGAACACAGTGTCATGACCGCCGCCTTGTTCGAAGACGAAGCTGTCAGAGCCCGAGCCGCCGATGAGTTTGTCGTTTCCGGCACCGCCCGCGATCTCGTCATTTCCGCGGCCGCCGAAGATGATGTCGTTTCCACCCTCTCCGTTCAGGGTGTCGTCACCCTTGCCGCCGAAGACCTTGTCCCGACCGTCACCAGCGAGAACCAGATCGTCACCACGTCCTGCGAAAACGATATCGTTGCCGCCTTTGGCATCGATCAGATCATTGTCCCGACCCGTGCGGATGACTTCGCGACCATCGTCTCCGATGACGAAATCGACTGCCCCTGAACCGTCAGATTGCAGCAGATCGGCGGGCAGCAGAACGCCGTTCAACACATGGATCACACCGTTCGACGCCTGAATGTCGGTCGCGATGAGGCTTGGATCCTGAACGTCCGGATCGGCATCAACCAGGGTAAGGGTCTCAGCATCCACGCCAATCGTGCCGCCTTGGAGCGTTTCGATTTCCTCAGATGCCAGAACCTGGCTGGCCTGCAGGCTTTCACCCGAGACATGGTAGGTCAACACCGTCGTCAACAGTTCGATGGGATCGTTTCCGCCGTTAAGCAAACGCAGTGCGTCAACAAGATAGGCAAACGCTCCGCCCTCATCGCTGCCTTCGTATCCCAGCGAGTTCGAGAGCGCGATAAACGCGTCATCGGTCGGCGCAAAGGCGGTAAGGTCGGCATTCGGGTCATTCAGGGCGCCCGCCAGATCAGCCGCGATCAGGGCTTCTCGAAGAATATCGAAATCACCTCCGTTTTCGTCAAAACCGGATGCGCCGCTTACCGCAAGAACGGTTTCGGTGATCGTCGGGGCGTCATTGCCTGGCAGATCGATCGGCAGCAGAACGCGATCAATCACGTGGACCACGCCATTGTCCGCCAGAATGTCTGTCTGCACCAGCGACGGGTTGATGAGGTCCGGCTCCAGATCGCCAAGTGTCGGCAGTTCGGACGCGTCGATCACTCCGCCCTGAAGTGAGGTCACCGAACCCGCCGACGCAATCTCGGACGACCCTTGGGTGCCAGCTGCAACATGATAGGTGACGATCGTCTCAAGCAGCGTTGCGGTTTCGACGGGATCTTCGTTCAAAGAGGTCAGAAATGCGGTTACGGCTGCGGTGTCGGTAGCGTCGCCCGCAAAACCCAGATCAGCTGCGAGCTGCCCGAATGCCGCGTTTGTTGGGGCAAAAACCGTGTAGGTCGCAGAAGGGTCACCGGCCGTTCCACTGAGGACACCGAGGTAGTCAGTCCCCTTCTGGTCATCGATAAAACCTATTGCTGCGACAAGAATGCTAAAGCTTGGATTTCCTGCGGCAATTCCTGCAATTGTCGTCATAATTTCCTCCACCTGAGATTTGCAAGCCAATGATTGGCTTACCGCTGGTACGGAGCGCACAGGCCGTTCGGATCAAATATTTATGAATCACGATATGTTCCTCGCGACACCGCGTGGATCGTTCCCGCGCCCGCTGAGGCCAAAATCAAAAAACAAATCCGACCGGGTCTGATCAGCGTATCGGTCATCAGTTGAGAACAAAGGTGACGGCCAATGGGAAAACCCAAATTCGTAGTCGAAACGGGGCGTCAGGAACTTCGCGAAGTGCGCCGGGAAAGCTGGCGGCTGTACGTTTTTGTCGGTGTTCTCAGTTGCTTCACCAACCTTCTTATGCTGACCGGGCCATTGTATATGCTGCAGGTATACGACCGAGTACTGGGCAGCCGATCGGTGGAAACGCTGGTCGCTCTCTCTGTGCTTGTTGCATTCTTGTACGGCATTCTGGGCCTGCTTGAATATGCTCGGGGAAGGATTTTCGGACGCGTCGCGGCGCGTTTCCAGGCACGCCTTGACCGTCGGGTTTTCGAAGCTGTGCAGCGTAAGGCCTCGGTCGCTCCGGACGATCAAACGGAAACCGGCCTGCGCGATCTTGAGGCTGTTCAGCGGCTTCTGTCATCTCCGGTTCCAATGGCCTTTTTCGACGTATTCTGGACGCCCGTTTTCCTCTTGGGCATCTGGATATTCCACCCGTGGCTTGGCGCTGTTGCTGCGTTGGGTGGTTTGCTCATCTTGGCACTGACGGGTTTGAACCGAGTTTTTTCGGCACAGCCCATGTCGAATGCCAGCCGTGCTGTCGCCTCGTCCGAAGCAATGTCCAACCAGCTGCGGAACGAAGCCGAAATCGTTGAGGCGATGGGTATGCGCGATGCGACCTTCACGCGGTGGAAGACGTTGCGCGACCGGGCGCTGAAGGAGCAGATCCGCTCAGCCGACGTAAGCGGCAGCTTTGCCAATGTAACAAAGACTTTCCGGTTGTTTTTGCAGTCGGCCATCCTTGGCGTCGGTGCATTTCTTGTGCTTCAGGGGGAACTGACTGCAGGCGCAATGATTGCCAGCTCAATCCTGCTGGGCCGAGCGCTGGCACCCATGGAGCAGCTTGTGGCGCAATGGCAGTTGGTTCAGACCGCAAAAAAGGGCTGGGACAGTCTGGCCGAACTGCTCGGCACCGTACCGCCCGAACGTGTGAATACGCGACTGCCGAAACCCAAAGCCAAGTTGGTTGTTCAAAACCTGACCGTCTTTCCGCCGAACTCACGGCAAGCCGCTCTGAAATCCGTTTCGTTCAGCGTGAACCCAGGCGAAGCGGTTGGCTTGATTGGATCATCCGGCGCGGGGAAGTCCACACTCGCAAGATCCTTGACTGGCGTATGGCGTCCGCACAGCGGCACGATCCGGCTGGATGGCGCCGCGCTGGATCAATACGGCTCGACCGAACTTGGCAGCCTCATCGGCTATCTTCCGCAGCGGTTTCAACTGTTCGACGGCACCATTGCCGAAAACATTGCCCGAATGGCGCCCGAGCCGGACGATGCCGCCGTCGTGGCAGCCGCAAAGAAAGCAGATGCGCATGAGATGATACTGCGGCTCGCTGATGGCTACGACACCTGCGTATCGGCGAACGGAGGGCAACTGTCCGGTGGTCAGATGCAACGTATCGGCCTTGCCCGCGCCATGTACGGCGACCCCGTTCTGCTGGTGCTGGACGAACCAAATTCAAACCTCGACGTGGAAGGCAGTGCCGCGGTCAATCGCGCAATTGAAGAGTTCAAGGCAAACGGAAAATCCGTGTTGATCGTGGCCCACCGGCCGGCCGCAATCCAGGAATGCGACAAGCTGATAATGCTTGAAAACGGCACCGTCCGGGACTTTGGCGCCAAGAAAGACGTTCTTCGGAAACTCGTTATCAACCACGAACAAATCGCAAAAACCGCCAGACAGGGAGGCCTGAAATGAAACCGGAACGGTCCGACGTAAACTCGTCCCTGTCGTGGTCTGCGCGCGGACCAGTACTCGTGGGTCTTGCGGGCCTGATACTGTTGCTTGGGGGCTTTGGATATTGGTCCTTCACGACCAATATTGCCGGGGCAATCGTTGCCAGCGGCCGAATTGAAGTCGATCAAAATCAACAGGTTGTGGAACACCCCGATGGCGGCGTGGTCGCCGAGATACTTGTCGACGAAGGGTCCTTGGTCGAGGCCGGTGACGTCCTGATCAAGCTGGCATCCAATGACCTTGCTACCAAATTGGCGATCGCCGAAAAAGAGCTTTACGAACTCATGGCCCGCCGTGGTCGTCTTGAGGCGGAAAGAGACGGAACCGAAGAAATCCGCTTTGATCCCATACTTCAGCAAGCCGCATCTTTGGACATCGACATCGCGGACTTGGTCTATGGTCAGGAACGTCTGTTTGCGGCGCGCAAGGAATCCATCGCGCAGGAGATTGATCAGCAACTCAAAAGGGTTGGTCAGATCGACAGCCAGATTGTCGGGATTGATGCTCAAAAACTGGCGCTTGCCACCCAGCTGGACCTGATACGAAAGGAACTGACGGATCAGGAGTCCTTGTTTGAGCGCGGATTGGCGCCCGCATCCCGCGTCCTGTCATTGCAACGGGAAGAAGCACGCCTGAGCGGCACGATGGGTGATCTGACCGCCCGTATCGCTGAATCCGAAGGGCGAAAGACCGAAATCGAGATTCAAATCCTCAAATTGCAAAGCAAACGCCGCGAAGATGCCATTACGCGCCTCAGGGACCTGCGATATCGGGAACTGGAGTTGCGCGAGGAAACGACGAATATTGCAGAGCGTATCGCCAACCTTGAAATCACGGCGCCGGTCTCTGGGGTCGTACACGGATTGAACATCTTCAGCCTTGGTGCGGTCGTAAAGCCGGCTGACCCGGTATTGTACCTGGTTCCGCAGGATCGTCCGCTGATCATAAGTGCCCGCGTCGACCCCATCCACGTCGACCAGATGTTCGTCGGACAAGATGTCGTTTTGCGCTTTTCGGCCATGGATCAGCGCGAGACGCCCGAATTGACAGGACGGGTCACCTTGGTTTCTGCGGATGCGTTCGAGGAAGCTTCGACAAACCAGACCTACTACACCGCCGAGATCGCACTGAACGCCGGCGAGCAGAAAAAACTGCCCGCGGAAATACCTCTGGTCCCTGGAATGCCGGTCGAAACCTTCATACGGACGCAGGACAGAACACCTATTGCCTACCTGATCAAACCGTTCAGCGACTACTTTGCGAAAGCATTTCGTGAGACTTGAGTGTGGGCCCCGTGTCGCCGTCAAATCAAGCCACGAGCGACTCACATAGGTTTTTCTGGCCCAGCACCGGAAACCTGTGCGTTGCGACTGGCACGAAGATAATTCTGCTTCCCGCTCGAATAGACGCCAAGGAAACTTCAACAGCCTGAGCTCGGTTGTTTCCTGCAGAGCACCCTGCCGCCTGCAGCGCCCATCACTCCAGAAAGTCGGAGACCAGACGCTGGAATAGTTCAGGCTTCTCGGCATGAACCGCATGGGCGCAACCCGGCACGACCGCAAGCGAGGTCTTGGGGATTTCTTGCCAAAGCATATGAGTCTGGCTCCACGGATAAGTCCGATCCCGATCGCACCAAAGCACAAGTGTTTCCTGCCGGATTTGGCTGAGGTTCTGCTCTCCGGACCAAGAGTACATCGCGTCCAGGCCAGCGTTTGTTGCAGCCAGTTTGCTTTGCGCGGCGACGGCGGCGCAGTGCTCAAACCCTTGTGCGGCTTCACGATCCAGAAACCAAGTTGCAGCGATCCGATGGGCGGTTGCGGCGGGGCCGTCCTCTGCCGCACGCTTTTTACTTTCCTCAATGGTCTCGAACCGCTCGGGCAAAACGCCAATCGCGCCGGTTGCGTACAACACCAATCGGTCCACCCTTTCAAAATCCCGCCGGGCGATTTCCTGAGCGATCATGCCGCCCATCGAATGCCCCAGAAGATGATACACCCCAACCTGAGGTCGCGGAGGTGCTGGATCACCCAATCCGCCCTGCGGAAGGGCGCTTAGGCACTGCTCAGTTGGCGGGCCGGTGTTCACTCACGGCCTAGACCAGACAATCGTTGGATAACGTTCTGGTACTCTCGATCGGCGCTTCATTGCGACACTTGTCCGACCAGGCGCAGCTTGAATAAGGACACGCGGCATTCAAAAAAGAAGTCCCTCAACGTCTGCATCGCGACCCAACCGGAGCGTTTGATCGTCGAGCCACGCGTTGCAAAAACCCCGCTGACCGCAAGACTAAGAACGGCATCAACGCCGCGGATCGCACGGTCTAATACCCAGCTCGATTAGCGACGAGACCTGGCTCACTCAGACGGCATTTGCGCCGTTGGTGTCGACATGGAAATCGCTCGTTCCTCATCCGTCATATCTTCGGCAATCCCGTCAAACAGCGGTGTCGAAAGATACCGCTCGCCTGTGTCGGGCAGCATCACCAGCATCACCGATCCGTCCGGGGCGCTTTTGGCCACTTCCATTGCGATGGCAAATGTGGATCCCCCTGAGATTCCGGTGAAGATCCCCTCCTCTGCGGCCAGACGTCTGGACCAGGCAATACCATCCGCTCCGGCGACGGGAAGCAGGTCATCATAATAAGCATTGTCCAGAGCTTCCTGAAGCACATACGGGATGAAGTCGGGCGTCCAGCCCTGAATGGGATGCGGTTCGAAGGCCGGATGGCTCTCAGTGGGCTGATGGGCCTCGTTGCGGGTGTTCACGTAGCCAGACCCGACAATCGCAGCGTTTGCAGGTTCGGTAAGGATAATCTTGGTGTCAGGGCGATCGCGCTTGAGAACGCGCGACACGCCCGAAACGGTACCGCCTGTTCCATAACCGGTGATCCAGTAATCCAGCCGCTCTCCTTCGAAATCGCTCAGTATTTCCCTCGCTGTCGTGGCCTCGTGGATGTCGGCATTGGTACTTGTCTCGAATTGGCTGGCGAGAAACCAGCCATTTGCCTCGGCCAACTCCTTGGCCTTGGAGTACATCCCAAAACCCTTGAGCGCACGAGGCGTGAGCACAACCTTGGCCCCAAGAAACCGCATCAACCGGCGGCGTTCCACCGAGAAGCTGTCAGCCATAGTGACCACAAGCGGATAACCCTTTGCGGCACATACCATCGCAAGACCAATCCCGGTATTTCCCGAGGTAGCCTCGACGACCGTTTGCCCGGGTTTAAGCCGACCTTCCCTTTCACCAGCTTCGATGATGTTCAGCGCAAGGCGGTCCTTGACCGAGCCCGCGGGGTTGAAGGCTTCAAACTTGACGTAGACCGTCACGTTGGCCGGCGCGATTTTGTTGATGCGAATGCACGGCGTGTTGCCGACCGTGTCCAGGACGCTGTCG
Organism: Ruegeria sp. SAZA006; assembly: GCF_059613465.1. Classification (NCBI taxonomy): domain Bacteria; kingdom Pseudomonadati; phylum Pseudomonadota; class Alphaproteobacteria; order Rhodobacterales; family Roseobacteraceae; genus Ruegeria; species Ruegeria sp. SAZA006. The sequence continues at coordinate 83,206 of NZ_JBXWSO010000009.1, forward strand.
TATAGACGGCCGCGCCCTGATGTGGTTCGAATTTCCATGTGCCCCTCCTGCTTATCCACTTTTCTTCAAATGCGAAGAAGACTGCCACAAGCGCGATGCAATTGATAGAACGTCAACAGCACAGCAGAAGAACGGACCTTCTCGAAGCACGAGCAAGTCAGACACGCGTGACCCAATTTCTTGATCGATTAGATTGCCCAAGAGTTGCCGCCATTAGGCTCAATCGTCTGGACCGCCGAGGGCCATTGAAGCGATTTGCCTGGAGATGACTGCCGCCTTCTGCATCGATAAACTTGCCCGTAAACCGGACGCGCTGACCTGCGCGCCTGACCGAACCTTCGAGAACATGGCGCACTCCAAGCACTCGACCGACTTCCCGGATAGGGACCTGGTTGAGCGTCTCCGCTCTCACGGACCCTCTCCCACGCTACTAAAGCTGAGAGCCGATTGGTAGAATACTGAAAAACCCAGCCACGATATGATCCCAAGCCGAACCCGTTGGTTCTGAGTCATATTCGAGAACTTCTCCGTTCTCGCCCCGGGTACTCCATTTAAGTTGGCCAGCACTCTCCATCGTCACATGATATGTATATGCTGGAAGCGCATCGTCCAAAGCACCCATCGTTTGTGCGGTAAGCGCTGGAGAGTCGATGAGAATGCCCATTTCCGTGTTGATGTTGACTGAACGAGGGTCCCAATTGAACGAACCGACAAACAGATATCGGTCATCGACAGCGAACGCTTTGGAGTGAAGACCTGACCGAGATTGAGCCCAGTTTATTCCACGACGTTGGACCTGATAAGCGTCAGGCCGCAATTCATAAAGCTCGACACCACCGCGCAGCAAAGCCCGGCGTTTCTTGGCGTAGTGCGCATAGACTGGCGCTACGTCGTTTGAAGCAAGCGAGTTGGTTACGACTTTGACTTCGACACCTCGGTTTTCAAGTTCGGTCATCCACTTCACGCCGTTGTTGCGTGGCACGAAGTAGGCCGAAACGATATTGACCTCCCTGTCGGCACTCTCGAAATACGGCAGCAATTGCGACGCGAGAATTGGACCTGAGTTATCAAGCCCTGCGGCTTTGGAAGGCGGGTCGGCGTAGAGTTTTGCAGGCACCCAATCCAAGGAAAGCGTGCCGTCTGCAAAACTCTCCCTTGCAGATTTTCTGAGAGCTTCGCCGTACTGGGTCTGCTTTGCCGCCTCCACGAGCTCATTCAGTCTGCTTCGCGCTTGGCCAAGCGATAATTCTTCAGGTTGTGCGACGACCACGCGGGCCGGAACCGCGAACTCACTGTTCCAATATTCGTCAAAGCTTTTGGAAACTTCATTTACGACGGGACCGGCTGCCAGAACATCCAGATCCGCATAGTTCATTTCCTCCCGTGCCAGGAAGTACTCGGCGCCTATATTCCGACCACCGACAATTGTGAACACGTTGTCTGCGGTCATCGACTTATTGTGCATTCTGCGATTGATCCGCTTGAAATCCGTGAGCCCGGCGATGATCAGGCTTTGGTTGCGCCAGAAAGGATTGAACAGACGGATTTCAATATTCTCGTGGTAGTCCAATGCGGCTGTCATCGCGTCATATCCGGATGTGTCCATGTCATCCAAAAGCAAGCGAACACGTACGCCTCGGTCCGCCGCCTGCAAAAGACTGGCCGCAAAGAGATGACCTGTCGGGTCGTTATGCAAAAGGTAGTATTGAGCGTCGATCGATTGTTCAGCTGCTGCAGCGAGTAGAAGCCGTGACACCAAGGCTTGTTCACCGTCGCTGATCAATTTGACACCGGACCGGCCGTCTTTTGGGTCCCCAAGCCGGGTCGCCGCCTGCCCAAGTGCGTTGTTTGTCCTAGCCGAAAATGAAACCGAATTAACCTTCTCATATGTACGAACTTTCGGGGCACAAGCGACAAGAGCGAATGTGCAGAACGCACAAAACATGATTGTCCAAGGCTTCATCGACTTCCTCCGATCGTCATCCGCAGGTGACTACGCCAAGAGGCACGATTGCAAGTATGTTCCGAGAAAGGTGGGGAGGTTTCCTGGAGTAGTGTCGTTCCAGAGGAATTGCGGCTCAAAGCCAGTCAGCCTGTCATACTAAAAAATTTGATCGCCTGACGAAGCACCCTGTCCAAAATCGCAAGGCAAACCGCAACCTCAGAAGATCTGAATTTGTACTGTGCACAGAAGGCAAGATATACGGGCGCGAAGTCAGGGTTCGTTCTATCGACGCGTTCTAAATAGCCCGGGCTATTGGGCAAACGGCCGATAGCTCCAATGAGCGGTCACAAAGCAATTCCGCGAAGGGCCGCTTCGAGCCCAAAATTTCGATGCTGCAAAACAAACAAAAATTAGTGCACTGCTCCCCGGCATTGGACCGCCGAAAGCTGGATTTTTCCTGGACCAGTGCAGGCAGAGCAACTGGGGATCAGGCAAGCGGGAAATTAGGGTTGGCTTTCTTTGGCCGCACCGTAAACGAAGTCAAACAACGACGGCACAAGGGCGTCTAAACCAACCACAACACAAGGCAACATGCGACGGAACCTAGGGACAGGCTTCCGACAACCAGTTGCAAGTGGAAGCGAGATGCCGGTTGGGCGCTGTGCGCTTCCAATCGGGAATACACGCGGCGGGCGTTCATCCACGCTCCCCAATAGATCAGCAGCGAGATCAACACAAAAAGAGTGGCTGCGGCTTTCGCCAGCCACTCGGGCTCGACGGCGGAAAATACGGCCTTGAGGCCAAGGGCGATGGCCACGCATGCCATTCCGGTTCTCATCCATCCCGCAAATGTGCGCTCATTTGCCAAAATGGTGCGGTCTTCGGCCCAGTCGGTCCGCTCCTCGGCCAAGTTTTGGCTTTTCGTGTTTTTTTCAGACATTGCCGCCCTTTGGACTAGTCACCAGATCGGAATGTGCAGGCTTGCCGGTTTTTCGGCAAGCCTGCACAAGACCTTAAACGCGCACAGTTGGGTCGCAAAACGACACACGCGCACGGTCACCGCGTCAGCTTGATTTCGAGATCGCCCGCAGCATCCAAGCTGCCTGCTCGTGAAATGCTGAACGTTCGGTCGCCAGATCTTCAGTCACGACATCTTTGCGGCTTCCTGCAAGCTCGGTCAGGGCGTGCAGGCGGTGCGCCACCCGCTCGTGATCAGCAGCCAGATCTTCGATCATTTCGGCGGCGGGCAGGTCCCCTTCGCGATCCTTGATGGCCGAGAAATCCAGGATGTCGTACATCCGCGAGGGCGCCAGATGGCCCAGCGCGCGAATGCGTTCCGCGATCTCATCAGCGGCGGCGAACATGTTTTCGTACTGTTCTTCCGTCAGCTTGTGGATCGAATAGAACAGCGGGCCCTCCACGTTCCAGTGATACGCATGTGTCTTGAAAGTCAGCCGGTAGGTGTCGGCCAGAACATCAGCCAGACCCTTGGCCAAGGGCGCGGTGTCGCGCACGCCAGTCGAAACGGGGTTTTCGTTCGGGACAACGTTCAATGCGTCGGTCATGACAACTCCTTTTTTCTACTGGGGAAGAAACGGCCAAAGGCGGATTTGGTTCCACTTTCGACGAAAATAATCAGGTGACAGTGGGCATCCCGCCATCAGCCGAATAGTCGACCGACACCCGCAGCAATGTCGGAACGGCGACGTCGGCAGCCGCCTGCAGAGCAGGAGCAAGTTTGCTGTGGCTTTCGATGTCGTGGTAGACCCAGCCAAAGGATCGGGCAAGTGACTCCCAATCGGGGTTGCCGAAGGAAAACTCGCGCGCACCTGGCTGTTTTTCATCGATCAGACCATAGCCGTTGTCTTCCCAGATCAGAACGGTCACGGGCACGCACAACCGGGCCGCCGTCTCCATCTCCTGAACGTTCATCAGGAAGTCCCCATCACCGCAAACGGCGATCACCCGACCCTCGTCCAACAGGCGGGCAGCCTCGATCGCTCCGGGCAGCGCAAGGCCCATACCGGCCAGGCCGTTCGGAATGATGATTTGACCCGCTCGGCGTGCTTGAACCTTGCTGGCGACCCAAAGTTTGTGCAGGCCCACGCCAGACAACAGAACGTCGCTTTCGCGAAGCGTCTCGGAAATCGCCTGACAAATGTCCGACGGCGCGACGCAGGCGGCATCGGTAGCTGTTGGTCCACCCTCCAGCGAGGCGTCAATCCTCCGCTGGAGACCTTTGAACCAGCTTTGCGTGGGACGTTCGGCGGTGGCCTTGGCCAGAACGTCGATGCAGTGCGGAAGATCCCCAGTCAGAGCGGCCTTTACCGGCCAGTCCACATCAACAGTCGAGGCCACGTCCGTGATCTCGAGTACCGGCTTCTTACCGCTCATCGAGATGTTCGAGGGTGGATATTCAACCGGGTCAAACCCGATGGCAATGATCAGGTCGCACAGGTCGAAGGCTTCAGACGCCAATTCCTTGCCCGGTTGACCGATCGAATGCAGCGAGAGCGGGTGCCCCGGTGGCAAAACGCCTTTGGCCATGAATGTCGTGACGAGCGGTGCGGAAAGGCTTTCCGCAAGTGCCCGAACGTCGCTTGCGGTGCCGGATCGGATCACCCCATGTCCTGCAAGGATCAAGGGCTTTTTCGCCTCGGCCAGCAGGCGCGCGGAACGGATGACCGCATCGGCCGCCGGTCGCACCTCGGCTGGCGGCGGGGCCACGAAAGGTTCGGCCAGTGTCGGGACCTCGGCCAGGTCCTCGGGCAGGGAAAGATGGACGGCTCCGGGTTTGTTGATCTTGCTCATTCGCACGGCCTCGGCAACGACTTGGGGAATTTCGTCCGCGACCATCAGCGTTCGGCTCAACTTGGTGACTGGCGCAAAGAGTGCTTCGAGATCGATGATCTGATGGCTTTCGCGGCCCAGCCTGGACCGCGCACCCTGTCCTGTGAGGGCGATCAGCGGCACATGGTCAAGCGTGGCGTCAGCCACACCGGTGACAAGATTGGTCGCTCCAGGTCCAAGCGTCGAAAGGCAAACCGCCGGGTTCCCCGTCAATCGACCGTGAACCGATGCCATGAACGCCGCCGACTGCTCGTGCCGGCACAGGACAAAGTCGATGCTCGACTTGTCGATTGCGGCGATCAGATCGGTTGTTTCCTCACCCGGAACACCGAATGCACAGGTCACGCCGTTGGCCTCGAGGCAGGCAATCAGCAATTCGGCGGCGGTTTGGGTATGGACGGCATCTTTCATAGGGCTTTGAACCTCGGGGGACTGTTTCAGGGAGTGCGGATGCGCGGGGGCTTACCCACGGATCAGCCGCAAGATCAGCGAACCGATGAACAGGACCAGAAAGATCACGAAAAGGATCTGCGCGATACCGGCCGAGGCCGACGCGATGCCGCCAAACCCGAAGATGCCAGCAACGATAGCAAGTGCGAAAAAAATCAGCGCCCAGGACAACATGGGATTTCCTTTCATTTCTGTGGCTACTGACGGGTCAACGCTTGGAACCCCAGAATGGTTCCGGATCATTTTGGTGGAACCATTGGCGACCGCTCGCGTTGGGTCGGTGAAAGGAGATCTGACATGACACAGAAAACGGCGAAAAAGGCCCCTCAGGACACTCCGCATGTGGAGATGGCGGCGCGGATCGACGAAGTGGCCAAGGAGGCCAAATCAGCGTTGGAAGATGGCGTAACCGCAACGCGTGACACGTTGAAAACGGCGCGCGACGAGGCGCAAAAGCAGCTGAAGCAAACATCCGAGAAAAGTGCCGCATTCGTTCGCGAGAACCCGGGCTTGGCAATGGTCGGAGCGTTGGGCGTGGGTGTCCTGCTGGGGCTCGCGTTGCGCAAGGCGGATCGCGGTTAGAACACGCGGTACACCGCCACCGATATGGGCATCGAATACGTCTTGCCGGCCATGCTCGGCTTGGGTTTGGCCGGTTTGCTGATCTGGTTTTTCATCAGGAATCGCTGACACCGCTATTCGTCACTGCCACGCCAACCAACCCGCGATCCAAAGACCCAAAGCGCCTCAGCCGCGCTTTGGGTCTTCTTCTATTTCGGGTTTGATCTGGGCGTAGGCCAGCATCGTGAAGACAGCGGTTCCTCCGATGATGTTGCCGGCCAGAACGGGCAGGAAAAAGCTGAAAACGGCTGCGCCTGGTGGCAACTGCCCCTGAAGCATCAGAACCGCCATTTCCACCGATCCGGCAACGACGTGGGTAAAGTCACCGGCCGCAATCATCCAAGTGAAGATTACGATGACCAGCACCTCGTTGTTCTGTGCCGATGGCAGCATCCAAACGATCGCCGCAATCAGGATCCCCGCCGGTATTCCGCGCAGAAAGCCAACCCAGGCGCCCATGCCAGTGGCGTGGTGGCTCAGGTCGTTGATGACTGAGACGAGCTGGGGCGACAACACCGGCGTATGGATCAGGAAGGCAGATATCGCAAACGCCCCAAGCACATTGGCACCCAGAACGATTGCCCACAACCTCGCGGTTTTGGTGAAGCAGGCAACAGACGGATTAATCATGGCTGGAACGACGGTCGTTATCGTGTTCTCGGTGAACAACTGCATCCGCCCCAAAATGACCAGAACAAAGCCGAGAGAATAGCCCAGGTTCTCGATCAGGAACCGACCGCTGGTGTCGGGCAGATGTGCCCGCAAGATCGCTTCGCCCAGCACCGAAAAGCTGATCAGCACTCCTGCGGCAATCCCGGACCAGAACAACGCTTTGGTCGGGCGATCCAGTTCCTCCTCGCCGTTTTGGCGGATGGTCTCGAATATCAGGCGCGGAGACAGCCCAGACGCTTCTTCGACCGCTTCGCGCTCGCTTTCTTTCTCGACAAGATCTTTTCGCGGCGCTTCGTGTGTATTGGACATTTTGACCCCATGTATCGACCTTCAATCCCAACGTTCTGCCGGTCGTTTTGGTTCCGTCAGGCGAAGAAATCCTCAAGACTTCTACGAGAACTGGGATCACACCCAGATCTTTGTCGGGAACTTTCAGCCACCTATCGCGTTGTATCCTCGTAGGAACAACGACACGTAATTCGAAAGGAACTTCGGTATGGTGGAAGTATATGGCATTGGCGGTCTGATCGTCCTGGTTTTGTCGATCTGGGCCATTATCTCGATCATCGGTTCGTCTGCGACGACCGGTGCAAAAATCCTGTGGGTCCTTTTCGTTCTGTTGCTTCCGGTCATCGGATTCATCTGCTGGCTGATCTTTGGCCCGAAGGCCGCGCGCAGCGCGATCTGATCAGTTCGGAAATTGTCAGTACAAAACAAAGCGCGGCATCGGCCGCGCTTTTTTCGTTCAAGGATATTGGAGGCACAACGCGCCCTGCGCCGTTTCACCCAGTGTCAGAACCGATCTTCAAGCCGTTCCCACTGAAATCAATGGATGCAATCGTGCGGGTAAGATCCGCGGCCGTGAAAGGCCGTGTCAGAGCCGCGCATTCAAATTGAGCTTGCACCTCGGGGGACGGGTCCAACAGCAACAGTGCACTGCCGCGTTCAACCAACAGCCGTGCGACGGCGTTGAATGACGTCTCACTTCTGCGATAGCTCAGAACGCCTAAGGCCGGGGCGAATTTGGGATCCTGCCAGAAATGCCCGCCCGCGTGCAGCTCGCGGATATGGACAATGCGATCGGGCGAAACTCCGGGGATGGCGTCACTGATGTCCGCTGCTTCGATAAAGTTTTCCGTAACAATCAAAACATCTGCTACGCTGCGGGAAGAGGCTTTCATCAATACCTTCCTGAAATCTGTTCGATGCCACCGTAGGCCAATCCCGCAGCGCCGCAATAAACTATGACACAGCAACGGAAAATTTCTCTGATCGCATGTGCGGACTGTCCGCTGAGGCAGATGGACGTCTTCCTGCCGTTCGCGGAAGACGACCTGAGGTTCATGCAGAGTTTCAAAACCGGCGAGATGCAGGCCGAACCCGGAACACAACTGTTCATCGAGGGTGCGAAATCCGCGCATCTGTTCACGGTTCTGAGCGGGATGGGCGTTCGTTACAAAACGCTGGAAAACGGTCGTAGGCAGGTCATCGGCTTTGTGCTTCCCGGCGATCTGGTCGGGTTGCAGGCTGGGGTCATGGGCGAGATGCGGCACTCCGTCGAAGCGACAACCGCGATGCGGCTGTGCGTGTTCAATCGCTCGCGGCTGTTCGAGTTGTATCAGAACCAGCCAGATCGGGCCTTTGACCTGACATTCCTGGCCGCCGTCGAAGAGCATTTCTTGGGCGACGCCCTGACAACCGTTGGCCAGCGCGGCGCGATCGAGAAGATCGCGTGGAGCCTGCACCGCTTCTACACACGGTCCCAGGCCGTCGGATTGGCCAAAGACTTGCGGTGTCCGCTGCCCTACCGGCAGCAGGATCTTGCGGATGCGTTGGGCTTGTCGCTGGTTCACACAAACAAGACCCTGCGCCGCCTGAAAGATCTCGGCCTGGCCGAGTGGGCCAACAATGTGCTGCAGATTAACGATCTTGAGGGTCTAGCCGAGCTTGGCTTGGTCGAAATCACCGAAGCCGTTCCGCGCCCGCTGATCTAAACGTGGCGGATGGACAGGAATAAAAGAACCGCCGACCGAAAAATCGGCCGGCGGCTTGATCACATTCTTTGCGACTGAGGAGCCGGTTTACGACCCTTCGTAGGCCGGCATGTCCTTCAGCATCTCTTTGTCAGCGTGAACGAAGGCATAGGTGGTGTCACCATCGACTTCACGCATCAGCGACACGCGCGAGAAATCGATCAGAACATCCTTTTCCCCCAAGCCGAGGAACCCGCCGACGCCGATCACGGCCCCATCGACCGATCCGTCCATGTCGACGACAACCTCTTCGATCTCACCGATCCACTCTTGCGAGACGTCATAGACGCGCATGCCGGTCAGATCTTCGGCCGGGATGGTGCCTTGGGCAACGGGGACATAACCTTCGATGTCGATGGTGGTGGGATCAACTGCATCGGCCATCTGTCCAGCTTTTTCGCTGATGTACTCACCGGTTGCTTCGGCTGCTTGGTCGACGTCTTCCGCCGTGTTCTGGGCAGCGTTCTTGATGTCCTGCGCGGTATTCGACAGCGCATCACCGGCTGCCTCGGCTGCCTCTTCCAGGTTCTTGCCGACTTCTTCGACATTCGAGCTTTCTGCATAGGCCGATGCCGACATCACCAGAACGATCGAAGTTGTGGTCACAAAACGTTTCATAGCTCACTCCTTTGGTCTGTTCTGACCGCATTTCCCGCGGTCTTGTTGAACAAACGAATGACGCCGCGACTTGTTCCCAGAAAAATGCAAAAAATATTTGTTTTAAAAAGAAAAAACCGCGCATCTGCGCGGTTTGACAAGTTGTGTCCAGATACTCAGGCCGGGTGCAGCGGGTCGGAAGACCTAGATAGAACCATGTAGTGTTCGTCGTCCGGAATATTGCGTAGTTCAGCGAACGGAAAACTCAGGATAGCTGGTCGCCCGTCGATCAGGAGAAACCGCAGAGTCTTGGTGTCTGGGTCGATCTCAATATCCAAAAATCTGCCCAACTCACCAGTCGCGTCAAACACGGGGTTGCCCTGCAACTTCGTAAACCATCGGAATTTGCTTCCGGGTGGCGTGGGTTGCGGGCGTTTGCGTAGGGCGTCGTTCAGGACCGCCCCCATCACAATCGGCGCAATCGCGTTGCCGAACGGCCCTACGACCAAGGGCGGCAGGCCTTCGATGTCCACTGCAAGGGGATCTTCGTCGTCTTTGCGCTGGCGCAGATGATCCACTTGCTGTTGGGAAATCGCGCACGTTACCTCGCTTGCGCCAAATTCGAGCGTATCGGCCGTGAACGCCACCGGGTCATTCCCTCCGGTGAGGCTCAGATTGACCAAGACGTACTCCAACTCGGTTTGCCCAGCGCGGATGGCGATATCGGAAACGCGACCAATCGCTTGGTCGGCTCCAGCTGGGACAACGGGCGTGTTGATGAGGTCAGACAGCTTCATGGCGCTCGTGATTACCTTTGGGGTCGATTTTGGGAGTGTGTGGGGCGCCATTGGTCTGACGCCACCCCACGCGATGTGCGCATCTACCTTTGGGCTACATGTCCTTCATCAGGCGATCCACGATTTCCCGAACGTCTTCTTTCGAATCTCCGTATTTCTTTTGGATGATGCCTTCCAGTTGCTCGCGATCGCCCCGGGCTTGTTCGATCTCATCATCAGTCAAATCGCCGAAACGCTCGATCAGCTTGCCTTTGAATTCGGTCCAGCGTCCAAGAATTTGGTCCCAGTTCATCGTAATTTCCTTTCGATTGCTTCGTCGCTGTCAGTGAAACGCGCCAAACGCGAGCTGGTTCCGGGCGCCGGAAATTTTTCTGCATTGGTCGCAAAAAGGGGGGATCGAACAGAAACCGAACTGGGTCCACCGTGGCGTTCGAACTGGTCTTGGGAACAATCTCGCCGACCATGCGTTGAACGACCGAGACCTCAACACAGGAGATCGAACCATGCCACGTCGAACCGAGACCACGGAGAAAGCAAAAGCCCATGCCCAGGATCTGGCCGGCAAGGTCAAGGACACCGTGACCGCCGAGGCATCGGCCCGGGCCGAATCCTTGAAAGACAGCGCAGCGCAGGAGGCGGAGAGTGCCGCTCATGCAGCCGAGGCAGCTGCCGATGCATTTCCCGACCAATCTGTGCAGCATCAGGTCCTGTCGAGGATTGCCGACAACATGGAGGCCGTGGCTGGGCAGGTGCGCTCTGCCGACTTGGCCAGTATGAGCCGAAAGGTATCTGATTTCGCCCGGGAAAACCCGCTGTTGTTCGTCGGATCGGCTGCCTTGGCAGGGTTTGCCGCAGCCCGTTTCCTAAGCGCGCGCAATACGGGCGCGGCCCAATCCGCATCTTTTGGTGCAGATCCTTGGGATATTGATCCGTCGCCGCTGCATGGGACCTCGGTCGATACCTCGGGCCACACCAGCGCGTTGGCGCGAATGAATGGTGGCCGCGATGCATAACCCCAACGATCTGCGATCTGCACCGGGGCTTTTGGCACACGCGCTCAAACATCTGTCAGGTTTGCTTCAGGCTGAGGCGAAGCTTGCGAGGGAGGAGTTGTCCCGAAACCTGACGCGAGCGGGCGTAGGGCTGGCCTGCATTGGCATTGCTCTGATCCTGTTGATGATCGCGCTGAACCTCATGGTCACAGCCCTGGTCGCGTATATCACCGCCAATGGCTTATCGGTGGGTATGGCCTCGTTGCTCGTTGGCGCGGGCTTGGCACTGGTTGCTGCGTGCCTGGCGCTTTTTGGCCGGTCCCGCATGTCCGCCACCGCCTTGGTTCCCGAGCAAGCCATGAAAAACCTGCAGCGCGACATCGAAGCGATGAAGGAGTCCACCCATGTCTGACCTGACACCCCTTGAAACGCAGATCGCATATGAACGCAGCGCCCTTGCGCGCTCGCTGAATGCTCTGTCGGATACGCTGGCACCGCAGCGCCTGGCAGACGAGGCGAAATCGACGCTCGAAACCTATGGCGGGCAGATCGGTGCGCAACTCTGGTCCGCGGCTCGAAAAAACCCGGCCGCCTTTGCTCTGTTCGGTGCAGGAGCAGCCCTTTTGGTTGCGGGTCCAGGGTCTGACGCAAAAAGCACCCAATCCCCGCCCCAGGCCGTACCTCCGCAGCAGGCCTTCGACGGGTTTGACCGGCGTGTTGCCGACGCTGACAGCCGCATGAAACAGGAGATGACCGGTATGACTGAACACAGCCAATCTGCCAGCGTGCTGTCTGCAGCCTTGGATCGTGGTCTGGACAAGCTCTCACCCCAGGCCCGTGCCCGTGTGATCGAGGCGCGCAAGGCCGCAATCGGTGCGCAGCAAGCGGTCGAGAAGCGTGCGCAGAAGGCGGCAAAGGCCTCGCAAACCTTCGTTCATGATCAGCCGCTGGCGGCCGGAGCATTGGCGCTGGGCGTAGGTATTCTGGCTGGCGCTCTGCTGCCCAACACCCGCAAAGAGGACGAGTTGCTGGGCCATCGGCGCGATCAGCTGATGCGACACGCCCAAAGGGTTTTGAACGAAGAACTGGACAAGCTGCATGCCGCGGCCAACGCACGGCTGGATGAGGCGGCTGATCGGGCCTCTGACGCTTTGCGCAGTCAGTGAAGCGCGCCCATGCCAACTGCCTTCAGCTCTCCATCGGCCTTGCGTGCAATGTTGGCGATCCTGACCGGGATCGCCATCATCACCGCTTTGTACCTGGCCCGGTCCATCGTCGCTCCGATCACCTTTGCGTTGGTTTTGGGGGTCGTGGTCGCCCCGCTTGCCGACAAGCTTGAGAAGGTCGGTTGCCCACGTGTGATATCCGCTTCGTCACTGCTGTTCGTGACCAGCACCGTCATCGTCGCGGCTTTCCTGCTGCTCGAACCATTGCTGTCCGCGCTGGTCGAACAGTTGCCTGCCATCAAACGCGAGTTGCGCTCTTGGGTCGCTGCGATGTCCGAATTCATTCGGGGTATCGAAACGCTTGGACGCGAGATCGAGGAAACCGTCGGCGCCGATGGGGCAGCGGAAACGGAGTCCGCCCTTCCGTCAGTGATGGATGCCTTGTGGCTGGCGCCCAATTTCGGATCAAAGATCCTGATTTTCATCGGCACGCTGTTCTTCTTCGTTTTGACCCGACCCGAGCTATATGCCGCAGCCGGCCCGTTGACGGAGCGGCTGTATCTGGCCGACCGCGCGGTCTATCGCTATTTCGCTGCCGTGACGTTGGTCAATATCGGCCTCGGGACGGTAACGGCCGTGGCCTTGGGACTGATAGGCATCAATGATGCCGTGATCTGGGGGGTGGCCGCCGGCCTTCTGAACTTTGTGCTGTATCTGGGGCCTCTGATGATCATGACCGGCCTTCTGATTGCCGGTTTGACTCAGTTCGGCGGGGCAGCGGCCCTGTTGCCCCCGCTGGTTTTCCTCGCAATCAATTTGTCCGAGGCGCAATTCGTGACACCCGCCTTCGTCGGCCAACGTCTACAGGTGAACCCGCTGGTCGTGTTCATCGCCATCATCTTCGGACTTTGGCTGTGGGGGCCGGTCGGGGCCATCGTCGCGCTGCCGATCCTGTTGTGGTTCGGCGTGTTGATGAACCCCAAGGTCATGAGTTCGATCGAAAACACCTAGACGATGTTTTCAGTAACCCCCGGCAACGGTTGCCGCATATCACGCGCGACATCGGCGTCATGCGGGACCAAGAAACCACTGCGCGCTTCGGGGCGACGCAGGCCGTTGGCGCGAACCTCTCGCTTCCACCACGCGAACATGGCATCGGGCTCGATCGGTTTGCTCAGATCATCCGAGAACCACCAATGGTCCACCAGGGCCTGCCGCAGAACCGCAACCCGCTGCCGGTCGGTTACCCGAAGGGCGACTTCTGTGTCCCACCGCAAAGACCGTCCGTTCAGGTTGGCGGACCCGACCAAAGCATGATGGTCATCCACCACCAGAACTTTGTTGTGAACGTGAATGATCGGAGACCCGCTCAGAACCTCGGCGCTGGCATCGGCCCCACTGGCTGAAATCGGTTGGACCGGGGTCGACACCGAAACCCGGTCTTGGAACCCCTGCTGGATGATCTCCAGGCATTTGGCTTGCAGGTCCAACCCGAATTGCGCATCCAATCCGTCATGCCCGCCAAAGGCCACTTCCTCGGGCAAGGCTGGCACAACAAGCACCAGTTTCAGATCCTGCTTGGAATGGCCCGCCTCAGCCAAGGCCTCGGCCAGCCGGGTTGACCTGAAATACTGGGTCTCGATGTGCAGAAGTTGCCGCGCGGCCTGAAAGGCGGCGATGTGCTCGTCCTCGATCTCATGCGCGATGGTCTTTGGCGACAGCCGCCAGAACGCAAACCGGCGTGGGCTGGACAGGGTGCGGCGCAGATGGGTCGTCTGAGGGTCCGGTTGTCCGGTTGCGATTTCATGTTCGAACCGGTCGATATGGCGCGCGGCCTCGGCGGCCTCGGGTCCGCGGACCAGCAATTGAACGTCTGACCATGTGTTTTTGGCCAGACGGTCGTGATCCGGTGTGTCAAAGCGCCTTTCGTTCAAGTCCAATCCGCCGAGGTAGCAGACCTCATTGTCGATTACGGCGACTTTCTGATGGTGCGACACGGTGTGAAGCCGGGGCAACATGTCCGACCCCAGCCGTACCGCCTGCCGTTCGCGTCGTTCGCGGGACAGTTCCTGCATCCGCTGCGCCTTTTTTCGCAAAACCGCGGGTAACAGCGTGGCCCAAGGCAATGCGCCGGCCCGCGCGGGATGCATGGACACGCGAACGCTCAAGCGCGAGGCCAGTTCGGGACCGAGGATTTCCGCAAGCGCAACCGCCTGCCGTTTGGTGCGCCAGCTCAGCTCGTGCAACTCGGTCGCAAAGATCGGGTCGAAATCGCTGATGACCAAATGAAACGAGACACCCTTGCGGATAACATGCTCGATCAGGTCAAACCAGGTATCGCCGATCTGGCGCGCCTCATCGCTGCGCAGCCGCGTCATGAAATCGAATACCCGAAAACTTGCCTTGATTTGGTGCCGGGCCTCCAGAACCGCTTTTTCCAAGGCGGGCCAGGCTTGCTCGGCCGTGATCAGGACCTCAAAGTCATTCTGCTGCGGCACGGGCATCACCGCCTCTCTCATCCGCAATGGTCTTTGGTTCGCTATCCCCTTCTACTTCGGCGATATCGAACGTCACCTCATACACATAATGCGAGGACGTCTCGGTTATGGTTTCGGAACCGTCCAATTGGCGGAGGAAGGCCTGCATCAGCCGCTGACCGATCCCGCCACTGTGGAACAGATCCGCACCGTCGTCCGTCTGCCCGCGCGTGTTGGAGATTTTCAGATGCAGGGTGTTCTCCTCGGGTCGGGTCAATTCCACCGAAATTGTCGGCGGTCCGTCCTGCGGAACGCCTACGTATTTAACCGCGTTCGTCAGTGCCTCGGCCACCAGCATCGACAGCGTGACGGCCTGGTCCTGCCCCAGTTCGACCGGAGCGATCCGACAGTCGACCTCGACCACCTGACCCAGAATTGGCGGTCGATGCGCCAGTTCGGCCACCAAATGCCCGATGAGCGCCTCGGTGTTGATCGTCGTCATCTGCGAGTTCTGGTTCAAGGTTTGGTGCACCATGGCCAGGCCGCGAACCCGACGCTGCAACTGTTCCAGCAAGCGCCGGGCCTCGGGGGTTTCGGCCTTGCGCAAATGCATGTTCATGATTGAAGCGATCAGTTGCAGGTTGTTTTTGACGCGATGATGCACCTCGCGCAACAACAGCGTTTTTTCGACTAGATCGCGTTCGTGCTGCGCCTCAGCCTCGCGGATCAACAAGACCATGCGGTTGAATGCTGTCTGGATTTGCTGAAACTCCTGCGGCGCCCCTTCCAGGCTTTCAATCGGATCGCGCTCACCCAACGCAAAACGACGCACGGCCGAACGCAAGCTGTCGAGATGCCGGATCACCAGCCGATGCAAGCCCCACAGCGCCACCCCCAGCCCCGTTACCCACATAAGGATCGGGAAGGCAATGGTCAGGGCGGTACTGCCGGCGCCGACCGAAGCCAAGGCCACGTCTCGTGGCCAACTACCAATCACGGCGACTTCACCCGGAATGATCGTCGCAACCGCGAAGATACGCTCCTCTCCAAGGGGTGTACGGTCAGAGAACGTCTTTCCCGAGTTGGAAAGCACCAAACGCTTGTCCGGCGCGGGAGGCAAATAGCCGCTCACTTCGTCCAGACCGACATTCGACAAGAGCACCTCACCGCTCGCATCGAACAGGGCAATGACGACGTCGCTCTTTTGGTCCTCGACATCCAAAGGAATGCTGGCGAGGGCATGGGGGATGGATATGGATACGAACCCCAGCAGCTGTGCCCGATCCATGACCGGTCGGGTGACGATAATCACGGATTGCCCTGAAACAGCGCCGGATCGGTTGACGGAAAAAGTCAGCTGCGGGTTTTCGATAATTTTGGAGAAGCCCGGAGCGTCGGACAGGTCCATGACTTCGTCCGCTGTCGAACACGCCATGATACCGTCGGGTCGGATGAACCCGGCAAATACGAATTCCGGCGCACTTTTCAGGAACCGCTGCATAAGGGCGGAACAGACGACCCCATCTTCCCGCACCTCCGCCAGCGCCGCCGCCAAACCGGCGCCGGCGCCCACGGCCTTTTGCAACAGCTCTTGTTCCCGGCTGGCCGCCTCGATTGTTCGGGCCAAAACCGAAGAGCGCGAGTTGTCGTCGGCTTCTGCGATGACCGCACGGGTCTGGAGGACGGCAATCAGGCCCAACGGCAGAAGCGCCAGAGTGACCAGCGCGGCAAGATAAACCGTCAGGCTGCGCGGCTTCGCATCCATCGATCGTCAGGCCGCCGGTTGCGTCTGAACGATTGCCGCCGTCACCGCATCAGTCAATTCGATGGGTTCGTCATCTTCCAAATCCATCAGTTCGGCCAATTGCGCGCGGGCCCGGTTCACCCGGCTTTTGATCGTTCCAAGGGCGACGCCACACATCTCGGCCGCTTCCTCATAGGAAAACCCTTGTGCACCGACCAACACCAACGCTTCGCGCTGCTCATCAGTCAACTGATCAAAAGCAACCGCAAAATCCTTCAAGGCCAAACGTCCGTCATGGTCGGGCTTCTGCGACAGGCTCTCGGCCATGGCACCATCGACATCCTCGACCTCGCGCTTGCGTTTGCGGTGCAGGGAAAAATAGGTGTTCCGGACGATGGTGAACAGCCAGGCCCGCATGTTGGTGCCTTCCTGAAACGAGTCGATATTGCTCCATGCCTTGATCAATGCGTCCTGCACGATGTCATCGGCCGTGGCCCCGTTTCGGCACAGGCTGATGGCAAAGGCACGCATCGCGCCAATATGTTCGACAAGCTCTTCTCGGGGATCAACCATCCGAGCCTCCCGTGTCACCGCTCTTGGGAACACTGGTCTGATTGCGCAGTTTTTCAAGAAGATCGACGAACCGATCCGGAACCGGTTCGCTGGCAACCTCATCGAAAGCCCGCTTGAGGTTCTCGTCGATCCTTTGTTCTATTTCTTGCCGATGTTCTCGGCTGGGCTGTGGTTTTGTCATGGCATCATCAAAAATTTTTACTTTTGCTGGAACCATAACGCCCCAGTATGCGTTTGGTTCCCGAGTTTAGAGAAAAAAATGAGGAAAACATAGATGACTGAGCTGACCGGAGTTTCCGTCGCAGATCAAATTGGCCCGCTGCTGCCGTTTCTGCGCCGCTATGCCCGTGCCCTCACCGGCTCACAGGACAGTGGCGACGCCTACGCCGCAGCATCGCTTGAAGCGATCCTTGCAGATCCCGCCCAGTTCGATGCCGATCTCACGCCGCGGGTCGCGTTGTTTCGTGTTTTTCACGGTATCTGGTCAACGTCGGGAATGCCCGTTGACGCCGATGGCGGCAGTTCTGACATTCAATCGCGCGCTCACGCCCAGTTGGCACGCCTGACGCCGAACACGCGCGAGGCCTTGCTGCTGCGCACGGTCGAAGAGTTCTCGGTCAGCGATATCGCCGCGATCATGCAGATAGAACCCGCCGAGGCTCAGAAGCTGATCGATATCGCCTACGAGGAAATGGCCCGCCACACCTCTGGGCGCATTTTGATCATCGAAGACGAAGCAATCATCGCGATGGATCTTGAGACGATGGTGACCGACCTGGGCCACCGGGTCACCGGGGTCGCTCGCACCGAGACCGCCGCCATCGACCTGGCCGAGCGCGAGCCGTTCGACTTGATCCTGTCAGACATCCAACTGGCGGACAAATCCAGCGGGATCGATGCGGTGAACCGCATCATTGCCCAGCACGGCGATTGCCCCGTCATTTTCATCACCGCCTTCCCCGAGCGCCTTCTGACGGGCAAAGGCCCCGAACCGGCCTTTTTGATTTCCAAACCCTACACCGAAGAACAGGTCAAATCGGCCGTCAGCCAGGCCATGTTCTTTGCCTCTAGCGCCGTGATCGAGGTCTGACGCGGCAGGACCGCGCTGCAAAACACCCAAACTCAGGCGATGAGACACGAGGAACACCATGGAAAACGAGATTGCACAGACCGCAGAGACCGTGACGAACACCGTTTGGGCCGAACTGTCGCAAGTTTTGAATACCGAACTTTATGACGGGAAATCGCTAAGCGACCTGCTGACGCTCGAGGCCCTTCTTGGCCTCGTCGCGAACACGATCGCGGCGCTGATCCTTCTGGTTCTTGGGCTTGTGATTTCAAGATATGTCAGCCGGAAGATCCGGGGCGTCGGTGAAAAATCGGAACGCCTGGATGATACGCTCTTCAACTTTCTCGGCAATCTGGCGCGCTATACGATTCTGGCGTTTACGGGGCTGTTCATTCTGAACACGTTCGGGGTGCAGACCACGTCGATCATCGCGCTGATCGGTGCCGCGGGTTTGGCCATTGGACTTGCGCTGCAAGGCACATTGTCCAACGTTGCAGCCGGCGTGATGATCATCCTGTTCCGGCCACTCAAGATCGGGGATTTCGTCGACGTGAATGGGGTGCTCGGAACCGTCAAAGACATCACCCTGAACTATACCGAGATTGCGGATATGGGGAACGTCAAGGTTATCGTTCCCAACGCCGAGGTGTGGGGAAACACCATCAAGAACTATTCCGTCTACGAGACCCGTCGTGCCGAGTGGACGTTCGGCGTTGGATACGGCGTCAACCTGGCGGAGGCCGAGCGTGTAATTCGCGACACGATCATGTCGGACGCTCGTTCGCTGGCAGACCCAGAACCGTTCATCCAAGTGAACAATCTTGGCAGCAGCAGCGTCGATTTTCTTGTCCGCGTTTGGTGCAAATCTTCGGACTATTTCCAATACCAGGCGGACATGAAGCGCAAGGTCAAAGAGGCGTTGGACGAAGCCGATATCAATATTCCGTTTCCGACCCGCACACTGTTGGTTGAAGGCGAAAAGACTCAGCAAGAAAAAGCGATCGCTGCGGAGTGATTTTGGATTTGGCCTAGGGCGGACAACCAACAGTCTTCCGGAACGTGGTGTCGGACGGATGAGAACCAGTCTCCGCAAAGGCAGTGCCGGTCGCCGTTGATCCCCACAAACATCTCATCCAAGCGCCATCGCCAATTGGAATATCCGCGCATAAGCTGGAAGTGTTACCTGCGCATCTCAGCCGCAAACTGTGCGCAAACCGCCGCTAGGACCGTACCGAATTATTGGTCACGTCGATGCAGCGCTCGTGCTCAAGATCCTCCAGATTCCGCAGCGGCAGCGGAAACCGAATGCAGTCTTTTCCTCCAAGCGAATAATCTCTGGCCTGGTCCGAAAAAAGGAACAGAGACTTGCATCGAGAATGCGCCCTCAATCTGCAAATCGGGCCGTCTCCGATTGAGGAAGGCGGCACAACCCACGGTAATGTCGACAGAAACCCGTGACGGAAAAGTTAAGTGCAGGGTGGCGGGAATGAGTAGCGGCGCTGTCAGGCGAATTCGAATTAGTCTCAGTTTACCGCGGCAACCCCAAACCCGTCCGGAACAGAGTTGACACCACTCGCTGAGACCGGCGGCGCGGATCAGCCTGAAGGTGCCCGGGCTGGTTAGCGATCTTTCCTAGTTGAGGTGGTCAAATTCAGAGGATTTGAAGGCGGCAAATTTCTATAGATATCGCATGTGTTTGAAACGCTGTAACGCGAGGTCGAGTCGTCGAAACGGCAGGTGGGAATTCTCGAGGTGGTTGTTGAGTCACCTGCCCATTTGCCGTTTGTTGATAGCGCCCAACCCAATTGCCTTAGTGCAGCCTTGCAGGATGCGAAGCGACCCGTGACGAGAGTTTTTGTGGGTAGGCGCTGGAGCAATACGATATTTCACTCGGGAACGGCCCAACCACGGTAGCCGACAAGGTATTCGGCATAGATCATTCGGACGACAGCAACGACCTTGGTTTGATGGCCACACTCTCTGACGTGGAGATGGGGTCAACCAAATGCGGCGTGCCGCATAACTCGGGCGGCACTTAGGCTGAAATAGAGTATTTCAACGCCATGTAACGTCGGACAAAGTCTCCAAAAACGTAACGAGATCAGCGATCTCCTGCTCGGACAAGCTCAGTTCCGAAAGTATGGCCTCACCGTCGGCATGCAGCCTTTCGGTATCAAGCTCGCTGTAGTGCCGGACCACCGCATCCAAGTCGATCAGACTGCCGTCGTGCATGTAGGGCGGAGTTTCAGCCACACCTCGCAGGCTTGGCGTACGAAAGGTCCCAAAATCAGAATGACGCCTACGCACACTGCGAACCGCCCATGCACCTTGCTTGGCGGGATCGTCGTTCCATTCCCCGTCCAGTGTGTAGACGCTTGAAAACAGGAAGTTCAACCCGCCGAACCGTCCTTCATCGACTTCGGTTTCGCTTAGGAAGTAAGGCACCCCGGCGTCGTGAAATTCATTGTTGGAAAATGCCGGGCCATTGTGGCAAAGGGCACATTTCCCGCGCCCCAGAAAGAGCTTTAGACCTCTCTGAGCAGCTTCGGGATAGTTCGCAGCCGCCAACAGATCTCCGCGTTCCAGCGCATCGCGGAAACTGTCAAATTGTGTCCGCTCGGTTCTAAGCGTCTCCAAATAGGCTGATAGAGACTTGGCAGTGTTGACCAGCACCAACTCCGGGTCTTGATTTCGGATATTGCCAAAAATGGACTCAAAATCAGCAGCATAAGAACTCTCGGAAATTGCCGCCTTTAGACTTTCGCTGCTATGAGCCATCTCTTGTTCTTCGATGATCGGATGCAGACTTGCTGCCCAGAGACTATCGCTCTTGCCGCCCCAACCGTACCAGCGCAGACCCGCAAGGTTTCTCAGGGATGGGGTGTTCCGATCCAACCTGACACGGCCGAGCGCCCGCGTCTCGGATGTTGCAAATGCCTGTTCGGGGTCGTGACAACTCGCGCAAGAAAAAGCGCCGTCTACCGACAGCACCGGATCGTTGAACAAAGCCGCGCCGAGCGAAATAGCTCTTATGTCACCTGAAACGCGATTACTGGGGTCTGGCTGGTATGTTGGCGGCCACGGCCCGAAGGAAAGCGTTTGCTGTATTTCCTCTTCGGACAATAGAATTTCTGAGTGTACAGTAACCGGAAGCGTCATTAGCGCGGTTAAAGCCCAGAACTTCATTTGAGCGTAATCTCTGACGTGTAGGACAACGATCGCCCTCCAATATCAACGTCAGCCTGCAGTTCCCAAAGTCCCGGCATGTGAAACAGCAAATCATCGACCCTGAACTTTCCGTCGCCCAATGGCGAAACTTCGGGAGCGTAGTTCAACCCGTGCTGATGAGCGGGCATGATTGCATCAACATGCATCTCATGTGCTGTTGCTTCACCGCAGACTGAAATCAGAACGGAAAACGGTTTGGCCAACGGAATTTCGATGACATCCAAGTAAACCTCAGGCGCATCTGGGGCTTCCGACCCCATGCGTTGCCCCACAGCGTCACAAGCAATTGCTGCGCCAGGTGAAGCAAGAAGCCAGACAACCCAACGGATCATTCTGATGCCAGCAAACGTTCAGCGTTGGCATAGGCGATGTTGTCTGCGATCCGATCCGGCAGCAGATCCAGCCATTCACGCGAAAAATCTGCGTGGGGGCCAACATAGTACCAACGTTCCGGCGCAAATGTGTCCGTACCGACCATGAACCGATCGGGATGCGCCTCGAACGCGGCCTTCCAATCCGGATCTAAACGGCCGCGTGACACCATATCCGACCGAAAAGCCAAGTCCGCCCAAAGCCTGGGATAGGCATCCAACGCGTCAGACACACTGGCCGGGTCATCAAAGCCAGAATGCGCCCACAAAACCCGCGCCTCTGGCCAAGTTTCGAAGATTAGGTCAACTGCCTCTCGATCACCGTGGTGGTGTAAAATGAGGTTCCGCTCTTTGGCCAGTGCAATCATACGCTGGATGACCGGCGTTTTGATATCGTCGCCGTAAGCGTGAAACTCGCCGACAGCTTCGTAGTCGTTTTTGGCCAGGTTTTTTTCCAGATAGTCAATTACAGTTTCATCGTGCATCCAGGTGTTGATTTCGCCGCGACGACGGTACGGGCGCAACGCTGGAACGACGATGTCCGGTGCCGCGGCCAACAACAGCTGAGTGCCATTGTCGTCTGAGCTGGAAACTAGCGCTTTCCGCACTCCCGCATCCCGAAGGATTTTAGCCACCTGTTCTGGTGGCACCAGTTCGACGGCGTCGTGGCTGTAATGAATATGCGCGTCGAAGATGGGCCGCTCTTGTGCGATGGCGGCACTGCAAAACAGCACAGCGCCCAAAATGAAGATACGTTTCAGCACCTCAAGCCTCCTATCTGTCAATCAGTCCTTGGCAAGCGTCACGTCGAAATTCACATGCAAGAAAGATTCAGTGATCTTACCAGAAAGCTCCATGCCATCAGGAAATTCAGAAGCTGGGCGTTCAACATAGGTCATCACTAGATCGTCGCGCACGCCAAACACCGTGTCTTCATCCAGATAGGGATCATCGTCGGGAAATACCTCGGTCACCAAAGTCCGATAACCGGGAGCTTTGACGATGTAATGCAGGTGCGACGGTCGCCAGGGATGGCGACCACAGGCTCGCAGAATGTCTCCGACTGGCCCATCAGATGGCACCGTGTATTCCACTGGTTTGACCGTGGTGAAAGCGTAACGGCCATCTGAGCCGACCGTCATCAAGCCATGAAAAGAGTAGATATCCTGTTCCTCATCCTGACTGGCGTAGAGCCCGTTTGGCGCTGTTTGCCAGATGTCGAGCTCGGCACCCGCAATCGGATTGCCCCTTGTATCCCGGATCACGCCTTCGGCCAGCAGAACCGGCCCTCCATAGTTACGTTTCATATCGCCACCGATCGGCAGCGGGGGGGCGCCCGAGACGTGAAATGGACCCAACACAGACGAGCTGGTCGCGTCAGGGCTGGAATGCAGCATGTCAACCAATGACGACAGGCCCAACACGTCCGAGGCTAGCACGAATTCATGCCTATCCTCGGTTTCCACCGCGGCGCAGCCTTCCAGAAACGCAATCCCGGCCCGCCACTCGTCATGCGTCAGGTTGGTTTCCCGTGCGAAATCGTGCAGGTGTTTGACCAGAGAGCCCATGATTTCGCGCATCCGTGGATCGGTGTCTTTGGACAGGTACCCCATGAAGACGTCAGTGATATTGTCTTTGGTGACAGAGCGCATCTTGGCCTCCTTAAATCAGGGCAAGGCTGAGGATCGGGAACTCAATCAGAATGAACAGAACGATCAGCATCACGAACGCAAAGGGAAGTGCGCCCATGAACACATCCTTGAGCGATATTCGGTCATCGTTGATCGTGGATTTGATAACGAAGCAGGATATACCCAAAGGTGGTGTCAAAAGCCCGATTTCGGCTCCAACCACGGTGATAATGCCGAACCAGATCAGCGACATATCCAGCGCTTCAGCCATGGGCAGGAACAACGGAACAACGATCAGAATGATCGACGCTGTGTCGAGCAATGTTCCCAGAAACAGCATCAACAGAACATAGAGCAGCATGATCGACCAGAAAGATGCGGAATTCCCTGCCAGCAAGTCCTGCAACTGATTGGGCAACCCCGCCAGTCCCAGCATTCGACTGTATATTGAAGCC
Organism: Ruegeria sp. SAZA006; assembly: GCF_059613465.1. Lineage (NCBI taxonomy): Bacteria > Pseudomonadati > Pseudomonadota > Alphaproteobacteria > Rhodobacterales > Roseobacteraceae > Ruegeria > Ruegeria sp. SAZA006. The sequence continues at coordinate 106,877 of NZ_JBXWSO010000009.1, forward strand.
GCCGTAATCAGAAACAGGATCGCCGCCGTGATGTGCCCGGTTTCCAGCAACGCGTCCCAGAATGCGCGTGGTGACATCGACTTGCGGGCAACCGCTATGATTAGCGCGAAAAAAGCCCCGGCGGCCCCTGCTTCTACTGCTGTCAACCAACCCGTATAGATACCACCAAGAACGATGGTAATGATGAACAGTGTCGGCAGTGTCTTGGAGGCGATCTCGCGCCCAGAAATCCACTCAGTGTCTTCAACAACACGACCACCGACGAAAGCTGGGGTGAAGCGCCCCATGACCCAAATTGCGCCGACATAAGCGATTGCCAGCATAATCCCAGGAATGACCCCCGCCAGAAACATGTCCCCAACGGATTGTTCGGCGACGAAGGAATAGATGATCAGCATTGCCGACGGCGGGATGATCATCCCCAAGACCGAAGACCCGGCTACAACCCCAACCGCAAAGCGCGGGTTATAAGCCTGCGCCATCATTTGCGGGACCGAGACTTTGGTAAAAACGGACGCAGATGCAATTGACGAACCGGTAACTGCGGCAAAGACGGCGTTGGCTCCGACAGTTGCCATACCGATACCGCCTTTGACCTTTCGAAACCGCATGGTCATGACTTCGTAAATGTCTCTACCCAAACCCGCCTTCGAAACAATCAGCCCCATAAAAGTAAACAGCGGGATGGTCGCAAAACTATACTCCATCGCACTATCGCCAACCGCCACTTTCAACAGGTTGAGCGCAAGCGTGAAGTTGTCCCGCATCAGCCAGATCGACACGAACGAGACCACGCCCAGAGCGATAGGAATGTAAACGCCCGCGTAAATCAGAAAGACGATGGCGATGACCGAGATCAGGCCAATCTCGATCGGAGTCATTTTGCGGCCTCGTCATGCTCTGGGGTGCGGACAAGTTGCGGGCGGTCCTGCGCCGTGATGACCTTGAGCAGGAAGATCACGCAGGCAAGCGCGGTACCGCACGCGATGACCAGTTTGACCGGCCACCAAGGCAATGTGAAAAGACCCGGTACTCCGAAGTAGTCCTGTGTCTCCCACATAAGAAGAAATTCCGGGAAGGTTACATAAGCGATCAGGGCCATGAAGATTGCGGAAATCGCGTTGATGATGCGCCTGAGATTGGCTGTCAGACCGGGGCGACGATGGTGTAGCAGGTTCAAAAACCCGTCCGAGCGTGTCAATCGATCCACTCTGACCACGTCGGCCAGCTGCAGGAACACGATCATCACGACCGAGAATTGCACCATCTCATAGGTTCCGCGCAGCGGGGCCGAAAACAGACCCCGTGCAATGACGTCAACATTCAGAATGACCACCAGCGCAAGGACGACGAGCGTACCCAATGCGTTGGCGGCGATTGCAAGCGAATTGGCGACCCGCGACAAGCCAGCAACTGCGGTCTTCAGCATGAGAGGCCCCTTTCGTGGATCGCCAACTGGTTATTTGGCCGTCCAGTCACGAACTCCGGTGAAACCGGCGTCCTGCAGCTTGCCGAGGTAAGCGGCCAAAATCGCGTCGCCTTGTTCTCCGTTTTCATTCAGGGTGGCTGCCCATTCCTGTGCAACATTTGGCATAGCGTTGGCCCAAGCCGCTCGTTCTTCGTCCGAAACTTCGACAATCGTTCCGCCGGCTTCGGTATAGGCATCCCTTGAGGCCGCGGCGCGGTCCATGGCGATACCGGCCACATGATCACGGTAGTCGATGGCGACGGCCTTAAGAACGTCTTTGACTTCGTCCGGCAACTTTGCCCAATAGTCAGAATTCACAGTTATCGTCTTGGAATTCACCGCACCCAAGTCAGCTTTGAGCATGTAAGGAGCCACTTCGGCGATCTTGAATGTTTTGGCGGCCTCTGGCCAAAGCATCGCACAATCAACCAGGCCAGTTTGAAGCATATTGTAGAAATCGGTCAGGCCACCACGTACCCCGGCCGCGTCTTTGATGCCTTCAAGATATCTGAGGTTCAGTCCAGCTCCGGCCACTTTTCGGCCTTCCAGATCTGAAACAGCCGAAACCGGCTCTGTACAGAAAACCTGATAGGTATCGAGCACGACACCAGTTGCCAGGTAAACTTGGTTCTGTGCGGCAAACTCATTTTGCATCGCCGGGAACTCACGCGCGATTTCATCCACGGCTTTGGCCACAGCACGGGCGTCGGATGCAACGAAGGGCGTCGAACCCGAGATACCCTGACTGGGAAGCTTTGACGAATGGAAGATCGTTGTGACGATCCCAATATCTCCAAGGCCAAGCTGGACACCTTCCAAAACACCCTTCGGCTTGACGATCGAACCGCCATAGTTCTCTTGCCAATTCATCCTGTAGTTACCGGACTCAGCCAGCCGCTTGTCCACTTCTGGAATGAAGAAATTGGTGAATTCCTTCACCCATAGGGCCCGATCTGGGTACCCATCAATCACAACGGCTGAAATGGTCTCTTCCGCCTTGGCAGGCATCGCCATGACGCTTGCCACAGCAGCCGCAACAAGGCTGCGTTTGGTCCAGTTTTTCATTTCTCTCCTCCCAGAAAGTCGGGTCTATTGACTTTTAGCTGCTTGTTTTGACCCAGTTGACGGTCAGGTCAGTGCCTGCCGCTTCGAACAGCTTTGCGATGGCACAGTATTTGGCCGTTTCCTCACCAACGCGTGTCAGCTCCTCCTGACTGGCGGGTGTTTCACAATTTACGGTGAGTACGATTTCCGGAAACGGAACATCGATCTCTTCTTCCATTAGGACGCCGCGCCGATCCAACCTGCATTTCGCGTCTATCGTCACTGTGCCAAGATCAATTCCCAAACGGTGCGCATTCTTGTGCCCAATGACGTTGGTGCAGGCGATCAGCGCTGCCATCGCGGTTTCGGTCGGAGACGGGCCAAGATTTGTTCCGCCCCGTTCGACCGGTTCGTCGACGACAACATCCAAATCACGAATGGGAATTTCGGTACGCGCGTGCGTCGGGCATTGAGCTGTCGTGCGGTACGTGACGACAGGTTTCAATTTCATGGCCACTGGGTCACCTCCTCATGCATAAGAGCAAACCTTTTCGAATGGGAAGCGAGGCAGCTTGTGAAACAGTCCCGTTTCATCTGCGTAGCCCAGATTGCACAAAAAGTTCGACTTGAGCGTTGTTCCTGCAAAGAACTCCTCGTCGACGATCTTGTTCGAAAAGCCGGACATAGCACCGACATCCAACCCTACAGCTCGGGCGGCGATCATGAAGTAAGCGCCCTGAAGCGTTCCATTGCGAAACGCTGTATCGGCTACATATTCGGGATTGTTCTCAAACAATGGCCGTCGGTCTTCGTGCGGGAAAAGAAAAGGCAATTCCTTCCAGAAGTCCATGTCATAGGCAATGATCGCCGTGACCGGCGCATCCATCATTTTTGGCACGTTCTTCGACTTCAACGACTTGGCAAGCCGCTCTTTTCCTTCGGCACTTTTCACGAAAACGAAGCGGGCGGGCAGCGTATTCATGCTGGTCGCGCCGTTAATCGTGATGTCGTAAATCTCTTCGAGCAGATCGTCAGAAACCGGCTGGTCGGTCCAGGCATAGTGAGACCTGGACTCGCGAAGGATCAAGGCGATTGCATCGTCGGACAACCGCGGAATGCGCTGGCGCAGATCACGATGATCTTGCTGCGCCTTGGCGCGCAGTGCTTCCAGCTCTGCCTCGGTTGGTGCGGTCATGCTGCGGCGACCTTTGACTTGGCGTCTTTTTCGTCAATGACTGGGCTGGCGCAAATTCCAATGCCTTCAATCTCGACCTCGACGGTTTCGCCGGGCTTCAACCAACGGGGATTGGGCTTTTTGGCGTGTCCCACACCAGGCGGCGTGCCCAGCGCAATCAGATCCCCCGGCTCCAAAGTGGTATATTCCGAAATCGTCGCAATTACCTGCTGGACCCCCCAGATCATGTTGGCCGTATTCGAGCTTTGCAGGATTTCATCGCCCACACGGCTTTCGATCTTCAGACCTGATGCCCCTTCCGGCAACTCATCCGGCGTCACGGTGAAAGGACCGACCGCGCCCGTGTCATCAAAGTTTTTGCCGGGCGTCCACTGAACGGTTTTGCGCTGATAGTCCCGCAGCGAACCATCGTTGAATACAGTGTAGCCAAAGACATAATCCAGCGCGTCCTGCTGCGAGATATGGCGGCCGCGTTTTCCAACGATCAGCATTAGTTCGGCTTCGTAGTCGAGTTTTTCCGAACACGCAGGCCGCACCATAGGCTGGCCTGCCGCCATGATCGAATTCTTACCGCGCATGAACAGCGTTGGATATTCGGGGATGTCGTAGCCGCCCTCTTTGATGTGATCCGTATAGTTCAAACCCATACAAATGATCGTGCCGGGTGACGCCACGGGCAACGCCGGTGTGACTGAGGATAACGGCACACTATCTGCCGAGGTGATTTTTTCAGCCAGCGAGTCGGCCAGGCCAGGCTTGCTGATCAAACCCATCAAGTCGGAACCGACGGCAGGGTCCAAAGCCGTTAGATTCACTGCGTTTTCACCGTTCACGGCAAAAACCGCTGTGCCTTCCGAAGTCTCTCCCACCAGGTATTTCATTGTCACCTTCCATGTTAGCTTGCTTGATTTTTGCCGACTATTTTGCCATATGTCAAATAATATCGATATTTTTGGAGGCCGCGAATGGTTGCTTGGGCAGACTACAAATCAGAAGCAAAAAGCCGCGGTGCGCTTGCTTTGGAGCTTTACGTCGCACTGAGCACGCCAGCCAAAGCACCCGAAGACGTAAAGGCTTCACTGCCGGATCACCTGGCGTATCAGGCGAAGCTTGAACATACAGGGCAGCTGGCTTTTGCAGGTCCCATGTCGGATGAAACCGGCCAGCATATGCAGGGCATTGGCCTCATCATCTATAGGGCCGACAGTCTCGAAGCCGCCCGAAAGCTTGCAGAAGATGACCCGATGCACAAAAGCGGGGCACGCAGCTTTGTACTTCGGCGATGGCTGATAAACGAGGGCTCGCTGAACATCTCAATCGGACTATCGACTGGAACGAGCACGCTCAGCTAAGAGCTCCCAATAGACTGCGCCACGAAGAAGGGAATGCCAGACATGGATGCCATGCTTGATACCGAGGGCAAAGAGACATCCGCCACTCATGGTGCGTATCGAAAACTGCGCGAAATGATCCTGACTGGCGAGCTGCCGCCCGGTCAAAAGCTCAAGATCGAACAGCTCCGCGGGATGCTGGACACCGGCGCAAGCCCGGTTCGCGAAGCACTAAGCCTTTTGACATCGGATATGTTGGTGGAACGAATTGACCAGCGCGGCTTCAGGGCGGCACCAGTTAGCAAATGCAACTTCGAGGAAATCCTTATGTTGCGATGCAATCTTGAAGAAACCGCGTTGCGTACGTCCATCGCCAATGCAAACTCAGCCTGGGAAGACAGGCTTGTTTTGCGGCACCACCATATGAAGAAGGCGAGCCAAAAAGGGGCACACGACTTTGAAGACGCACACAAGGCGTTTCACATGGCCTTGTTGGACAATGCGAGGCTTCCTTTACTCTTGCGGTATTGCTCGCAGCTTTACGATCTGAACATCCGCTATCGTTATCTGGCGGCTGGCGGGTCGAGTTACAAAAAGCGCGATATCAACGCAGAGCATCAGGAAATTTTGGACGCAGCACTGGATCGCGATGCAGAAAGCGCAACCCGGCATTTGATCGATCATTACCGTCGAACAGGTGACTATCTGAGCAGTCAGATGGAGTCGTGAAATGCAGAGGAACTGGTTTCTGGGCGATCTGCTTGATCAGCTGTTCGACCGCCCCGGCAAAAAGCGGGGCATAGATGACAAGCGATCCGTATCGGAGCTATGTGAAGCACTTTTATCTGCGGAAGGTGAAGTATCAGGTTTCGCGCTCGCATCAACGATACTGGATCGATACCAGACCTTGGACGACCCGGAAAAACTGGACTTCTTCGCCTATTTGAATGACCAGCTTGAGTTAGACGCGGATCTACTGTCTGAGACGGCGCGTCATTATGCCGAGTATAGAAGTGTCGATCTGTATAAAAAGCTTAGCGAGGCGGCCGAACCCAAACGGCAAGAATTGCTGCGCCGTCTGAATCAACCCTCCGGCGCGACGCAAGAGCTTGTGGCAACGCGCGTTGACCTGTTGCGTTTTCTCAAATCCAACCCCGAACTCAAGCGCACAGATGTAGATTTCGTGCATTTACTGCGAAGCTGGTTCAACCGGGGTTTTCTAGTCCTCAAACAAATCAGTTGGGATACACCAGCCCGCGTTCTGGACAAGATCGTCGCGTATGAGGCCGTCCATCAGATTCATGATCTGGACGACCTGCGGCGCCGGCTATTCCCTCCCGACCGTCGCTGTTTTGCGTTTTTTCATCCCTCAATGCCGGATGAGCCGCTGATTTTTGTCGAAGTGGCTTTGACGACTGAGATTCCGAACGCGATTGATGTGCTTTTGTCCGAAGTTCGAGAACCGATCGAACCAGAACAGGCAACAATCGCCGCATTCTACTCAATTTCAAACTGCCAGAGGGGTTTAACGGGTATCAGCTTTGGAAACCTGCTGATCAAACAGGTTGTGACCGAACTCTCGCGAGAGCTTCCGGGCCTCGACACATTTGTGACCTTGTCTCCGATACCTGGTATGAACCGGTGGTTAGCTGGCGAAACAGGGCATCCCGAGCATGGCCATGCTGCCGAAGCCGTACTTGCGGGAACAGCCCCTCCGCAGGACGTGCGGGCGATGGCCGCCCGATACCTGTTACTCGCCAAGCGCGAAGATGGGATGCCGCTGGATCCTGTGGCCCGCTTTCACCTGGGCAATGGCGCCGAGCTTCACGAACTGCATGCCGGGGCCGATCCGTCGCAGAACGGACGATCCCAATCCGGCGGCGCAATGGTCAATTACCTTTACGACTTGAAAAAGACTGAACGTAACCACGAAGAATTTGTGGCGCACGCCACAATCGAAACCTCGCGTTCCGTGCGCGCGGCTTCAACCGCAGTACTTGCGGCCAGACCAGAGGAAAATCCAGCGTGACTAACACTCTCTACGACAGCTTGTTTGCCCACCACGCGGGAAACGAGGTTCCGTTCCTGCTACTCGATGACGGAGAGGTAGTGTCATATGACGCGTTTCTGAAACGCGCGGCACAGATCGCGCATGTTTTGCAGAACAACGGAGTTTCTCCTGGCGACCGCATCGTTGTGCAGGCCCCAAAGTTGGCCGATACGATTGCACTCTATGCTGCTTCAGTTCAGGCAGGTGCTGTCTATTTGCCGCTAAACACTGCTTACACAATGGCAGAATTGGACTACTTCGCATCTGACGCCCAGCCTGCGGTGATCGTCTGCGACGACAACGACGCAGCCGAGATCAAAACACTGGCGGATCGGTATGGCGCAAGGCTGCTTACCCTTGGTGGTGAAATATCAAGCTTAAGCCGCCAGGCTGACGCGCAGCCCCGCGAGTTTGAAACCGTTGATCGCGCCCCGGACGACCTTGCGGCTTTGCTTTATACGTCGGGAACCACGGGTCGCTCTAAGGGCGCAATGTTGAGCCACCAGAACCTTTTGACCAATGCGCAAGCTCTCGCGGATTTGTGGGCTATCACAAACAACGATCGCTTGGTTCACGCGCTGCCGATCTTTCACACGCACGGGCTTTTCGTGGCGATGAACACATCACTAGTCGCCGGGTCCGAGGTTCGGCTGATGGAAAAATTTGATATTGGCCTGATCTTGGAGGAACTACCGCATTCAACCCTTCTAATGGGTGTCCCCACTTTCTACACTCGATTGCTGGCGGATGACGGGTTCACCAAAGAGATCGTGGGGAACATGCGGTTGTTCGTGTCGGGCTCTGCCCCATTGCTGACCGAAACCCATCAGGCGTTCGAAGCGCGCACAGGCCACCGCATCCTAGAGCGCTACGGTATGACCGAGACAAACATGAACACCTCGAACCCTTATATTGGCGAACGTCGCGCAGGAACTGTTGGAATGGCATTGCCCGGCATCGAGGTGATCGTCACTGATCCTGAAACCGGCGAGCAACTGCCCAGAGGGGCGGTAGGAATGATCGAAATACGCGGCCCTAATGTTTTCCAAGGCTATTGGCAGATGCCTGAAAAAACCGCTGCAGAACTTCGCGAGAATGGATTCTTTATCACCGGGGATCTGGGTAAATACAGCGAGGATGGCTACCTGTCGATTGTAGGTCGTTCAAAAGACCTTATCATCACAGGCGGTTACAACGTCTACCCCAAGGAAATCGAAGACGTCTTAAACGACATCGATGGCGTACTGGAGTCGGCAGTTTTTGGCGTCCCTGACAACGACTTCGGGGAAAAGATCATCGCCGCTCTGGTTGCTGAGCCAGGCGTAGAGCTCGACACGGATCAGATTGCATCAATCATCAGGGAAAGGCTGTCGCGCTTCAAACATCCGCGTCGCTACGAACTCGTCCAAGAGTTGCCACGAAACACCATGGGAAAAGTCCAAAAGAACGTTCTGCGCGATCAGCACACAAAAAAGGAATCCGCATCGGCAATATCTTAGCCGACCTGCCTAGAACTTCGAACAAACCATAACCCTTTGAACTGATAGTATCCCATGGATTGAACCACCACCTCATCAGGAGATTGACCATGACTCGCATGACGGCAAAAGACTTCGATCAGGAACTGCTGGATCTGTACGACTATTATGCGCACGGAAAGATCACCAAACGCCAATTTCTGGACCGCGCCGGAAAATTCGCGGTTGGCGGCTTAACGGCTGCCGCGTTATTGAACATGCTCAGTCCGAACTATGCGCTGGCACAGCAGGTGTCGTTCAACGATCCCGATATCCACGCAGACTACATAACCTACCCTTCTCCGAACGGAACGGGTGATGTCCGAGGCTACCTTGTTCGTCCCGCTGGTGTGGAAGAACCCCTGCCCGGGGTGCTCGTGATACACGAAAACCGCGGCCTGAATCCCTACATCGAAGATGTGGCGCGACGCTTGGCGAAAGCAGGCTTTATGGCACTGGCTCCCGACGGCCTAACGTCGGTGGGCGGATATCCCGGTAACGACGCTGATGGGCGCGAGTTGCAGAAGACCGTCGACCGGGTTGAGCTGATGAATGATTTCTTCAATGGCTTCGAATACCTGTTGAACCGGGAAGACTGTACTGGGAAAGTTGGCGCTGTAGGTTTCTGCTATGGCGGTGGTGTGGTCAGCGCAATTGCCGTGGCCTACCCCGAATTGGCCGCCGGCGTGCCATTCTATGGCCGGCAGCCGGCCGCTGAGGATGTGGCTAAAATTCAGGCACCGTTGCTGATTCAGATGGGAGAGCTTGATGAACGCATCAACGCAGGTTGGCCGGAATTCGAAGCTGCGCTGCAATCCAATAATAAGGTTTACGAGGCCTACATCTACGAAAATGCCAACCACGGCTTTCATAACGACAGCACGCCTCGTTATGACGAGGAAATGGCAAACTTGGCCTGGGACCGCACCATTGATTGGTTTAACACCTACCTAAAGTCCTGAACTGAGTTCGCGGAATGGCGAAGCGGCGGTAAAAACCTGTCGTCGCTTCGGTGTTCAAAAAGCTTCAAGAGAGTGTCATCAAACAAACCCAAAGCATTCTCGGCCAGCCCCAAATAGCTGCCTTTTTGCTGCACCAAGCTCGCGCCACTCGCCGAGGGTAGCGTTGCATGTCAGCTTCAAGGTGTCTCGATTGGTAAGAGATTGCTCCAGGTTGAAGTGATTTTAGAGGGAGGAGTGAGCGGCCGCGAGTTTTTGCAAATTTGCATCCGACTTACTGGCTGAATCGTATGTCGAGAGCGGTTGTTTTGCCCCGGGACCCGGTCATTCCGGATCGCAATCTCGCTGCGTTCTGCCTGCACGGCCGCATTTTCTTCTGTCATGCAGCGGGTGATTTTCGGCGGTGCGGCGGGTAATCTTGCTACGAGCGCTCGCAGCGTAAATTCTTCACTTCTACGGGGGGCTCGATGCGGTCATTCGCTCTACCGCGAAGATTATCCGATTTGCGGACCTTTTCCGTCACTGGCCCGCGTGCACTGCTGAGCCGCTTGTGACCCATCCGTCGGATACGCACAGTATGCGGTTCACAATTGAATAAATTTATTCGCCAACTTTAGGATAAATGAACCCGTTCACCGGGTAGAAGCTGCCATACCGGCCCGGATGGCTTTCAACGCGGACCAATGTCCAATCATTGTTTTTGGATACATCCTTGACGCCCATTTTCAATGATACCTTGTTGCGGTGCCAGTTGGCGTGGTTCACGATGACTTCTCTGTCAGTGACGACATCGGATACGACGGCCACGTGACCAAGCGGCATCCCTCGGGTTGCTCGAAATGACATGACCGCACCAACAACCGGTTCATTGCCTCGCTCAAAAGTATTGCGCGCCTTCCCCCACCAGTCCTTGGCGTTTCCGCGAATTTCGATACCGCTGAGGTTACGTGCGTAGGGTACGCACCATACCCTTTGCCCTCGAGCTTGTTTTTGAGAGACCTCGCGCAATGCCATAGCCTGACGTTCTGGATCGAGATCCGCGTCGCTTGAGCCCTGAGCGCAGGCAGAAACAAGAGCAATAAGCCCCATCGCAAACGCAGCGCGAGCAGTACCTCGCATGCGCCGCCGTTTCGTATTCGTTTTGCTGTCGCTGTTTTTCAAGAAATTACATTGACGGTTTGTGGAGTTGACTAGTTTTATGGCGATCTTGTGGCTTAAGAAAAGAGCCCGGCCTGTTTCCCGGCAGAAATTTGCCAGTTGATATTCATCCTCGATGGGCCGAGCGCGAGACTTTGTAAAGTCAGCTTTCTGCGCACAGCCGCCGTCGGTCGATCGCGCAGCATCGGTCACTTGGGGCTCGAACCTGACGTTCGTCTGAGTATCGGGAGCGTACGCGTGTCAGAATTTCCAAACCAATTGCAAGAGAATTGAGAGTTCGAAGACAAACCAAATGACACGAGCCTCCGGCTGTAACAAGATGGTGGCAGAGGTGTACGTTATGGCGGATGTTTTCGACCGCATTGCAGATTGGCTGCAAAAGCTGGCCTTTTTTGATGCTGACCTTGGCGGGCTAGTCGAGCAGTTAAGTCAAAGGCTTATTGATGGTGGCGTGCCAGTTTCGCGTGTTTCCTTGGGCCGCCTGATGATGCATCCTGTAATCGGGTTGCTCGACGCAACATGGGATGCTTCAAACCATCGAATTGAATGGACTGTTCTTCCACGAAGCTCGGTAACGACTGATCTCTTCGACAAAGCACTGATCAGCCCCACCCGAGTGGTCCAGTTCGAGTGTTAGTGCATCGCCGGCCTTTGGTCCATCTGGACGATGGTTTCCGGTGCCGGTGGGCGGTAACCCAAGGCGCTGTGTGGTCGTTTCGTGTTGTAGTGCCTCCTCCATTGTTCGATCAGGATCTGCGCC